>NZ_SDPN01000013.1 GCF_004134825.1 Agromyces albus
AAGATTGCTCGCGTCCACTCTGTGGTTCCCTTCAGACGGAAACAGACCACAACATAACTCAACACAGCACCACCCTGCCCACAACCTGACAACGACCCCGGTCGTTTCCCGGTTGTCGGGCGGGTCACCGAGACCACACACCCCACCACCACGTTGGCAGTGGGTGTGGCTAGAGTTTCGGCGGCCATAGCGCGAGGGAAACGCCCGGACACATTCCGAACCCGGAAGCTAAGACTCGCAGCGCCGATGGTACTGCAGGGGCGACCCTGTGGGAGAGTAGGACACCGCCGGACATTATTTCGAAGAGGGCCGCCCAAGGTTGGGCGGCCCTCTTTGGTTTAAGGGTTCTTCCCCCTGCTGCCGCATACCCCACGTACGCTGAACAGATGGGGAACCGTCTCGCCGATGCCATGAGTCCGTACCTGCGGGCCCACGCCTCGAATCCTGTGGACTGGTATCCGTGGGGTGAGGCCGCATTCGCTGCCGCCCGCGAACGCGACGTTCCCGTGCTCGTGTCCATCGGCTACGCGACGTGCCATTGGTGCCATGTCATGGCGCGCGAGAGCTTCAGCGACGACGTCGTCGCCCGAATGCTGAACGAGCGGTTCGTCGCGATCAAGGTCGACCGCGAGGAGCATCCCGAGGTGGACTCGAGCTACCTCGCCGCCGCTTCCGCGTTCACTCGGGAGCTCGGATGGCCGCTCACCGTCTTCGCCACGCCAGAGGGGCGCACGTTCTACGCCGGCACGTACTTTCCGCCGCAGGCGATGCGCGGCATCCCGTCGTTCTCCCAGGTGCTCGCCGCCGTCGACGAAGCCTGGCGCGAGCGCCGCGAGCAGCTCGACGAGACGGCCGTCGCCGTCGCCGATGCGCTGGCCGAGGCATCCGGGGCCGAGACTGAAGGCGAGCTCCCCTCGACCGATCAACTCCAGGATGCGGTCGAGTTCCTGGCGGCCGATGAGGACCGGGTCCATGGTGGATTCGGCACCGCGCCGAAGTTCCCGGTCGCGCCGGTTCTCGGTTTCCTCGTCGACGCCGGGCCTCGAGCGCGCGAGCTCGCCGCACGCACGCTCAAGCTCATGGGAGCGTCGCCGTTGCGCGACGCCGTCGAAGGCGGGTTCTTCCGCTACGCGACCCGAGCGGACTGGAGCGATCCTCACTACGAGCGGATGCTCACCGACAATGCCCAGTTGCTCGGCGTCGCCGCACGGATCGCGCAGCGGGATCCCGAGGCGCAGTGGGCTGCCTCGCTCGCGCGAGGGCTTGTCGCCTTCCTGACTGAGCGCATGCAGCTCCCCGGCGGCGCATTCGCGAGCGCGCAGGACTCGGAGAGCACCATCGACGGCGTGCGGAGCGAGGGCGGGTACTACCAGCGGGACGCCGCGGGGCGCGCCGGACTCGATCCGCCGGCGCTCGACGAGAAGGTGCTCACGGGCTGGAACGGCCTCGCGATCGAATCTCTCGCGCGGACCGCGTTCGCGTTCGACGACGCCGTTGCCCTCGACGCGGCACGGCGCGCGGCGGACTTCCTCCTCGAGCATCACCTGCCGGTCGAGGGTCGTCTCGTGCGAGCGTCGCTCGGCGGCGTCGCCTCGGCCGCGACGGCGACCCTCGAAGACACCGGGATGCTCGTCAACGGACTGTTGGAGCTCTCGGTGGCGACGGGCGAGGTCGTCTTCGCCGTCAAGGCCCGGGAGCTCCTCGATGATGCCATCGCGGCAGCCGATCGTGCGCCGAACCCCGGGAGCGTTCCGTTCGCCGCGCCAGGCGGCGCCGACCCCGTGCTCGCCGCGCGCGGCCTCACGATGCCGGCCGACCCGGCGGAAGGAGTCACGCCATCGGGAGTCACCGCGTGCGCGGATGCCGCGTGGAAGCTCTACCTGCTCGGTGCCGGCGATCACTACCGCGAAGCCGCTGAAGCGGCGATGCGGGCTGTAGCCGGAATCGCGCTCTCGCGGCCCATCGCCTTCGGCGGTGCGCTCGGCCTCATGGCCCGGCTCGCGGTTCCGATCGTGCAACTCGTCACCGTCGTGCCCGACCCGTCGGACGAGGCTGGCGAGCCAGAGGCGGCGGTCATCGCGGCGACGCGGCGGCACGAGGCATCCGTCTCGACCATCGTCACCGAGTCGCAGGCGCGCGCCTTCGCCGATGCCGGCTTCGAGCTGTTCGAGGGCCGCACCGCGCACGGCGGCGCGCCGGCCGCCTATCGCTGTCGCGCCTTCGTGTGCGCGATGCCGGTGGATGACCCTGACGCGCTCGAATCGCTTGCGGCGACACCGTGAGCGTCGCCGGACGGCGTGTCTCGCCTCGTGGTCCTTACGATGGGAGCATGAGTGAACGAAGGCGCCCCCGTATGGGAACGATCGTGATGGCGGCGCTCCTCGACCTCGTGCTCGTGCACGTGTTCGTGACGATCGGGCGCACGAGCCATCATGAGTCGCTGGACATGGCGGGCATCGGCAGCACGGCGTGGCCGTTCATGGTGGGCCTCGTCGCCGGTTGGCTGGTGAGCCTCGCGTGGCGGCATCCGCTCGCCGTCTGGCCGACAGGAGCCGTGATCTGGGCCGTCACCCTCGGCGCCGGGCTGCTCCTCCGGGTCGCGTCTGGGCAGGGCGTGCAGTTCGCGTTCGTGCTCGTCGCCGCGATCACCCTGGCCGTGTTCCTCCTCGGCTGGCGCCTCGTGGCTGTGCTCGTGATGCGGCGCTCCCGACGCCGAGTCGAAACCATGGCCCGATGAACCCGATCGAGTGGCTCTTCGACGCGGAGCTCGTGATCGGCGACCAGATGATCCTGTGGCGGGAGATCGTCGGAAACCTGTTCGGCCTCGCGAGCGCGCTCGGCGGATTGCGCCGCAAGGTCTGGGCGTGGCCCGTGGGGATCGTGGGCAACGCCCTGCTCTTCACGGTGTTCCTCGGCGCCGTCTTCGACACCCCGAATCCCGTGAACCTGCTGGGGCAGGCCGGCCGGCAGCTCATGTTCATCGCCGTGTCGGTCTTCGGCTGGATTCGCTGGTCGCAGCACCGCCACGTGAGCGCGAACGCCGTCGATCCGCGCTGGGCGAGCGGCCGCACCCGGATCCTGCTCGGTGCGGCACTCATCGGCGGCACCCTCGTGCTCACGCCGGTGTTCCAGGCCCTCGGCTCGTTCGAGCCCGTCTGGGCCGACGCGTGGATCTTCATGGGCTCACTGCTCGCGACGTGGGGGATGGCGAAAGGGTGGACCGAGTTCTGGCTCATCTGGGTCGCCGTCGACATCGTCGGGGTGCCGTTGCTCGTGAGCGCCGGCTATTACGCCTCGGCCCTGCTCTACCTGTTCTATGGGGCGTTCACGATCTTCGGCTTCATCACGTGGATGCGCGTGCAACGGCGGCAGCTCGTGCCGGTGGTCGGGGCCTGAAGCGACGTGGACTGAGCTGAGCCGGCCCGGCCTCAGAGTGCTACCAGGCGGGTACGCGGTCGAGCACCGACCAGACCGCCGAGCTCAACTCGGGGTGCTCGAGCGCGATCTCGCGCAGCAGGTCGTATTCGAAGCGGGCGGCCTCGCCCTCGCGCGCGGCAGGGTGATAGGCGCGTGCCCGTGCCGGGCTCCATCGCTCGGAGTGCAGTCGCTCCTCGCGGAGTGTCGCGACGACCTGCTCGTCGACCGACGGCAGCTCGGGCAGGAACACCCAGGGATCTTCGCCGAGACGGCAGCGCAGTTCGATGAGCGCTGAGAGTTCGTCTCGCGCATGCTGTCGCAGCAGCTCGAGTGTCGATGCCTCAGCCATCCGCGACCTCCCCTCGCTGTCTCGATCGTAACCAACGCTACGTGCACCGTATGACGAAGGGGTTACACGCGCCGGTCCGACGTGTACGGCAGGTGACGGCTGGGTGACGATGTCTCGTGCGCTTGAATGGACGGATGAGCACCGAACGTGGCATCCGGCCGAGCGCAGCACGCACGACCGACCTGCTGCCGCGACTCCGCTCCGACCTCACCCGCGCGAAGTTCACGGTCGGCTCGCTCGAAGAGCTGTGGGGAGCGGATGCCGCGGCGGCGCTGCATCGCGGCGAGCGAGTGCCGGCACGCCGCGTGCTCGATGCGCGCCGGGCCGAGCACGGTGCCTCCGCCGACCTCGCGACGCTCGCCGAGCTGTTCGTGCTCGGATTCGACGTGCCGCGCTCCGAGGCCGAGCACGCGTTGCCGGCGCTCGGCGTGGATGGTGCCACGGAGCTCGGGCTGCTCGCGCCCGCCGGTGCTGCCGACCCGGTCGGCGATGCCGCGACTGCGCTCGACGCGGCATCCGTTCGCGCTGCACTCGACCTCAGGCCGTACACGTTCACCGATGCGGTCGGCACGGTCGAGTGGTGGATCCTCTCCGACCTGGGCGAGCTCGCGCTCGGCCATGCCCTCGGCGAGCACCACGTGCTCGGCGTTGGCGGTGCGTCGATGACGCTCAGCGGCCTGATGCTGCCGACTCCCGCGGCGCGAGTGCTCGACCTCGGCACCGGGTGCGGGATCCAGGCGATGCACGCCACGCGGTTCTCCGCTCACGTCGTGGCGACCGACATCTCGGAACGGGCCCTCCGTCTTGCCGGTCTCAACGTCGAGCTCAACGGCATCGACGGCGTCGAGTTCCGCCACGGCAGCCTCTTCGAGCCCGTTGCGGGTGAGCGGTTCGACCGGATCGTGTCGAACCCGCCGTTCGTGATCACGCCGCGAGTCGTCGGCGTTCCCGAGTACGAGTACCGCGACGGCGGAATGGTGGGTGACGCGCTCGTCGAAGCCGTCGTCCGTGACGCGGCCGCGCACCTCGAGCCGGGCGGTGTTGCGCAGCTGCTCGGCAACTGGGAGTATCGGGCCACGGATGACGGACTCGAGCGTGTGCGCGAGTGGGCCGGCGGGCTCGACCACTGGATCGTGGAACGCGAGCGGCAACGCATCACCGAGTACGCCGAGACCTGGATCCGCGACGGCGGCACGCGGCCGGGCACCCCCGACTTCGACCGGCTCTACGAGGCATGGCTCGACGACTTCGACGCGCGCGGGGTGCGCGAGATCGGGTTCGGGTACGTGCTGCTGCGACGCCCGGCCGCCGCCCGTTCCGTCGCCCCGCTGGCGCGCCTCGAGCGCCGGCACGGCGCGCTGGGGAACGATGATGCTCCGCTCGGGGTGCACTTCGCCGCGTGCCTCGACGCGCACGACCGCCAGGCGGCGCTCGGCGACGAGGAGGTCGCCGCGCTGCGGCTCACCGTGGCCGGCGACGTCACCGAGGAGCGCCATTTCTGGCCCGGCGACGAGCATCCGACCGCGATGCTGCTGCGCCAGGGCGGCGGCTTCGGACGCACGATCGGGCTCGACACCGGCCTCGCCGCGCTCGTGGGCGCGTGCGACGGCGAGCTCCCCGTCGGCGCGATCATCGACGCGGTCGCGCAACTGCTCGACGTCGACGAGTCGGAGCTCGCGGCCGAGCTGCTGCCCGCCGTGCGCGGGCTCATCGACGACGGGATCCTGCTGCTGCCGGCCGAATGACGTGGCGGCGCGGCATCCGTGTGAACGGCACGGCACGGCGATCACCGAGCTGAGCGGGGTATTCTCGTGGACGCACATTCGAAAGCGAGCCCATGCCCGACAGTCCGCTCTCCGCCTCACCATACGAGGTGCTCGGCGTGCCATCCGACGCGGATGCCGCCGCACTCCGCCTCGCCTACCGGCGAGCGCTCCGCAGCGCGCACCCCGACACCGGCGGCGACACCGCACGCTTCGACGCGGTGCAGCGCGCATGGGAGCTCGTCGGCACGCCCGAGGCGCGAGCCGCGTTCGACCGGGGATCCCGCGGCGGTGCACCGGCGCCGACCCGTGAGGCCTGGGCGCCGGCCGCACCGAAGGCCCGCCGCGACTCGCGCCCGCTCTCGCGCTCCTACGGTCACCCCGGAGGGCTCTCTCGCGAGCGATACCTCGGGCTCATCCGCGAGTGGGCGGGCCGGGGGGTGCAGCTCGAGGATCCGTACGACCCGGCGCTCGTGCGCGGCGCGCCTCGCGACATCCGTCACGTGCTCGCTGACGCCCTCGCCGAAGAGGCGACCGCTCGCTCGCTCGCGACCCTCGGCATCGCCTACACGGTCTGGCATGACGTGGCGACGGATGCCGCGGGCCCCGGGCAGCCCCCGAAACTCGATCACCTCGTGCTCGGGCCGACGGGCCTGTTCGCGATCCAGTCCGAGGACTGGGGCGGCCCCGTGACGCTCCGCCGCAACGAGCTCGTCGGCGAGGCGCTCGACGGCGAGCGGCCGATCCGTGCCCTCGCGGCTCGCGCGAAGGCAATCGGCCGGGCGGCCCGCGTGAAGCCGACCGCGCTCATCGTGGTCGTGCCCGACGACCACGCCGAGGAGCCGCTCGAGGTCGGCGGCAGCATCCGTGGCGCCGTCGTCGCCCTCGTGCAGCGGTCTCGGCTCGCGAGCGCCGTGCGCGAGGGATTGCCGGGCTCGGCGCACCTCGGAGGCACCGAGGTCATGGAGGTGCGCTCGCGCCTGCAGGCCGTCGTGCGCTTCGCCTGATCGGCCGAGCGGCGCGCAGACTCGCCCTCGACCGCCTCGGGGTGTTGGATGGGAGGATGCCCGCACCCCACAGCGAGACCGACACCAACGCCAGCACCGACACCGACGCCTACGTCTCCGACTTCGCCCGGTTCATCGGCGCCGCGCCATCGTCGTACCACGCGGCCGAAGAGGTGGCGCGACGGCTCGAGGAGGCCGGCTTCGAACGGCTCGACGAGCGCGACGACTGGCCGGCGGGAACTGGTCGGCGCGTGGTCGTACGCGATGGCGCCGTCATCGCCTGGGTGCAGCCAGAGGGGGCGACCGCAACGACGCCGTTCCGGATTGTCGGCGCCCACACCGACTCGCCGTCGTTCAAGCTGAAGCCGAACCCGACGTCCGAGGGAGCAGGCCTCCTGCGTGCGGGCGTCGAGGTCTACGGCGGACCGTTGCTGAACTCCTGGCTCGACCGCGAACTCGAGGTCGCGGGGCGAGTCGTCACCCGCGACGGGGTCGAGCACCTCGTGCGCTCCGGGCCGATGCTGCGCATCCCGCAACTCGCGATCCATCTCGATCGCGGCGTGAACGACGGACTGAAGCTCGACAAGCAACTCCACACGCAGCCCATCTGGGGTGCAGCGGCGGATGCGCCGGGCGCCGAGCTGCTGGCACGGGGATTCGCCGAGTCGGGCGTCGCCGTCGACGACATCGCCGGCTGGGACCTGCTCCTCGCCGACACTCAGCCGCCGGCGCGCTTCGGGCTCGACGAGGTGTTCTTCGCGGCGGGCCGCATGGACAACCTGAGCTCGGTGTATGCAGGCCTCGTCGCGCTGCTCGAGGCATCCGCCGCCGGGTCGGATGCCGCCCCGCACCTCAGCGTGCTCGCCGCGTTCGACCACGAGGAACTCGGATCGGAGTCGCGGTCGGGCGCAAGCGGCCCGTTCCTCGAGGATGTGCTCGCCCGCGTGTCGGCCGGCCTCGGGGCCGACCCGACCGAGCGCCGCCGAGCGTTCGCGGACTCATGGCTGCTCTCCTCGGATGCGGGCCATGCGGTGCACCCGAACTACCCCGAACGCCATGATCCCGCCAATCGGCCCGTGCTCGGCGGCGGCCCGCTCCTGAAGCTCAACGCCAACCAGCGTTACGCGAGCGACGCCGTGGGTGCGGCACTCTGGGCGCGGGTATGCGAGCAGGCGGGCGTGCCGACGCAGCCGTTCGTCTCCAACAACGCGATCCCGTGCGGCTCCACGATCGGGCCGCTCAGCGCGACGCGGCTCGGCATCCGCACCGTCGACGTGGGCGTGCCCCTGCTCTCGATGCACTCCGCCCGCGAGCTCGCCCACGTCGACGACCTCGCCGCGCTCGGCGCCGCGGCCACCGCGTTCTTCGCGCCGGCCTAGGAGAGCCCGCGCCCGACCGGACGCGGCATCCGGGTGCGACGCTGGCGGAATTTCGCGGCACGGCGGCGCGATTTCACGGGTGGCCGCGGCGGTCGCACTGCAAGGGTGGAGACATGACCCAGACCACCACCCTCGCCGCATCCGCCCTCTTCGAGCACGTCGCCTCACAGAGCGACGCCGTCGCACACTTCCGCGGCCGGCTCGGCTTCGAGTCCGACGTCTCCGACGTCGCCGCCGGGCTCGCCGAGGCAGAACCGGGTTTCGTGCTCGTCGACGCACGAAGTGATGAGTCGTGGGCCCAGGGGCATGTGCCGGGAGCGATCCACCTGCCCTGGCGCCGCATCGCCGCCGAGGCATCCGAGCGGATCCCTTCGGGCACGCCCGTCGTCGTCTACTGCTGGGGCCCTGCATGCAACGGCGGCACGCGCGCTGCGCTCGAGTTCGCGCTCCTCGGACACCCCGTGAAGGAGATGCTCGGCGGCTTCGAGTACTGGGCGCGCGAGGGCTTCGCCTACGACACCGCCGACGGCCCCGCGCAACTCGCGCCCGACGCGCTCACGAACGTGACTCCTGCAGGGCTCGCGGGCGGAGCCGTCACCGACGGCGCGATCACCTGCGCCTGCTGAGCCGGCGCGCTGGACTCGGGCGGGCGGTCATCGGGCGGGACACCGATGACTGCCCGTCCGTCTCTGCATTACCGAGCGAGGCGCCGGCCTTCAGCCCGCGAGGGTGACGAGGGGAGCGTCGTCGTCGGCCGCCCACTCCTCGAGGGAGCCGTCGTAGATCGCGATGTCCTCGTGGCCGGCCAGGTGCAGTGCGAGTGCTGCGCCGGCGGCGGCGATGCCGGCACCGCAGTACACGATCGTTCGAGGTCGCTCGGATGCCGCGGTCTCGACGCCCTGCAGCCGCTCGCCGAGCGCGTCGCCCCGCAGGAATGCGCGCGACTCGCGGTCGACGAGCGTCGACACGGGCACGCTGACGCTCCGCGGGATGTGACCGCGTCGCGGCCGTCGGCCCGTCTCGCCACGGAACTCGCTCGCGGGCAGGGCGCAGATGAGCGCGGCATCCGATTCGCCCGCGACGACCTGCTCGACCTCGGCCTTGTCGGCCCAGCGTTCGGGGCGCTCGTCGAGCGTCAAGCGGCCGGCGGCGCGGGGCTGCTGGTACCCGTCGTCGACGGGGCGGCCCTCGGCCCGCCACCTGGCGAGGCCGCCGTCGAGTACGGCGACCCGTTCGACACCGGCTGAGCGGAGCAGCCACCAGAGCCGAGCGGCCCATTGCCCGATCGCGGAATCGTAGACGACGACGGTGACGTCATCGTCGATGCCCGCCCCTCGAGCCGCGGCCTCGAGCTGGGCGGCATCGGGCCGGGCGAACGTCAGGCCGGCCGCCGGGTCGGAGAACTCCTCGAGCAGGTCGGCGAACACCGCGCCCGGCACATGGCCTTCGATGAGGTACTCGTCGAGGCCGCTCAGCCAGCGGAACCCGGCGTCGGTCTCGACTCCGAGCACGGTCGCGTCGACGACGACGAGTGCCGGGTGTTCGAGGTGGTCGGCGAGCCATTGGGGCGAGACGAGCGCGGAGCCGGGTTCGAGAGCGGTCATGGCGCCACGCTAGCCGGGAGCTGTGGATCGCGCGCCCGACGGCGCAACAGGCCGTAACCCGCCCAGACGGTGTGAATGCCGTCGGTGAACGGGTTCGGTGCGTCAGCGCAACTGTCCGCGGCGACTCTCGAGCCACACGGTGTGCTCGCGGAGTCCGTTGCGAACCGCGGCTTTCATGATCAGGTAGCCGATCCAGAGCGAGAGTGCGAGGACGCCGAGGTAGACGACGATGCCGATGATGAGTCCGACGAAGCCGGCACCGAGAAGGGAGTCGAGATTGGGGGCGGGGGCGGTGTTCATCTGCACACCATGGCAGATGACGAGGGGTCAGCGCGAGGCTCCGGACCGTCCCCGACCGGGGGGCACCCCTGCTGCAATGCAGCGCTCAGCACTCGATGACGTTCACCGCGAGGCCACCCTCGCTCGTCTCCTTGTACTTCGTCATCATGTCGAGCCCGGTCTGGCGCATCGTCTCGATGACGGTGTCGAGCGAGACGAGGTGCGTGCCGTCGCCGTGCAGCGCGAGCCGAGCCGCCGAGACGGCCGTGGACGCGGCGATCGCGTTGCGCTCGATGCACGGCACCTGCACGAGGCCGCCGACGGGGTCGCACGTGAGGCCGAGGTGATGCTCCATGGCGATCTCGGCGGCGTTCTCGATCTGGCGTGGGGTGCCGCCGAGCACGGCGCACAACGCCCCGGCCGCCATGGCGCACGCCGAGCCGACCTCGGCCTGGCATCCGCCCTCTGAGCCCGAGATCGAGGCGTTCTTCTTCACGAGCGAGGCGATCGCCGCCGCCGTGAGGAGGAAGCGGCGGATGCCGGCGGCATCCGCTCCCGGGACGAATCGCAGGTAGTAGTGCCCGACGGCCGGAATGATGCCCGCCGCGCCATTCGTCGGCGCCGTCACGACCCGACCCCCCGAGGCGTTCTCCTCGTTGACGGCGAGGGCGAAGGCGTGCAGCCACTCGGTCGACGTGTCGCGGTGGTGGCTGGCACTGGCGTGCTCGTCGCGGTCGTATTCCTCGAGCCGGCGTCGCACCTCGGGCGCACGCCGCTTCACGCGGAGGCCGCCGGGCAGCGTGCCGTCGGTCGCGAGCCCGCGCGAGACGCACAGCGCCATCGCGGCCCAGATCGCGTCGAGACCTGCGTCGATACCGGCTTCGCCGTGCACCGCGATCTCGTTCGAGCGGGCGATGTCGCAGAACGAGACGCCGTGCTCGTCGCAGAGCTCGAGCAGTTCGGCGGCATTGGAGTAGGGCAGCGGATGCCGCAGTGCCTCCGACTCGTGCGGGGCATCGCCCTCGCGGCGGATGAAGCCGCCTCCGACGGAGTAGTACGTCTCCTCGGCGAGCGGGAGCGCATCGTCGGCGCTCCACGCCTGCAGCGTCATCGCGTTCGGATGCCCGGGCAGGCGAGTGCGCGGTTCGAGGCTGACGTCGTGCTGCGCCACGGTGATGGGATGCCGGCCGGCGAGGCGAACCTCGGCACCGTCGTCGCCGAGTCGGGACCAAGCGCCGCGTACCTCATCGGGATCGCACTCGTCGGGCCGGAGCCCAGCGAGGCCTGCGACCACCGCGTCGGGCGTGCCGTGGCCGAGCCCCGTGGCGCCGAGCGAGCCGTAGAGCGAGCACGTGACGCGGCTCACGCGGTCGAGGAGACCGGTGTCGTCGAGGTGCTCGGCGAAGGCCCGCGCCGCCCGCATCGGGCCCACGGTGTGCGAACTCGAGGGGCCGATCCCGATCGAGAAGAGATCGAGGGCTGAGACGAACGCTGTCACGCTCCCAAGGCTACGACCCAGCAGGCGCACGCATCCGGCGTCCCATCGCAGAATCGTGCGCCGCGAGCGTCGAGACGGTCGGACGCGAGCGCATCTAGGCTGGAAGCGATCCCCATGAATGCATCATCACGTCGCCCCTTGCCCGAAATCCGCCACATCCTGCCGCACGAGTCGACCGTCGAAGCCGAGCTCATCGAGCGCGCCTTCGCCGCCGGGCCCTACGGCCACCTGCCGAAGAGCGCCGAGCGGCGTTACTTCGAACGCGACACCGCCGGCAGGGCGGCATCCGGAGCCGTGCTCGTCAGTGTCGACGACGACGGCCGGGTGACGGGCACAGCGAGCGTGCTACGTGCTGCGACGCCGTACTCGAGAGTCGCGGTGCCCGGCGAGGCCGAGATCCGCTTGCTCGCCGTCGATCCCGCCACCCAGGGCGCCGGCCTCGGCGAGGCCCTCATGCGGGCGAGCCTCGAAGCGGCGCTCGAGTGGGGTGCCGACGCGCTCGTGCTCGACACCGGCGCGGCGAACACGCGCGCCCAGGCGCTGTACGAGCGGTTGGGGTTCGACCGCGTGCCCGCGCGTGAGGCCGCTGTGTCGTCGGTCGAGGTCGAGGCCCTCGTCTACCGGTATGCGCTCCAGCAGCGCGACGATGTTCGGGTGCGGCTCATGCGCGACGACGAGGCCGAGTTCGTCTCCGAGCTCGTCGAATCCGCCTATGCCGTCGACTTCACGTTGACCGACGACTATCGCGCGTCGATCGCGGCGGTCGGCGAGCGAGCCCGCGACCACCAGGTCTGGGTGGCGACGGATGCCGCGAGCGGCGCGCTCCTCGGCACCGTCTCGACTCCCCGCCCCGGTGGGGCGATCTCCCCGCTCGCGCGCGGGGGCGAGCTCGACTTCCGGTTCCTCGGCGTCGCAGCCGAGGCGCGGCGGCGCGGCATCGGCGCGCTGCTCGTCGATCACGTGCTGCTGCTCGGCCGCCTCCGCGGCGTGCGCCGCGTCGTGCTGAACACCGGCCCTGAGATGGTCTCCGCGCAGCGACTCTACGACCGGCTGGGGTTCGAGCGACTCCACGAGCGCGAGTACCACTTCACGCGCTCCGACGGCTCGAGCTTCCTCATGCTCGCGTATGGGCGCGAGTCGGACGACGCGACGGACGCGGCGACGGGTGCCGCGTCGAAGACCAGTGCCGCCTGATCCTTTTCTGTGTGCGGTCAGCGGGTCGCGGCGCCCATGCGGGCCATCCACTGTTCGGGCTGGTCGAGTGACCTGAAGCCGAATCTCTCGTAGAGACCGTGGGCGTCGGCGGTCGTGAGCGCGATGCGTTTCAGGTCGAGCGGGGCGAGCTCGTCGATGACGCCCTCGATGAGGGCGATGCCGATGCCGCGTCCACGTGCCTCGTTCGCGACGAACACGTCGCAGAGCCAGGCGAACGTCACACCGTCGGTGATGACGCGGGCATAGGCGAGCTGTTCACCGGTGTCCGTGTCGTAGACGCCGTAGTTGCGGGAACCGTCGATCGCGGCATCGTGCGTTTCGCGCGTGCGGCCGGTCGCCCAGTACGACTCCTCGGCGAGCCAGACGTGCACGCGGTCTCGGTCGAGGCGAGACGGATCGGCGGAGAACTCGAGAGTGGGCGGCACACCTCGATCACATCTCGGACGATCGCGCGGGTCAAGATGCCGATTCCCGATCCTTGGCCTGCTCCGGCCGGCCGAGTCAAGCAACTCAAGTTGACAAATGGCACTAGGCAACTTATGTTGCTTATATGACCCCGCACATCCCAGAGCCGACCGGAGCCGAAGCAGACGACCTCGCAGCCGTCGTCGCGTTGCGCGAACTCGCCGACCGTCTCGAAGACGCCGCCGTCGAGCGCGCGATGCGCGCCGGCTGGAGTTGGAGCCAGGTCGCCGAGGCACTCGGCGTCACCCGGCAGGCGGTGCACAAGAAGCACTTGCGGCGTCTGGAATCCGCGGGCATCGAACTGAGGAGGCGCAATGCCTGAGCAACTGCACGAAGATCTCGGCGTGAGCTTGAAGGCCGTCATCATTCGCGCCATCGACGAGGCTGCACGGCGCGGCGCGACCAAGGTCGAGGCCGAACACCTGCTGCTCTCGATCGCCGCGAGCGGGGATGTCGCGGCAGGCATCCTCGCCGACGCCGGACTCGACTACGCCGGAGTCGAGGGGGCGCTCCGTGGCGAGCGCGAGCACGCGCTCCGCTCCGCGGGCGTCGAACCCGTCGCCGAGGAGCGGTTGCGAGCCACCGGCAACTCGCGCCCCGCTTGGGGAGCGTCGATCCGTGAGGCGCTGAAGCGCGGCAACTTCACGGCGCGCCGCGACCGGAGCCGTGCCGAGCGCGAGCGACTCGCCATCGCCGACAGCCTCATCGGGGTGCTCCGCGCCGACCTCGGCACCGTGCCCCGTGCGCTGGCCTATGCGGGCGTCGACCGCGCCGCACTCATCACCCGGCTCGAACAGCTCTGACATCGGCAGAGCCGGACGAACTCGAGACACGAGACGGGACGAGACGAGACGATGACGACGAACGAGCGGGACGCGATCGAGGTCGAGGGACTGCGAATGCGTTATGGGTCGACCGATGTGCTGCACGACGTGTCGTTCAGTGCGCGCCGAGGCGAGGTGCTCGCCCTCCTCGGCCCGAACGGCGCCGGCAAGACCAGCACGATCGAGGTGCTCGAGGGGTTCCGGATGCGATCCGCCGGGCGCGTCGAAGTGCTGGGGCTCGACCCGGCTCAGGGCAACGAACAGTGGCGTGCCCGAATCGGCGTGGTGCTGCAGTCGTGGCGCGATCATGCGAAGTGGCGAGTGCGTGAGCTGCTCGCCTACCAGGGCTCGCTCTACGAGAGCTATTCCGCTCCCTCGATCCCTCGCCCGTGGCGGATCGACGACCTCCTCGCCGCAGTCGGGCTCGCCGAACAGGCGCACAGGCCCGTGGGCAAGCTCTCCGGGGGCCAGCGGCGCCGACTCGACGTGGCGATCGGTCTCGTCGGCCGGCCCGACCTGGTGTTCCTCGACGAGCCGACGACGGGGCTCGACCCGAAGGCGCGACGCGACTTCCACGGCCTGGTGCGGCAGATCTCCGACGACCTCGGCGCGACGATCCTGATCACGACGCACGACCTCGACGAAGCGGAGAACCTCGCCGACCGGATCATCATCCTCGTCGACGGGCGGATCATCGCCGACGGCACTTCCGAGCAGCTCTCCCGACAGATCGTCGGCCACGACGAGGTCCGCTGGGTTCAGGACGGAGCGCACCACGCTCGTTCGGTTCCCGACTCCACCGCGTTCGTGCGCGAGCTCTTCATGAGTGAAGGGCACGGGATCAGCGAGCTCGAAATCCGGCGTGCGTCACTCGAGGACACGTATCTGACGCTCGTGCGCGAGGCCGAACTCGCGACGACACCGCCGACCGAGATCGAACTGGAAGAGGCATCCCGATGACGCTCGCAGCGCCCGCCGCAGTCCGGGCCGGTTTCCGTCGCGGCTTCATCGAGCTCCGCCAGGCATTCACCGGAGCAGCATTGTTCGGCCAATTGCTCTGGCCGATCGCCACACTCGTGGCCGTGTACTTCCTCCGTGATCGAACTGTAGGAGCGGGCGGACTCACCCTGGGCAGCGTCATGCTGCCGGGTGTGCTCGGCATGTTCGTCGCCCTCGGAATGCTCCTCGTGGTGCAGCAGCTCGCCGCCGACCGCGAGGACGGCACGCTCCTGCGCGCGAAGGCGACCCCGAACGGGATTCCGGCCTACCTCCTCGGAAAGCTCGTGCAGATCTCGGCGACCGTGCTCGTGTACCTCGCGATCCTGCTGATTCCCGGGGTCTTCCTCGTCGACGGTCTCACCGTCGACAGCTGGCGGTCGTGGCTCACCTTCGCCTGGGTGCTCCTGCTCGGGCTCGTCGCGACCCAGACCGTCGGTGCGATGCTCGGATCGCTGATCTCGAGCCCGCGGGGCGCCGGCTACCTCTCGCTCCCGGTCATCGGGTTGATCGCCATCTCGGGCATCTTCGCCCCGATCACGGCCTTGCCGGCGTGGTTGCAGAGCATCGCCCAGGTGTTCCCGATCTACTGGCTCGGCCTCGGCATGCGGTCGGCGTTCCTTCCCGATGAGGCTGCAGTCATCGAGATCGGGGAGTCGTGGCGCCAGCTGGAGACTGCGGCGGTGCTCGGTGCCTGGGCGGTCGCCGGGCTCGTGCTCGCGCCGATCGTGCTGCGCCGGATGGCGCGCCGCGAGTCGGGATCGAGCGTCGCGAAGCGCCGGGAGAAGGCGATGCGCCGCGTCGGATAGTGCCGCGCCGGCGCGACGTGCCTCAGCTCAGCGCAGCGTCTTGCGCGCCGTGATCTGCCCGGTGTCGAAGCCCAGCAGGTGCAGGCCACCGTGGAAGCGGGCGTGCTCGACCTTGATGCAGCGGTCCATGACGACCGTGAGTCCCTTGGCCTCGCCGTCGTAGGCGGCCTGCTCGTTCCAGATGCCGAGCTGCACCCAGATGGTCTTCGCGCCGATCGAGACGACGTCGTCGACAACGCTCGGGATGTCGCTGCCGCGGCGGAAGACCACGACGATGTCGGGCACCTCGGGCAGGCTCGCGAGATCGGGGTAGGCGGGCTGGCCGAGGATCTCGGTCGCGTTCGGGTTGACGAAGTACAAGCGGTAGTCGCTCGACTGCTGCAGGTACGTGCCGACGAAGAAGCTCGAACGCGAGGGGTTCGGCGAGGCGCCGACGATCGCGACCGACTTCGCCGCGCGGAGGATCGCGAGGCGAGCCTTCGCATCGGGGCCGGTCCACGTGCGTTGCGAGTGCAGGAGCTTGGCGAGCGGCGAGTTCGCGGGCAGCTCGCACGAGAGGCCGTTGACAAGGCGTACGGTCTCGAGATCTTCGGATGCCGCGGCATCCGCGAGCTCGTTCGTGAGGGTGGTGCCGACAGCCGTCGTCATCGGGCTGCTCCCTTCGTCGCAATGGTGAGTGCCTGGTCGAGGTCGTCGATGATGTCCTCAACATCCTCGATGCCGACCGACAGGCGCACAACCCCGGGAAGCACGCCGGCATCGAGGAGCTGCTGCTCGGTGAGCTGTGCGTGGGTCGTCGAGGCCGGGTGGATGATGAGCGTCTTCGCGTCGCCGATGTTCGCGAGGTGGCTCGCGAGGTTCACCGACTCGATGAGGGCCTGGCCGGCGGCGCGGCCGCCCTTGACCTCGAAGCTGAACACCGAGCCAGGGCCCTTCGGCAGGTACTTCTGCGCACGATCGAAGTGCGGATGCCCCGGCAGGCCCGCCCAGAACACTCGCTCGATGCGCGGGTCGGCCTCGAGCCATTCGGCGACCGCACGTGCGTTGTCGAGGTGCGCCTGGATGCGATACGGCAGCGTCTCGACGCCCTGCGCGAGGAGGAACGCCGAGTGCGGTGCGAGCGCCGGGCCGATGTCGCGCAACTGCTCGGCGCGGAGCCGGGTGAGGAACGCGTACTCGCCGAAGTTGCCCGACCACTGCAGGCCGCCGTAGCTCGGCACGGGCTGGCCGAAGAGCGGGAACTTCTCGGAGTGCCAGTGGAAGGTGCCCGACTCGACGACGACGCCGCCGAGGGTCGTGCCGTGCCCGCCGAGGAACTTCGTGGCGGAGTGCGTCACGATGTCGGCGCCCCACTCGATGGGCCGGCTGAGGTAGGGCGTGGGGATCGTCGAGTCGACGATGAACGGGATGCCGTGGGCGTGCGCGACGTCGGCGAGGGCCTCGAGGTCGGCGATCTCGCCCGACGGGTTCGCGATCGTCTCGACGAAGAGTGCCTTCGTGTTCGGGGTGATCGCGGCGGCGTAGTCCTCGGCGTTCGCGCTCTGCACGAAGGTCGTCTCGATGCCGAAGCGGCGGAGCGTGACGTCGAGCTGGGTGATCGAGCCGCCGTAGAGGTTCGCGCTCGCCACGATGTGGTCGCCGCTGCCGGCGAGGCTCGCGAACGTGATGTACTGCGCCGACAGTCCGCTGGCCGTTGCCACGGCGCCGAGCCCGCCCTCGAGGCTCGCGACGCGCTCCTCGAAGCTCGCCACCGTCGGGTTGGCGAGGCGCGAGTAGATGTTGCCGTACTTCTGCAGCGCGAACCGGGCCGCGGCATCCGCGGTGTCGTCGAAGACGAATGCACTCGACTGGTAGATCGGGAGCGCGCGTGCGCCCGTCACCTGGTCGGGGATGTTGCCCGCATGAATGGCGCGGGTCTTGAAGCCGTATTCGCGGTCTGCCATGGCCCTCACGCTACTGCGGCCCGCCTGGGCATCCGCTTCGGGACGTAACGCAGGGCAACGGATGCCGCGTCGGCGTGTCGCGCCCGGAAGCCGCAGTCGGCTCAGCCACGTGCCGCGTCGAGGACCTCGTCGGTCGTGACGACGCGCGCGAATTCGCCGCCCGAGAGGTTCACGGCGGTCGCCCGGGCGAGTTCGGCGGCGGTGAGCCGGATGCCGCCGGGCCCCTCGAGGTCGAACGTGTGGGTCGCGTCGAGCGGCACGGTGACGTCGTAGCCGAGGTTGCCGGCCATCCGGGCGGTGGTCTCGACGCACATGTTCGTCTGGATGCCGGCGATCACGAGCTGACGGATGCCGCGGGCACCGAGCCATCCGTGCAGGTCGGGCTCGCCGTAGAACGCGGAGTTGGTCTGCTTCGTGACGAGGAGCTCGTGCGGGGCATCCGCGACGACGTCTTTGAATGCGTTGCCGGGGGAGCCCGCGTCGAGCGGTGAGCCCTCGGCGATCGAGTCGTGGCGCACGAGCACGATCGGGCGCGAGGCATCCGACCACGCGGCGATGAGGCGACCGATGTTCGCCTCGGCGTCGGGATTGTCGCGCGCGCCCCACGAGGGGTCGTCGAATCCCAGCTGCACGTCGATCACGAGGAGGGCGGCGGTGTCGTCGAAGTCCATTCCCTCATGATGTCGCATCGACGTCGATACGCTGAGAGGCGTGATCCTCGAACATGCGATCCTGCCCGTGAAGCCCGGCCGCGAGGCCGACTTCGAAGCCGCGTTCGCGGAGGCGAAGCCGATCATCGCCGGGATGCCCGGCTTCATCGACCTGCGCCTCTCGCGGTCGGTCGAGACGCCGAACGAGTACCTCCTGCTCGTGCACTGGGAGAGCGTCGAGGCGCACTCGGTCGGGTTCCGCGGCTCGCCCGAGTACGGCCGGTGGCGCGAGCTGCTCCACCACTTCTACGAGCCGTTCCCCGTGGTCGAGCACTTCACCGAGGTGCTCGGCGTGCGACCTGAGGCGTGACGTCATGGTGACCCGGGTCGAGACGATCGTGGTGGGCGCCGGCGCCATGGGCGCCGCCACGGCGTGGCAGCTCGCGCGGCGCGGGCGCGAGGTCGTCGTGCTGGAACGCTACGAGCCGGGCCATCGCCTGGGAGCGTCGCACGGTGCGTCGCGCAACTTCAACGTCGCCTACTCCGACCCGACCTACGTGCAGCTCCTCGTCGAAGCCCTGCCGCTCTGGCGCGAGCTCGAGGCCGAGAGCGGCGCTTCGCTGCTCGACCTCGTCGGCGTCGCGAACCATGGCCCGAGCGGCGCCTTCGACGACGTGCACGACGCGCTCACCGCAGCGGGCATCGCCGCCGAGTTCCTGGGGGTCGAGGAGGCGGCCGAGCGCTGGTCGGGCATCCGCTTCGACACGCGAGTGCTCTTCAACGAGCAAGCGGGCCGGGTGAACGCGGATGCCACGGTGCGGGCGCTCCACGCCACGGCGGCGGCCGCCGGAGCCGACGTGCGGCATCGCACCCAGGCCACGCGCATCGACGTGCTCGACGACGGGCGCGTGCGCGTGGCATCCGTCACCGATGCCGGCGTCGCCGAGGTGTTCGAGGCCCGCACCGCCGTGGTCACCGCCGGCGCGTGGACCTCGAAGCTCCTCCGCGGCGTGAACCTGCCCCCGCTCGTGGTCACGCAAGAGCAACCGGCGCACTTCGCCGTGCGAGACGAGACGGCAGCGTGGCCGAGCTTCAACCACTTCCCGGGTGCGGCCGACGCGGGCTACGACTACTGGCGCTCGCCCGTCTACGGCATGCTCACTCCCGGCGAGGGA
The DNA here is from genome assembly GCF_004134825.1 of Agromyces albus. Classification (GTDB taxonomy): domain Bacteria; phylum Actinomycetota; class Actinomycetes; order Actinomycetales; family Microbacteriaceae; genus Agromyces; species Agromyces albus. The sequence continues at coordinate 19,374 of NZ_SDPN01000013.1, forward strand.
GTCAAGGCGGGCTGGCACGGCGTCGGACCGGTCGTCGATCCCGACGAGCGCGACTTCGCGGCCGAGCCCGAGCAGCTCGCGGCACTGCAGCAGTACGCCCGCGACTGGCTGCCGGGCGTCGACGCCGATGCGGTCGCCCCCATCAGCTGCACCTACACGACGACGCCTGACGAGAATTTCGTGCTCGACCGCATCGGCCCGATCGTGGTGGGCGCAGGGTTCTCGGGCCACGGGTTCAAGTTCACGCCCGTCGTCGGGCGCATTCTCGCCGACCTCGCCGACGGCACCGAGCCGGCACCCGAGCTCTTCGCCGCCGATCGGGCGATCCCAGAACACCCTGCGTCGCCGACCGGCCTCGGCGGCTGACGCGAGCAGCTTCCGAGACACGCACGGCGCTCGCTCGCCACATCCCGCAATGTAAAAAATACTTGACGCGGTGTGCAGATTCCTTTACATTGATCGATGTCAAGAGTTCTTGACATCGAATGGCCTGACTGAGGAGCCGACATGTCACTGGAATACCGCACGAATCCGGGCAACGGAATGTGGTTCGCAGCGGCGGGGGCACTCATCGCGATGGTGGTGCTGGCGTTCCCGGGCATCGGCGCGATCGAGGCGATCCTCACCGCCGCGACCGGCTCCGAGGCGGCCGCCGGCGGGGGCGTCGGAGAGGCCATCCGGGCTTCGGGCGGAGGCTTCGGCGCTGCCCTCGTGGCGCTCGTCGGCATCGTCGTGCTCGATGTGATCGTGGCCTGGGCGCTCTGGGGCGTCTTCAGGCCGGCGCAGCCCGCAACCGCTGCGCTCGCCGCGGCGTTGCGGATCACCTACTCCGCCGTCTTCGCGGCGGCGATCGGCCTGCTCGTCGATGCGCAGCGACTCGCCGCCGGCGTGGGTGCCACCGAGGCGCTGCCGGTTGAGACTCGCGACGAACTCGCGTTGCAACGCCTCGCCGAGTTCGACAGCATCTGGAGCGGCGCCCTCATCATCTTCGGCGCGCACCTGGCCGTCGTCGCGTGGCTGCTGCTCCGGCACGGCGGCGCGTTCGCCGCGATCGTCGGGGCCTTCGTCGTGATCGCCGCGGTCGGCTACGTCTTCGACGGCACGCTTCCGCTCATCGTGCCGGAGTGGAGCGGGGGCATCGCGCAGTTCACCTTCATCGGCGAGGTCCTGCTCATCGTGTGGCTGCTCGTCGGCGGCATCCGCTCGGCTCGCAGTGCGCGCCGCCAGGCGTCGATGGCGCAGGCCGGCCCCACGGATGCCGCGACGCGCGTCTCCGCATGAACCGACGAGTCGCCGAATCATCCGAATCATCCGCATCATCCGCATCATCCGAATCATCCGCATCATCACGAACGAACGCATCACTGGAGGACGAGATGTCATACGAAGAGAAGGGCACGTGGGTCTTCCTCGTGGTCTCCGTCGCAGGGTACGGCGTCTACCTCGCCCTCGTGCTGCCCCAACTGCTGAACGGCACGCCGGTCGGCGAGATCGACTACGTGCCGGCCGTGCTCTGGACGATCGGCGGCTCGATCGTCGGGGCGATCGTGCTGCGCATCCTCGTCGAGATCGTGGTGCCGAGCGGCAGCACGCGCGGCGACGTGCGCGACAAGGAGATCGACCGGCTCGGCGAGCGCGTCGGCAACGCCTTCCTCGTGATCGGCGCGCTCGGCGCCCTCGTGCTCGCGATGTTCGAAGCGGGATACTTCTGGATCGCGAACGCCATCTACCTCGCCTTCGTGCTCTCGGCGATCCTCTCGAGCGTGACGAAGGTGGTCGTCTACCGGAAGGGCGTGCCCGCATGGTGAAGCCCACGCAGGTGACGAACGACATCCGGTCCCTGCGGTTCCGCCACGGCGAGATGACCCAGGCCGAGCTCGCGGAGCGGATCGGCGTCACCCGCCAGACCGTCATCGCGATCGAGCAGGGGCGGTACTCGCCCTCGCTCGAGATGGCATTCCAGATCGCCCGGGTCTTCGGGGTCCCGCTCGATGCAGTGTTCCAGTACCCCGAGACCGAGGAGACGGCGTCATGAGAACAGCAGTGTACGAGCAGTACGGCGGGCCCGACGTGGTGCGCATCGTCGAAGCAGGCGTACCCGGGATCGGCGACACCGACGTGCTCGTGCGCGTCGATGCCACGGTCGTCGGCGCCTCCGACAGCGCGGGCCGCTGGGGCACGCCCCGATTCGCACGACTCTTCTTCGGGCTCACGCGGCCGAAGCATCCGGTGCTCGGCACCGACTTCGCCGGGGTGGTCGAACGGGTCGGCGGCAGCGTGACCCGCTTCGCCGCCGGCGACCGCGTGTTCGGCACGGTCGCGCCGCTTCTCGGAGCCCACGCAGAGTTCGTGAAGGTTCCCGAGCACGGCGCCATCGTGCACGTGCCCGACCAGGTCGACCAGGCCGAGGCCGTCGCGCTGGTCGACGGGTTCCTCACCGCGCTGCCCTTCCTCCGCGACGGCGCGAAGGTGCGACCCGGGCAGACCGTGCTCGTGAACGGGGCATCCGGAACCGTGGGCTCTGCGGCGGTGCAGCTCGCGAAGCACTTCGGGGCCACCGTCGTCGGCGTCTGCAGCGGGTCGAACGAGTCGCTCGTGCGCTCGATCGGCGCCGATCGGGTGATCGACTACACCCGTGACGACTTCACCGACGCGCGCGACGCGTACGACGTCGTGTTCGACGCCGTCGGCAAGCGCTCGTTCGGGCAGTCGCGCAAGGCGCTCACGCCGACGGGCGTGTACCTCACGACCGTGCCGTCGCTCGCGATCATGCTGCAGGCGCCGTTCACGCGGTGGTTCAGTCGGGGTCGCCGGGCGGGCATCCTCTTCACGGGCCTGCGCGGGGCGCAGGCGAAGGCCGCCGACTTCGCGCTCCTCGTCGAGCTCCTGGAGGCGGGCGCCCTCACGCCGGTCATCGACCGGGTCGTGCCGTTCGACGACATCGTCGACGCCCACCGGCGCGTCGACACGGGTCACAAGACCGGCAGCGTCGTCGTCGCGGTGACCACCGCGGGTCGGCGGATGCCGCAGCGCCGAGGGGCGGCCGCGTCATGAGGGCGGTCGTCCGGAGTGAGTACGGCGGTCCAGAGCTGCTCTCGCTCGCCGAGGTCGCCGCGCCCGTGCCGGCCGCCGACGAGGTGCTCATCCGCGTGCAGGCGGTCGCCGTGAGCGTGGGCGACGTGTTCCTCCTTCGCGGCGAGCCGCGCATCGTTCGCACGGTGTCGGGTCTTCGGCGTCCGAAACAGCAGGTCCTCGGCAGGGATGTCGCGGGCGTCGTCGAGGCCGTCGGCGAGAAGGTCACGCGTTTCCGTGTCGGCGACCCCGTCTATGGCGAGTCCGACCAGGGCGGCTGGGCGGAGCTCGTCGCGGTGCCCGAGCGCTTCGTCGCGCTCCGCCCCGGGAACGTCGACGCCGTGCACGCCGCGGCCGTTCCGGTCTCGGGCTCGACCGCCCTGCAGGGCTTGCGCCTCGCCGGTGTGAAGCCCGGGCAGCACGTGCTCGTGAACGGCGCCTCGGGCGGCGTCGGCGGATTCGTCGTGCAGCTCGCCAAGTCCATGGGCGCCGAGGTGACGGGCGTCTGCAGCGCGGCGAAGGCCGAGCACGTCCGCGCGATCGGCGCCGACCACGTGATCGACTACGCCGCCGAGGACTTCACGGCGGCGCACCGGTACGACGTGATCTTCGACCTCGTCGCGAACCATCCCCTCTCGAGCCTCCGCCGCGCGCTCACTCCGCGGGGCACGCTCGTGCTCTCAGCGGGCGGCGGCGGCCGGGTGCTCGGGCCGCTCGGGCGCATCGCCGCGGCATCCGTCGTCTCACCGTTCGTCTCGCAGCGGCTCCGCCCGCTCGCCGCCACCAGGAACGGCGACGACCTCGCCGAGCTCGCGCGCCACATCGAATCGGGCGCGGTGCAGCCGGTGGTCGACGAGGTGTTCCCGCTCGGGCGCACGGCCGACGCCGTCGAGCGACTCGAGTCGGGCGCGGTTCGCGGCAAGGTCGTCGTCGAGGTCTGAAGGGCGCGTGGCGCGCTCAGCCGAGCAGCACCGCCCCGTAGGCGAGCCCGGCGACGAGCGCCCACGACGTGAGGCCCACGACAAGTGCGCGCCACCCCGTGCGGGCGAGTTCGGCGAACCGGATCGAGGCGCCGAGGGCGAAGAGTGCCATCGCGAGCAGGGCGGTCTGCGCCCAGTCGGCGCCCGTGAGCGCCCAGTCGGGCAGTGGCACGAACGTGTTGAGCAGCACCGCGGCGAGGAAGCCCGCCACGAAGAGCGGCACGAGCGCGGTGCGCACTGCAGTGGCATCCGTCGGCCGCCGTCGCTCGATCGCGACCGTGATCGCGACCATCGGGGCGAGCATGAGCACACGGGTGAGCTTCACGACGACGGCCACCGCGAGTGCCGTGGTGCCCGCGACCTGCGCGGTCGCGACGACCTGCCCGACATCGTGCACCCCCGCACCGACCCAGTGCCCGAATCCGGTCTGCGAGAGGCCGAGGGGATTCCACAGCGCGGGCAGCACCGCGATCGCGAGCGTGCCGCACAGCGTGACGAGGGCCACCGGCACCGCTTGCTCCTCGTCGCGAGCACGCAGGGCCGCAGCCATGGCGCCGATCGCGGAGGCGCCGCAGATCGAGAATCCGCTCGCGACGAGCACGGGCTGGTGACCGGGCAGGCCGAGCGCACGGCCGAGGCCGATCGTGCCGACGAACGTGAGCACCACGACGGCGATCGTCGTGAGGATCGACACCCACCCGAGCGCGGCGATGTCGACGAGGCTGAGCTTCAGTCCGAGCAGCACGATGCCGAGGCGCAGCAGGTGCCGGCTCGCGACCTCGAGGCCCGGGGCGAGCACGCCGACGAGCGCCGGTCGCACGGCGGGAATCTGCGCGACGAGGATGCCGAGCACCACGGCCGCCGTGAGGAGCGGCACGAAGGGCAGGGCCAGGTGAACGAGCCAGGCGATGATCGCGGCGGATGCTGCCAACAGCAGCCCCGGCATCCGTGCGCGCATGCCCCAACGCTAGTGGACGGCCTTCGCGCCGCCGGGGGAGCGCGCTACCCCCAGGTCGGCAGCCAGAAGTGCAGCTGCCGGAACTCGGGCGTGATCGGCATGCCGGTCCAGAGCGGCAGGAAGAACGCCGAGACGAGCACGACGAAGCCGAGGAAGATGCCGACGATCGCGAGGCCGCGTTGCCGCCGCCACTGAGGATCGTCGGCCCGGCCGAGCACGAGGCCGATCACGAAGACGAGCGCGAGCACCGTGTAGGGCTCGAACACGATCGAGTAGAACTGGAAGACCGTGCGGTTCAGGTACATCAGCCACGGCAGGTACCCGGCCGCGAGCCCGAGCAGAATGGCGCCGGCCTGCCATTCTCGATAGCGCGCGAGCCGGTAGACGAGGTACACGGATGCCGCGGCCGCCGCCCACCAGACGAGCGGGTTGCCGATGCCCATGACCGATTCCCAGCACGTGTCGGCGCCGCATCCGCCCGACCCGTCGTCGGTGGAGGCGAAGTACATGTTCGTCGGGCGGACCATGAGCAGCCACGTGAGCGGATTGGCCTGCCATGGATGCGACTGCTGCACGCCGACGTGGTAGGTGTACGCCGCCTCGTGGTAGTGCCAGAGGCTCTGCAGCGCGAGCGGCACCCATGAGAACAGGCCCGTCGCGGCATGTCCGGCCTCCGCGGCCCAGTGCCGGTAGTAGCCGCCGTCGGTGACGAGCCAGCCGGTCCACGACGCGAGGTACGCCGCCGCGGCCACGGGCACGAGCATCACGAAGGTGATCGGCGCTTGCTTGAGCACGGCCGCGGTGAGCCAGAACGGCACACCGGCGCGGCGGCGGGCGAGCGCGTCGACCACCACGAGGTAGAGGCCGAAGGCGGCGACGAAGTAGAGGCCCGACCACTTGACGGCGCATGCAGCGCCGAGCGCGAGGGCCGCGGCGAGCAGCCATGGCCGCGCCCAGAGCGCCGGCCCGTAGGCCGGGTCGTGGCCGCGCTCGCGCGCAGTGTCGAGCCGCGACTCGAGGAGCCGGCGAGCCTGCTCACGGTCGAGCAGCACGAACCAGAACCCGAGCAGCGTGAAGAGCATGAGCCAGTTGTCGAGGAGCGCCACCCGTGACATCACGATCGCATTGCCGTCGACGGCGAAGAGGAGTCCGGCGATCACGGCGAGCACCGTCGAGGAGAACAGGCGGCGCGCGACGATCGCGATGAGGAACACCGCGATCGTGCCGGCGAGTGCGGTCGTCGCCCGCCACCAGAACGCGTCGCCCGCGCCGAAGGCGGCCATGCCGAGCGAGATCATCCACTTGCCGAGCGGCGGATGCACCACGTACGTCGGATCGTCCGAGAAGATGCCCGTGTCGCCGTTCGCGAAGTCGGCGTCGGCGCCCTCGGGCCAGCTCGACTCGTAGCCGTTCTGCAGGAGGGTCCAGGCGTCTTTCACGTAGTAGGTCTCGTCGAAGACGATCGCCTGCGGATGCCCGAGGTTCCAGAACCGCAGCACCGCGGCGATGAGCGTGACGAGAAGGGGCCCGCCCCAGTACCAGAGCGCGCGCCTGCCGGGCGTCGAGAGTGTGCGCGCCCACCAGGCGTCGAGCCGTGTTCCGCGCTCCTCGCCCACCGCTGCGGCGCCCGGCTCCACACCCATGCGCCCAACCCTATCCGCGTCAGTGCGACACACTGGGAGCATGATCATTCTCGCCGCGACGCCCATCGGCAACCTCGGCGACGCGTCGGCGCGATTGCGTGAGGCGCTCGAGACGGCCACCCTCGTCGCCTCAGAAGACACGAGGGTCACGCAGCGCCTCCTCATGGGACTCGGCATCGCGAACCGACCGCGTCTCATCGCGTTGCACGAGCACAACGAGCGGCAGAAGGCCGGCGAGCTCGTCGAGCTCGCCCGCGAGCGCGATCTGCTCGTGCTCAGCGACGCGGGCATGCCGACCGTCTCCGACCCGGGCTTCCCGCTCGTCGCCGCGGCCGCCGCGGCGGGCGTCGAGGTCACCGTCATCCCGGGTCCGTCGGCGGTCGTCACCGCGCTCGCGGTGTCGGGCCTGCCGACCGACCGCTTCGCCTTCGAGGGGTTCCTGCCGCGCAAGGCCGGCGAGCGATCACGTCGCCTCGCCGAGCTCGCCGGCGACCGGCGCACGCTCGTCTTCTTCGAGGGGCCCTCGCGCCTCGCCGCGAGCCTCGGCGCGCTCGCCGAGGCGTTCGGCGCCGACCGCCAGGCGGCCGTGTGCCGTGAGCTCACGAAGCTGCACGAAGAGGTGAAGCGCGGGCCGCTCGGCGAGCTCGCCGAATGGGCGTCCGCCGGGGTGCGGGGCGAGATCTGCATCGTCGTCGGCGGCGCAGGAGAGCAGCGCGTCGATGCCGCGGATGCACTCGAGCGAGTGCTCGGGCTCGCGGCATCCGGAACCCGCTTGAAGGATGCCGCCACGCTCGTCGCCGCCGAGAGCGGGCTGGGCAAGCGCGAGCTCTACGATGCCGCGATCGAGGCGCGCAAGGCTCGCTGACCGCAGAGAGTACCCGGCCTCCTGTCGTTCTCCGCCCGGCAGGGGGAGAATGGCAGTACCGCACAACCGTGGAGGTGCGATGTGGCGCACGCAGTGAGGTTCTCCCGCTTCGGCGGACCAGAGGTGCTCGAGATCGTGGAAGTGCCGGTGCCTGAGCCGGGCGAGGGCGAAGTGGTCGTCGAGGTGTTCGCGACCGGGTTGAACCCCGTCGAGAGCGCGATCAGGCGTGGTGATCACCCGCATCGATGGCCGGTCGAGTTCCCCGCGTCGCAAGGGCACGACCTCGCGGGTGTCGTCATCGACGTGGGCCCGGGCAACGGGCGGTTCTCGCGCGGCGACGAGGTGATGGGATACGTCGAACGCGGCGCACACGCGACCCACGTCGCGGTGCCCGAGTCGCAGCTCATGCTGAAGCCGCCGGGGCTCTCGTGGGAGGTCGCCGGCTCGCTCCACACGGCGGGCACGATGGCATGGGCGGCCGTCGAGGGCCTCGGCCTCGATTCGACCGACACGATCGTCGTGACGGCAGCAGCCGGAGGAGTCGGATGCCTCGCGGCGCAGTTCGCTCGCTTGCGGGGCGCCACGGTGATCGGCACCTCGGCCGAGATGCGCTTCGACTTCCTGCGCCAGTTCGGCGTCATCCCGGCCGCCTACGGTCCACACCTCGCCGAGCGGGTGCGTGCCCTCACGCCCGGACCGGTGACGGCGTTCCTCGACTTCCTCGGCGGTGAGTCGCACGAGGCGATCGCGCTCGGCGTGCCGCGCTCGCGCATCCTGACAGTGCTCGATTGGGACGCGGTCGAGGGGGAGAAGGCCGTGAAGCTCTCATCGGGCGATGTCGTCGCGCTCGGCCGCGTCGCCACGCTTGTGGCAGACCGCCGCGTGCGCCTGCCGATCGCCGACGTCTTCCCGCTCGACGAGGTGGCCGAGGCGTATCGGGCGCTCGACCGGCGCGAGGCACCGGGGAAGATCGTGCTCGGGCTGCGGATCGTCGAGTACCCCGGGCAGCGCGTGCGGGAACCGGCGATCAAGGAGCAGGACGTGACGCTCGGCGTGGCGACTCCGCACGAGCACATGGACGTCGAGGAGGCCGTGCCACCCGCCATCGGCGACGGCAGCGTGCGCCGCCGGCACCGCGAGGAACGTGAGGAACGTCAGCACCGCGAGCGGGCCGAGAGCGAGGAGTCCGAGGCGCCCGTGACCGAGTGACCCGGGGCAGGCCTGCGCGGCGCGTAACGCGGCGGCACCGGCATCCGCTCGCCCATAGGATTGAGCGCATGGCCGACGGCTCCTCGCTCTATATCACCACGCCCATTTTCTACGTGAATGACGTGCCGCACATCGGGCACGCCTACACCGAGGTGGCCGCCGACGTGCTCGCACGCTGGCACCGCCAGGCGGGCGACGACACGTGGATGCTCACGGGCACCGACGAGCACGGCCAGAAGATCCTGCGCACCGCGACGGCGAACGGCGTCACCCCGAAGGAGTGGGCCGACAAGCTCGTCGCCGAGGCGTGGAAGCCGCTGCTCCAGACGGTCGACATCGCCAACGACGACTTCATCCGCACGACCGACGACCGGCACGAGCAGAACGTGCAGAAGTTCCTGCAGAAGCTCTACGACGACGGCCACATCTACACGGGCGAGTACGAGGGCTACTACTGCGTCGGCTGTGAGGAGTACAAGCAGCAGTCCGAGCTCGTTCCGGGCACGGGGGAGTACGAGGGGCAGCTCGTCTGCGCCATCCACTCGAAGCCCGTCGAGCTCCTGCACGAGAAGAACTACTTCTTCCGCATGTCGGCGTTCGCCGACGACCTCCTCGCCCTCTACGAAGACCGCCCCGACTTCGTGCAGCCCGAGAGCGCACGCAACGAGGCCGTCGCGTTCGTGAAGCAGGGCCTCGCCGACCTCTCGATCTCGCGCTCCACGTTCGACTGGGGCGTCAAGGTGCCGTGGGACGAGTCGCACGTCGTCTACGTGTGGTTCGACGCGCTGCTCAACTACATCACCGCCGTCGGTTACGGGCAGGACGACGAGGAGTTCGCACGCCGCTGGCCCGCCCAGCACGTGATCGGCAAAGACATCCTGCGCTTCCACGCCGTGATCTGGCCGGCGATGCTGCTCGCCGCGGGGCTCGACGTGCCCAAGGGCGTCTTCGGCCACGGCTGGCTGCTCGTCGGCGGCGAGAAGATGTCGAAGTCGAAGCTCACGGGCATCGCGCCCGAGCAGATCACCGAGACCTTCGGCTCCGACGCGTTCCGCTACTACTTCCTCCGGGCCATCGCGTTCGGCCAAGACGGCTCGTTCTCGTGGGAAGACCTCGCGGCGCGCTACCAGGCGGAGCTTGCGAACGGCTTCGGCAATCTCGCCTCGCGCGTCGTCGCGATGATCACGCGCTACCGCGACGGGGTCGTGCCGGCGGCGGGCTCGCTCACCGAAGCCGATCTCGAGATCGCGGCAGTCGAGCGCCGGGCGACGGATGCCTCGTGGGCGGCCATCGATCGCCTCGCGATCCACGAGGCGATCGGCAGCGCCTGGGAGCTCGTCGACGCGCTCAACGGCTACCTGACGATCGAGGAGCCGTGGACCCTCGCGAAGGACCCGGCGAAGGCCGATCGCCTCGAGACCGTGCTCGCCACGGCCTACCACGGGCTCGGAACGCTCGCGGTGCTGCTCTCGCCCGTGCTGCCGAAGGCCACCGAGAAGCTGTGGACCGCGCTCGGCGGCCCCGGCACCGTGCAGGAGCAGCGCATCGACCGCGCCCACGAGTGGACCGTCGGCGAGCGCGTCACCCCGCTCGAGGCGCTGTTCCCACGCGTGGAAGTCGTGGAGTGACAGGTCCCGACCACCTCCGCACGCGGTCCGACGGCTCTCGCGCGGCGGCGTATCCGCCCGCGCCCGAGCCGCTCCCCGTCGCCGTGTACGACAACCACACGCACCTCGAGATCGCCGACGGCGCGCTGCCGCTCGACGTGCACGAGCACCTCGAGCGCGCGGCATCCGTCGGCATCGCCGGTGCCGTCCAGGTCGGCACGGATGTCGCGACCTCGCGCTGGTCGGCCGACGTCGCCGCGCGCGAGCCGCGGCTCCTCGCCGCGGTCGCCCTGCATCCGAACGAGGTGCCCGAGCTCGAGGCATCCCGGACCCTCGACGACGCCCTCGCAGTCATCGACGAGCTCGCGGCACGGCCACGCGTGCGGGCGATCGGCGAGACCGGCCTCGACTTCTACCGCACGGGCGACGACGGGCGAGGCGCGCAGTTCCGTTCGTTCGAGGCGCACATCGACATCGCGAAGCGGCACGGGCTCGCCCTGCAGATCCACGACCGCGACGCGCACGACGACGTCGTCGCGACCCTCCGCCGGGTCGGGGCGCCCGAGCGCACCGTCTTCCACTGCTTCTCAGGCGGCGAGGAGCTTGCGCGGGTCGCGGCCGATGCCGGCTGGTACCTCTCCTTCGCCGGCAATGTCACGTTCAAGAACGCCGAGAACCTGCGCGAGGCGCTGCGGGTCGCACCGCGCGACCGGATCCTCGTCGAGACGGATGCCCCGTACCTCACCCCCGTGCCGCTCCGCGGCCGGCCGAATGCGCCCTACCTCGTGCCGCACACGGTGCGATTCATGGCCGAGGTGCTCGGCGCCGAGCTCGGCGGATTCTGCGAACAGCTGGCAGCGAACACCGTGAGCGTGTACGGCTCGTGGCAAGATGAGCCCCGTGCAAGTTGAGCCCGTGCAAGCCGAGCCCGCGGCTGGGACGACGGCGTGAACGCGCATCGGCATGAGGCCGAGGGCGTCGAGGCGTCGCCGCGCCTCCTGGGCCCAGCCGAGATCCGCGATCTCGCCGAGCTCCTCGAGGTCACGCCCACCAAGAAGCTCGGACAGAACTTCGTGCACGACGCCAACACGGTGCGCCGCATCGTGCAGACGGCGGGCGTGCGCGCCGGCGAGACCGTGCTCGAGATCGGGCCGGGGCTCGGGTCGCTGACGCTCGGGCTGCTCGAAGCAGGGGCATCCGTCATCGCCGTCGAGATCGACAAGCGCCTCGCCGCCCAGCTGCCGCACACGGCCGGCATCATGCAGCCGGGCAAGCCGCTCACGGTCGTCACCCAAGACGCGCTCCGCGTCACGGAACTGCCCGGCGAGCCCGTTCGGCTCGTCGCGAACCTGCCGTACAACATCTCGGTGCCCGTGCTGCTGCACCTGCTCGAGCACTTCGACTCGCTGCAGTCGGGCATCGTGATGGTGCAGTCCGAGGTCGGGCACCGGCTCGCGGCCGGCCCCGGTTCGAAGGTCTACGGCGCCCCGAGCGTGAAGGCCGCCTGGTACGGGAACTGGCGCACGGCCGGCCAGGTCTCGCGCATGGTGTTCTGGCCGGTGCCGAACGTCGATTCCGTGCTCGTCGGCTTCGAGCGAGCGGATGTCCCGGGCACCGAGTCCGAACGCGTCGCCACCTTCGCGCTCGTCGACGCCGCCTTCCAGCAGCGGCGCAAGATGCTCCGGCAGTCGCTCTCGTCGGTGCTCGGCGGAACCTCGGCGACCGCGACCGCGGTGCTCGAGGCTGCCGGCGTCGACCCGCAGGAACGCGGCGAGCAGTTGACCGTCGCCGACTTCCTCCGCATCGCGCGCGCCGCCGCCGCCGCTGACGCCACCGGCTGAGCCGCCTTCCGCGCCGCCCGCTGCGGGGCTAGCGTTGAGGCATGGTGAAGAAGCCGGTCGTTGGCAGCAACGCCGAGGGCGTCGGCGACGACGCGGTGCGCGAGGCGACCGGGAAAGACCGCGAGGAGTGGTTCGCGCTGCTCGATCAAGCTGGTGCCGCCGAGTGGAAGCACCAGGCGATCGCCACCTGGCTCGTGCGGGAGCACGACGTCGACCCGTGGTGGTCGCAAGGGGTGACGGTCGGCTACGAGCAGGCGCGCGGCATCCGCGAGCCGGGGCAGCGTCAAGACGGCACGTTCGAGGCGAGTGTCAGCCGCACCGTGCCGCTCGAGAAGACCGAGGCGCTGCGGGCGCTCGTCGAGGTCGTGTCGCGTGAGCTCGACACCGAACCGCTCGGCCTCAACCTCGACGCGAAGCATCCGACCGCCAGGTTCCCGCTCGACGGCGGCGAGTTCGTGCTCGCCAGCTCGAGCTCCGGTGCCGGCGGCAAGGCCTCCATCGGACTCACGTGGGGGAGGATGCCCGACGGCTCGCGACTCGCCGACGTCAAGTCACGCATGCGCGGCTGGTTGCAAGCGGTCGGATGACCCGGGTTGCGCGGTGGCCGTGGGCTAGCGTGGAGCCATGACGATCGCGGCGACGGACGAGGCAGTCCACGTTCGTGCGCCCGGCAAGATCAACCTGTTCATGCGCGTCGGCGCGCTGCAGGCCGACGGCTACCACGACGTCGCCACCGCCTACCAGGCGGTGTCGCTCTACGAAGACGTTCGCGCGTGGCCCGACGACGAGTTCAGCGTCTCGTTCGGCGGCAGCATCGACACGTCGGGACTCCCCGTCGACAGCTCCAACCTCGCGATCAAGGCCGCGAAACTCCTCGCGCGCACGGCGGGCGTGCCGGGCGGCGTGCACCTCGAGATCGACAAGCACGTCCCCATCGCGGGCGGCATGGGCGGAGGGTCCGCGGATGCCGCGGCCACCCTCGTCGCGTGCGACGCGCTCTGGGGCACCGCCCTCTCGAAAGAGGAGCTGCACGCCCTCGCGGCGAAGCTCGGCGCCGACGTGCCGTTCGCCCTCACGGGCGGCACCGCCGTCGGCACCGGACGCGGCGACCGGTTGAGCCCCGCGCTCGCGACGGGCCAGTTCCACTGGGTGCTCGCGCTCGCCGAGTTCGGGCTCTCGACGCCCGGTGTATACCGTGAGCTCGACCGGCGTCGCGAGGAGCGGCCCGAGTCGGCCCCTCGCGGTATCTCACCGGTCGTCGACGTCGCCGTGCTGCAGGCGCTCCGGGCGGGCGACGCGCGCCGCCTCGCCGACGCACTGCACAACGACCTCCAAGCGGCCGCCCTCGACGTCGCGCCGGGCCTCGGCGGAATCCTCGAACTCGGAGAGTCGAACGGGGCGCTCGCAGGCATCGTCTCGGGATCGGGGCCCACGGTCGCGTTCCTCGCCGACAGCACCGATGCGGCGCTCGAACTCCAGGTCGCGCTCTCGGCGGCCAGGCTGAACGCGGTGCGCGTGCACGGTCCGGTGCACGGCGCGCGCATCATGCACTGAGCCTCGGTCGGGCTCCCGCTCAGCGCAGTGGTCCGACGCGCCGTCGGCGGCGTGGGTCGGCGAGGCGGGGAACGTCGAAGGCGGCGTTGGGGGCGTACACATCGGTGCCCGGAAGCACGATCTCGTCGATCCGGTCGAGCACGACCTCGTCGAGCTCGACGCCGAGCGCCTCGAGCAGCGATTCGAGTTGCGGCATGGTTCGCGGCCCCAGGATGACCGAGGTGACCGCACGGTGGGCGAGTGGGAACGCGGCAGCCAGCGCAGGCAACGACGTGCCGAGGCCGTCGGCGATGGGGATCAGCCGCTCGACGGCGTCGAGCTTGCGCGTCGTCGTGGGATCGGCGGGATCGAACCAGGCAGGCCGGAGCGCCGCGCGACCCTCGCGTTCGGCTGGGATCGCGCCCTGCCGGTATCGACCGGTGAGGAACCCGAATGCGAGCGGGCTCCAGGTCAGCACCCCCATTCCCCAGCGCTCCGCGACCGGGAGCACGTCGCGCTCCGCGCCGCGCGCCAGGATGTTGTACGGCGGCTGCTCGGTGCGGAACCGCATCAGGCCGCGCGCCTCGGCGACCCGCTGCGACTCGACGATCTCGTGGGCGGGGAACGTCGAGCACCCGAACGCCCGGATCTTCCCCGCCCGCACGAGTTCGGTGAGCACCCCGAGGGTCTCCTCGAGGTCGGTGTCCGAGTCGGGCCGGTGCACCTGGTAGAGGTCGATCCAGTCCGTACCGAGGCGGGTCAGGCTGGCGTCGACGGCGCGCACCAGGTGGCGGCGGGAGTTGCCGCTCCGGTTGAGGCCCGGCTCGAGTGCGAAATGGCCCTTGGTCGCGAGGATCACGTCGTCGCGCCGACCGCGCAGCGCCTTCCCGACGATGACCTCGGACTCGCCGCCGGAGTACATGTCCGCGGTGTCGACGAAGTTGATGCCGCGGTCGAGTGCGGCGTGGATGATCCGCACGCAGTCGTCGTGGTCGGGATTGCCGGCAGCTCCGAACATCATGGTGCCCAGCGCGAACCGCGACACCGTCATGCCGGTTCGCCCGAGGACCGCGTAGGCCATATCAGTGGTGGTCATGTCGCGACGATATCTACGCAAGCGGATTTGCGCAAATGTGCTTGCGAATATCGCTAGACTGACGACATGCAGGATGGCGGACCCGGAGACGTACGTACCATCGACGAGGTGCGCGCGCTGGCGGCGCTCGCGCATCCCGACCGGGCGCGGCTCATGGACGCGCTGGCCGTCGACGGGCCGTCCACGACGGGAGCGCTGGCATCGTCACTCGGCGTTGCCACCGGCAGCGTGTCGCACCATCTGCGGGTGCTCACCGATGCCGGACTCGTCGAGCGCGCGCCCCAGGATCCGGCCGACCGCCGCGAGCGTCGATGGAAGCTCGTCAGCCGCGGGATGCGGTGGTCCGCCGGGCAGTTCCGTGACCGGCCGGCCGCCGAGTCCGCGGCGACCGCGGCTGAGGCCGTCATGCTCGGACGTCAGGTCGAACACGCCCGCGCGTTCCTGGGGTCGGCGGAGCCTCCGTGGGACGACGCCGCCGTCTCGGCGCACACCTGGTTGCGCCTGAGCGCCGACGAGCTAACGGAGCTCGGTCGCCAGCTCGAGGAGCTCCTTCTGGGCTGGCGGCGGCGCGAGATCCCCGACGACGGCGCCGACCGTCGCCCCGTGCTCGCGTTCGCCCGCGCGTTTCCCTCCCGGCCCTGATGCATCCCTCGCCACATGCGGGAACGCACAGGTCATGGCGATTAGGCTCGGAGGGACATGGCACACCTCCTCGGCGCCGAGCGCCTGCACCTCGAGTTCCCGACGCGGATCGTCTTCGACGAGGTCACCCTCGGCATCGACGAGGGCGACCGCATCGGCGTCGTCGGCCGCAACGGCGACGGCAAGTCCACGCTGCTGAAGCTCCTCGCAGACCGGCTCGAACCCGACGGCGGGCGGGTCACGCGCCGTCGCGGCATCCGCATCGGCATGCTCGACCAGGCCGACATCGTCGACCCGGGCAAGACGGTCGCCGAGTCGGTCGTCGGCGGCATCGAGGAGCACGTGTGGGCCGGCGACGCGAAGGTGCGCGACGTCATCGCGGGCCTGCTCACGGATGTCCCGTGGCACGCGCAGGTCGGCAGCCTCTCGGGCGGGCAGCGACGCCGGGTCGGACTCGCCGCGCTCCTCGTCGGCGACTGGGACGTCGTGTTCCTCGACGAGCCGACGAACCACCTCGACGTCGAGGGCATCGCGTGGCTCGCGGGTCACCTGAAGTCGCGCTGGTCGACGGATTCCGGCGCGCTCGTGGTCGTGACCCACGACCGGTGGTTCCTCGACGAGGTGTGCACCGGCACGTGGGAGGTGCACGACGGCATCGTCGAGCCGTTCGAGGGCGGCTACGCGGCGTACGTGCTGCAGCGCGTCGAACGAGACCGGATGGCCGCGGCATCCGAGTCCAAACGGCAGAACCTCATGCGCAAGGAGCTCGCCTGGCTGCGTCGCGGGGCGCCGGCGCGCACGTCGAAGCCGAAGTTCCGCATCGAGGCGGCGAACGAGCTCATCGAGAACGAGCCGCCGGCACGCAATCCCGTGGAGCTCAACCGGCTCGCGGTGTCTCGACTCGGCAAAGACGTCGTCGACCTGCTCGACGTCTCGGTCGAGTACCCCGTGACGGATGCCGCACCCGGCGCACCGGCCACCCGCACCGTGCTGCACGAACTCGAGTGGCGCATCGCGCCCGGCGAGCGCACCGGCATCCTCGGCGTCAACGGAGCCGGCAAGTCGACGCTGCTCGGCCTCGTCACCGGCGCCGTTCAGCCGACGACGGGCCGCGTGAAGCGCGGCAAGACGGTGCGCATCGCGACGCTCAGCCAAGAGCTCGCCGAGCTCGCCGAGTACACCGAACAGCGCGTGAGCGCGGTGATCGCCGAGCAGCGAACGAGCTACCAGGTCGGCGACAAGGAGATGAGCCCCGCGCAGCTCCTCGAGCGCCTCGGGTTCACGAACGCCCACCTCTCGACGCCCGTGAAGAACCTCTCGGGCGGGCAGAAGCGTCGGCTGCAGTTGCTGCTCATCCTGCTCGACGAGCCCAACGTGCTGATCCTCGACGAGCCGACGAACGACCTCGACACCGACATGCTCGCCGCGATCGAGGACCTGCTCGACTCCTGGCCGGGCACGCTCCTCGTCGTGAGCCACGACCGGTACCTCATCGAGCGCGTGACCGATCGGCAGTTCGCGATCCTCGACGGGCACCTCCGCGACCTGCCGCGCGGGGTCGACCAGTACCTCGAGCTGCGGAGATCGACGAATGCCGCGCGATCGGCGATCGCGTCGGCCGGCCGGATCGAGTCACCGACGACGGCGACGGCGACGGCTTCGGCCGCGGCCGGGTCGGGCTCGGCCGCCACGGCGGTCGGCACCCGCGTGCTCGCTGGGGCCGAGCGACGAGTCGCCGAGAAGGAGCTCTCGTCGATCGACCGCAAGCTCGATCGCATGCAGGCCGAGATCGCCGCGGTGCACGAGCGGCTCGCGCGTCACGATCAGGGCGACTATGTCGGGCTCGGGGTGCTCGGCGACGAGCTGCGCGCGCTCGAGGCATCCGTCGCCGACCTCGAGACGCGGTGGCTCGAGGTCTCGGAGTCGCTCGAAGGCTGATCGGCTCGAAGCATCCGTCACTTCCGTGTCGCCCTGACGCAGGAACTGTGACGAGACATGACCACGCGGTCACGAGTGCGAAGATCATTCGCCTATCGTGGAAGTGCGCCCGCGCTCGCGGCATCGAAGCCCCCACCGTTACCAACCGTGGCGGAGCCATGCCTGAATCACGCCATCAGCACTCGATCGCGGCGCGCCGAACGCGAAGGGGAACCACATGTCACACCGCACCAAGCTCATCACCGCACTCGCCGCAGTGCCGCTCCTCGTCGGCCTCGCCGCGTGCGCGAGCCCGGCCTCGGGCGGCGGCGACGCCGCGAACGACGTCGTGAAGATCGGCGTCGTCGGAGCCGGCGACTCGCAGTGGGCCGCATTCGAGGAGGCGGCCGCCGACGAGGGCATCACGATCGAGGTCGTCGACTTCTCGGACTACGCGCAGCCGAACCCCGCGACGACCGAGGGTGAGCTCGACCTCAACCAGTTCCAGCACATCGTGTACCTCGCCGATTACAACGTGTCGAGCGGTGAAGACCTCACCCCCATCGGGTCGACCGCGATCTACCCGCTCGGCCTCTACTCGACGAAGTACGACTCGGTGAAGGACATCCCGAAGGGCGAGACGGTCGCCGTGCCGAACGATGCGTCGAACCAGGCCCGTGCGCTCCTCGTGCTGCAGTCGGCCGGGCTCATCGAGCTGAAGAGCGGCGGAACGATCTTCTCCGACCTCGCCGACATCGACGAGTCCGCATCGAAGGTCAAGGTCACCGCACTCGAGGCGTCGCTCACGCCCACGTCGCTTCCCGATCTCGCTGCGGCCGTCATCAACAACGACTTCGTCGAGGACGCCGGCCTCAGCTTCGCCGACGCGATCGCGCAAGACGACCCGAGCGACCCGAACGCGCTGCCCTACGTCAACGTCTTCGCCACCCGCGCCGAAGACAAGGACAACGAGACCTACCTGAAGCTCGTCGAGATCTTCCAGTCCGACGCCGCGGTGCAGGCGGCCCTCGTCGAGGACTCGGGCGACACCGCTGTGCCGGTGCAGACGCCCGTGGCCGATCTCGTCGACTCGCTCACCAAGGTCGAGGCCGACACGAAGGCGGCCAAGGGTTAGGGAGGACCCCATGGCGCTCGTCGCCCTGCGGAACGTCACGAAGACGTATCCGTCACCCGAGAGGAACGCTGAGGCGATCGTCGCCGTCGACGACGTGACCCTCGATATCGAAGCCGGTGACGTCTACGGCATCATCGGGTACTCGGGTGCCGGGAAGTCGACGCTCGTGCGGCTCGTGAACGCGCTCGAGCCTGCGACCTCCGGCAGCATCATCGTCGACGGCACCGAGATCACGGCCATTCCCGAGCGTCAGCTCCGCGGCATCCGGCTCCGAATCGGCATGATCTTCCAGCAGTTCAACCTCTTCAACTCGAAGACGGTGTGGAAGAACGTCGCGTACCCGCTCACGGTCGCAGGCCGGCCGAAGGCGGAGATCGCAGCGCGGGTCGACGAGCTGCTGGAGTTCGTCGGCCTCACCGACAAGGCGAGAAGCTATCCCGACCAACTCTCGGGCGGCCAGAAGCAGCGCGTCGGCATCGCGCGTGCGCTCGCGACCTCGCCGCAGCTCCTGCTCGCCGACGAGGCGACGAGCGCCCTCGACCCCGAGACGACGCAAGAGGTGCTCGCGCTCCTGAAGCGCGTGAATCGTGAGTTCGGCATCACGATGATCGTGATCACGCATGAGATGGACGTGATCCAGTCGATCGCCACGAAGGTCGCGGTCATGGACGGCGGTCGCGTCGTCGAGAACGGCGACGTGTTCGAGGTCTTCTCCAACCCGCAGAACCCGTCGTCGCAGCGATTCGTCTCGACGGTCGTCAAGGGCATCCCGTCGCCCGCCGAGCTGGCGGTGCTGCGCGAGCGGCACGAGGGCCGCATCGTGACGATCTCGTTCCGCGACGGCGATGCCTCGCAGGCCGCGGTCTTCGTCGAGCTCGCTGCGGCCGGCCTCGAGTTCGAGCTCGTGTTCGGCGGAATCAACGACATCCAGGGGCGCGCCTTCGGGCACCTCACCCTCGCGATCAGGGGTTCGGATGCCGCGATCGACGCAGCGCTCGCGCAGATCGCCGCTCGCGTCGACGTGACGGAGGTGGCGTGATGGATCGCCTGTTCGAACTCGGGAGCGAATTCTGGGTCGCCACCGTCGAGACGCTCTACATGGTGTCGTTCACGCTGTTGATCGGCGGACTCGCGGGCCTCGCCCTCGGCCTCGCGCTGTACACGACCCGCGCCGGGAGCCTGCTCGAGAATCGTGCGGTGTTCAACACCCTGAACGTCGTCATCAACTTCTTCAGGCCGATCCCCTTCATCATCTTCATCGCCGCGGTGCAGCCGCTCTCGCGGTTCGTGATCGGTACCGGCATCGGCAACAACGCGCTCATCTTCGCCCTCTCGCTTGCGGCATCGTTCGCGATCGGGCGGATCGTCGAGCAGAACCTGCTCACCGTCTCACCCGGCGTGATCGAGGCGGCGAAGGCGATGGGTGCCGGGCCGTTCCGCATCCTGCGCACCGTCGTCATCCCCGAAGCGCTCGGTCCGCTCATCCTCGGGTACACGTTCGTGATGGTCGCGATCGTCGACATGACGGCAGTCGCCGGAGTCATCGGCGGTGGAGGACTCGGAAACTTCGCGCTCGTCTACGGCTATCGCCAGTTCGAGCCCGTGGTCACGTGGGCCGCGGTGCTGCTGATCGTCGTCTTCGTGCAGGGCGTGCAGTTCTTCGGCAACTGGCTCGCCCGAAAGGTGCTGCGGCGGTAAGTTAGGTCGTCCTCCACAAGGGCGCTGGTCGGCCGCCGCTCCACATTCCAGTTTGCGGATGCCGCTGCCGATCGCCCGAGCGCGAGCATCGCAGGATGACTCGACTCGATGCCAACGATGCGAAGCGCCTCCCACTCACGACCGACCGCGCGGTGCAGCGGCGGGTCGCCGAGCTGCTGCAGGGCGCGATCCGCCGCCAATGGTGGACGCTCTACCTCGACGAGGACGACGTGCAGTTGCCGCTCATCATGCCGATGGCCGGCTACCCCGATCGTCCCGACGAGCCTTGCGGCGACGAAGGCACGGCGGCGCAGTTGCTGGCGAATCGGCTCGCCGACATCGTCGACGAGGTCGGTGCCGCACAACTGATCTTCGCCTGGGAACGACCGGGCGACGCCGAATCGACCCCGGCCGACCGTGAATGGGCGCGGGAACTGTCTGAAGCGTGTCGCGCCGTCGGACTCGCCGTGCGAGCGCAGCTTATCGTCCATGATCATGGCGTCCGCTGGTTCGCACCTGACGACTACGCGTGACCGCACGAGCTCACGCACCACTGCGTTGCCTGCGCGAACTAGAACGGCGGCGGTTCCGGCCGTGGTGCCTGCCTTGGTGCTGGTGCCGATGCCGATGCTGATTCCGGGGGTGGTGATGAGCTCGAGCGCTGCATCCCGCGTCGTCGTCCGCCAGTCTCGCGCGCGGGAGGTCCGAGCGAGTCGGCGTCGCGCGGGATGCGACGACGGGGGTGCGAGACGTGGACGCGACCGGTCGGCGACCGCCACTCCATCACGCCATCGGCGAGGTGCTGAACGGACCAGGATGTCTCGTGCTTGAGGTGATGATGAAGACTGCAGAGGTGTGCAAGGTTGTCGAATGCAGTGTGTCCGTCGTGCTGCCAGTCGATGGTGTGGTCGACCTCGCAGCGGGCGGCGCGTCGGTTGCAGCCGGGGAATCGGCAGGTTCCATCGCGTACCTCGAGCCAGCGCTTCAGGTCGGCCGGGGGCCGGTATCTCGTGCGGTCGACATCGAGCACGGTGCCCGACACCGGGTCGGTGAGGATGCGGGTGAACGACGGCGCTGCCGCGGCGAGTCGACGAGTGGTGTCGGCGTCGATCGGACCATACCCGTCGAGCAGGCCGGGTGCCTCGCCAGCGCCCATGAGCGTGAACACCGGCACCGTGACATGCACGGTCGGGCGGACGCCGGCCATGGTCGCCGCGAAACCGGAGCTCTCTGGCAGGGTGCCGTGGAGCAGCAGGTCGCGCGCCGCATCGGCCCGCAGGTGATCGGCACTGAGCTGGTCGTCTCGCAATTGATCGGTGATGCCACCGCCGTCGCCTCGCGCGGCGAGCGCCACCCGGTCGAGCCGGTCTTTGATGAGCAACGCGTCGGGCGCAGGCAGGAGTGCATGCAGCCACGCCATGCCGTCACGAGCCGGCTCGAGTTCGATGCGTCGCTTCGCACGGGCAGCCCGATGCCGTTCGGCGATGGATGCCACGCGGAGGTCTTCGCGCAGCGAGCGGGCCTTGCGGCGCAGGGTCGCGGCCGTGACCGTGGCGGCGGTCACGGCGAGTTGTTCGTCGAGCTTGGCGCGCAGAGCGGGGTCGCCGCCGAGGTCGGCCGTCTCCTCGACGATGACTGCAGCATGCCGAGGACTGATCTGCCCGTTGCGCATCGCCCCGAGTGTGGCCGGGAGCTCGGTCGCGAGCGCCCACGCCTCTGAGACCTGGCGCTCCATCGTGCTCTGGGGCACGTGCAACGCCGTCGCCAGTTCAGCTGTGACACTGCGATACGCCATCTCGCGGCGACGCTCGGGCGTGACGCTCGCCGCGACGAACGCCTCTTCGCTGCGCAGCGCGAACATCACGGTGAGGAAGATCAGGTCGACGCGCATGGCCGCGTTCATCGCCTCGACACGCTGCGCCTGCACCGACGCCTCGATCAGCTCGAAGAGGCCATCCTGAGCGATCGCATAGGGCGACCGATCATCGCGTATCGGCGATTCGTCGGGGCGCTCGGAATGGCCGGTTGACCAGCCATTCGAGCCGTAGCGCATGTGGCTAGTCTATCGGAGATCGAACGGGGATTCGATATCTGTCCAGAAAATGGTGGACAAGAATCGAAGAGAAATCCGAATACGCGATGCATCCTGACGCCGATGCGTGCCGGTGCTCAGTCGAACCCGAGGCTCAACTTCCGGAGCAACCCCGCGAGGCGCTTCTGCTCGGACGCGGGCAGGCTCTCGAGCAGTTCAGCCTCGGCATCGACGAGGCGCGTGATCGCGGCGTCCACTCTCGTAAGGCCTGCGGGGCTCATCTCGACGAGGATGCCGCGGCCGTCGTTCGGGTCCGTCTGCCGGGTGACGAGTCCGCGCTCGACGAGCCGATCGATGCGGTTCGTCATGGTGCCGCTCGAGACGAGGGTCTGCTGCAGCAATTGCTTGGGGGAGAGCCGGTAAGGCGTGCCGGCGCGGCGAAGCGCGGAGAGCACGTCGAACTCCGACGACTCGAGTTCGGATCGCGTGAATGCCTGGCGGCGTGCCCGGTCGAGGTGCTTCGCGAGCCTCGCGACTCGCGAGAGCACCTGCAGCGGAGCGAAGTCGAGATCGGGCCGCTCCCGTTCCCAGTCGCCGACGATTCGGTCGACTTCGTCTGCATCCGTCATCCGCCCATTATCCCGCGAGGCGCATCTCCCGAGCCGCAACTCACGCGGTCAGGGGGACGGATGCCCCTGAGCACTCACTTGCTCATGGCAGACTGGTTGTCGCGCGATCGCCACAGGCCCCGCGCGATCCGCCATAGTGTAACGGCAGCACGGCAGCCTTTGGAGCTGTTCGGTCCAGGTTCGAATCCTGGTGGCGGAGCATGGATCACAATCTCGCCATCATCATCCTGGCGGCCGGCCAGGGCACGCGCATGAAGTCCGCGACACCGAAGTTGCTGCATCCGCTCGCCGGCGCGCCGATCGTCGCGCACGTGCTCGCGACGGCGCGGGCGCTCGACGCCGCGCACGTGGTGGCCGTGGTGCGTCACGAACGCGACCGGGTCGCCGAGGCCGTCGAGGCCGAGTTCCCCGGCGCCGCGATCGTCGATCAAGACGAGATTCCCGGCACCGGGCGGGCGGTCGAGCAGGCGATGGCGGCGCTGCCCGCTGACTTCGCGGGCGAGGTGCTCGTGCTGAACGGCGACGTGCCGCTCCTCGACGCAGAGACGCTCACGCGATTCCTCGAGCGCCACCGCTCGCGAGCCGCTGCGGCATCCGTGCTCTCGGCCGTCTACGACGACCCGTCGGGCTACGGGCGAGTCGTGCGCGACACGGCGGGGGCGTTCGACCGCATCGTCGAGCAGAAGGACGCCTCCGACGACGAGCGAGCGATCGATGAGATCAACGCCGGCATCTACGCCTTCGGCGCGAGCGCGCTGCGCGACCAGCTCGCGAACCTCACGACCGAGAACTCGCAAGGCGAGAAGTACCTCACCGACGTCATCGGCCTCTTGCGCTCGGCCGGGTCCGAGGTGGAAGCCGTGCCCGTCTCCGAGCCGTGGCTCGTCGCGGGCATCAACGACCGCGCCCAGCTGTCCGAGACGGCCGCCCGGCTGAACGCCCTCATCGTGCGCGGCTGGCAGTTGAACGGCGTCACGATCGACGACCCGGCCACCACGTGGATCGATCTCGCGGTGCGCATCGAACCCGACGTCACGATCCGCCCGGGCACCCAGCTGAAGGGCGCCACGGTCATCGCCTCCGGCGCCGTCATCGGTCCCGACACGACGCTCGTCGATTGCGAGATCGGCGAGAACGCCACGGTGAAGCGCACCGACGCCACGCTCTCGGTGATCGGCGCCGGGGCATCCGTCGGCCCCTTCGCGTATCTTCGTGCGGGCACGGTGCTCGGCGCCGACGGCAAGATCGGCACGTTCGTCGAGACGAAGAACGCCAAGATCGGCGAGGGCAGCAAGGTGCCGCACCTCTCGTACGTCGGCGACGCGACCATCGGCGAGGGTTCGAACATCGGCGCCGGCTCGATCTTCGCGAACTACGACGGCGTGAACAAGCACAGCTCCGAGATCGGCTCACAGGTGCGCACCGGGTCGCACGGCGTCTTCGTCGCGCCCGTTAGGATTGGCGACGGAGCCTACACAGGCGCCGGCACCGTCGTCCGAAAAGACATCCCCGCCGGCGCGCTCGCCGTGAACGTGGCTCCGCAGCGCAACATCGAGGGATGGGTCGAGAAGCACCGACCCGGCACCGCGTCCGCCCAGGCGGCCACGGCAGCCGGAGAGGCCTCCGGCCCCGCCGCCGACTGAACGCACCGGCCGAGGCGGGTGGAGAGGACAGACCATATGGCTGCAATCGAGACCACCGGATCGAAACGGCTCGTGCTCGTCTCGGGGCGGGCGCACCCCGAACTCGCCGAGCAGATCGCGGAAGAGCTCGGTGCAGACCTGGTCCCGACCGATGCGCGCACCTTCGCCAACGGTGAGATCTACGCCCGCTACGACGAGAGCGTGCGCGGCTCCGACGCATTCGTGATCCAGTCCCACACGGCACCGATCAACGAGTGGCTCATGGAGCAGCTCATCATGATCGATGCCCTGAAGCGTGCGTCCGCGAAGCGCATCACGGTCGTCGCCCCGTTCTATCCGTACGCCCGGCAAGACAAGAAGGGCCGCGGCCGCGAGCCGATCTCGGCACGACTCGTCGCCGACCTCTTCAAGGCGGCCGGCGCCGACCGCATCATGTCGATCGACCTGCACGCCGCCCAGATCCAGGGCTTCTTCGACGGCCCGGTCGACCACCTCTTCGCGATGCCGGTGCTGCTCGAGTACTTCAAGGAGAAGCTCGACACCTCGACCCTCGCGGTCGTCTCGCCCGACATGGGCCGCGTTCGCGTCGCCGACATCTGGAGCGACAAGCTCGGCGCGCCGCTCGCCATCATCCACAAGCGCCGCGACCCGCTCGTGCCGAACCAGGTCTCGGTGCACGAGATCGTCGGCGACGTCGAGGGCCGCGTGTGTCTGCTCGTCGACGACCTCATCGACACGGGGCGCACGATCGTCAAGGCCGCCGAGGCGCTGAAGGCGAACGGTGCCATCGGCGTCGTCGTCGCCGCGACGCATGCGGTGTTCTCCAGCCCGGCGGCAGAGATCCTGCAGAGCGCTGCCATCGACCACGTCGTCGTGACCGACACCCTGCCGGTTCCCATGGAGAAGCGCTGGGATCGGCTCACGGTCCTGCCGATCGCGCCGCTGCTCGCCCGCGCGATCCACGAGGTGTTCGAAGACGGGTCGGTGACGAGCATGTTCGACGGCGCGGCCTGATGCCCGTCACGACGCCGCGCCCCTGGGTCTCGAGCTACGCCGAGGGAGTGCCCACCGATATCGAGCCGCAGGAGGGGTCGCTCTACGACTTGCTTCACGCTTCGGTCGAGCAGTATGGCGACCACGTCGCGCTCGAGTTCTTCGGCCGCACCACGACGTACGCCGAGCTCGGCGAGCAGGTCGAGCGGGCCGCCGAGGGCCTCCGTCGCCTCGGCGTGAAGCACGGCGACCCGGTCGCGATCGTGCTGCCGAACTGCCCGCAGCACGTGGTGGCGTTCTACGCAGTGCTGCGCCTCGGCGCGATCGTCGTGGAGCACAACCCGCTCTACACGCCGCGCGAGTTGCGCCACCAGTTCGAAGACCACGGTGCGCGCGTCGTGATCGCGTGGAACAAGGTCGTCGAGACGATCCAGGACTTCCCAGCGGATGTCGCGGTCAGCTCGATCGTGTCGGTCGACGTGACCCGGGCGATGCCCCTCCTCACGCGTGTGGCACTGCGGCTGCCCGTGGCGAAGGCGCGGGAGTCGCGTGCCGCCCTCACCACGAAGGTGCGCGGCACGACACCGTGGCACGAGCTCGTCGCCTCAGCCCGCGTCGGCGCCGAGGTGCCCACGCCGGGCGTCGACGACGTCGCGCTCATCCAGTACACGAGCGGCACCACCGGGCGCCCGAAGGGCGCCATCCTCACCCACGCGAACCTGTGCGCGAACGCCGCGCAGGCTCGGGCGTGGGTGCCGGCGATCGAGCGCGGCACCTCGGTCGTCTACGGGGTGCTGCCGATGTTCCACGCCTACGGGCTCACCCTCTGCCTCGCGTTCGCGACGAGCATGGGCTCGCGGCTCGTGCTCTTCCCGAGGTTCGATCCCGACCTCGTGCTGAAGGTCGTGAAGCGGCGACCGCCGACCTTCTTTCCCGCGGTGCCGCCGATCTACGACCGGCTCACCAAGGCCGCAGCGGCCAAGGGCGTGTCGCTCGCCGGCATCCGGATCGCGATCTCGGGCGCGATGCCGCTCTCGACCGAGGTCGTCGAGCCGTGGGAGGCCGCGACCGGAGGAGTCCTCGTCGAGGGCTACGGGCTCTCCGAGACCTCCCCGGTGCTCATGGCCAACCCGATCGCCGCCAACCGCAAGATCGGGAGCGTGGGGGTGCCGCTCCCGAGCACCGAGATCCGTGTCGTCGATCCTGACGACCCCACGGTCGATCGCGAGCCCGGCGCCGAGGGCGAGCTCATCGTGCGCGGCCCGCAGGTGTTCTCGGGGTACTGGCTGAAGCCCGAGGAGACCGAGGCGGTGTTCGTGCCGGCGACCGACGGCGGCGCCAGATGGTTCCGCACTGGCGATATCGTCACGGTCGACGAGGCGGGCTTCGTGCGCGTCGTCGATCGCATCAAGGAGCTCATCATCACGGGCGGCTTCAACGTGGCTCCGAGCGAGGTCGAAGAGGCGATCCGCCGCCATCCCGACGTCGAAGACGTTGCGGTGGTCGGGCTCCCCGACGACCACTCCGGCGAGCAGGTCGTGGCCGTCGTCGTGCTGCGCGACGGCGCGACGCTCGACGAGGCGTCCATCCGCGCTCTCGCGCGCGACGAGCTCACCGCCTACAAGGTGCCCAAGCGCGTCGTGCAGGTCGACGACCTGCCGCGCTCGCTCATCGGCAAGGTGCTGCGCCGCCAGGTGCGCAACGCCCTGCTCAACGCATGAACGGGGCCGCGATGCCATTCCTGTCAGCCGAGTCGGCCCGGGCCCTCGCCGAGTTGGTCGCGCTCGACGCGCTGGGCGACGGCGGTGGCGACGAGGCGACGCGGGTCACGCCGCTCGAGCGGCTCCGCGGCATCCGCTCGCTCATCACCGCTCTCGAGGCCGACCCGGCATCGCTCAACGCCGTGCGTGAGGCGCTCGACGCGGGCGAGGCCTGGGAGGAGATCGCGGATGCCGCGGGGCTCAGCCCCTCGGCCGCGAAGTACCGCTGGGCCGGCGACGACGACGCGATCGCGGCACGCCAGGAGGCCAGCCGTCGCCGCAAGCGCGATCGTCCGTCGAGCGCGCCGACCGAGTTGCCCGGGCTCGGCGTCGCTGAAGCCGCGAAACGACTCGGCGTGACGCCGCAGGCGATCTACCAGCGGGTCAACCGCGGGCTGCTGCACGCCGAGACGGTGGAGCTTCCCGACGGGCGCAAGTACAAGCGGGTCTTCCTGCCCGACGAGCCGGCGGCATCCGCCGACTGACTGGGGGCTGGACTGGCCTCAGCTCTCGCGCTCGTCGATGATCTGGAAGCGCGGCGCGCTCGGCAGCAGGCCGAGGTTCGCGATGTGCGCGTCGTTGCCGTGGCCCGCGGTGGCGAAGCACTGCCAGCCGGGACCGCCGCGGGCGAACAGCTCGAAGGAGACGCGGGATCCGAGGGCATCGGCGTCGTACGCGGCGACGTACTGGGCACAGGCCCGGTCGGCCGCCGCGCGCGCGACGCCGTAGATGGAGAGCACGATGGGCAGCACGAGCGCCCCGACGGCGATGAGCACGACCACGCGGAGCGCACGCCGCCGACGCTCGCCGAACACCGGCCGGTCGTCGTCGAACGGATCGCCGTCGAGCTCGTGGTGGCGGTCGCTCATGACGCGCCTCCGAGAAACGCCGTGCCGCCGCCGCCGACGCTCGCGAGGAGCGCGGCGGCGACGCCGACCGGCGTGCCACGTGGCGGGGTGGTCATGAGCACCTGCGTCAGCGCGCCCTCGTCAGTGCGAGGAGGGCGACGTCTCGATCTCGGTGCGGTCGCCCGACCAGAGCGTGTGGAACACGCCGGGCTTGTCGACGCGCTTGTAGGTGTGGGCGCCGAAGAAGTCGCGCTGGCCCTGCACGAGTGCCGCGGGAAGTCGCGGTGCACGCAGGCCGTCGTAGTACGCGAGCGACGACGAGAACGCGGGCGTCGGGATGCCGGCGTAGGCTGCCGCGGCGACGACACGCCGCCAGCTGTCTTGCGTGCCGGCGACGGCGTCGCGGAAGTAGGGGGCCGACACGAGGACCACGAGCTCGGGGTCGTCGCTGTAGGCGTCGGCGATGCGGTTGAGGAACCGGGCGCGGATGATGCAGCCGGCGCGCCAGATCTTCGCGATGTCGCCCTTCTTGATCTCCCAGCCGAACTGCTCGGCGCCGGCGACGATCTCGTCGAAGCCCTGCGAGTAGGCGATGATCTTCGACGCGTAGAGCGCCCGGCGCACATCTTCGACGAATGCGTCTTCGTCGTCGGGACGCCAGTCGCCCGAGGGGCCCGGGAGGTCGCGTGCGGCCGCACGCTGGGCGGGTCGCGACGAGAGGCTGCGGGCGAAGACCGCTTCGGCGATGCCCGATACCGGCACGCCGAGGTCGAGGGCGTTCTGCACGGTCCACGCGCCGGTGCCCTTGGCGCCGGCCTGGTCGAGGATGACGTCGACGAGGGGCTGGCCGGTCGCGGCATCCGTCTGCCGGAGCACTTCGGCCGTGATCTCGATGAGGTAGCTCTCGAGCTCGCCGGTGTTCCACTCGGCGAAGATGTCGGCGATCTCGGCGGGGGACTTGCCGGTGCCCTGGCGGATGAGGTCGTAGGCCTCGGCGATGAGCTGCATGTCGGCGTACTCGATGCCGTTGTGCACCATCTTCACGAAGTGGCCGGCACCGTCGGTGCCGACGTGCGTGACGCACGGCTCGCCCTCGGCGATCGCCGCGATCGAGGAGAGGATCGGGCCGAGGGTCTCGTAGGACTCGGCGCTGCCGCCGGGCATGATGCTCGGGCCCTTCAGTGCGCCCTCTTCGCCGCCCGAGATGCCGGCGCCGACGAAGTGGATGCCGCTCGGGCTGATCTCTTTCTCGCGGCGGATCGTGTCGAGGAAGTTCGCGTTGCCGCCGTCGACGATGATGTCGCCCGGCTCGAAACGGGAGACGAGCTCGGAGATCACGGCGTCGGTGCCCTTGCCGGCCTGCACCATGATGACCGCGGTGCGCGGCTTGGCGAGCGAGGCGACGAACTCGTCGTAGCTCTCGGTGGCGACGAACCCGGCCTCGGGGTGCTCGCCCACGAGGGTGCGCGTGCGCTCGGGAGAGCGGTTGAACACGGCGACCGTGTTGCCCTCGCGACTCGCCAGATTGCGGGCGAGGTTGGACCCCATGACCGCCATTCCGACGACGCCGATGTTCGCTGCTGCCCGGCTGTCCGCCATCTTTCCTCCTCGCATCGCCCCGTGGGCGCGACGCTTCCATAGTTTTTGTCGGGATTCGGATCAAGCGTAACGACACTGCGCAGATCCCGGCGTCCGGATGACCTTTGGTGACCGTGGGGGTGGGGAGAGCCGGCCCGTGAGCCCCAAGCGCGACAGCTGGTAGACTCGGCCGTTGAACTTCGGCGAGGGATGCCGTGCGATCGGGTTCGTCCTGATCGCGGCATCCGTGATCGACGCGGTGAAGCGGGCTTCAGGGCTTTCCTCACGCTACAGCGCACCTCGAGTGCGCGCGTTCGAGTCGAAACAACAGACACATGATCTGGGCCGAGAGCCCGCAAGGAGAATCACCATGGATGAAGACAACAAGGTCGTCGCCGACGCGCGCGAGTCCTTCGGCAAGGGCGCGGCCCGCAAGCTCCGCGCCTCCGGCAAGATCCCGGCCGTGCTCTACGGGCACGGCACCGACCCCCGCCACCTCGCCCTTCCGGCGCACCAGATCGGCCTCATCATCCGCAAGGCGAACGCCCTGCTCGACCTGCAGATCGAGGGCAAGAGCCAGCTCGCCCTCGTGAAGGACGTGCAGAAGGACCCGGTGCGCCAGATCATCGAGCACCTCGACCTCATCGTCGTGCGCAAGGGTGAGAAGGTCCAGGTCGAGGTTCCTGTGCACCTCTCGGGCGAGTCGTACCCCGGCACGATCGCCGACCTCGACGCGAAGACCCTCCTGATCGAGGCCGAGGCCACGCACATCCCCGAGAACGTCGTCGTGAGCATCGAGGGCCTCGAAGACGGCGCGCAGATCCACGCGAAGGACGTCGAGCTCCCCAGCGGCTCGACGCTGCTCAGCGACCCCGAGACGCTCGTCGTGCTCGTGCACGAGCCGCAGAAGGTCGACCTCGGCGAGGAGGCCGCTGAGGCCGCCGCCGAGGCAGCAGCCGAAGAGGCGCCCGCCGAGGCGGCTCCGGCCGAGTCCGAGTAGTCACCGAACGAACGGGGCCTGCGGCGCCGCATCCGGGTACGCTCGGACTGCGGGCCGCGGGCCCCACCTCATTTCCACCAGCAGGGAGGCGACATGGGCTTTCTCGACCTGCTGCGACCCCGCCGGAAGGACGACGCCGTGGCTGAGAACACGTGGCTCGTCGTCGGCTTGGGCAATCCCGGCGCGCAGTACGCCGGCAATCGGCACAATGTGGGCGAGATGGTCGCCGATGCGCTCGCCGCTCGCCTCGGCGCCGCCTTCAAGACCCACAAGACGCCCGCGCGCGTCGCCGAGGGATTCGTGCGCCCCGGCGGCCCGAAGCTCGTCATCGCGAAGCCCAACGGCTACATGAACACCTCGGGAGGGCCGGTCTCGGCGCTCCTCAAGTTCTATTCGCTCGCCCCGAGCCGGCTCATCGTCGTACACGACGAGCTCGACATCCCCTTCGACACCGTGCGCCTGAAGCACGGCGGCGGGCATGGCGGCCACAACGGCCTGCGCGACATCGCGAAGGCCCTCGACTCCGGCGACTTCACGCGGGTGCGGGTCGGCATCGGCCGGCCTCCCGGCCGGCAGGACGCCGCCGACTTCGTGCTGAAGGACTTCTCCGGCACCGAGCGGGGCATGTTGCCGAACCTGCTCTCGGATGCCGCCGACGCCGTCGAGGCGGTCGTGAGCGACGGCCTCGTCGCGGCACAGCAGCGCTTCCACTCTCCGGCCTGAGCCTGGCCCCGGCGTTGCCGGGGCGGCATCCGCTCAGATGAGGCCGCGTAGGAACTCCTCCGGCGGCACGCCGGCAGCTCGGGCACGTTCGACGAGGCGGGTGTGCTCCTCGGTCGTGAGCTCGAGGGTCATCGTCAGCCAGTCGGCCGACGGGTCGTCGAACTCGAAGAGCGCCGCGTCGCCGGGGGAGCGGTCGTCGTCGAGCGGCGGTACGACGTCGGGCGGCGGCACGAGGTCGGTGTCGGGAAGAAGGGGCTCGACCTGCGGCTCGGGCGCAGCGGCATCCGTCGGAGCAGTACCGCCCCACCCCGGACCGGTCGGGATCTCGAGGCCGCGCTGGTAGGCCTCGGCGACCGCGCGAGCACGGAGGTCGGCCGCTTCGTTCAGCTCATGGCCGATGTGCCCCTTCACCCACTCGAAGCGGTACCGGCGACCGGCGATCGCCTCGTCGAGCTCGCGCAGGAGGTCGACGTTCATGACGGGCTTGCCGTCGGCCTTGCGCCATCCCTTGCGCTTCCAGCCGGGCATCCACTTGGTCACCGAGTTGATCACGTACTGGCTGTCGCACTGCACGAGGAGCTCGTCGTCGAGGTGCGCGGTCGCGCGGAAGAGCTCGAGCACGGCCTTCAGCTCGCCCTGGTTGTTCGTGGCGTGCTTCCAGCCACCGGCCGCCCAGCGCGACTCGTCGACGAACCAGGCCCAACCGGCCGGGCCCGGGTTGCCGAGGGCCGATCCATCGGCGGCGGCGATGATCATGTCGGTGGGCCTCCTGGTGTTACGTGCGGCGCCCATCGTATCGGCACGCGCCGACGGTCATCTGTGCACGGTCATCTGTGCAACGGCCCGGCCGGAGCGTCGGATGCCGCGCGTAGACTCGTGCGGTGACACTCGATGGCTTGCTCACGGCGCTCTCCCGCGCCTCCACGATCGACGGCGCGCTCGCGCAGGCCACGAGGAACGCCGACTTCTCAGCTCCCGACGGACTCGACGCGCCGCTGCTGGCA
Organism: Agromyces albus; assembly: GCF_004134825.1. Lineage (GTDB taxonomy): Bacteria > Actinomycetota > Actinomycetes > Actinomycetales > Microbacteriaceae > Agromyces > Agromyces albus. The sequence continues at coordinate 51,780 of NZ_SDPN01000013.1, forward strand.
GGCCTGCTCCGCCGGCGTGCCGAGGCGGGGCTGCCGCCGTCGCTGCTCGTGGTCACGGCGACGAGCCGAGAGGGCGAGTCGGTGCGCGCCTCGATCGCGCCCTACCTCGGCGACGCCGAGATCCTCGAGTTCCCCGCGTGGGAGACGCTGCCGCACGAGCGGCTGAGCCCGAGCGCCGAGACGGTGGGCCGGCGACTCCATGCGCTGCGGCGCATGCACGAGTGGCAGCAGGCCGCGTCGCGGCATCCGCTCGTCATCGTCGCCTCGGTCCGGTCCGCATTGCAGCCCCTCGCCGACAACCTGGCCGAACTCGCTCCCGTCGAACTCGTCGCGGGCGGGCGCGGCTACGACCTCGCCGAGATCTCGTCGAAGCTCGTCGACCTCGCATATTCCCGAGTCGACATGGTGGCCAGGCGCGGCGAGTTCGCGGTGCGCGGCGGCATCCTCGACGTGTTCCCGCCCACGGCCGACCACCCGGTGCGCGTCGAGTTCTTCGGCGACGAGGTCGAGGAGCTCCGCTCGTTCTCGGTCGCCGACCAGCGTTCGCTGCCCGAGCCGATCGAGCGGGTCGAGCTCTCACCGAGTCGCGAGCTCCTGCTCACGCCAGCGGTGCGCCAGCGCGCGCGAGAGATGGTGCACGAGTTCCCGAGCCTCTCCGGGTTGCTCGAGAAGGTCGCCGAGGGCATCCCCGTCGAGGGCATGGAGTCCCTTGCGCCGGCACTCCTCGACCGGCTCGTGCCGCTCACGCGCTACCTGCCCGAGGGGGCTGCGGTCGCCGTGCTCGCCCCCGAGCGGGTGGCCGGCCGCGCAGTGAGCCTCGGCGAGACGAACCGTGAGTTCCTGGCCGCCGCGTGGAGCGCCGCGACCGCGGGTGCCGAGGCGCCGATCGATCTCGCCGCGGGCGATTTCCTCACGATGCGCGCCTTGCGCGAGGCGGCGCTCTTCAGCGCGCCGGGCGAGCCCGATCCGCGACGCGTGTGGTGGACGTTCAGCGGGTTCGACCTGGGCGACGCGGCCGAGGTCGTGAGCGGCTCGAGCGGGTCGAGCGCGTCAGGCGCGTCGGGCGGCGGTGCCATCGCGGATGCCTCCTACATCCGCCTCGCCGCGAACGCCGTGCCGAGCTTCCAGGGCAACGTCGCCGGGGCCGTCGATCACGCCGCAGAGCGTCTCCGCGAAGGGTGGAGCCTCGTCGTGGCATCCGCCGGTCACGGACTGGTGGAGCGTGCACGCGACGTGCTCGCCGAACAGGGTCTCGCGGCACGCATCGTCGACGAGGTGCCGGCCGTGCTCGAACCCGGCGTCGCGTTCCTCGTGCAGGCCGACGCGGCGCGCGGCTTCGAGGTGCCCGAGGCCAAGCTCGGCTTGATCGCCGAGGCCGAGTTCTACGGTCGCGCAGCAGGGTACGACGCGCGGCAGGGCAAGAAGCTCGCGAGCCGGAGGCGCAACGTCGTCGACCCCCTGCAGCTGAAGGCCGGCGACTACGTCGTGCACCAGACCCACGGCATCGGCCGGTTCGTCGTGATGGTGCAGCGCGAAGTCGCAACCGGCAGTCGGCCCACCGGCCCCAGCCGCACCGCCGGGATCCAGCAGGCACCCACCGCGGTGCGCGAGTACCTCGTGATCGAGTACGCGCCGTCCAAGCGCGGACAGGCCGGCGACAAGCTCTACGTGCCCACCGACCAGCTCGACCTGCTCAGCCGCTACGTCGGCGGCGAGGCGCCGTCGCTCTCGAAGATGGGCGGCAGTGACTGGTCGCAGGCGAAGGGCCGAGCCCGCAAGGCCGTGCGCGAGATCGCCGTCGAGCTCGTGAAGCTCTATTCGGCGCGCATGGCCGCGAAGGGCCACGCGTTCGGCCCCGACACTCCCTGGCAGCACGAGCTGGAAGAGGCGTTCCCCTACACCGAGACGCCCGACCAGGTGCAGACGATCGACGAGGTGAAGGCCGACATGGAGCGGCCCATCCCCATGGACCGCCTCCTCGCGGGCGACGTCGGATTCGGCAAGACCGAGGTCGCCGTGCGGGCCGCCTTCAAGGCCATCCAAGACGGCAAGCAAGTGGCGATGCTCGTGCCGACGACGCTGCTCGTGAAGCAGCACTTCGAGACGTTCACCGAGCGCTTCGCCGGATTCCCCGTGCACGTGCGGGCACTCTCGCGCTTCCAGACCGACAAGGAGGCACGCGAGACGATCGCCGGGCTCGCCGACGGCACGATCGACCTCGTGATCGGCACGCATCGGCTCCTCACCGAGCAGATCAAGTTCAAAGACGTGGGCCTGCTCATCGTCGACGAAGAGCAGCGCTTCGGCGTCGAACACAAAGACGCGCTGAAGAAGCTGAAGACCAACGTCGACATCCTGGCCATGAGCGCGACGCCGATCCCGCGCACGCTCGAGATGGCCGTCACCGGCATCCGTGAGATGTCGACCCTCGCGACCCCGCCCGAAGACCGGCATCCGATCCTCACGTTCGTCGGGCCGTATTCCGAGCAGCAGGTCGCCGCGGCGATCCGCCGCGAGATGCTGCGCGAGGGCCAGATCTTCTTCGTGCACAACCGTGTGTCGTCGATCAACCGGGTCGCGGCGCAGCTCGCCGAGCTCGTGCCCGAGGCGCGCATCGCCGTGGCCCACGGCCAGCTCAACGAGCACGTGCTCGAGCAGATCGTCGTCGACTTCTGGGAGCGCAAGTTCGACGTGCTCGTCTCGACGACCATCATCGAGACCGGCCTCGACATCACCAACGCGAACACGATCATCATCGACCGCGCCGACAAGTACGGGCTCTCGCAGCTGCACCAGTTGCGCGGCCGCGTCGGTCGTGGCCGCGAGCGCGCGTACGCGTACTTCCTGTGGGACCCGCAGAAGCCCCTCTCCGAGACCGCGCACGACCGGCTCTCGACCATCGCTGCGAACAACGAGCTCGGCAGCGGCATCCAGGTGGCGCTGAAAGACCTCGAGATCCGCGGCGCGGGCAACCTCCTCGGAGCCGAGCAGGCCGGGCACATCGCGGGCGTCGGGTTCGACCTCTACCTGCGCATGATCGGCGAAGCCGTGTCCGCGTTCCGCGGCGACGTCGCCGAAGGGCAGACCGAGCTGCGGCTCGAGCTTCCCGTCGACGCGCACATCCCCGAGGAATACGTCGACAGTGAGCGGCTCCGGCTCGAGGCGTACCAGAAGCTCTCGGCCGCGAGCGGTCCAGCGGCGAAGGAGGGCCAGATCGACGCGGTGCTCGACGAGCTCGTCGACCGCTACGGATCGCCGCCCGACGCCGTCAAGCACCTCATCGCGATCTCGCGGCTTCGCCGGCGGGCGCAGCTCGCGGGTCTCTCCGAGGTCATCGCAACGGGTTCGAAGCTCCGCATCGCGCCCGCGGCGATCCCCGACTCGCGACGCGTTCGCCTCGAGCGGCTCTACCCGGGTGCCCGGCACTTCGCGCAGAACGACGTCATCCTCGTGCCGTTCCCGGTGCGAGACGGCGAGCCGCTCGGCGACGGCGAGCTCATCGAGTGGGTCGCCAAGCTGATCACGGCGATCTTCCCGGTGCCCGAGGTCGCGGTCGACGCATCCGCCACCGCCTGACGGCCCGGCCGAGCGCCCGACCAGTCGCTAGACCAGGAAGTTCATCGCGAGCAATCCCGTCGTCGTCATCGTGATCGTGTACGGCAGGGCCATCCAGAGCATCTGCACGTAGCCGAGCCGGATGAGCGGCGCGAGTGCCGAGGTGAGGAGGAACAGGAAGGCGGCCTGACCGTTCGGCGTCGCGATGCTCGGCACATTCGTGCCCGCGTTCACGGCGATCGCGAGCGCCTCGAACTGCTCGCGATCGATCGTGCCGGCGTTGAAGGCGTTCGCGACTTCGGTGATGTACACGGTCGCGACGAAGACGTTGTCGCTGATGGCCGAGAGCACGCCCGAGGCGATGAAAAGCCACGTGAGTTGCTGCGGCCCGTCTTGCGCGAGCACGAGATCGATGACCGGCGTGAACAGGCCCTGGTCGTTGATCACGGCGACGATCGCGAAGAACGTCACGAGCAGCGCCGTGAACGGCAGCGCCTCCCCGAAGGCGTGCCCGAGCGAGTGCTCGTGGATGACGCCGTTGAACGACGTCGCGATGACGATCACCATGAGACCGATGAGTCCGACCTCCGCGAGGTGAAGCGCGAGCGCTGCGACGAGCGCGACCGCGGTGAAGGCCTGGACCGTGAGCCGGGCGCGGCGACGGGGGCCGCTCTTGGCCGCCTCCGCACGCTCCCACCGCTCCATGACCTCGCGCACCGAGGCGGGCAACTCGGCGCCGTAGCCGAACCAGCGGGTCTTCTCGAGGACGACGGTCGTGAGGAGTCCGACGATCAGGACGGGAATCGAGACCGGCAGCATCTGCAGCAGGAACTCGACAAAGCCCCATCCGACGAGCTCGCCGATGAGGAGGTTCTGCGGCTCGCCCACGAGCGTCGCGAGTCCGCCGAGCGCGGTGCCGACCGCTGCGTGCATCATGATGTTGCGCAGGAAGTGGCGGAAGCGATCGAGGTCGCCCCGCATCGGGTCGTTCACGAGTTCGTCGTCCTCGTGATCGTGGTCGTCGTCGACGGCACGATTCGACGCGAAGCGGTGGTAGACCGCGTAGAGCCCGGTCGCGACCGCGATGATGACCGCGACAACGGTCAGCGCATCGAGGAACGCCGAGAGCAGCGCCGCGACACCCGTGAAGGTGAGCGAGAGCAAGAGCTTGGAGCGCACTGCGACGAGCAGCTTGGTGAACACCACCAGCAGCAGCTCCCGCATGAAGTAGATGCCCGCGACCATGAACATCAGCAGCAGGATGACCGCGAAGTTCGCCTGTGTCTCGTGGTACACGCTCTCGGGGCTCGTCATGCCGATGACGACGGCCTCGATCGCGATGAGGCCGCCGGGCTGGAGCGGGTAGCACTTGAGCGCCATGGCGAGCGTGAAGATGAACTCGGCGACGAAGATCCAGCCGGTGGCGAAGGGCCCGAGCGCGAGGAGGAAGAGCGGATTCAGCGCCAGGAACGCGACGATCGTCATCTTGTACCAGCGGGGCGCGTCACCGAGGAAGTTGCGCGCCAGGGCGATCGAGTACTCGCGAACCATGTAGACCCCTGTTCGGCGACGCCCGTCGATGGCGGTGCGGCGCGGGAAGACGTGATGACGACGGTCTCCCGCCGGCCGACCAGACTTCCCGGCACTCCGCGTCCGATCCTATCGGGCGGGCGGCATCGAGCGCCTACCATTGCTGCGAGGGCGGGGCTCCGCCCGGACGGGAGCGATCGTGGGCGACATCCGACCAGGGAGCACGGCGGAATCCACCGCGCGCGCGACCACGCACCTCGACGAGCTCATCGACACCGTCGCGCTGCTTCGCGCACCGGGCGGCTGCCCGTGGGACGCCGACCAGACGCACGCCTCGCTCGTGCAGTACCTCGTCGAGGAGAGCTGGGAGCTCATCGACGCCATCGAGTCGGGCGACCGCGACGAGATGATCGAGGAGCTCGGCGACGTGCTCTACCAAGTGCTCTTCCACGCTGACATCGCCGCGCACACCGATGGCGAGCGCTTCGACATCCACGACGTCGCGGCGCACATGACCGCGAAGATGGTGTCGCGGCATCCGCACGTCTTCGGCGGCGACCGCACGGCCGAGACCGCGGCCGACGTCGTCTCGTTCTGGGACGAGCTGAAAGCCGACGAGAAGCCGCATCGCACGAGCGTGCTCGACGGCATCCCGCGCGGCATGCCGGCGCTCGCGCTCGCGCAGAAGGTGCTCGGCAAGGCCGAGAAGGTCGGCGTGACGGATGTCGCATCCGGGGCGGCATCCGATGTCCCGGTGTTCGCCGACGAGGCTGAACTCGGTGCCGCGCTCCTCGCGACCGTCGCGGCTGCACGTGCCGGCGGACTCGACGCCGAACGGGCGCTCCGGCACGCCGTGCGCGCCCTCGAAGACGACGTGCGCGCTGCGGAGCAGCAGGGCGCCGCGGGGTAGCGGCGCTCGCCGCCCGGCTTCGGCGGCGGGTCGGATCGCGGATGCCGCGCCGTCGGCGTAGCGTCTGGGGCATGGGCATCGAGGAGCAGCGCCTCTCCGAGTTCTTCGACCGCTACGCCGAGGCGTTGCGTGCCTTCGACGCGGAGGCGACGGCGAGGCTCTGGGGACTGCCGGGCATGCTCATCACCGACGACTTCGCGGGCGCCCTCGAGAGCCGAGCCGACCTCGCCGATGCGCTCGCCTCGTCGTATCCGCTCTACCGCCGGCTCGGGCTCGACTCGGCCGTGCCGGAGATCCGCGCGATCAGCGCCCTCACCGATCGCATCTCCACGGTGCGGTTGCGCTGGAGCTACCTCGACGACGCCGACGAGCTCATCGTGACGAGCGACTACGAGTACCTCGTGCGCGACGACGCCGACGGCCTGCACATCTACCTCGCGGTCGGCATCGACGAGATGGACGCGCTTCGCCGGGCAGCCGTCGCGCGCGACGTCGACCTCGACCTGGGGTGAGCAGTCACAGCTCGTGCCGCTGACAGAATGGACGGCATGGCCGCCTCCGTCACCCCACCGCGTGGAATGCGCGACTTCCTCCCGGCCGAGAAGGCCGTGCGCGAGCACGCCCTCGGCGTCATCCGCGACGTCTATGCCGCACACGGCTTCGACGAGATCGAGACGCCCGTCATGGAGGATTCGTCGCGACTGCACGCGGGGCTCGGCGGCGACAACGAGAAGCTCGCCTTCGCGGTCATGAGGCGCGGGCTCACGGCCGAAGACCTCGAGCGCGCCGCTGAGGGCGTCGACGCACTCTCGCTCGCCGACCTCGGCTTGCGCTACGACCTCACCGTGCCGCTCGCGCGCTTCTACGCCACGCACCGCGCGGCGCTCCCGCCCGTGTTCCGCTCGATCCAGATCGCACCGGTCTGGCGTGCCGAACGCCCGCAGAAGGGCCGCTACCGGCAGTTCGTGCAGTGCGACATCGACATCATCGGCGAGGCCGGCCACCTTGCCGAGCTCGAGCTCCTCACGGCGACGGTCGCGACGCTCGATGCCCTGGGTCTCGGCGGTTGTGTCATCCGCTTGAACGACCGTCGCATCCTCGCCGGCATCCTCGACTCGTGGGCCGTGCCCCCCGAGGTGCGCGAGCGCGCCCTCATCACGATCGACAAGCTCGACAAGATCGGCCCCGCGGGCGTCGCCGCCGAACTGCGCGAGCTCGGTGTCGAGCCGACGGATGCCTCGACGGGGCTCAGCACCGACGTCGCCGCCGAGCTCGAAGCGCTCGCGAACGCCGACTGGCACCTCGCCGACGGCATCGTGCCGCCCCCGGCCTGGCTCGACCTCGACGCCTTCGCTGCTCTGCGGGAGCTCCGCGACGCCCTCCCCGACGCGGCGATCGAGTTCGACCCCACGCTCGTTCGCGGCATGGGCTACTACACGGGCACGATCTTCGAGGTCGCCCACCCCAACCTCGACTACTCGCTCGGCGGCGGCGGCCGCTACGACGGCATGATCGGACGATTCCTCGGTCAGGATGTGCCCGCGTGCGGCTTCTCCATCGGCTTCGAGCGCATCGTCGACCTGCTCGAGATGCGCCACGACGCCAAGCCTCGCGCGGTCGTGCTCGTGTACGACGCCGAGACCCCGCCCGCGACGCTCCTCGCCGTGAAGGGCGAGCTCGTGGCATCCGGAACCCGCGTGCGCCTCGAACGCCGCACGAAGAACCTGCGCGCCCTGCTCGACCGCGTGACGGCCGACGGATTCGACGCCTTCGCGCCGATCACGGCCGAGACGACGGATGCCGCGTCGCTCGCGTTCCGCGACCTCGGCGTCTGACCACCTGCTCGATCGGAGGGCGGCACGCAGCGGCATCCGCGTCGTCCTAGACTGACTGGCGGATCACGACGGAGTCGTCCGACGCACACCCCCCATCACAGAGGAGTTCACTGTGGCATTCATCGAAGCTGTAGGCGCTCGCGAGATTCTCGACTCTCGCGGCAACCCGACCGTCGAGGTCGAGGTGCTGCTCGACGACGGCTCGCTCGCGCGCGCCGCCGTTCCCTCGGGCGCGTCCACGGGCGCCTTCGAGGCGTACGAGCTGCGCGACGGCGACAGCGACCGTTACCTCGGCAAGGGCGTTCGGAAGGCCGTCGACGCCGTGCTCGACGAGCTCGGCCCGGCCATCGAAGACCTCGACGCCGCCGACCAGCGCCTCGTCGACACCGCACTGCTGCAGGCCGACGGCACCGAGAACAAGAGCCGTCTCGGCGCGAACGCGATCCTCGGCGTGAGCCTCGCCGTGGCGAAGGCCGCCGCCGACTCGGCCGACCTCCCGCTCTTCCGCTACCTCGGCGGCCCGAACGCCCACGTGCTGCCCGTGCCGATGATGAACATCATCAATGGCGGCGCGCACGCCGACACGGGTGTCGACATCCAGGAGTTCATGGTGCTGCCGATCGGCGCGCCGAGCTACTCCGAGGGCCTCCGCTGGGGCGTCGAGACCTACCACGCGCTGAAGAGCCTGCTGAAGTCGAAGGGCCTCTCCACGGGCCTCGGCGACGAGGGCGGGTTCGCCCCCGACTTCGCGTCGAACCGCGACGCCCTCGACTTCATCGCCGAGGCGATCGGCAAGGCGGGCTTCACGCTCGGCACCGACATCGCGCTCGGCCTCGACGTCGCGGCCACCGAGTTCTACGAGAACGGCGTCTACCACTTCGAGGGCAAGGAACGCACCGCCGCCGAGATGAACGCGTACTACGGCGAGCTCGCCGCGGCGTACCCGCTCATCTCCATCGAAGACCCGCTCGACGAGAACGACTGGGAGGGCTGGGCCGACCTCACCTCGGAGCTCGGCACCAAGCTGCAGCTCGTCGGCGACGACCTCTTCGTCACGAACCCGAAGCGACTGGCCGACGGCATCGCCAAGCACGCGGGCAACTCGATCCTCGTGAAGGTGAACCAGATCGGCTCGCTCACCGAGACGCTCGACGCGGTGAAGCTCGCGCAGCGCTCCGGCTACACCGCGGTGCTCTCGCACCGTTCCGGCGAGACTGAAGACACCACGATCGCCGACCTCGCCGTCGCGACCGACTGCGGTCAGATCAAGACGGGCGCGCCCGCCCGGAGCGAGCGCGTGGCCAAGTACAATCAGCTTCTGAGGATCGAAGAGGAACTCGGTGAGGCCGCGGTGTACGCCGGCCGCACGGCGTTCCCCCGCTTCACGGCGTGAGCAGGTGCATCGGGGGTGGCCGTGAGGCCACCCCCGATGCCACTCCCGGGTCGGTGAGGAGGGGCGATGAAGGGTGATATGCCGCGCCCCGGCCCCGCAAGAACCGCTTCGGTGCGCTCGGGGTGGCTCAGCGGCATCCGCTTCTCGGGGTTCTCGCTCATCATGATGGGCGTGCTCGTGCTCGGGGTGGTCGTGCTCGCACCCACCGTCGCGGCGTTCGCGCAGCAGCGCCAGCAGATCGCCGAGATGCGAGCCGCGGTCTCCGAGCAGGAGGAAGACGTGCAGCGCCTCCGCGACGAACGCGAACGCTGGAACGACGAGACCTTCATCGTGACCCAGGCCCGCGAGCGGCTCTACTACGTGATGCCGGGCGAAGTGAGCTACCTCGTGATCGACGATCGCTCAGAGGCCGCGATGGCAGATACCGCGACCGAGGTCTCCGCCGAGGTCACCGAATCGAAGGGCGACTGGATGCGCACCCTGCTCGACTCCGTGATGACCGCTGGGCTCGCGCCCGATCCGAGCGCTCCGGCGGATCCGGTGGTCCCTGCGGATCCGGCGGCGTCGACAACTCCAACGACCGAGGGGAGCGACGGATGAGCCGCCCGCCCTTCGAGCCGGCGAGTGAGCGCGACATCCGCATCGTGTCGGCCCAGCTCGGCCGACCGGCGCGCGATGTCGTCGGCATCCCCGCGCGTTGCGTGTGCGGTGCGCCCACGGTCGTGGCGACGGCTCCGCGGCTCTCCGACGGCACGCCGTTCCCGACCCTCTACTACCTCACCCACCCGGTCGCGACCGCGGCGATGTCGTTCCTCGAGGCCGCGCAGCTCATGGTCGAATGCACCGAGCTGCTCGCGTCCGACCCAGAGGTCGCCGCCGCGTACGAACGCGCGCACCTCGACTACCTCGCCGACCGGGAGTCGATCGCCGTCGTTCCCGAGATCGCGGGCATCTCCGCGGGCGGCATGCCGACTCGCGTGAAGTGCCTGCACTCGCTCGCCGCGCACTCGCTCTCGGCGGGCCCGGGGGAGAACCCCATCGGCGACATCGCCCTCGAGCGCTCGACCTGGACGCCCGAGGTGTGCCGCTGCCCCGACTACGGGGTCGACGACGTCGACGACGTCGACGACGTCGACGACTCCGATGACGCGGATGCCGCAACGGAGGCTCGCGCGTGAGTCGTTCCTCCCGCCGGCCCGTTCAGACCATCGCGAGGGCCGCAGTCACCGTCGTCGCCGCCACCCTGCTCGCCCTCGCGGGCGCCGCCCCGGCGCACGCCGACACGGTGCGCGACCTCGAGTACTGGCTGAACGACTACGGCTTCACGACCGCGTGGCAGACCTCGCGCGGCAAGGGCGTCACGGTCGCGGTGATCGACACGGGCGTGAACGGCAACGTCGCCGAGCTGCGCGGCGCGATCACCGACGGCACGGATGTCTCGGGCCTCGGCTCGCCCGACGGCCAGACGCCGGTGGGCGAGGAGAGCCATCACGGCACGATGGTCGCGTCGCTCCTCGCCGGTCGCGGCAGCGGCGAGGGCACGGGAGTCATCGGCGTCGCGCCCGAGGCCGACATCATCACGGCGTCGGTCGCATTCGGACAGGACACCGGTGCGGTGAAGTCCAACGACGAGCAGATCGCCGAGGCCGTGAGGTGGGCCGTCGACAGCGGCGCCGACGTCATCAACATGTCGCTCACGCGCAACACCGCCGACTGGCCCGAGAGCTGGGACGACGCCTTCATGTACGCGTTCGACCACGACGTCGTCGTGGTCGCGGCGGCGGGCAACCGAGGGAGCGGCACCACCCAGGTGGGCGCTCCGGCCACGATTCCGGGCGTGCTGACCGTCGCGGGCGTCGATCGCAACAAGAATGCGAGTTTCGACGCGAGCTCGCAGGGCATCACGATCGCGGTCTCCGCTCCGAGCGAGAAGCTCGTCGGGGTGCTTCCCGACGGCGGCTACGTGCAATGGGACGGAACGAGCGCGTCGACGCCGCTCGTGGCCGGACTCGTCGCGCTGATCCGCTCGGAGTATCCCGACCTCGATGCGGCGAACGTCATCGAGCGGCTCATCAAGACCGCCGATCCGAATGGACAGCAGGTGCCGAGCCCGCTCTACGGGTGGGGCATCATCGATCCTGTCGCAGCGCTGACCGCCGAGGTTCCCGAAGTCGAGACGAGTCCGCTCGGCAGCCTTGCCGACTGGATCAAGCTGCACCGGCGGGCGGAGGCACCGGTACCCGACAACGAGGGCGACACCCCGCAGGAGATCGTGCCGATCGCCGACCCGCCGCCGCCGCGCTCGGATGCCGCGCAGACGCTGCTGCCGACACCGTGGACACTCGCCTATGTGACGGTGCCGCTCTCGCTCGTCGCCGGATTTGGTACGCTAGCAGCGCTGTTGGGCATCGGCGCCACTCGGCATACCAGGCGGATCGTCCGCTCCCGCGGGCAGTGATCGCACGCAACAGATAACGAGGAGTCCATTCACCGTGCCCAAGATTTTGATCGTCGGCGGCGGCTATGCGGGGTTCTACACAGCGTGGAAACTCGAGAAGTGGCTGCGCCCCGGCGAAGCTGAGGTCACGATCGTCGACCCGCTCCCGTACATGACGTACCAGCCGTTCCTCCCCGAGGTCGCCGCAGGTTCCATCGAGCCGCGGCATTCCGTGGTGTCGCAGCGCCGTCACCTCAAGAAGACGAGCGTCGTGACGGCGAAGGTCACGCGCATCGACCACGCCGCGAAGACGGCCACGATCACGCCCGAGCTCGGTGAGCCGTGGGAGTTCGAGTACGACGTCATCGTCGTCACGGGTGGCGCGGTCTCGCGCACCTTCCCGATCCCGGGCATCGCCGAGAACGCGATCGGCCTGAAGTCGATCGAAGAGGCCGTCGCCATCCGCGACCGCGTGCTGACGAACTTCGACAAGGCGTCGAACCTCCCGCCCGGCCCCGAGCGCGAGCGCCTGCTGACGTTCGTGGTGGTCGGCGGCGGATTCGCCGGCATCGAGGTCTTCGGCGAGCTCCGCTCCTTCGCCAGCGCGCTGCTCGAGTACTACCCGCAGCTCACCTTCGACGAGACGCACTTCCACCTCATCGAGGCGATGGGCCGCATCATGCCCGAGGTGTCGCTCGAAACGAGCCACTGGGTCATCAAGCACCTCGCACAGCGCGGCGCCGAGATCCACCTCGACACGCAGCTCTCGAGCGCCGTCGACGGCGTCATCGAGCTCTCCACCGGCGAGTCCTTCGAGTCCGACCTCATCGTCTGGACCGCCGGCGTCATGGCCAACCCGGCCATCGTGCGCTCGAGCGACCTCCCCGTCGAGGAGCGCGGCCGGCTCAAGGCCCGCGCCGACCTCCGCATCGGCGACGAAGACGACTTCGTGCCCGACGCGTGGGCAGCGGGCGACATCGCCGCGGTGCCCGACCTCACCGGCGGCGGTGTCGGCGGATATTGCGTGCCGAACGCCCAGCACGCGGTGCGGCAGGGCAAGCTGCTCGCGAAGAACATCGTCGCCGTGCTCCGCGGTGAGGAGCCGAAGGAGTACTTCCACAAGAACCTCGGTGCGGTCGCCGGTCTCGGCATCGGCTCGGGCGTGTTCCAGTCGGGCAAGATCGCACTGACGGGCCTCATCGCCTGGTTCGCGCACCGCGGCTACCACGGCCTCGCGATGCCCAGCTGGGAGCGCAAGTTCCGCGTGTTCTGGGGCTGGTGGAACAACTTCTGGCTCGGCCGAGACATCGTCTCGCTCTCCGCGGTGCAGTCGCCGCGCGCGCAGTTCGAGCAGTTCGCCGCTCGTCCGAAGCCGCCGGCCGCGGCCGCACCTGCGCCGACCGGCCAGATTGCGTCATCCGGTTCGAAGAATGGTGCTGCGAAGCCGGCGAACGAGAAGGCCGGGTCGAAGGCCGACGCCAAGGCCCAGGCAGAACCAGTCGCCGCGAAGTAGTGTGGATCGCGGCGCCGCATCTTGCGGCGCCGCGCTCCCGTAGCCCAATCGGCAGAGGCAGGCGACTTAAACTCGCCCTAGTCTGGGTTCGAGTCCCAGCGGGAGCACCTCGGATACCTCGGCCCACCCCAGGCGGCTGGCTAGCCGCGTTGCGCGTCGGCGGCATCCAGCTCGATGCCCGGATCGTCCTTCGAGAGTCGCCGATGCACCGGGGTGGCGCCCCAGTGGGCCGCGATCTCCTGGGTGAGGGCGCTGCGCACGCGATCGATGTCCGCCGTCGCGGAGTCGTGAACGGCCTCGGCGACGATGAGTGCTCGGGTGGTTCTCGGGCGGATGGCAGAGCGGCCGCTCTGGCGGGTGACCCAGCGTCGTGAGTGGGCGTAGCCCGCGCGGTCGGCGTAGACAATCTCGCCGGCGGCCGGGTGCTCGATCTCTCCCGAGAACGTGACGTACGTCTCGGCGCCGGTTGCGGGACCGACGGTGAGGTCTCCGTCGACGCGGTCCAGGTCGAGCACGGCGATCGGAATGGCGTGTGCCGCCGAGACCGCATTGCAGAGGTCGACGAGCGGATGCATCCGCGGCAGTTCGCCGTGGGTGCGAAGCCGGCGAAGCAGCGACTCGGCTGCATTTCTGAACTGCGTGGGTTTGAGTCCCATCTGCGCGTAGACGCGGCGCCAGGCCCCGATCGCGGCGAGTTCGCTCTCAGGCATGCCGGCAGCGCGTTCGCGAGCAGCGGTGAGGTACGCAGCGACCGCGTCCTCGACGTCAGCGTCATGGTCGACAGCTTCGACGATGAGGGCTGCCGCGGCCAGGCGGGGAAACCGCTGCCACACGTGTTCGGAGTGCGTGAACTGTCTTGTCATGTCTTCCTCTCGAGGAGCTCCTCGCGACGGGATGTCGGGAAGAACGGACGGCGTGACCACGGCAGGAACCCGATGACGAGTCCGACGGCGATGACGGCCATGCCGATCCAGGCGCCGAGCGACGGGAGCGGCGCTCCGAGCAGGGAGGCGATGAGCGCGGCCGCCGGGGCCGCGATGCCGGCACAGAGTCCGACCGTTCCCGGGCCGAGGCGCTGGACGCCGGTGAACCAGAACACGAACGCGACCGCGGTTGCGACCGCTCCGAGGTAGAGGATCGCGATCACGGTCGCCGGCTCGGCGAACGACGCCAGGGCTGGTCGCTCGATGATCGCGGCGAGCACCGCGAAGATGATCGCGGCGACCGCCGCTGTGGCGGCCGAGTAGCTCCACGGTCCCATGCGCGGAAGGGCGCGGGCTCCCAAGAGGGTGAAGCCCGTCTCGCACGCGATGAGCGAGGCGGCCATCAGGATCCCGATCACGTCGCCTCGCCCCCAACCAGTGACGGCGACGGCGCCGATGCTGACGATGATCGCGCCCGTCATCACGCGGGGCGAGGGTCGCCGGCGCTGGCTGAGCGGTCCGGCGACCGCGAGCGCGAGGGGGATGCAGGCGACCGCCGCTCCGAGCAGGCCCGGCTCGGCATGGCGGGTCCCGACGATCGTCGCGAGGTTGAAGGCCACGAGCCCCGACATCGCACCACCGATGACCCAGCCGATGTCGCCACGTCGAGGAAGCACGAGCCGAATGCCGACGGCGCGTGCCATGACCACGAGGGCGACCGCCGCGACGGCGTAGCGAGCCGCTTGCACGCCGAGCACCGGGAGGTGCTGCGTCGCGTCGATGACGGCGACGCTGCTGCCGAGCAGCACCATCCCGGCCAGACCAGGCCACGCGCCCCACCACAGCCCGAGCCGAACGGACGGTTCGGACGCCGCGACTGACCTCATGCGTTCCAGCGTGCTGGAGCGATGGCCCACTCCATAGAGCCAAAGCCGACGCAGTACATTGGTCCAATGGATGGCTCGGACTTCCTCCAACTCGACCCCCAGTGCGTGGCCCGAGGCGCGCGGACCGACTGGCTCACGGCCCGCATCCGCGAGGCGGTTCTCGGTCACGTGCTGGTGACCGGCTCTCGGCTGCCGCCGACACGGGTTCTCGCAGCCGACCTGAGGTTCTCGCGCGGCACGGTGGTCGAGGCCTATCGGCGGCTCACCGAGGAGGGGCTCATCGAGGGGAATGCCCGCGCGGGCACGATCGTCGTCGCGCCGGCGCTGCACCAGCCGGCGGCATCCGGGCACGCGCGGCACGTCGAGGAGAGGAGTGGTTCGGCCGGGATCGACGCGCCCCGCAGCCGGGACGTCATCGACCTGGCCGCAGGGTTGCCCGACCTCGCGTCGTTCCCGCGGACGGCATGGTTGCGCGCCGAGAACGAGGCGCTGTCGACAGCCACAACGCGCCAGCTCGGGTATGGAAAGCCCGAGGGTACCGAAGAGCTCAGGCGAGAGCTGAGCGGATGGCTCAGCCGTTCACGCGGCGTCACGGCGCCTCCGGATCGCATCATCGTCACCGCCGGCGTCACCGGGGCGGTCAGCCTGCTCGCGCAGGTCCTGCGCGCCAACGGCCACACCACCGCCGCCGTCGAGGATCCGAGCGCCGAGGGGAGCCGACGCATCCTGCGCTACTGGATGCCCCACGTCAGCCCCGTGCCCGTCGACGACGACGGGATCGACACGCGATCGCTCGCCGAATCGGGCGCGCACGCGGTGCTCGTGACCCCGGCGCACCAGTACCCCACCGGAGTGGTGCTCTCGCCGGAACGGCGGCGTGAGCTGGTGGCCTGGACGCGCGACGGCGAGAACCTGATCATCGAAGACGACTACGACGCCGAATACCGCTACGACCGCAGGCCCGTCCGTGCCGTGCAGCCGCTCGCTCCCGACGCGGTCGCCTACACCGCGAGCCTGTCGAAGACCCTCGCCCCGGCACTTCGACTCGGCTGGCTCGTGCCGCCGGCGCACCTTCACCGGAAGCTCGTCGAGTTGCGCTGGGCCACCGACCTCGGGTCTCCGGCGCTGCCGCAATTGACCCTCGCGCTCCTCCTCGCGAACGGCACACTCGAACGACACCTGCGCGTCATGCGCACACGGCATCGGGTGCGGCGCGACGCGGCGGTCACGGCCATCCGCGCATCGATGCCAGCCCTGCACATCGGAGGCGTCGCGGCGGGTCTGCACATCGTCGTGAGGCTCCCCGAGCAGTTCGACGACGAACATGTCGCAGCCGAGGCTCGCGCCGAGGGCGTCATCGTCCAGCCCCTGAGCAGGCACTACGCAGGCTCGGGCGCACCCGGGCTCATCATCAACTACGCCGGCCACCATCCGGCGCGACTTCAGACCGCGATCAGCGCCATCGCTCGAGTCATCGCGGGTCGCACGACCGGTTGATCAGTGCCAACCGGTACCGATCTGTTCCCCGGAGTGAGTTCCCCAGCCGCCGGCGCCATTGCCGCGGTAGAGACGGAGCACGCCGTCGTCTGTCACGCCCAGGATGTCTGTTGCACCATCGCCCGTGAAGTCCCCGGGACTCGTCAGGTTGATGAACTGGTCCCATTCCGAGCCGATGACGATGCCAAGCGGCTCAGCCCAGCTGCCCGAGCCATCGCCGGTGTAGATGCGGAGTGAGCCTGCCGCGGTGACAGCGAGCACGTCGGGCTTCGCGTCCCCGCTGAAATCACCCGGGCTCAGGAGCTTGGTGAACACGTCCCACCCCGAACCGATCACCTGTCCGGCCGGCGAGGTCCATCCACCCGAGCCATTGCCGGAGTACAGCAACATCGTCCCGTCCGGCCTCACACCGATGATGTCCGCTCCGCCGTCTCCGTTGAAGTCGCCGGGTGAGAACACGGACGTGAACGCGTTCCACCCGCTGCCGATGACCGTTCCGCCGGCGTTCGCCCAGCTGCCTGCACCGTTGCCCGGGTAGAGGCGCATCGCTCCGTCGGTCGTGATGCCGATCACGTCGGACGCTCCATCGCCGCTGAAGTCTCCGGGTGCGATGACCTTCCCCATCGCATCCCACGAGCTGCCGATCGAGATTCCCGCCGGAGACAGCCATGAGCCTTGACCATTTCCCTGGTAGTAGGAGAGCGTCCCGGTCGGGACGATCCGGAAGACGTCAGATCGACCGTCTCCGTTGAAGTCCGCGGAGCCGATCGCAAGCTTCGCGAGATCGCTCTCCCGAGTCGTCGCATCCCTGACGACGCCGGTCGTCGGTATCGCCAGATGGAGGTGGTCGCATGAATCGGCGAATCGACTCGTGATGTACTCCAGCGAGATCGAACTGCCACACCCCGACTGGCCGGCTTGGGTGCCCCAGGGAACGATGGAGTCGAGGAACCTCAGGAACGGGATGGAGCCGGTGCCGCCCGTGATGCGCGTGCCCCCGACGCGAACGAAATCGACGGCCCGTCCGGGATCGGAACAGTGCGGGGAGGTGTAGCTCGTCGGGCAGGGCGGGTCCTGCAGCACGCCGGGGCACGACCGGAGCAGGTCGCTGATGAACAGCGAACCATACTCGTTCAGCGTCAGCACCAGGATCTGGAACACCCGGACGTCAAGGCGGCACCCGGCCGCGGGACTCTCGCCACGGGCGACCGGTGCGATGATCTGGGACACCACTCCGAAAGAGATCGAATCGAAGCGGCCCTGTGCACGCGCGTTCATGAGCGTCTGTGCAAGGACCTGGGGATTGGCGGAGACCGCCTGCGCCTGCTCCGATTGGCTCGGGAGGATCGTCGTTGCGCAGATGATCGCTGCCCCGAGTGATCCCAGCAACAGCCGTCGCAGCCATCCTCGACGGTTCGGAAGCCTCCGTGAATGCTGCGTTGCGGCGTTGCCCTTGGCGGCCAGACTTTCCCCCTTAGATGACACCGACTACGTGAGCCGGTCCAGTCGGCGCAGGATCAGCCCCTCACGGAGTGCCCACGGCGAGACTTCGAGCACTTTCGCCTTGAAGGCGCGCATCGTCTCGGAGAGCACGATGGCTCCCGCGACGATCTGGAACGTGCGGTCCTCGGTGATGCCGGGCAGTGCCGGCCGCGCGTCGGCGGGGATGCGTGCGAGTCGTGGGATCCAGTCATCGAGGGCCGAGAGCTTCAGGATGCTGCGCTCCTCTGCTCCGACGCCTTCCTCGGTGCTTCCGGCGAGCTTCGCGAGTGAACGGATCGTCTTGGATGAGCCCACGACGTGGTCGGCTTCGGGAATGCCGCCGACGTCGCGGAGTGTGTCGGAGAGCAGGCCGCGGGCATGCTTGCGAAGGCGTTCGACCTGCTTCTCGGTGGGTGGGTCGTCGGGGAGGAACTCGATCGTCGAGCGGCCGGCGCCGAGCGGAACCGATTGCGCGACATCCGGGATCTCGTCGGCCCCGTGAGCGATCTCGAGCGAACCGCCTCCGATGTCGAAGAGGAGGACGCGGCCGGCCGACCACCCGTACCAGCGTCGCACCGCGAGGAACGTGAGACGCGCCTCGTCGGAGCCGCTGAGCACACTGAGGTGGATCCCTGCGGCCTCCTCGATGCGGGCCAGCACCGCGGCACCGTTGGCGGCCTCGCGGATCGCGGATGTCGCGAACGCGAGCATCTCGTCGATGCCCGACTTGCGTGCCACCCGGACAGCGTCGCGGACGGCGGTGACGATCGCCTCGACGCCCTGCTCGCTGATCGCTCCGTCGTCGTCGAGGTACCGCATGAGCCGAAGGACCGACTTCTGCGAAGCGGTCGGGATGGGCCGAGCGCCGGGATGTGCGTCGACGACGAGCAGGTGCACGGTGTTGGAACCGACATCGAGAACCCCCAGACGCATGTTGCGAGCGTAGTGGGCCCATGAAGCCACGAAGCCGCGGCGCACCGCCGCCGCCGAACACCGGTGCGCCCAGCGGGACTTTCGTGCATACTGGTGCGACTGGGACGACCGTCCCACTTCGGTCGGCGATGGCGTCGGGAGGAGTCGCGTGGGTCGCATCTCTGCTCCCGAGCGCCGCAGCGCACTCGTCGAAGCCGCCCTGCGCGTGGTCTCTCGCCGAGGCATCGCACAGGCGACGACGCGCGCGATCGTCGCCGAGGCGGGCATGTCGCTCGCGAGCTTCCACTACGCGTTCGAATCCCGTGACGAGCTCATCGATGAACTCATCACCACGGTCGTCGCTCGCGAGCAGCACGCCGTGCTCCCCGAACCAGTGCCGGGCGGAGACCTGCGCGAGATCCTCGAGGCAGGACTGCTGCGCTACTTCGAGCACTTGCGTGCCGATCCCGAGCACGAGCAGGCGATGCTCGAGCTCACGCAGTACGCGCTGCGGTCGCTCGAGCGGCATCCGCTCGCCGTCGCGCAATACGCACGGTATGCCGAGCTCGCGGCGCACTCGCTCGAGGTCGCCGCGAGCCACGCCGGCACCACGTGGGACCGGCCCGTGGAACAGGTGGCCCGCGTGCTCGTGGCCTTCACCGACGGGCTCACCCTCACGTGGCTCGTCGACCGCGACGACGATGCAGCACGAGCGGTCGCGCACGCGGCCGCCGACGCCCTCTCGAGAATGGCCGAACCGCGATGACGACTGTCGAGACCGCTCCCTCTGCACTCGGCGAACCGACCCGGCGGGTCTCACGGGGCTGGATCGCGGCGTTCGCGGGCTCCTGGCTCGGCATCTGGATGGCGCAGCTCACGCCCGTGCAACTGCTCCTGCCCGCGCAGATCGATGCGCAGCTGCATCCCGACGACTGGGTCGACAGCGTGATGGCGTTCGGCGTGATCTCGGGCATCGCCTCGCTCTTCGTGATCGTCGCGTATCCGCTCACCGGTGCGCTCTCCGACCGCACGACGTCGCGGTTCGGTCGCAGGCGCCCGTGGATCGCGATCGGCGCGCTCGTGTTCGCGTTCTCCCTCGTCGCGCTCGGCTTCCAGACCGAGCTCTGGACGATCGGTGCTGCATGGATCGCGGCGACCGTCGGGTTCTGCATCATGACGGCCGCACTCACGGCGACGATCTCCGACCAGGTGCCGGTCGGCCAGCGCGGCTTCGTCTCGGGCTGGATGTCCGCGCCGCAGGCGGTGGGCATCATCGTGGGCCTCGTGATCGTGACCGAACTCGTACCGGGCGCGGCGGCGGGGTACGCCGTGCTCGCGGTGGTGCTCCTCGTGCTCGTGCTGCCGTTCCTGCGGCGCCACGACCAGCCGCTCGCGGCGGTCGAGCGAGCCCGCGTGTCAGCCCGCAGCATCCTCGCGAGCCTGTGGATCAGCCCGAGGCAGTATCCCGACTTCGGCTGGACGCTGCTCAGCCGAGTGCTCGTCTCGATCGGCAACGCCCTCGGCACGAGCCTCCTGCTGTACTTCCTGATGTTCGGTCTGGGCGACGAGAATGCCGAGGCCGACCTCATCATCCTCACGCTCATCTACATGGTGTTCGTCATCATCGCCTCGCTCACCCTCGGCCGCCTCTCCGACCGACTCGGCCGCCGGCGCGTGTTCGTGTTCGTGGCGGCCGGGCTGCAGGGCGTCGCTGCACTCCTGCTCGCGATCCTGCCCGACCTCACCGTCGCGATGATCGCCGCCGGGCTCCTCGGCCTCGGCTATGGCTGCTTCCTCTCGGTCGACCAGGCGCTCGCCACCCAGGTGCTGCCCGACCCGGCGTCGCGCGGCAAAGACCTCGGCATCATGAACATCGCCTCGGCCGTTCCCCAGTCGATCGGCCCATTGCTCGGTGCGTTCGCCGTGCTCGCGACGGGCTCGTTCACGCTCGTGTTCGTGCTCGGCGCGGTCTTCGCCTTCGGCGGTGCGCTCGCCGTCTCTCGCGTGCGGAACGTGCGCTGATGAGCCTCGAACTGCGCTTCACGGGCAATCCGACGACGGATGCCGCGAGCTGGCTCACTCCTGAGCGGCACTGGCCGGCCCTCACCGCCGCGACGGCGCACCTCGACGCTCCCGTCGGCGCCCTCCACCTCGGGGCGCTGCGGCACAACGCGCTCGACATGGTGCGCCGCGCGAGCGGCACCCCCATCCGCATCGCGTCGAAATCGGTGCGCGTGCGCAGCGTCATCGAGGCGCTGCTCGAGATGCCCGGCTACCGGGGGGTGCTCGCCTACACGCTCGCCGAGGCGCTGTGGCTCGCCGATTCGGTCGACGACCTCGTGGTCGGCTACCCCACGGCAGAACGGGGCGGCATCCAGCGACTGGCGACCGACCCGGCGCTGGCGAGCCGCATCACCCTCATGGTCGACTCGCCCGCGCAACTCGACCTCATCGACTCGGTCCTGCCGCCGGGGCGGCGCGAGCCGATCCGGTTATGCCTCGAGCTCGACGCCTCGTGGGATGCGCCAGTGCTCGGCCACCTCGGCGTACGTCGATCTCCAGTGCACGACCCCGCCGACGCGGGCGCGCTCGCTGCCTACATCGCGAAGCGGCCCGGATTCGCACTCGTCGGCATGATGTCGTACGAAGCCCAGATCGCGGGAGTCGGGAACCAGCCCGAAGGCCGACCGATCGACGGGGCGCTCAATCGCTGGATGCAGTCCCGATCGATGCCCGAGCTCGTCGAGCGCCGTGCGCGTGCGGTCGCGGCCGTGCGCAGGCACGCCGAGCTCGAATTCGTGAACGGCGGCGGCACGGGCTCGCTCGAGCTCACGTCGGCCGACCCGTCGATCACCGAGGTCGCCGCGGGTTCCGGCCTCTTCGGCGGGCACCTCTTCGACGGTTATGCCCACTTCACCCCGGCTCCCGCTGCGGCCTTCGCGCTCGACGTGGTGCGCTCGCCGAGCCCCGCACACGCGACGATCCTCGGCGGCGGATGGATCGCCTCGGGGCCGCCCACGGCCGACCGTGTTCCTCGCATCGTGTGGCCCGAGGGGCTCTCGATGGTCGCGCGCGAGTCGGCCGGCGAGGTGCAGACCCCGGTCACCGGTCGAGCTGCGGCCCGACTCGAAGCCGGCGACCGGGTCTGGTTCCGGCACACGAAGTCGGGCGAGCTCTCGGAGCACCTGAACGAGTTCGCCGTGGTCGACGGCGGTGCGGTCGTCGAGACGATCCCGACCTACCGGGGAGAGGGCAAGGCGTTCCTGTGACGGCGAGCGGAGCGGTGTGGCGCAATTGGGCCCGCACCGAGTCGGCGCGTCCGATGCGCGTGGAACGACCGGCCACGGCCGGCGCCGTGCAGCGAGCCGTGGTCGCCGCCGCGGCATCCGGTCTCCGGGTGAAGCCCGTGGGCTCGGGCCACAGCTTCACGGGCATCGCCGTCGCCCCCGACGTGCAGCTCGACCTCGCCGACCTCTCGGGAGTGATCGACGCGGATGTCGCGACCGGCCGCGTCACGCTCGCCGCCGGCACCCGGCTCCACGAACTGCCCCGCCTGCTCGCACCCTACGGGCTCGCGCTGCCCAACATGGGTGACATCGACAAGCAGACGATCGCCGGCGCCACGTCGACGGGCACTCACGGCACCGGGCTCGCCTTCGGCGGTCTCGCGACGCAGATCGTCGGCGCGAAGCTCGTCGACGGTGCGGGGGAGCTCGTCACCGTGAGCGAAACCGAACGGCCCGAGCTCCTGCCCGCCGTGCGACTCGGCCTCGGCGCCCTCGGCGTGCTCGTCGAAGTGACCCTGCAGCTCGTGCCGCGGTTCGTGCTGCACGCGGTCGAGACGCACCAACCGCTCGAGGAAATGCTCGACGGGTGGCTCGATCGGGTTCGCGGCGCCGACCACTTCGATCTGTACTGGTTCCCGCACACCGACACGGCGCTGGCGAAGACGAACACGCGCCTGCCGGGCGATGCACCGCGGAAGCCCCTCGGCCGCCTGAGACGGTGGGTCGACGACGAGCTCCTCGCGAACGGCGCCTATCGTGCGATCTGCGGGCTCGGCGTGGCCGCGCCGGCCACGACGCCGTTCTTCGCCCGGAATCTCGACAAGGTCACGGGCGACCGCGACTTCACCGACTTCTCGCCCGCGGTGTTCACCACGAATCGCACCGTGCGCTTCCGCGAGATGGAGTACGCGGTTCCGCTCGCCGTCGTGCCCGAGGCGCTCCGCGAAGTGCGAGCCCTCATCGAACGGCGCGGATGGCGCATCAGCTTCCCGATCGAGGTGCGCGCGGCGGCATCCGACGACAACTGGCTCTCGACGGCGTATGGCCGGGAGACCGGCTATCTCGCCGTGCATCGGTACTTCCGCGAGGACCCGAGCGAGTACTTCGCCGCCGTCGAGCAGATCATGGTCGGCTTCGGCGGGCGGCCGCACTGGGGCAAGATGCACTCGCGAACGGCGGCGGAGTTGCGCGAGGTGTACCCGCGATTCGACGACTTCCTGCTCGTGCGCGAGGAGCTCGATCCCGAGCGGCGCTTCGCGAACCCCTACCTCGAGCGCGTGCTCGGCGCCTAGGTCGCGCCCCCGCGTCAGGGCGTGCGCCGGCGCAGCGTGACCGACCCGAGCACGATCGACCCGATGATCCACGCGCCGATCACGATGAGCTTCGCTGTGATCCACTCGGCGTCCTCCGAGTCGTCGGCCACCGCCCTGAGCGCGTCGATCGCGAAGCTGAGCGGGAGCCACTCGCTGATCGCCTCGAGCGCCTCGGGCAACTGGTCGCGGGGGATGAAGATGCCGCCGAGCAGGATCTGCGGGAAGACGAGGAGCGGCAGGAACTGCACGACCTGGAACTCCGAACGCGCGAACGCGCTCGCGAGCAGGCCGAGCGCCGTGCCGAGCAGGGCGTCGGCGATGGCGACCGCGAAGAGGAGCCAGATCGACCCTTCGATCTCGAGACCGCACACCCAGACCGCGAACGACACCGCGATCGCCGTCTGGAAGATCGCGAGCAGGCCGAACGCGAGCGCGTAGCCGAGGATGAAGTCGCCTTTGCCGAGCGGCATCGAGAACAATCGCTCGAGCGTGCCGCTCCGCCGCTCGCGCAGTGTGGAGATGCTCGTCACGAGGAACATGACGATGAACGGGAAGAGGGCGATCATCGCGGGCCCGATGTCGGCGAAGAGGTCGGTGTCGGTGAAGATCCACGCGACGAGGCCGATGAGCAGGCTCGGCACCACGAGCAGGAGCCCGATCGTGCGCGGATCGTGCCGGATCTGCGTGAGCACGCGACCGGTGGTGGCGAACGTGCGCGAGAGCGGCATCACGCCACCTCCGACCCGGTCTCGGGGTGCAGATCGGGAACGCCGCGCTCGATGAGGCGGAGGAACGCCGTCTCGACGTCGTCGGTGCCGGTGGCCTCGAGCACGCCGGGCACGGTGTCGTCGGCAAGGAGCGCGCCGTCGCGCATGAGGAGCAGCCGGTCGCAGCGTTTCGCCTCGTCCATCACGTGGCTCGAGACGAGGAGCGTCGCACCGGCCTCGGCGAGTCGGTGGAAGAGCTCCCACAGCTCGACGCGGAGCACGGGGTCGAGGCCGACGGTCGGCTCGTCGAGCACGAGCACCTCGGGGGCGCCGAGCAGGGCGGCGGCGAGCGAGACGCGGCCGCGTTGCCCGCCCGAGAGCGATCCGGCGAGCCGTCCTTCGACGGAGCCGAGGTCGGTGCGCTCGATGACGCTGTCGACGTCGGATGCCGGAGCACCGAGCACCCGGCGGAAGAACGCGAGGTTCTGGCGCACCGTGAGGTCGTCGTACACGCTCGCCTGCTGCGTCACGTAGGCGACGCGCGAGCGGAGCGCGGCCGACCCGGCTGGGAGCCCGAGCACCTCGATCGTGCCCGAGTCCACCACCTGCACGCCCACGAGCGAGCGCATGAGCGTCGTCTTGCCGCTGCCGCTCGGCCCGAGGAGGCCCACGATGCGGCCGCGCGGCACGTCGACCGACAACCCGTGCAGCACGGGAGTGCCGGCGCGACGCACGTGCAGGTCGCGCACGATGATCGCGGGACCAGCGGCGGCATCCGCATTATTCATCATGTGCTGAATTCTTCGCTTGCCCGAACCGGCTGTCAAGTGCCGGGAGGACGACCGGTCAGGTGCCACTGCACCGCCGGCCCGACGCGCGCGACGAGCTCGTCGATGCTCACCGAGGCGGCGGGCTCGAAGGCGAGCACGTAGCGCACCATGATCACTCCGACGATCTGGGATGCCGCGAGCTCGGCGCGGAGCTCGGCGTCGGCTCGGTCGTCGTCACCGAGCCGGCTCGCGATGCGGTGCATGATCTCGCGGCGCAGGAACTCGCGCAGCATCCGTGCCACCGGACCCTGGCCGATCGCCGAGCGCAACGCAGCGACCGCGGCCGGACGCACCCCGGCGGAATCCCAGGCGCTGAGCACGGCACGCACGAGTCGAGCGCCCAGCTCGTCGACCGGGCCGTCGAGCGCGTCGCGCACGAGCCGGTCGGGGCGCAGCGGCACCTCGACGACTTCGGCGACGAGCGCGGACTTGCCCTCGAAGTAGTGGTGCACGAGTGCCGGGTCGACGCCGGCGCGGCGAGCGATCGCACGCACCGAGGCGGCCTCGTAGCCGTGCTCGCCGAATTCGGCGGTCGCCGCCTCGAGGATGCGGGCCCTCGTATCGTCGCGATTGGCCCCCTTCGGGCGACCGCGACCGCGCGGTGCAGGTGCCTCGGCCACAGCCTGAGCCTACGCCCGGAGCAGGCCCTCCGCTTCCTCTGAGTCTCATGGGAAGCACAGGGGGCGAACAGGGGTGCTCGGTAGGATGATCAGACACCCGAATACGTCGCTCAGAGCGCTAGGAGTCCGTGCCATGGAATGGCTCATTCCCGTCATCATCGTCGTTGCGCTCGTGGTGATCGCCGGCATCTACCTGTGGGCCACCTACAACTCGCTCGTCACCCTCAACGTACGCGTCGACGAGGCTTGGAGCGACATCACGGTGCAGCTGAAACGGCGTGCCGACCTTATTCCCAACCTCATCGAGGCGGTCAAGGGCTATGCGGCGCATGAGAAGGCCGTGTTCGAGAACGTCACGCGAGCGCGAGCCGAGACACTCCAGGCGCAGGGCCCGGCCGAGGCCGGCGCGGCCGAGAATCACATGCAGCAGGCACTGAAGTCGATCTTCGCCGTCGCCGAGGCCTACCCCCAGTTGCAGGCGAGCCAGAACTTCCTCCAGCTCCAGGCCGAGCTGGTCGACACCGAAGACAAGATCCAGGCGTCACGCCGGTTCTACAACGGCGGCGTCCGCGAGCTCAACACGAAGATCAAGGTGTTCCCGAACACGCTGTTCGTACGCGGCCTCGGCTTCCACGAGCGCGACTTCTTCGAGGTCACGGAGCCTGCCGCCATCGCAGAGCCTCCGCGCGTCCAGTTCTAACGCACGACGATGTACCGAGCGATAGCCAAGAACAAGCGCAACACCTTCTTCATCATCCTGTTCTTCCTCGCCATCATCGGCGGGCTGGGATGGCTGGCCGCGTGGGTGTACGGCGACGTCACGATCGTCATCGTGACGCTCGTCATCGCGACGGTGTACGCCCTGTTCCAGTACTTCACCGCCGACCGGCAGGCCATCGCCATGTCGGGCGCGATCGAGCTGAAGAGCAAGGCCGACCACCCGCGGCTCTGGCGAACGGTGGAGAACCTCTCGATCACGACCGGCACGCCGATGCCGAAGGTGTACGTCATCTCCGACCCCGCGCCCAACGCATTCGCCACCGGTCGCGACCCCGAGCACGCGGTCGTCGCCGCGACCACTGGCCTGCTCGAGATCATGGACGACGCCGAGCTCGAGGGCGTCATGGCGCATGAGCTCGGCCACGTGCGCAACTACGACATCCGCCTCTCGATGGTCGTCTTCGGGCTCGTGGTGGCA
Source organism: Agromyces albus (assembly GCF_004134825.1). Lineage (GTDB taxonomy): Bacteria > Actinomycetota > Actinomycetes > Actinomycetales > Microbacteriaceae > Agromyces > Agromyces albus. Next base: position 78,609 of record NZ_SDPN01000013.1, read on the forward strand.
GTGGGCTTCATCTCCGACATGCTCGTGCGCATGACGTTCTTCGGGCGCGGCAACAACCAGAACCCCGTCGTGCTCATCTTCGGCCTCGTCGCCATGCTCATCGCGCCGCTCGTCGCGAGCCTCGTGCAGCTCGCCGTGTCACGACAGCGCGAGTACCTGGCCGACGCCACTGGCGCGATGACGACGCGGCATCCCGACGCACTGGCGAGCGCCCTCGAGAAGCTCGGCGCTTACGGGCGGCCGATGCGCCGGCAGAACTCGTCGATGGCGCACCTCTGGATCGCCGACCCGCTGCGGCCCGGCGTCATCGACCGGCTGTTCGCGACCCACCCGCCGATCGCCGATCGCATCAAGCGGCTCGAGACCATGGGCGGCGCCTTCTAGGCGACGCCCGCCTTCGCAAAGGCGAGTTCAGAGCTCAGTTCGGGGGAGAGATCTCCGCGGCCGGTGACCGCGACCTCACCGAGCCCTTGCCATGAGGCCGCACGCAGGAGTACCGGGGCGAGCCGCGCCGCCGTCTCGGCCGGTGCGCCGGGCTCGGCCCACGCCGATTGCACGCGGAGCACTCCCGCCTGTCGGTCGCTCTTGAGATCGACGCGGCCGACGACCCGGTCGTCGATGAGCACGGGCAGCGAGTAGTAGCCGAACTTGCGGTCGGGCTCGGGCACGTAGATCTCGATGCGGTAGTGGAAGTCGAACAGCCGCTCGGTGCGGGGCCTGAACCACACGACCGGATCGAACGGCGAGAGCACCGCGGCCGCGTCGATGCGCCGGGGCCGCTTCGCGTCGCGGTGCAGCCACGTGGGCGTGGGCCGCGCCCCGGTCGTCCAGCCGGGGACCTCGACGGGCAGGAGCACGCCCGACTCCTCGAGCTCGCGGATCGCCGTGCGCACAGGCGCCCGCTTCATGCGCCAGTAGTCGGCGAGGTCGGCCTCGGTGCCGATGCCGAGAGCGGATGCCGCGAGCTCGACGAGGTGCCGCACGGCGTCGGCCTCGGCGGGCGGTTCGCCGAGGAGTTCGGGAGAGAGCGCCTGCTCGGGCAGCGCGTACACGCGCTCGAAGCGGCGGCGTTCGACGCACACGACCTCACCGGTGCGGAACATCATCTCGAGCGTGCGCTTGACGTCGGACCAGCCCCACCATGGACCGCGGCGCTCGTTGGCGTCGTGTTCGATCTCGCTCGCGCGCATCGGCCCGTTCGCCGCGAGCTCGGCACGGAGCCACTCGGCGAGCGTGCGATTCTCGGTGACCCAGCCGCCCCAGTCGCTGCCCTTCTCCCGGTATTCCGCGCGACGGAACTCGAAGAGCGGCCACAGTTCACGTGGGATGAATGCCGCCTGGTGCGCCCAGTATTCGATCATGCGGCCCCGACCGCCGGTGGTCAGCCGATCGAGCAGCGTGCGATCGTAGTCGCCGATGCGGCTGAACGCCGGGAGGTAGTGACTGCGCTCGAACACGTTCACGGAATCGATCTGGAGGAGCCCGAGGCGATCGACGACCCCGCCGACCTGGCGCAGGCCGGGCGACTCGGGCAGCGGACGCGAGAAGCCCTGCGCCGCGAGCGCGATGCGCCGGGCGAGGGCGGGACTGACGGTGTCGACCATGATGCTCGACTGTATCCGGCGCCTCCGACACGCGAGGAGCGGCTGATGCGACATCCGTCCGCTCATGCAGTTCGGTGCATGTGCCGTGCCTAGACTGGAGCAATGACGGAGTCGAAGGGGCGGGCTCGTTCGCGAGCGGGCCTCGGGCGCGAGGCGAAGCCGGGGGAGGCGCCGGTCGAGGCCGAGCCGCAACCCGCGCACCAGGTCGCCGACGGCATTCCCTACAGCATGCGGCTCGCTGCCGCGTGGTCGTGGCGACTGCTCCTCGTGGGCGGGATGCTCGCGGTCATCGTGTTCCTCATCATCCAGCTGCGGCTCATCATCATCCCGATTCTCGTGGCGGTGCTCATCGGCGCCCTGCTCGTGCCCTTCGTGGGCTTCCTGCAGCGGCACCGATGGCCGAAGTGGCTCGCCGTGACCACCGCGATGCTCACGACGCTCGCAGTCGTCGGCGGCCTGCTCTGGCTCGGTATCACGCAGATCGTGCGCGGCTCCGACGAGCTCGCCGCGCAATCCGTGATCGCGTGGAACGACTTCCGGGTCTGGCTCCTCGAGGGGCCCTTCCACATCACCGAGGAGCAACTCAACGACTTCGTCGCCCAAGTGGTGAACTCCGTGCAGGAAGACGGCAGCGTGCTGCTGACCGGTGCGCTCTCGCTGGGGTCGACCCTCGGCCACTTCATCGCGGGACTCCTGCTCGCGCTCTTCGCGACCCTGTTCATCCTCATCGACGGGCGCGGCATCTGGAACTGGGTCGTCGGCGTCTTCCCGCGACGTGCCCGCGCCGCGATCGACGGAGCAGGTCAATCGGGCTGGGCGACGCTCGGCAACTTCGTTCGCGTGCAGATCCTCGTCGCAACGATCGATGCCATCGGCATCGGCCTCGGCGCGTTCTTCCTCGGTCTTCCGCTCGCGGTGCCGATCGCGATCCTCGTCTTCCTCGGCTCGTTCGTCCCCTTCGTCGGTGCCGTCGTCACGGGCGCGTTGGCCATCTTCGTCGCGCTCGTCTACAACGGCCCCGTCATCGCGCTCGTGATGCTCGGCATCGTGCTGCTCGTGCAGCAGGTCGAGGGCCACGTGCTGCAGCCGCTCATCATGGGCACCGCCGTGAAGGTGCATCCGCTCGGTGTCGTGCTCGCGGTCGCGACCGGTTCGCTGCTCGCGGGCATTCCGGGCGCGCTCTTCGCCGTGCCGGTGGCCGCGGTGCTCAACGTGATGATCCTCTACATCGCCGGCGGCTCCTGGAAAGACCAGTCAGGGCCACCGGCGATCGCCGCCCGCTCGCCGCTCTGGCGGACCGTGCCACAACGACCCGGATATGCGCGAGGAGAATGAACGAGTTGACCACGACCATTCCGGGGCCGAGCCTCGCCGAGTTCGAGCATGCGCGCGAGGTCGTGGGGCGCGTCGCCCGGCAGACCCCGATGGAGTCCTCACGATTCCTCGGCGACGAGCTCGGCGTGCCCGTCTACCTCAAGTGCGAGAACCTCCAGCGAACGGGCTCCTACAAGCTCCGCGGCGCCTACCATCGCATCTCGGCGCTCACCCAGGCCGAGCGCGAGCGCGGTGTCGTGGCAGCCTCCGCCGGCAACCACGCCCAAGGCGTGGCGTTCGCGGCGCGTGAGCTCGGCATCCGCGCGACGATCTTCATGCCGGTGGGCGTGGCCCTGCCGAAGCTCGACGCGACGCGCCACTACGGCGCCGAGGTCGTGTTGCGCGGCGACTCGGTGGGCGAGGCGCTCGAGGCCGCGGCCGCCTATGCCGCCGAGACCGGCGCGGTGCTCATCCCGCCGTTCGACCATCCCGACATCATCGCCGGACAGGGCACCCTCGGCCTCGAGATCCTCGAGCAGGCGCCCGACGCCACAACGATCGTCGTGCCGGTCGGCGGCGGCGGGCTCGTGGCGGGCATCGCGAGCGCGGTGAAGCAGCAGGCCGCCCGTGAGGGCCGCGTCATCCGCGTCATCGGCGTGCAGGCCGAGAACGCCGCTCCCTACGTCGCCTCGCTCGCGGCCGGTTCGCCGCAGCAGGTGCCCATCGTGCCGACGATCGCCGACGGCATCGCGGTATACCGCCCCGGCGAATTGAACTTCGAGATCATCCGGGAGGCGGTCGACGAGGTCGTCACCGTCTCCGAAGACGACATCGCCCGCGCCTTGCTCGTGCTCCTCGAGCGCGCGAAGCTCGTCGTCGAACCGGCCGGCGCGGTCTCGGTCGCGGCGCTCATGACGGGTGCGGTGAAATCCGACGGTCCCGTCGTCGCGCTCCTCTCCGGCGGCAACATCGACCCGCTGCTCATGCAGCGCGTCATCGCGCACGGACTGTCGGCCTCCGATCGCTACCTCTCGCTGCGTGTCGGGCTGCCCGACCGTCCAGGCCAGCTCGCGCGCGTCGCCGAGTTGCTCGCCGAGGCGAACGCCAACGTCATCGAAGTGCTGCATACGCGTCACGGGTCGGGACTGCAGATCTCCGAAGTCGAACTGAAGCTCTCGGTCGAGACCCGGGGTCCGGTGCACCGCGAGGTCGTCGTCGAGACCCTCCGGCGGGCCGGGTACGACCCGAAGGTCGACGTCGACTGAGGCGCTGAGCGGTCGTCTCGGGCGCTGACGATCAACACCCGCACTGCACGACGACGGCCCCTCCGCGAAGCGAAGGGGCCGTCGGTCGAACGTCTCGGTTACTGACCGCCCCAGGTCTCGACACCGGTGACCTCGACAGCGATCTCGCGGCCGTTCGGCGCGGTGTAGCTCGTCTTCTCGCCGACCTTCAGGCCGAGGATCGCGGCGCCCAGCGGGCTCTGCTCGCTGTAGACGTCGAGTTCGGAGTCGCCGGCGATCTCACGGCTGCCGATGAGGAACGTCGACTCGTCGCCGGCGATGACCGCGGAGATCACGGTGCCGGGCTGGACGACGCCGTTGGAGGTGGGCGCTTCGCCGACCTGCGCGGAGCGCAGCAGCGACGTCAGCTGGCGAATGCGCGCCTCTTGCTTGCCCTGCTCGTCTTTCGCAGCGTGGTATCCGCCGTTCTCCTTGAGGTCGCCCTCTTCACGGGCGGATTCGATGCGCTTCGCGATCTCCTCGCGCCCATTGGTGGAGAGCTGCTCGAGCTCGGCCGCGAGCCGGTCGTAAGCCTCCTGGGTGAGCCAGGTGACGGTGGCTTCGTGCGCCATGGTGCACTCCCGAAATAGACGTGACGCCCCGACGACTGTCAGGGCGAACAACCAATCTTAGGTGAGCCAACACCGGTAAATCAAACCAGTGTTCGCTTCCTGCGCCGTGCGGACCTGCTCGGTGAACGTGCGGAGGTGCCGATCTGACGCGGGCAGTTCGACGACCTTCCAGCCGACGACGGTGAAGTCCTCGTTGAGCGCTTGCACGATGCAGGCGGTCTCGTTGCCGGGCGGCACAGACAAGGTCCAGCTCACCTCGACCGCGCGCTGCTCGGTGAGAAGGCGGTGCCCGGTGTCGGTTGCCTGGACGGCCGGCCGTTGGCCGTCGAGCCCTGCCCACACAACCCACGCGACGAGCACGATCGCGAAGACGACCGCAGCCCCGATCAGGAGCAGGCGATCGCGAGTGCGCGTGCCGGGTGTGCGCCCGTAGCGCGCAGCGAGCACCTCGGTCTGCTCGGCCACGGCTCGGCCCCTTCCCGCCTCGATCGTCTAGGCTTGAATCCAGCCTAACCCGCCCCCGGTGAAGGGAATCCGATGCTCGTCGTGCCCGCTTGTTCCATCGCCGGAGCACGCTCGTGATCGCACGCCTCACCGGCGCGATCGCGATCGCCGCAGAGGAGGAGTTCGACCCCGACACCGTGACGCCGGGCGTCTGGGGCTTCGTCGTGACGTTCGCACTGATGGTCGTCGTGGTGCTCCTGATCCTCGACATGGTGCGGCGCATCCGGCGCACGAACTACCGCGCCGAGGTGCGCGAGCGGCTCGAGGTCGAGCGCCTCGAGGCCGAGGTGCTCGGCGATCAAGGCGTGGCGCCGGATGTCCCGAGCCCGTCGCCGAACGCCGACGACGACGAGAGCGGCCCCGGCGCGGCATCCGCTCGCTGAACGCGGCCCGGCTCAGCCCGTGTGATACGTGGGGTCGACGGCGATGAGCAGCGTCGCCGTCCAATGGCACATGAACGCGAGCACCGTGCACGCGTGGAAGATCTCGTGGAAGCCGAATACTCCCGGCCACGGGTTCGGCTTCTTCAGCGCGTAGACGATCGCGCCCGCCGTGTAGAGCAGTCCGCCGACGATGACGAGCACCATCATGAGGGCGTTCACCGCGAAGAGGTCGCCGAGGTACATCACCGCGGCCCAGCCGAGCAGCAGGTAGAGCAGCACGTAGAGCCAGCGCGGAGCCTGGATCCAGAACACCCGGAAGCCGATGCCGACGAGGGCGCCGGCCCACACCACGCCGAGCAGCAGCCAGCCCTTGCTCGGTGGCAGCGCAAGGATCGCGAGGGGTGTGTAGGTGCCGGCGATGAGCAGGAAGATGTTGGCGTGGTCGATGCGCTTGAGGAGCAGCTTCGTCTTCGGGTTCCAGTCGAAGCGGTGGTAGAGCGCCGAGTTGCCGAAGAGCAGCATCGACGTGAGCACGAACACGAGCGACGCCAGCTTCGCCGGCGCGCCCTGCGCGAGCACGAGGAGCACGATGCCCGCGAGGATCGTGATCGGGAACGTGACGGCGTGGATCCAGCCGCGCCAGGTGGGCTTCACATCGGCGCGCGAGATGCCGTCGTCGAGCACCGGGATGTTCGGCAGGTCGGAGCCGTGCTGATCGCGGGAGACCGCGGCATCCGCCGGGTCGTCCGCCGCGGCCGGGCGGGAGAGCTGCTGCGCGAGATCGTCGTGTTCGCGGCGGCGCTTCGAGGTCATCCAGCCAGCGTAGAGCTTCGACGATCAGGCATCGCTGTGAGTGCCGGATGCTGCGGAGCGGTAGCGTGGGTCCGTGCACACGAGCGATCACTCCATCGGTCGCGGCCTGCTCTACCGCCTCTACCAGAACCGGTTGCGGCGAGGACTCGATACGAGCTCCGTTCCGCGCCACATCGCGATGATCATCGACGGCAACCGTCGCTGGGCGAAGCAGCTCGGCTACGACTCGGCCGCCCACGGCCACCGCGCGGGCGCCGCGAAGATGCGCGAGTTCCTCGAGTGGTGCGACGACCTCGGCATCACCACGGTCACGCTCTACCTGCTCTCGAGCGACAACCTCGGCAACCGGCCCTCGAGCGAGCTCGCCGACCTCATCGAGATCATCGCCGAGCTCGCCGAGGAGCTCTCGCACTATCGCGACTGGCGCGTCCAGCATGTCGGGTCGGATGCCGGGCTGCCCGAGCCGCTCGTCGCCGCCCTCGATGCCGCTGAGCATCGCACCGCCGACAAGCGCGGCCTGCACGTGAACCTCGCCGTCGGCTACGGCGGCCGCAAGGAGATCACCGATGCGATGCGCTCGATCGTCGCGGCACACCATGCCGAGGGACGCAGCCTCGAAGACCTCGCCGAGCGACTCACCCCCGACCTCATCGGCGAGCATCTCTACACGGGCGGCCAGCCCGACCCCGATCTCGTGATCCGCACGTCGGGGGAGCAGCGCCTCAGCGATTTCATGCTCTGGCAGGCGGCGCACAGCGAGTTCTACTTCGTCGAGGCGCTCGGCCCCGACCTGCGAAAAGTCGACTTCCTGAGGGCACTTCGCGACTATGCGAAGCGGCATCGTCGATTCGGCGGGTGATCGGGCCGTTCGTTCTGTCACAATATGCCTCGGAGAAGGGGGCACACCCACGTGACCATCGACGAATTCAACGCCGGATTCACCGACGAGCCGGGATACCTCGACTACGCTCGCGTCGGCCCGCTCTCGACGTCTGCCGCCGAGGAGGCGCTCGCCTTCACGCAAGTGCTGCAGCGAGCGCGGCACGGCAGCCTCGACGCCTTCGCCGAGCAGGATGCGCGGCTTCGCGCGGCGGCATCCGCCGTGACGGGGTTCCCTGCCGACGCGATCGTCTTCCAGCCCAACACGACGCAAGGCATCATGCACGCCATGTTCGGCCTCACGGGCGGTGTGCTGTTGTCGGCCGACGAGTTCCCGAGCCTGCCGATCGCGGCGGTGCGCGCCATGGAGGCGCTGCACACCGTGCAGCCCACGTGGCTTGAGACCGATCACGGCAAGGTCACGCCGGGGCAGATCCGAGCGCAGCTCGAGTCGAACGTCGCCGCCGTCGCGGTGAGCCTCGTCGATGCGCGCACCGGGTACCTCAGCGACATCGAGGGAATCCGGCAGGTGATCGGCGATCGGCTGCTGATCGTCGATGCCATCCAGGGCTTCGGCGTGGTCGACGCGCCGTGGGAGGCCGCCGACGTTGTGCTGAGCGGCGGGCAGAAGTGGTGCCGCGCGGGCTGGGGCACCGGGATCATGGCGCTGTCGTCGCGCGCACTCGAGCGGCTCACGCCGGTGTTCTCGGGGTTCTCGGGCACCGAGGAGGCCGAACCCTGGGGCGAGGTTCCGCCGCCGGCATCCGACGCCCGGGCGTTCCGCGTCTCGAACCCCGACCCGATCGGCGAGGCGCGACTCGCCGCGTCGCTCGAGGAGATCGCCCGTGTCGGGGTGCCGGCGATCAATGCCGCCGTCGCCGAACGCGCGAGCCGCGTCATCGACCTGGCCGACGAGTTCGCCATCGCGGTCGTCTCGTCGCGCGACGAACAGGAGCGTGCCGGTCTGGTCGTGCTCGAGCCGCCCGCCGAGCAGGTGACGCTGCTCACCGCCTCGCTGCACAACCACGGGGTCACCGCCACGACGCGGCAGGGGCGGGTGCGACTGAGCGTGCACTCGGGCACGTCGGGCGAGACGCTCGAGATGCTGCGTGCGGCGTTCGTGTCGTACAGCTCGGCGGCGAGGTACTGAGCGCGTCGCGTCGGCGACAGGGCGCGCGTTCGGCGTGCAGCTCGCGACATTCGCGTCCGCATGTGAACGACGCGTGACACCCGCATGACATTCTGCGTGTCGATGGCGCGGATTCGGCAACGCCGAAGTACGGTCGGAGACATCAGGCAAGGTGCCTGATCGAGTCGGCTCGTGAACCGCTCGTAGGAGGATCGCCGGCCGGCCGAGAGCCGAGCGGAACGCTCGGGGCAGGAGCGGTCGTGGCTTCAGTTGAAACCTCCAAGTCCGTCGGTCGAACCGCGGGTGGCGCCAAGGCGCAATCCGGCGAGGCGACGCCTGTGCACGATGCGCAAGCGGTGCGGACGTACGTGCTCGACACTTCGGTGCTCCTCTCGGACCCGAAGGCGCTGTTCCGATTCGCCGAGCATGCCGTGGTGCTGCCCGTCGTGGTGATCACGGAACTCGAGTCGAAGCGCAACCATCCTGAGATCGGGTACTTCGCACGGCAGTCGCTGCGAATCCTCGACGAACTGCGAATCGAACACGAGCGCCTCGACTTCCCGATCCCGGTGGGTGAGGGCGGATCGCTGCGGGTCGAGCTCAACCACTCGAATCCGTCGGTGCTGCCGAGCGGGCTCCAGCTCGGCGACAACGACTCGCGCATCCTCGCGTGCGCGATGAACCTCGCGAACGACGGCGTCGCCGTGACCGTGGTCTCGAAAGACCTGCCGTTGCGCGTCAAGGCGGCATCGATCGGCCTCGACGCCCAGGAGTACCGCGCCGAGCTCGCGATCGACTCAGGCTGGAGCGGCATGGCCGAGCTCTCGCTCGGATCGAACGACATGGCCAAGCTCTACGAGCACGAGGTGATGACGACCGCGGCCGTCGCAGACCTGCCCGTGAACACGGGCGTCGTGATCCACTCGGAGCGAGGGTCTGCACTCGGCCGCGTCGTCGGCGAGCACGAGGTGAAGCTCGTGCGCGGCGATCGCGACGTCTTCGGCGTGCACGGCCGATCGGCCGAGCAGCGGCTCGCGATCGACCTGCTCCTCGACCCCGAGATCGGCATCCTCTCGCTCGGTGGGCGCGCAGGCACCGGAAAGTCGGCGCTCGCCCTGTGTGCGGGCCTCGAGATGGTGCTCGAGCGCCAGCAGCACAAGAAGATCATGGTGTTCCGCCCGCTCTACGCCGTGGGCGGCCAGGAGCTCGGCTACCTGCCCGGCGACCAGGGCGAGAAGATGAACCCCTGGGGGCAAGCGGTGTTCGACACCCTCGGCTCGGTGGTCTCCGACAACGTGCTCGAGGAGGTCATCGATCGCGGCATCCTCGAGGTGCTGCCGCTCACCCACATCCGCGGCCGCTCGTTGCACGACGCGTTCGTGATCGTCGACGAGGCGCAATCGCTCGAACGCAACGTGCTGCTCACCGTGCTCTCCCGCATCGGGCAGAACTCGCGGGTCGTGCTCACGCACGATGTCGCCCAGCGCGACAACCTCCGGGTCGGACGCCATGACGGCGTCGCGAGCGTGATCGAGACGCTGAAGGGGCATCCGCTCTTCGCCCACATCACCCTCACCCGCTCGGAGCGCTCAGCGATCGCCGCGCTCGTCTCGGAGATGCTCGACGGCGCCGAGCTGAACTAGCGCGAGCGCCGAGCGCTCGGGCGGCCGCCAAGGCGAACGCCCGAGCGCTCACGCGCGTGCGAGGTGCGGGGCGAGGCGGTCGATCGTCGCGTTCATGCCCGGCTCGACCCCCAGCGCGTACCACTCACGCACGCGGGCGTCGGGCACGCTCTCGGCGAACCCGAAGTGCAGCCGCAGGCGGGTCGTGTCGCCGATCGCTTCGAGTTCGATCGTCACGATCGGCACGCGGTCGAGACCGTCGGGGTCCTCTGGATCGATCGGGGGCCAGCCACCGACTGCGCCCCACGAGAAGACGAGGCGCGAAGGCTCGACGATCTCGCGGTAGACGCCGCCGGTGACGTATGAGCGGGCCTCGTCGTTCTGCTCGACGAGGAACACGCGCCAGGCGCCGCCGATCCGGAGGTCGACGGTCGACGGATGCTCCGCCGACGGAGCCACCCCGGCGAACCAGTGCAGCTGTGCGGGGTCGGTCCAGGCGCGGAAGACCAGCTCACGCGGGGCATCGAGGTGCCGCACGATGCTGAATCTGCGTCTCGTGCCGGTCGGGCGCTCCGTGTCGGTCATGACTCCTCCTTCTCGGCCGAACGGCCCATGATGATGTTCAGATGCGTGTCGAGGGCGTCGAGGCGGCCTTCGAAGAACTTCCGGTACGTCGACATCCACTCGTCGATCTCTTCGAGCGGTTTCGTCTCGAGTCGGCACGGACGCCATTGGGCGTCGCGCCCCTTGGTCACGAGCCCGGCCCGCTCGAGCACCTTCAGGTGCCGCGAGATCGCAGGAAGGCTCATGTCGTGGGGAGCTGCGAGTTCGCCGACCGTCGCCTCGCCCGCCGCGAGTCGCGCGAGCATCGCGCGTCGCGTCGGGTCAGCAAGGGCCGCGAAGATGGTGCTCAACTCGTCCACGGTGTAGTTGCATCCTTTGTTAATTAACGAACGCGTTAATTACAGCAGAGTCGACGAAGAGCCGCAAGGCGAACGCGTCACTTCCCGACGCGGATGGCGCGATTGGACCACGTGGAGGTCGGGAAGTGACGCGTTCGAAGAGTGCGGGCGTGTTGGAGACTGAGCGCGTCAGGCTTGTGGTGGGCGCGTCATCGAGAGCAGGTCGAGGGCCTTGTCGAGCTGCTCTTCGGAGAGCTCGCCGCGCTCGACGTAGCCGAGGTCGATGACGGCCTCGCGTACGGTGATGCCCTGCGCCACCGAGTGCTTCGCGATCTTCGCTGCGGCCTCGTAGCCGATGAGCTTGTTGAGCGGTGTGACGATCGAGGGCGACATGCCGGCGAGGGCGCTCGTGCGCTCGATGTTGGCCTCGAGCCCGTCGATCGTCTTGTCGGCGAGCGCGCGAACGGAGTTCGAGAGGAGGCGGATCGACTCGAGCAACGCCGTGCCCATGACGGGGATCTGCACGTTGAGTTCGAAGGATCCGGATGCCCCGGCCCACGCGATCGTCGCGTCGTTGCCGATGACCCGCGACGCGACCATGAGCACGGCCTCGGGGATGACGGGGTTGACCTTGCCCGGCATGATCGAGGATCCGGGTTGCAGGTCGGGGATGTTCAGCTCGCCGAGGCCGGTGTTCGGACCCGAGCCCATCCACCGGATGTCGTTGGCGATCTTCGTGAGGCTCACGGCGATCGTGCGGAGTGCGCCCGAGGCGTCGACGAGCCCGTCGCGGTTGGCTTGCGCCTCGAAGTGGTCGACCGCTTCGGTGATCGGCAGCTCGGTCTCCTGCTGGAGGAGCTCGATGACCAGCTGCGGGAAACCGGCCGGGGTGTTGATGCCCGTGCCGACGGCGGTGCCGCCGAGCGGCACCTCGGCGACGCGGGGGAGCGCCGAGCGCACCCGCTCGATGCCGAGGCGCATCTGGCGCGCGTAGCCGCCGAACTCCTGGCCGAGGGTGACCGGGGTGGCGTCCATGAGGTGCGTGCGGCCGGCCTTCACGACGCCCGACCACGCGTCGGCTTTGGCCTCGAGCGAGACGGCGAGGTGGTCGAGCGACGGGATGAGATCGTCGATGAGCGCCGCGGTGACGGCGATGTGCACCGAGGTCGGGAACACGTCGTTCGAGGACTGCGAGGCGTTGACGTGATCGTTCGGATGCACTGGCGCGCCGAGCTTCTCGGTCGCGATCGTCGCGAGCACCTCGTTCATGTTCATGTTCGAGGAGGTGCCGGAGCCCGTTTGGTAGACGTCGACCGGGAAGTGCTCGACGGCATCGTGGCGACCCTCGATGACCTCGTCGGCCGCCTCTTCGATGGCCCTCGCGATGTCGGCGTCGAGCACGCCGAGCCGGGCGTTCGCCTGCGCCGCGGCCTTCTTGATGCGGGCGAGCGCCTGGAGCTGCTGGATCTCGAGACCGGAGCCCGAGATCGGGAAGTTCTCGACGGCACGTTGCGTCTGCGCACGGTACAGCGCCGATGCGGGCACCCGCACCTCGCCCATCGTGTCGTGTTCGATCCGATAGTCGGCGGGGTTGTCCACCACGGTGTGATCCCTTTCGGTTGCGTGCCGGGCCCTCCCGGCGGGAGCCGCGAATGCGGCGGTCAGATGCGTCCGACGACGATGTCAGTCTCGGCGCGCCCTTCGAGCAAGCGGTAGTTCGCGCCGACGATAGCCAGCGTACCGGCTGCGATCGCGTCGCTGATCATCTCGGAGCTCTCGAGCAGCTCGGCGACCGTGTCGCGCAGATGCTCCCGTCCGACGAAGCCCGCGTCGACGTGGTCGCGCTCGATCGGCAGGGCGGGGTCGCCGCCCGCAACTCGCCGCACAGCCGGCACGATGCGCGACACGATCGAGTTGATGTGGGCCGGCAGCGGCGCTGCATCGGGTGTCTGGGACTCGATCGCCGCGAGCACGGCGCCGCACTCGTCGTGACCGAGCACGAGGATGAGGGGCACGCCGAGCACGCCCACCGCGTATTCGAGCGAGCCGAGCACCGAGTCGGAGATGACCTGGCCCGCGTTGCGCACGACGAAGGCGTCGCCGAGGCCGACGTCGAAGATGATCTCGGCCGAGAGCCGGGAATCGCTGCAGCCGAAGATCGCGACGAGCGGCCGCTGCCGCGCCGCGAGTGCGGTGCGGTGGTCGACGTCTTGCCGCGGATGCTGCGGCTCGCCGGCGACGAATCGCTCGTTGCCTCGCCGCAGCTCACGCCAGGTGGCAGCCGGCGTGTCGGGACGTTCGGTCGACTGGTCGCTCACGGGGTCCTCTCAGTGCTGTGCGTCGTCGGTGTGGTCGGTGCTGTGCTCGATGATCAACGCTGTGCTTCGACGGTGGGCGTGAGTGCAGCGGCGATCGTCTCGAACTCATCGGTCGTGGCCGTGCCGATCAGCACGAAGGTGTTGCCGCCCGCCTCGGTCACGAGGCCGTAGCGGGCGTTGCCCACGTCGTCGTTCGATTCGCGGTTGTCGTACACGGTCCAGTCGATGCCGTCGATCGTGGTGGTTCCGGTCGCGAGCGTTCTTTCGAGCAGGCCGGCGACCCACGTGGGATTCGCCTCGAGGCCCTGGTACATGCCGACGTACTCGTCGCTCGGCGTGAGGTATCCGGCGTACCACGCGGTGACGCCGTCAGCCTCGCTCTTGCGCAGCTCGGCCGCGTTCGCGCGCCACCCCTCGGGAAGATCGGGCACCGCGAGAGGGTCGGAGCTCGCAATCTGCGCCTGCTCGGCGACCGCCGCGACGTCGATGTCGGGCTCGATGGGAGTGTCGCTGCGCGGCACGAGCAGCACGAGGACGAGCATCACGATGAGGCTCGCACCGAGGGCGAGCACGAGGTTCTTGAGGGTCTGGCGCTGGCGGTGCAGGCGGGAGTTCTCGGCCAGGCGGGCCGCGGTCTCTTCGGGCGTCTCGGGCCGGCCGAGTTCGGCGACGACCCGCGGCGGTCGCGTGGCCATCAGCGTTCGCCGGCGTGGTCGGACGCCGCGCGGGCCGCGCTGCCCGCACGCGCCGCGTCGAGTCGCGCCTTCGCTCCGATGAGCCACTCCTCGCAGCGCGCGGCGAGCGCCTCGCCGCGTTCCCACAGCGCGAGCGACTGCTCGAGGGTCGCCGAGCCCTGCTCGAGTTCGCCGACGACGCGCACGAGCTCGTCGCGGGCCTGTTCGTAGCTCAGCTCGGCGACATCGGGCGTGGAGGACATGGCATCCATTCTATTCGGGGCCACCGGCACGCTTCGCCGCGGAGTCGGCCGCAGAGCCGGCGGCGGAGCCAGCCGCAGGGCTGGCCGCAGAGTCGGCCGCCGGTGCCCGGTGATCGGGCACTTCGCCGCGAGAGACGGCGGCGATCGCGCCCTCGGCGAGGGTGACGACGAGTTGCGTGCCGTCGGGCGCTGCCGACGGGTCTCGCACCACGTGTCCGTCGGCGCCCTGCACGATCGCGTAGCCGCGATCGAGCGTGGCTTGCGGCGAGAGGGATCGCAGTCGCGTTCGCAACTCGGCCGTGCTCGACGTGGCTCGTTCGAGCGTGCGATCGATGAGCTCGGCGCCGCGCGCGACCCACCTCGTGAGGTCTTCGGCGCGGCGGTCGACGATCCACGAGGTGTCGGCGAGCGCCGGACGCGAGCGGAGGTGGCCGATGCGGTCGATCTCCCGGCCGAGGATGGCCGTGAGCCGCATGCTGAGCCGCGCTCGCGCCTGCTCGATGCGCACGAGCTCCTCGCTGATGTCGGGCACCACGCGCTTGGCGGCATCCGTGGGCGTCGATGCCCTGAGATCGGCCACCTCGTCGAGCAGCGGCCGGTCGGCCTCGTGCCCGATGGCCGAGACGATGGGGGTGGATGCCGCCGCAGCAGCACGCACGAGGCGTTCATCGCTGAAGCCCAGCAGGTTCTGGAAGTCGCCGCCGCCGCGAGCGATGATGATGACGTGCACGTCGGGATCGGCGTCGAGCCGCTTGATCGCGGCGATGACCTCGGGCACCGTGCGGTCGCCCTGCACCGCCGCATGTACAACCCGGAAGTCGACGGCGGGCCAGCGGAGCCTGGCGTTGCGCAGCACATCGTGCTCGGCGTCGCTGTCTTTGCCGGTGATGAGGCCAACGACGCCGGGCAGGAACGGCAGTCGCCGCTTGCGTGAGGCGTCGAACAGCCCTTCGGCGGCGAGTGCGGTGCGCAGCCGCTCGAGTCGCTCGAGCAGGTCGCCGAGGCCCACGTGCTTGAGCTCGAAGACCTGCATCGAGAGCGAGCCGCCCTTGACCCACCAGTTCGGCTTCACGAGGGCGATCACCCGGTCGCCCGCCTTGAACTGCTCGGTGAAGCGGGCTCGCACCGACGACCAGACCTGGAACGACAGGGTCGCGTCGGCGTCGAGGTCTTTCAGCTTGCCGTAGACGTTGCCGGCCGAGACGCCCCATTGCGTGATCTCGCCCTCGACCCAGACCGTGCCGAGTCGGTCGATGTATTGCTTGAGCTTGCCCGAGAGCAGAGCGACCGGCCACGGCGCGTCACGTGTCGCCGGTGCATCCGTCATCTGGCCTCCCAGCCTTTGGGTCCATCTGAGCCGCGTAGGATGGGCATCGTGACGAGCTTGACGGATGCCCCGCGAATCGGCCTCGGCATGCCCAGAGTCCCGGGCGTGCGCGGCCGGCTCAAGGATATCCCGGTCCCCGGACACAAGCGCGTGCTGCTCGCAGCGCCCCGCGGCTACTGCGCCGGCGTCGACCGCGCGGTGATCGCCGTCGAGAAGGCCCTCGAGCACTACGGCGCGCCGGTCTACGTGCGCAAGCAGATCGTGCACAACATCCACGTCGTCACCGAGCTCGAGCAGCAGGGAGCCATCTTCGTCGACGAGGTCGACGAGGTTCCCGAGGGCGCGCACATCGTCTTCAGCGCGCACGGCGTCTCGCCGGCAGTCGTGAACGCGGCCGCCGATCGCGGCCTGCACGCGATCGACGCGACCTGCCCGCTCGTCACGAAGGTGCACCGCGAGGCTGTTCGCTTCGCCCGCGACGACTTCGAGATCCTGCTCATCGGCCATGAAGGGCACGAGGAGGTCGAGGGCACCGCCGGTGAAGCTCCCGATCACGTCACCCTCGTCGGCAGCCCCGACGAGGTGGCGAACATCGAGGTTCGCGACCCCGACAAGGTCGTGTGGCTCTCGCAGACCACGCTCTCGGTCGACGAGACGATGGAGACCGTGCGGCGCTTGCGCGAGCGGTTCCCGAACCTCCAAGACCCGCCGTCCGACGACATCTGCTACGCCACCCAGAACCGCCAGGTCGCGATCAAGAAGGTCGCGCAGAACGCCGACCTCGTGATCGTCGTGGGCTCGGCCAACAGCTCCAACAGTGTTCGGCTCGTCGAAGTGGCGCTCGAGTACGGCGCCAAGGCCGCCTACCGCGTCGACTACGCGAGCGAGGTCAGGCAGGAATGGCTCGACGGCGTCGAGACGGTCGGCGTGACGAGCGGGGCATCCGTGCCCGAAGAGCTCGTGCAGGAGCTGCTCGCCGCGCTCGCCGACGCCGGCTACGGCGAGGTCGCCGAGGTCAAGACGGCCGAGGAAGACCTGATCTTCTCGCTCCCGAAGGAGCTGCGCAACGACCTCGCCGGCAACCGCGACGCGCGGGCGCTCGGCGGCCGGGCGCGCAGCGACCAGTAGCCGACCACAACGGTCAGCCGTTCGCACTCACGGTGCGGACGTCGGCGAGCCCACCGAACGCAGGAACTCGTAGAGCGCCGGATCGCTGGCGAACACGATCAGGCCGACGATCGTGACCACGATGAATGCCACGACACCCGCGAGGAGCGGGATCCACCACGACACGGCGCCTGCCCGCATTCGCGCACGCGACCACACGAGCGCGCCCGCCAACAGCAGGAGCTGCGCCGCCACGCCGATCGCAATGGCCGCAGGCACAGCCGGCCCGGGCGTGAACGCGGGCGGGACCGCGTCGGAGCCGAACATCGCCGCGGCCATCCGGGCGGACTCGACCGCGGTCGACGGCAGGACGATCATCGAGAAGGAGTTGTAGGCGGCCCCGAACACGCCGACGACCAGCAGCATGATCGTGATCACCCGGTCGACGGGGCGAGCGGGGCGAGCGGATGCCGCGACGGGCGGCGGCAGAGGCGTGGCCATCTGCGGCGCCGGGTCGGACGTGCGCTGATCGGCGGGAGGCTGCCAGCTCCAGCCCTCGGGGGCGTATTCGCCGTACTGCGGACGAGGGCGCTCGTCGCGCGAAGGCGCCGGGGAGGCGTCGCCGCGCGCGGCACCGCGACCGTCCGACTCATCGGACGGCCGGGCGGCACCGTGCTGCGACATCCGGGGCCCTACGCGCTGATCGACTGGCCGGCGGAGCCGAGCTGGCGCGTGGACTCGCCGACGCGGGCGGCCATCGCCGACTCGGCGACCTTGCCCCACGCGCGCGGGTCGTACTGCTTCTTGTTGCCGACGCCGCCGTCGACCTTCAGCACGCCGTCGTAGTTCGAGAACATGTAGCCGGCGATCGAGCGCGTGAACGCGTACTGCGTGTCGGTGTCGATGTTCATCTTCACGACGCCGTTCGCGACCGCCTCGGCGATCTCGGCGTCGGTGGAGCCGGAGCCACCGTGGAAGACGAGGTCGAGGGGCTTCGGGCCGTTGCCGTACTTGCTCGTGAGGCCGTCTTGGATCTCCTTGAGGAGCGAGGGGCGCAGCTTGACGTTGCCGGGCGCGTAGACGCCGTGCACGTTGCCGAAGGTGAGGGCGGCCATGTAGCGGCCCTGCTCGCCGAAGCCGAGCGCCTCGACCGTCGAGATCGCGTCGTCGAGGGTCGTGTAGAGCGCCTCGTTGGAGCCCTCGTGCTGGACGCCGTCTTCCTCGCCGCCGACGACGCCGATCTCGACCTCGAGGATGGCGTTGATCGCCTTCATGCGGGGCAGGATCTGCTTGGCGATCTCGAGGTTCTCGGTGAGCGGCACGGCCGAGCCGTCCCACATGTGCGACTGGAAGATCGGGTTGCGGCCGGCCTTGACCTCTTCTTCGGAGGCGGCGATGAGCGGGAACACGAAGTCGTCGAGTGCGGGCTTCGGGCAGTGGTCGGTGTGGAGCGCCACGGTGATCGAGTAGTTCTTCGCGACCTCGTGGGCAAAGCGGGCGAACGCGAGCGCGCCGGCTGCGCGGGCCTTCACGGTGTGGCCGGCGAAGTAGTCGGCACCGCCGGTCGTGACCTGGATGATGCCGTCGGATCCGGACTCGGCGAGGCCCTGCAGCACCGCGTTGAGGGTCTGCGAGGAGGAGACGTTGAATGCCGGGAAGGCGAAACCCTTCGCCTTGGCGGTGTCGAGCATCTCGGCGTACTGCTCGGGGGTTGCGATGGGCATGGTGCTCCTTCAAGGCGACGGTGGGTTCGCCACGAGTCTAACGACTTGCCGCTGGGGAGTTACCGGGCGGTGCCAAGCGGTGACCGCTGTGCCGCTTGCCAGCCGGCTGCGCCAAGATTGCGGGATGCGAATCGGACCCGACGAGAGCCCAGCGGCGACGGATGCCGCGGCGCCGGCCGTTCCCGAATACGTGCGCGCCGCGCTCCTGCGCGCCGTCGAAGCGGCGGCGGGCGCCGCGAGGCCGCTCGTCGGGCACCGGGACCCGCACGC
>NZ_SDPN01000014.1 GCF_004134825.1 Agromyces albus
TGGGCGTACAGCGTGTCGAGGGCGGCCTGCTGCTCGGCGACGCGTGCGGCGGCGGCCTCGTGCGCGATGCGTGCGGCCTCGGCCGTGGCGGAGGCCTCGCGTGCGAGGCGGGCTCGCTCTCGTTCGGCGACCTCGGCTTGCGCGCTGAGCGCCGCCGCGTCCGCTTCGGCGGCGCGCGCTCCATCGACGACCGAGCCGTAGACATTCGTCAGTTGCGCCGCTCGTGAGAGGCCGATGAGCAGATCGTGGTCGTCGTCGGGTCCGAACAGGAGCCGCAATGTGACATCGGCGCCGCCTGATCTCGCGAGCACGGCGCCGACCCTGGCGAGCTGCCGCGCGGCCGAGACGGCTTCGGCCTCGGCAGCATCGGCGCTCACGCGCATCGTCTCGGCGCGTGCCGAGGCGTCCGCGTGCGCGGACTCGGCCGCTGCGGATGCGGCCGCCGCGGCGACGGCAGCATCGCCGAGTCGGCCGGACTCGGCCTCGAGCTCGTCGACGAACGCCGTGATGCGGCTCGCCTCGGCTTCACGTGACGCGACGTCGCGCTTGGCGGACTCCACTTCCTCCCAGCTCGGATACTCCTCGGCGAAGGCGGCGATGGGCACGGTGAGGGTCGTCGCGAGCACCACCGCGAGTCCTGCCAGCACACGAATCCCGGTTCGCATCCCCACCCCCCTCGGGCCACGCGAGTCTACCCACCTGCGGCGGAGCGTTCGTTCGGACACGCAGCGTAAACTCGGGCCGGTGCGAGTGAAGCGAACGGCGGCGCTGCCGTTCCTGGTGACGGCGGTGCTCATCGGCGTGGCCGCGTGCGCGGGCGGTGCGCCGGCACCGTCACCCGAATCGAGGGCGCCCGCGCCCTCTGCGACGGCGACGCCGACGCCGACCCCAATCGATCCGATCGCCGCTTGGGTCGACGAGCGGATGTCGCAGCTCACGCTCGAGCAGAAGTCCGCCGCATTGCTCATGCTGCATGCACCGGGCACCGACCCTGCGCCCCTCCGCGCGCTCGTCGACGCCGGTGCATCCGGACTCATCCTGATGGGCGACAACATCCCCGCCACGCCGGCCGAACTCGCCGCGCTCACTGCGGCGCTCGAGGTCGACCCCGAAGCCCCGCCGCTCATCGGCATCGACGAGGAGGGCGGTGAGGTGCAGCGGCTCCATTGGGACGACGCGGCGAGCGCCGAAGGCCTGCGAGCAGCCCCTCCCGCAGCGTCGCGCGACGCGTTCTCCTTACGCGCCCGCTACCTCGCCGACGGCGGGATCTCGGCGAACTTCGGCATCGTCGCCGATGTCACGGCGGATCCCGGCTCGTTCATCTTCGGCCGCGTCCTCGGCACCGATCCGGCAGGCTCTGCCGACCGCGTCGCCGCGGCGGTCGAGGGGGAGCGCGGAGTCGTCGCGAGCACGCTCAAGCACTTCCCTGGCCATGGCGCTGCGCCCGGCGATTCGCACCTGAGCGTTCCGAGTGCGCCGCTCACGATCGACGAGTGGCGCGCGGGCCCTTCCCTGCCCTTCCAGTCGGGAATCGACGCCGGCGCCGAGATGGTCATGACGGGCCACCTGGCCTATCCCGCGATCGATGCCGCCCCGGCCTCGCTCTCCCTGGAGTGGCATCGGATCCTTCGAGACGATCTCGGCTTCGACGGCATCGTCGTCACCGACGACATGCTCATGCTGCAGCACAACGGCTTGCCCGAGTTCGCCGATCCGGGCGAGAACGCCGTGCGCGCCGTCGCGGCGGGTGCCGACCTGCTGCTGTACGTGCTGCCGGCGGATCCAGCTGAATTCGGCATCTCGGTGTCGTCCCTCGCCGGTGCGATCGCCGCGGCCGTGCAGAACGGCCGCATCAGCGAGGAGCGCCTCGATGACGCTGTCACGCGCGTGCTCACGATGCGGCGAGCGCTCTCAACCTGAGTCGTATCTGGGTATCGGGAATACCTCCCGGATTCATGTGTTTGCATGTGTGTGGCCGATCGGCCGCGCGACATCGACCTGGAGAGAGACCGCACTTATGACGAGCACCGCTCTGACGACCGAGATCCCCGGCTACAAGGCTGGCACCTGGAAGATCGACACCGCGCACAGCGAGGTCGCCTTCAGCATCCGCCACCTCATGATCAGCAAGGTGAAGGGCAAGTTCGAGCGCTTCGACGCGACCTTCGTGACCGGTGAGAACCCGCTCGACTCGACCGTGACCGCGTCGGCCGAAGTGGCCTCGATCAGCACGAACGATGCGGCCCGCGACGGGCACCTCCGCACGGGAGACTTCTTCGACGCCGAGACGTACCCGACGATCGACTTCGTGTCGACCGGCGTTCGCGTCGACGACGGCGACTTCAAGGTCGACGGCGATCTCACGATCCGTGGCGTCACGAAGCCCGTCACGTTCGACTTCGACTTCGGCGGCTTCGGCGGCGACCCCTGGGGCAACTACAAGGGCGGCGCGACGGCGAAGACCGTCATCAACCGCGAGGACTTCGGGCTCACCTACAACGCGGCCCTCGAAACCGGCGGCGTGCTCCTCGGCGAGACCGTGACGATCACCCTCGAGCTGCAGGCCGCGCTCGAGCAGTAAATCCACGCCATCGAACGGGCGGTCTCGCAGGTCGGGGCCGCCCGTTCGCATGCCCTCACGCTCGTGCGGTGATCTCGCCGAGTTCGAGTCCCCAGAAGCGGGTCCACTCACCGAACGCCCGGCGATAGGCCGATGCCTCGATGGCGGATGTCGCGTCGAAGCCGGAGAGCGTGACGGCCTGCGCGCCGCGACCAGGTGTTCGCTTCCACGTGCCGACGACGCGGCCGCTCGAGACGAGTATCGGCTGGAAGACGCCGTTTGCACCCGGAACGACGCTCGTGGCATGCGCCGGATCGCACACCGCGGTGCGATCGGCGTAGCCGAGGAAGTACTCGTCGAACGCGGCGAGGGCCAGCCTGCTCCGCACGCGCGGTGTGTCGGAGTGGGCGTCGGCCGGCCATCCGGCGTCGGCAGCGACGAAGCGTTCGTCGTCGAACGGGGTGACGGCGTCTCCGGCGGTGAGGAGGCCGACGCGAGCGTCGCCGAGCGTCAGGCCGCTCCACCACGCGAAGTCGCGAACGGTCGCCGGCCCGTGCCCGGTGACGTACGCGACGAACATGGCCGCGAGCGTCTGATCGCGGTCGGTATGCGGGGCCTTGTCGGGTGCCCACTCGTCGAGCAGCACGAGTCGCTGCCCACGAGCCTCGGTGGGGCCCCAGCAGACCACCGCGTCGTTGGCGAGCCACCAGATGAGGTGATAGCCGCGCTGGCCGGCCGTCTCGATGCCGGCGGCATTCCATGCCGCTTGCAATTCATCGCGTGAGCGCGAGGCACCGCCCGCGAGCTCCGTCTCGGCGACGGCGCGGGCGGACCGGTAGACGCCATCGTCGAGCTCGAGCTGCCGATGGCGCGTCGCCGCGCGCTGCAGCTCCCGTGGGCCGGTGATCGAGAGGATCGGGCGCAGCGACGTGGTCGGCAGCAGATGGAGCGTGCCTCGCATCGGCCAGGACCGCACGATCTCGCGGGAGGCGATCGCCGCATCGACATCGGCGGCGACCGAGCCGGGCACTCGCGCCCCGATCACCCATTTCGCGGCGGTGAAGTCCTGCGCCTGTATGGCGCCGAGCCTCGTGACCGCGGCGGTGACCGACGGCAGGCCGCTCCGCAGCCCGTGAGCGTCGAGGCGGGCGGCGCGAACACGGGCGTCGCTGGCGAGCTTCGGCATGCCCCGAGTCTGGCGGATGCCGGTGACATCCGTCGCCCGCCGTACAGCTGCCGTCGATGTTCGGCTGCCCCGGAACGATAGACTGGGAGGCTGTGCCGCTCGGCACGCCATCCCACACCCGTCGCTCCGGAGGATTCCCGTGCTCGCCGTCCATGATCTCGAGATCCGCATCGGCGCACGAGTGCTCATGGAGCACGTCGACTTCCGCATCTCCCCGGGCGACAAGGTCGGCCTCGTCGGCCGAAACGGCGCCGGCAAGACCACACTCACGAAGACCCTCGCCGGCGAAACCCTGCCGACCGGCGGCCGCATCGATCGCGGCGGCGAGATCGGCTACCTCCCGCAGGATCCGCGCTCGGGCGACCCCGAGATGCTCGCCCGCACGCGCATCCTCGACGCCCGTGGTCTCGGATCGCTCGTGCTCGGCATGCACGAGGCCTCGATGCAGATGGGCAGCGACGACGCGGCCGTCGCCGAGCGCGCGATGAAGAAGTACGGCAACCTCACCGACCGCTTCACGGCGCTCGGCGGGTATGCCGCCGAGGCCGAGGCCGCTTCGATCGCCTCGAACCTGAACCTGCCCGATCGCATTCTCGACCAGCCGCTGAAGACGCTCTCGGGCGGCCAGCGCCGGCGCATCGAGCTCGCCCGCATCCTCTTCTCCGACGCCGAGACGATGATCCTCGACGAGCCGACGAACCACCTCGACGCCGACTCGGTCGTGTGGCTCCGCGAGTTCCTCAAGGGCTATCGGGGCGGCGTCATCGTCATCAGCCACGATGTCGAGCTCGTCGGCGAGGTCGTGAACCGCGTGTTCTACCTCGATGCGAACCGCTCGATGATCGACGTCTACAACATGGGCTGGAAGCACTACCAGCGCCAGCGCGCGGCCGACGAGGAGCGACGAAAGAAGGAGCGCGCGAACGCCGAGAAGAAGGCCGGCGTCCTGCAGCTGCAGGCCGCGAAGTTCGGCGCGAAGGCCTCGAAGGCCGCCGCGGCGCACCAGATGGTCGCTCGAGCCGAGAAGCTCCTCGCGGGCCTCGACGAGGTGCGCGCCGTCGACCGCGTCGCGAAGCTGCGCTTCCCGACGCCTGCGCCGTGCGGCCGCACCCCGATCACTGCGAGCGACCTCTCGAAGAGCTACGGCTCGCTCGAGATCTTCACCGCTGTCGACCTCGCGATCGACCGCGGGTCGAAGGTCGTCATCATCGGACTGAACGGTGCCGGAAAGACGACCCTGCTCCGCATCCTCGCAGGGGTCGACCAGCCCGACACGGGCGTCGTCGAGCCCGGCCACGGACTCCGCGTCGGCTACTACGCCCAGGAGCACGAGACCCTCGACGTGCAGCGCAGCGTGCTGCAGAACATGGTGAGCGCGTCACCGAACCTCACCGAGACCGAGGCGCGTAAGGTGCTCGGATCCTTCCTGTTCACAGGTGACGACGTGCACAAGCCCGCCGGTGTGCTCTCGGGCGGCGAGAAGACGCGTCTCGCCCTCGCGATGATCGTCGTCTCAGGTGCGAACGTGCTGCTCCTCGATGAGCCGACGAACAACCTCGACCCCGCGAGCCGCGCCGAGATCCTCGACGCGCTCGCGCACTACGAAGGATCCGTGGTGCTCGTGAGCCACGACCCGGGCGCGGTCGAGGCACTGAACCCCGAGCGCGTGCTCATCATGCCCGACGGCACCGAAGACCACTGGAGCAGTGAGTACCAGGAGCTCATCGAGCTGGCTTGACGGCCAGCATCACCGCCGATCGAGGATCTCGTCCTCGATGTCGGCGTCGCCACGCTCGCGCTTCGGCTTGCGCGGCGGGGCGGGCGGGGCATCCGGTCCGGCTGCGAGCTCGGCGACCGCCCTCCGCTCCTGGTTCGCCGACCACCCGAGTCCGATGAACCCGAGCAGGGCGAAGACGAACCACTGCAGGGCATACGACAGGTGCGGGCCCTCGTCGCGCACCGGGCGCGCCGCGGCGAGCGGCGGTTCATCGCTCTCCGCACGCGACTCGACGAGCACGCCGTACGCGCCCGTGTAGGTCGGCTCGTCGATGCGAGCGGCGAGCTCGTCGAGATCGATCGTCGCGAGCTCGATGCCCGTCGACGTGCGCCCGGCGATGCGATCCTCGCCGGCCTTCAGCCGCGCAGTGATCTCGAGGTGACCATCGGGCGGGGACGGCACGTCGCTCGGGCGCCCGTCGGGTGCTTGCGCGATCCATCCGCGATTCACCCAGAAGACACGCCCGTCATCGAGTCGGAACGGCGTGATCACCTCGAAGCCCGAGTTGCCCTCGAACGGGCGGTTGCGCACGACGACCTCTTCGTCGACGAGGTAGCTTCCCGAGAGCTCGACGACCTGCCAGCGCTGGTCGACGTCGAATTCGGCCGGGTCGGGCAGTGCCTCGGCGAGCGGCACGGGCTCGGCGTCGTAGTTCGCGTCGATCCTCGCCACCTCGGCGAGCGCCTCGGCGCGGCGGTTCAACTGCCAGGTGCCGAGCGCCGAGCACGCGACGGCGAAGACCACGGTGAGGGCGAGGTACCCGGCCCAGCGCGGCGAGCGGAGGAACGACCACGAACTCACGAATCACTCCTCGTGGCGGCATCCGGAATCGAACCGGCCTCGACGACGGTGTCGGATGCCGCGAACGGCTGCACCTCGACCGGGAACGAGCGCGCCTCGAGGAACTCGCGCAAGTACCCGACGTGCTCCTCGCACGCGAGCCACGTCTTCGATCGGTCGCCCGTGTGGATGCGCGGGTTGCGCCATTCGATGCGCCACGCGGCCGCTTCGCGGCATCCCGCGCGGGAGCAGGTTGCCTGTGCGAGCTCGCCGCCCACACCGCCGAGACCGCCGATCACCGGCCGCCTCGCTCGGCGTCGGGTTCCTCGTTCGCGTCGGGTGCAGCGGGCGTGGGCGCTTCGGCCGTCTTCGGTGCATCCGCCGTCGACGGCGCTTCGCCCGTGCCCGGAACCGCGCTCGGGCCCGGGGGAGTCGTCGGCACCAGGTTGCCAGGGCGGAGCACTTCCGGCGCGCGCGTCGGGCCCCCCACGTTCGCGAGCACGACCGCGATGTACGGCAGGAAGATCGCCCCGGCTGCGAACACCACGAGCCACCAACCCTGTGCGAAGAGCATCGCGACGATGCAGAGCACGCGGATCGACATCGCGACGGAGTACTTGATCATGCGCGAGCGCCGCTCGGCCTCTGGCGAGGGCGGGAGCGTGGTGATCGACTGCTGCTTCATGATGCTCGCCGTGGGTCGCTCGGCGTTCCTCCGCCTCAAGCCTACGCCGCTCAGCACGGGCGGATACCCGGGAATGGACGGCCGTATGCTGGGACGGGCCGATCGGCCGCACGCACAGAAACGGAGTCCAGAATGACGACGAGCCGCACCGTCCTCGTGACCGGGGGCAATCGGGGCATCGGGTTCGCGATCGCCGGCGAGTTCCTCGCACAGGGCCATCGTGTCGCCGTCACGGCGCGCTCAGGAGAGGGCCCCGAAGGCTCGCTCACGGTGCGGGCGGATGTCACGGATGCGGCATCGCTCGACCGGGCGTTCTCCGAGGTCGAGGCGGCGCTCGGTCCCGTCGAGGTCGTCGTGGCGAACGCCGGCATCACCCGAGACACGCTCCTGCTGCGCATGAGCGAAGACGAGTTCACGAGCGTCATCGACACCAATCTCTCGGGCGCGTTCCGTGTCATCAAGCGCGCGTCCAAGGGCATGCTGAAGGCCCGCTTCGGCCGGATCGTGCTCATCTCGAGCGTCGTTGGCCTCTACGGATCGGCCGGCCAGGTCAACTACTCGGCGTCGAAGGCCGGTCTCGTCGGCATGGCCCGGTCGCTCACGCGTGAGCTCGGCGCCCGGAACATCACGACGAACGTCGTCGCGCCCGGCTTCATCGAGACCGACATGACCGACGAGCTGCCCGAGGCCCAGCAGGCCGAGTACAAGAAGAGCATCCCGCTCGGCCGATTCGCCTCGCCCGCCGAAGTCGCCAAGGTCGTCACCTGGCTGAGCGGCGACGACGCCGGGTATATCTCGGGCGCGGTGATTCCCGTCGACGGCGGACTCGGCATGGGCCACTAGCGCGCCACGGGTTGGAATCGGATGTCGCAGCCGACGGCCGATCGGCCGCCGGATGCCGCTATCCGCGAAGTCCGAGGAGTGCGAGAACGCCCGAGAGGTCGGGCCGGTCGATCGCGACGTGCGCGCGTTCGCGCACGATCGGCTTCGCACAGAACGCCACGCCGAGGGCGGCGCGTTCGAGCATGAGCAGGTCGTTGGCGCCGTCGCCCACCGCGACGGTGCGTCGCAGCGGGATGCCGCTGGCCGCCGCCCATTCATCGAGCGCGGCGGCCTTGCCGTGGGCGTCGACGATCGGGCCGTCGACTCGCCCGGTGAGGCGACCGCCGTCGACTTCGAGCCGATTGGCCCGGCAGAAGTCGAGCCCGAGGCGCTCGGCGAGCGGGTCGAGCAACTCATGGAAACCGCCCGACACCACGCCGATGCGCCCGCCCGCGGCGTGCACGCCGGCGATGAGCTCACCGAGGCCCGGCGTCGGCGTCATCCGCTCACGTGCCTCGGCGAGCACGGCGACATCGAGTCCCGCGAGCGTCGCAACGCGCTCCCGGAGGCTCGCGGCGAAGTCGAGTTCGCCCCGCATCGCGCGCTCGGTGACCAGCGCCACGTGCGCGAGGCTGCCGGCGGCTTCGGCGAGCAGCTCGATCGCCTCCTCACGGATGAGCGTGGAGTCGGCGTCGAGCACGACGAGCGGGCCGCTCGCGCGGCCCGGGGCGCCATCCGTCACGCGAGGGCCCGGACCCTGGAGCCCTTGCCGACCACCGTGATGCCCGTGTCGGTGACGATGAAGCCCCGCGCGATGTCGTCGGCGCGATCGACGCCGATGCGGGCACCCGCCTCGACCACGACCTCCTTGTCGAGGATCGCCCGCTGCACGGTGGCACCGGCCTCGATGCGCGCCCGGTCGAAGAGGATGGAGTCGGCGACATGCGCGCCGGAGCCGACGATCGCCCACGGGCCGAGCACGCTGCGCTCGACGTGCGCGCCCGAGATGACGGAGCCGAGCGAGACGATCGAATCGATGACCGTGCCGAGCGAGCCTCGCGCGTCGCGAGTGAACTTCGCGGGCGGGGAGTTCAACTGCTGGCTGAAGATGGGCCATTCCCGGTTGTAGAGGTTGAACACCGGCAGCACCGAGATGAGGTCTTGGTGCGCCTCGAAGAAGGAGTCGATCGTTCCGACGTCGCGCCAATAGTAGCGGTCGCGATCGGTCGAACCCGGCACGACGTTGTTCCGGAGGTCGTACACGCCCGCGTTGCCCTGCGCCACGAACGCCGGGATGATGTCGCCGCCCATGTCGTGACTCGAATCGGTGCGCTCCCCGTCGCGCAGCACGGCATCGATGAGCGCGTCGGCGTTGAACACGTAGTTGCCCATCGAGGCGAGCACTTCGTGCGGTGCGTCAGCGAGGCCCACGGGGTCGGTCGGCTTCTCGAGGAACCGGCTGATGTGGCCGGGGCGCGCGGGATCGACCTCGATGACGCCGAACTGGTCGGCGAGCGAGATCGGCTGCCGGATCGCCGCGACGGTCGCGTCGTGGCCGGACTCGATGTGTGCGTCGATCATCTGGCTGAAGTCCATGCGGTACACGTGATCGGCGCCGACGACGGCGATGATGTCGGGCTGCTCGTCGTAGATGAGGTTGAGGCTCTGCAGGATCGCGTCGGCCGAGCCCGAGAACCAGCGCTTGCCGAGACGCTGCTGCGCCGGCACCGACGCGACATACGAGTTCAGCAGCCCGTTCATTCGCCAGGTCTGCGAGACGTGCCGGTCGAGACTGTGGGACTTGTACTGGGTGAGCACGACGATCTGCCGAAGCCCGGAATTCAGCAGATTGGAGAGCGCGAAGTCGATGAGCCGATACTGCCCGCCGAACGGAACGGCTGGTTTCGCTCGGTCTTCGGTCAGGGGCATGAGTCGTTTGCCCTCGCCGCCGGCGAGGACGATGCCGAATACTTTGCGCGTCACCATGCCCCCCAGCGTAGCCAGAGCGAGGCCCCTGCGGGCACCGAAGTCGGAGCATGACGGATGCCGCTGCGCTAGCGTTGCACCATGCGCGTCGACCTGCTCACCCGCGAGTACCCACCCGAGGTCTATGGAGGAGCCGGCGTGCACGTCGCCGAGCTCGTGCGTGCCCTGCGTCGCGATCTCGAGGTCGTGGTGCGCTGCTTCGGTGCACCACGCGACGAGGCCGGCACATTCGGCTATCCCGCACCCGCGGAGTTCGCCGCGGCGAACCAGGCGCTCGGCACGATGGGGGTCGATCTCCTGATGGCGAGCGACGCCGCCGGAGCCGATCTCGTGCACTCGCACACCTGGTACGCGAACTTCGCCGGGTTCACGGCGAAGCGACTGCACGGCGTTCCGCACGTCGTGACCGCGCACAGCCTCGAACCGCTTCGCCCGTGGAAGGCCGAACAGCTCGGCGGTGGTTATCGGGTCTCCTCCTGGGTCGAGCGCACGGCGTTCGAAGACGCCGACGCGGTGATCGCCGTGAGCGAGGGGATGCGCCGCGACATCCTGCGTTCGTACCCGTCGATCGACCCCGCCCGCGTGGAGGTGGTCTACAACGGCATCGACCTCGAGGACTGGCGGCCGCTCGACGATCCCGACACGGTACGCGCGCTCGGTGTCGACCCCGACCGCCCGGCGGTCATCTTCGTGGGCCGGATCACGCGCCAGAAGGGGCTGCCGTACCTGCTTCGCGCCGCGCGCCTGCTGCCTGAAGATGTGCAGCTCGTGCTCTGCGCGGGCGCGCCGGACACCGAAGACATCATGGCCGAGGTCACCGCGCTCGTCGAAGCCCTGCGGGCCGAGCGAAGCGGCGTCGTCTGGATCGATCGGCACCTGCCGCGTGCCGAGCTCACCGCGTTGCTCACGGCCGCGACGGTGTTCGTCTGCCCCTCGGTCTACGAGCCGCTCGGCATCGTGAACCTCGAGGCGATGGCATGCGGCGCACCCGTCGTCGGCACGGCGACGGGCGGCATACCCGAGGTCGTCGATGACGGCGTCACCGGCGTGCTCGTTCCGATCGAGCAGGCCGACGACGGCACCGGAACGCCCCTCGATCCCGATCGCTTCGTGGAAGACCTCGCCGCCGCACTCACTCGCGTCGTCGCTGATCCGGCGCGAGCGCGGGCCATGGGCGAGGCGGGCAGACTGCGCGCCGAGGCGCGATTCGCCTGGGACGCGATCGCCGGCCGCACTCGCGAGGTGTACGCGGCCGTTCTGGCTCGATAGCCCGCCGGGCGAGCACGTGCGCGTCAGGAGCCCACTTCGTGCCCGATAGCATTGGGACCATGGCGAGTACGGTTCTGCAGTTCCGCGATGTGTCGGTGGTCCGCGACGGCAATTCGATTCTCGACGGGGTGACGTGGAGCGTCGACTCCGACGAGCGCTGGGTGATTCTCGGGCCGAACGGCGCAGGCAAGACGACCTTGCTGCAGATCGCCGCCGCCGGGATGCATCCCACCAAGGGCACTGCCGACGTGCTCCAGGAGTCGCTCGGCAAGACCGATGTGTTCGAGCTCCGGCCGATGATCGGCTTCGCGTCGACCGCGATGGCGCGGAAGATCCCGCGCAATGAGACCGTGCTCGACGTCGTGCTCACGGCCGCCTATTCGGTGATGGGCCGATGGAACGAGGAGTACGAGGCCGTCGACCTCCGTCGTGCGCAGCGGGTGCTGAAGGAGTGGGGCCTCGAGGGTTTCGCCGAGCGCCGTTTCGGCAGTCTCTCCGACGGCGAGCAGAAGCGAGTCCAGATCGCCCGCTCGGTCATGACCGACCCCGAGCTGCTGCTCCTCGATGAGCCGGCCGCAAGCCTCGACCTCGGTGCGCGCGAAGAACTCGTCGGTCTCCTCGGCGGTTACGCCTCGTCGCCCTCGTCTCCGGCGATCGTGATGGTGACCCACCACGTCGAGGAGATCCCGAACGGCTTCACGCACGCGATGCTCCTCGCCCACGGTGGGGTCGTCGCGGCCGGTCCGCTCGACGACGCGCTCACCTCCGACACCCTCACCGAGACGTTCGGGATCCCGATCGAGCTCAGCGAGGCCAGCGGGCGATTCGTCGCGCGCGCCGCTTGACGTGCGCTTGCGACGATTCTGCTAGAATCGGTAGCTGGCCCGAGGGTCATCACGCTTTCCTGTCTGCGCGCGCTGCGTCTCGGCAGGTCCGAAGTCACCATCCGATCAACAAGGAAGTCTCCATGAAGACCGACATCCACCCCGACTACGCCGCCGTCGTCTTCCGCGACCTCGCTTCGGGTGCCACGTTCCTCACCCGTTCGACGGTCTCGAGCGAC
This sequence comes from Agromyces albus, assembly GCF_004134825.1. GTDB lineage: Bacteria > Actinomycetota > Actinomycetes > Actinomycetales > Microbacteriaceae > Agromyces > Agromyces albus. The sequence continues at coordinate 12,129 of NZ_SDPN01000014.1, forward strand.
AAGACGATCGAGCTCGATGGCGTCACCTACCCGGTGATCGACGTCGAGATCTCGTCGGAGTCGCACCCGTTCTACACGGGCAAGCAGCGCATCATGGACTCGGCCGGTCGCGTCGAGAAGTTCAACAAGCGCTTCAAGGGCTTCGGCCAGTAAGAGCCGACACGAAAGGCGGGCGACCGAGGTCGCCCGCCTTTCGTCGTGCCTGCGAGCGATTCCGCTGCTCAGCGCACCGGCCACTCGCCCGATGTGGTGAACTCGGGACTGCCGTTCGCCCGCCGCCACGCCTGGTAGTTCTCGGCTTGCTCGCGGCTCCAGTCGACCTGCTGCGCATGCAGCGCCGCCACGGCGGTCGTGGCCAGTTCGGGGAAGGCTCGGGCGATCGCCTGGGCGACCCGGCCGGCGGCCACGGCATCGGCGCCGGCGTCATGGGCGTCGATGAGCGAGACCCCGTAGTGCTCTGCTGTCGCGGAGAGGGTGCGCTTGCCGCGTCGGTATCGGTCGACGGCCTTGTCGATGACGAGCGGGTCGACGACGGCACCGGGCACCGGCAGCGCGGTGAGGCCGTACCGCAGCGCTTCGCGATCGAGCAGGGTCAGGTCGTAAGCGGCGTTGTACGCGACAATCGGCAGGCCGCGGCCCGCGACCTCGGTGAGGGCCGCGATGATCTCGGCGACGGCGACGGGCGGTGTCTGCCCCTCGAGGCGCGCGCGCTCGGTGGTGACGCCGTGGATGATCGATGCCGCCATGGGGATCTCGACGCCGGGGTCGATGATCCAGTCGCGCTGCTCGATCACCTCGCCGTCGCGCCCGAGCACACCGACGTACGCGGTGACGATGCGACTCGTCTCGACGTCGATGCCGGTGGTTTCGAGGTCGAAGACGGCCAGCGTGTCGGCCCAGGGAGCTGCGGTCGTGTCATCCATGTCGACAGGCTAGGGGTGGCCACCGTCAACAGCGGGGGAGCTGCTCGCGTGTCCGCGGCATCCGCTGTTGAGCGGGCTCTGACGCCCAGCTCGCGCCCGTAGAATGGCGAGGATGATCGCTTCCCCGTACGCAGAGCAGCTCGCTCGCATTCCCGTGCGGGAGCACCGCACCGACGTGGCCGGCACCGAGACCGCCTGGTGGGAGTACGGCGACGAGCGCGCTCCCGTGCTCGTGCTCGTGCACGGGTTCCGCGGCGACCACCACGGCCTCGAGCCGGTCGTCGCGCAACTGACCGGATTCCGCATCGTCTCACCCGACCTGCCGGGCTTCGGCGACTCAGCCAACTTCTCCGACCGGCCCCACGACATCGACGGTTATGCGGCCTGGCTGAGGGCGTTCCTCGCCGCGGTCGGCATCGAGGGCCGCTTCGCGCTGCTCGGCCACTCATTCGGCTCCATCGTCGCTGCCGCGGCGGTGGCCGGGGGTCTCGCGCCCGAGCGACTCGTGCTCGTGAACCCGATCGGCGCACCGGCGCTCGAGGGTTCCCGCGGCGTCATGACCCGACTCGCCGTGTTCTACTACCGCATGGCCGCCGCCCTGCCCGAGCGAGCGGGCTTCGCGCTGCTGCGCAATGGAGCGATCGTGCGGGTCATGAGCGTGACGATGGCGAAGACCCGGTCGAAGACCCTGCGGCGCTGGATCCACGACCAGCACGATCGCTACTTCTCGGCGTTCGGCGATCGCGACGCCGTGCTCGAGGCGTTCCAGGCCTCCGTGAGCCACGACGTGCGCGAATACGCGCCGCAGATCGAGGAGCCGACGCTCCTCGTCGCCGCCGAGCGCGACGACGTCACCCCGATCGCCGCCCAGCACCGGCTCGCCACGCTGTTCCCCGACGCCACGCTCGAGGTCATCCCCGAGGTCGGCCACCTGATCCACTACGAGACCCCCGGCGACGCCGCGGCGCGCATCCAGAAGTTCCTGCGCTCCGGAGCACGCGCGTGAGGCTCGTCGTCGACTGCCGGTACATCCGCATCGGGCAGCACGACGGCATCAGCCGGTTCACGGCCGGCATCGTGACCGAGCTCGGCAAGCGGCATCCGCTCACCATGCTGATCAGCGACCACCGGCAACTCGAGATGCTGCCGCCGTTGCCGTGGCAGCTCGTGAGTCCGGTCACGAGCATCCGTGAACCGTTCGTGGCGCTGCAGGTGAAGAAGCTCCGGCCCGATCTCGTCTTCACGCCGATGCAGACGATGGGCTCGTGGGGGCGCGACTACCGCCTGCTGCTCACGGTGCACGACCTCATCTACTACGAGAACCGCACCCCGCCGCGCGACCTGCCGCTCGCCGTGCGCCTGTTGTGGCGGCTCTACCACCTCGCGTGGTGGCCGCAGCGGATGCTGCTCAATCGCGCCGATGCCGTGGTGACCGTCTCGCAGACAACCGCCGATCTCATCCGTGAACGTCACCTCACCGATCGCCCGGTGACCGTCGTGCCGAACGCCGCCGACGGCCTCGGCCGCCCGGAGCTTCCCCGGCGCAGGCCGGCCGCGAATCGACTCCTCTACATGGGTTCGTTCATGCCCTACAAGAACGTCGACACGCTCGTGCGCGCCGTCGCCGCGCTGCCCGACCACGAGCTGCACCTCTTGAGCCGCATCACGCCAGTCGAGCGCGCCCGGCTCACGAGGCTCGCGCCGCAAGCGAGGCTCGTCTTCCATGACGGCGTGACGGATGCCGAGTACGCCGAGCTGCTCGCCGGCGCCACCGCCCTCGTCACGGCCTCGCGGGCAGAGGGCTTCGGCATCCCGCTCGTCGAGGCCATGCGACTCGGCACGCCCGTCGTCGCGAGCGACATCCCGATCTTCCGCGAGATCGGCGGCGCAGCGGCCCTCTTCTTCGATCCCGACAATCCCGAGGGGCTCGTGGCCGCATTGTGGGCGCTCGAGCGCGAGGGGGAATGGGAGCGTCGTTCGGCGGCAGCAGTCGAAGCCGCCGCGGGCTACACCTGGAGCGAGTCAGCCGAGCGGCTGCTCGAACTCATGCGGCGCACGGTAGCGCCCGAATCACGCCGGCGCCGACGCACCCCCGCCTGAACTCCCCGCGCACAGGTGGCGCGGCGCGGTGTCACTCCAGCAGCGCCTCGGCCATGGCGGTGAGCGTCTCGCTCGCGCCGGCATCGATCTTCACGACGGCGCGGCTGTCGCCCTTCGTGATGCCGCGGTTCACGACGATGATGGGGAGCCGTCGCCGGCGTGCCTGCTCGATGAGCCGCATGCCCGAGTTGACGACGAGCGATGAGCCCGCGACGAGCAGGACCTCGGCCGATTGCACGAGCGACGCCGCTGCCTTGAAGATGTCGGCCGGCACGAACTCGCCGAAGAAGACGACGTCGGGCTTCAGCACCCCGCCGCACACGGTGCACGCGGGGATGGCCATGGCCTCGACGTCGTCGACCTGCACGTCGCCATCGGGCGCGAGCCGGATGGTGGTGCCGAGGTCGATCTCGGGGTTCAGCTCGGTGAGCCGGTCGGCGATCGCCTGGCGCGCATAGTGCTGGCCGCAGCTCAGGCACAGCACGCGATCCATGCTGCCGTGCAGTTCGACGACGTGGCGACTGCCGGCGCGGCGGTGCAGTCCGTCGACGTTCTGCGTGACGACGCCTGAGACGACCCCGCCCGCTTCGAGCTTCGCGAGTGCCAGGTGTCCGATGTTCGGCCGGGCGCTGCCGAAGCTGCGCCATCCGAGGTGACTGCCCGCCCAGTACCGCTTGCGCGAGTTCTCAGACGCCAGGAAGGCCTGCACCGTCATCGGCGTGCGCACGGGCGCACCCTCGCCGCGATAGTCGGGAATCCCCGAGTCGGTGCTCACGCCGGCGCCCGTGAGAACGGCCACGCGCGCGCCCCGCATGAGGCCGATCGCCTCGTCGAGCAGGGCGTCGGTCGATACGGGTACTCCGGTGCCGATTGACACACGTCTCCCTTCGACGGTGGTCTGATTCTAGACGTGTCGGTTTACCGGAATGTTTCGTGCACTGGCAGGCTGGAGGCGAGGAGACCCATGCACATCGAACGAGTCCGCGACGCGGCATCCGACGCTGTCGCCGACTTCGCGCGGCTGACCGACGTGACGCTGCGGAGCGCCACCGAGCCCGAGCGAGGGCTCTACATCGCCGAGTCGGCGAAGGTCATCCGCCGGGCGGTCGCCGCGGGGCACCGGCCGCGCTCGGTGCTGATGGAGGAGAAGTGGCTGCCCGGATTGCAGGAGGCCCTCGCTCCGTTCGACATCCCGGTGCACCTCGCCGACCCCGACCAGCTCGAGGCGATCACCGGGTACCGCGTGCACCGCGGGGCCCTCGCCGCGTTCGAGCGGCCCGAACTGCCCGATCCCGCTGAGCTGCTCACCGGCGCCCGCCGGGTCGTGGTGCTCGAGGACATCGTCGATCACACGAACGTCGGCGCGATCTTCCGCTCGGTCGCGGCGCTCGGCGCCGATGCGGTGTTCGTCAGCCCGCGGTGCGCCGATCCGCTGTATCGCCGGAGCGTTCGCGTGAGCATGGGCACGGTCTTCCAGGTGCCGTGGACCCGGCTTCCCGAGTGGCCTGAAGCGGAGCGGATGCTGCGCGCCCACGACTTCGCCATCGCCGCGCTCGCCCTCGCCGACGGTGCCGTCTCGCTCAGGTCACTCGCGGCCGATCCGCCCACCCGGCTCGCCGTCGTGTTCGGCGCCGAGGGCGACGGGCTCAGCCGGAACGCACTCGCCGCGGCCGACACGGTCGTCACGATCCCGATGGCGCACGGTGTCGACTCCCTCAACGTCGCAGCGGCGGCCGCCGTCGTGCTCTACGCGCTCAGCGCCGACGATTAGGCTCGAACGGATGTCACCGCAACTGCCGACCCTCGAACGCGAGCGCCGACCCGATCGCACCACGACGTACCGGCGGCGGCGCATCGTCGTCTTCGGCTCGCTCGCGGTGGTGCTCGCCCTGCTGCTCACCGGCGGCCTGTACGCGGGCAACGCGCTCGGCGCTCCGATCCCCGCTGCGCAACCGGCGGTGTCGGCTCCCGAACCCATCGTGGCAGCAGCGCAGCCCCTCGCACTGCCGGGCTTCGGCGGCTACGCGGTCGGAGCCGTCGGCTTCGAGGGCCTCCTCGCCGCGAGCCCCGACCAGTCGCTCATGCCCATCGCGAGCATCACGAAGATCGTCACGGCACTGCTCATCCTCGAGGCCAAGCCGCTCGCGCCGGGTGAAGAGGGCCCCGGCATCGAGTACACCGAGGCCGACGTCGATCTCTACTGGCAGGTCGTCGCCGAGAACGGCTCGGTCGCACCGGTGAGCGCCGGCACCACGCTGAGCGAGCGGCAGAGCCTCGCGGCGATGCTCCTCGCATCGGGGAACAACTACGCCATCTCGCTCGCGACCTGGGCCTACGGGTCGATGGAGGCGTTCCTCGATGCCGCGCGAGGCTGGCTCGACGAACACGGGCTCGAGAACACCCGGCTCGTCGATTCGAGCGGCATCTCCCTCGACAACGTCAGCACGCCGGCCGAGCTCGTCGAACTCGGCGAGATCGCGCTCGCCGACCCGACGGTCTCCGAGCTCGTCGCGACGCAGAGCATGGACCTGCCCGTGATCGGCACCGTCAAGAACTCGAACAAGATGCTCGGCTCCCACGGCGTCGACGGCATCAAGACCGGCACGACCGACGACGCGGCGAACCTCCTGTTCTCCGCGGACTACCCGGTCGGCTCGCAGGTCGTCACGGTCGTCGGCGTGGTGCTCGGAGGAGAGAACCACACCGTGCTCGACGAGGCCATCGCCGCGCTCCTCGACAGCATCGCACCCGGATTCCACGAGGTCACGGCACTCGAGGCCGGCCAGGAGTTGGCGTCGTACTCCACGGCGTGGGGCGACACCGCCCGCGCACGTGCGGTGGAAGGGGCATCCGTCGTCATCTGGAGCGACACCCCGGTCGACGTCGAGGTCGTGGCCGCTCCCGTCACCCTCGCGGCGAGCGGCGCCGAGGTCGGCACCGCGACGGTCAGAGCCGGCACGCAGGAGATCGTCGTCGCGCTCGAGCTCGATGCGGCGATCGAGGATCCGGGCGCCTGGTGGCGCCTGTCGAATCCCGGCGCCCTCGAGGCCGGGGCTCAGTCGCCGCGCGAGTAGGGCCCAGCGTCTGGCCGCTTCGCCGTGACGAAGTCGCCTGACGACTGATGGCGCACCCGGCGGAGCACCCACGGCACGAGGTACTCCCGGGCCCATGCGAGATCTTCGGAGCGAGCCTGGCGCCACGTGCTGAGAGGCAGGGGCTCGGGCTTCAGCGGCTCGAGCGAGTTCTCGACGTTGAGCGCGGCGAGCACCATGCGCGCGACCGTGTGGTGACCCAGCGAGTTGAGGTGCAGGCGGTCGGGCGCCCACATGCGCTGGTCTTGAATGGTGGTGAGCGCCCACAGGTCGGCGACGATGCAGTCGTACTTCGCGGCGATCGTGCGGAGGTTCTCGTTGTAGATCGCGACCTTGCCGCGGATGCCGCGGAACACGGGGGAGAAGCCGACATCGACGCCCGTGAAGATCACGATCGTCGCACGATCGCGTGAGAGCCGCTCGATCGCGTACTGGAACCTGCCGGCGATCTCGTCGGGATCGGTGCCAGGGCGGATGACGTCGTTGCCGCCGGCCGAGATCGTGATGAGGTCGGGGTGCAATGCGAGTGCAGGTTCGAGCTGTTCGTCGATGATCTCCTGGATGAGCCTGCCTCGCACCGCGAGATTCGCGTAGGCGAAGTCCTCGACGCCCTGGCCGAGCACCTCGGCAACCCGGTCGGCCCAGCCCCGGTGGCCGCCCGGCACGTTGGGATCGGGGTCGCCGATGCCCTCGGTGAACGAATCGCCGATGGCGACATAGCGAGACCAGGGGTGCTGCTGCGTGACCATGGTTCCATTCTGCACTCGTCGTGGTTCGAGGATGTCGGCCGCCTCGGGTAGCCTCGAATCCAGTGAGCACCGCGACCCCCTCCGGCCCCCTGCCGGGCACCTCGGCCGCCGAGCACCTGTCCCCGTCCTTCCCCGAGCGCGCCGCCTGGGGAACGGCGAGCAAGCTGCGCGCGTGGCAGGCCGAAGCCCTCGAGCTCTACCTGGCCGAACAGCCCCGAGACTTCCTCGCTGCCGCCACGCCGGGGGCCGGCAAGACCACGTTCGCCCTGCGCCTCGCGGCCGAGTTGCGTGCCCGCCGGGTGATCGACCGAATCACGGTGGTCGCGCCCACCGACCACTTGAAGCGACAGTGGGCGGATGCCGCGGCGCGCGCCGGCATCCGTCTCGATCCGGGGTTCCGGAACGCGCACGGCCGCAGCGCCCGGCACTTCCACGGGGTCGTCGTGACCTACGCCCAGGTCGCCATGCGGCCGGCCCTGCATCGGGAGCTCACGCTCTCGGGCCGCACCCTCGTGATCCTCGACGAGGTGCATCACGGCGGCGACGCACTGTCGTGGGGCGACGCGATCCGTGAGGCCTTCGAGCCGGCGACGAAGCGGCTGTCGCTCACGGGCACGCCGTTCCGCTCCGACACTGCGCCGATCCCGTTCGTGCAGTACGAGCCCGACGCCGCCGGCGTGCGGGTCTCGAAGAGCGACTACAACTACGGCTACGCGCGGGCGCTGCACGACGGTGTTGTGCGCCCGGTGCTGTTCATGGTCTATGCCGGCCACATGCGCTGGCGCACGAGGGCCGGCGACGAGATGGAGGCGAAGCTCGGCGAAGACAACACGAAAGACATCACCTCGTCGGCGTGGCGCACGGCCCTCGAGCCCACTGGGGAGTGGATTCCGGCCGTGCTCCGCGCAGCCGACCGGCGGCTCACCGAGGTGCGGCACGGTATCCCCGACGCCGGCGGGCTCGTGATCGCGACCGACCAGTCGACGGCGCGCGCCTACGCCAAGATCCTCGAGGAGATCTGCGGCGAGCCGGTCACGGTCGTGCTCTCCGACGAGAAGGAGGCGAGCTCGCGCATCGAGGAGTTCTCGGGCAACACGAGACGGTGGATGGTCGCGGTGCGCATGGTGTCCGAGGGCGTCGACGTGCCACGACTCGCCGTGGGCGTCTACGCGACGAGCGCCTCCACGGCCCTGTTCTTCGCGCAGGCGATCGGCCGCTTCGTGCGAGCGAGGCGGCGCGGGGAGACCGCGTCGGTGTTCCTGCCGAACGTGCCCGGGCTCATGGCGCTCGCGGCGCAGCTCGAGCTCGAGCGCGATCACGCGCTCGACCGTCGAGGCGGCGATGATGACGACGACGGGCTCCTCGACGACGAGCTGCTGAACGCGGCGAACCGCGAGGAACGCGCGTCAGAGGAGGCCGGACTCGGCACGTGGGAGGCGATCGGATCCGACGCCTCCTTCGACCGGGTGCTCTACGACGGAACCGAGTTCGGCACCCTCGCCGAACCCGGCAGCGACGAGGAGTTCGACTTCATCGGCATCCCCGGGCTCCTCGAGCCCGAGCAGGTCGCCGAGCTGCTGCGGCACCGCCAGTCACGGCAGTCGCGGCGCGCGGGCGAGCGACGACGACAGGTCGCCGAAGAGGAGAAGCCCGAACCCGTCGCCCTGTATCGCACGCTCAAGGAGCAGCGTTCGCTCCTCAACAGCCTCGTCGGACTCTGGGCGAGGCACACGGGCGAGGCGCACTCGCAAGTGCACGCCGAGCTGCGGCGCGTCTGCGGGGGGCCGGCCGTCGCGCAAGCGAGCGTCACGCAATTGCAGGCTCGCATCGAGCTCTTGCGACGGCGTCTCGGCAGTCGCTGAGCGTCGCCTTCACCTCAACGTCGCCGTGCGGTCGCCGTTTCGCGCCCGGGTGTCGAGCGACGACGTATCAGGCATCGCGGATGCCGCGGCTCGGCCTGAGCCGAGGGCTCCCAGTTCGGCGGCTGCATCGAGCGCCGTCATGAGATCGGCCGTGAGGTCGTCGACGTGTTCGAGACCGATCGAGAGACGCACGACGCCCGCGCCGGGCTTGGCTTCACCCGCTACGGGTCGGTGCGTGAGGGAGGCGGGGTGCTGCACGAGCGAGTCGACCCCACCGAGCGAGACTGCGTGCGTCACGAGGTCGCACGACTCGGTGAACCGTGCGGCCGCCGCGTATCCGCCCACGAGCTCGAGCGCGATGATCGATCCCGGTCCGTCGAGCTGCGTGCCCACGAGGCCCGAGGGGTCTTGGCCGGGCAGCCCCGGGTAGTGCACGTGCGCGACCGCCGGGTGTTCGAGGAGTCGCCTCGCGAGCACCTCGGCGGTGGCCTGCTGGGCGCGTACGCGGAGCGGCAGTGTGCGCAGCCCCCGGTGCAGGAGATAGGCGCCCATCGGATGCAGCAGTCCGCCGGTGAGGGCTCGCACCTGTCGCAGTCGCTCCATCCACGCCTGGTCGCCCGCGACGATCCCGCCCATGACGTCGCCGTGGCCGCCGAGATACTTCGTCGCGCTGTGCAGCACGAGCGTCGCGCCATGCTCGACCGGCCGCTGCAGCACCGGGGTGGCGAAGGTGTTGTCGACGAGCACGGGCACCGGGCCGGCGGCATCCGCGATCGCACACAGGTCGAGCAGTTCGAGTGTGGGGTTCGCGGGCGTCTCGACGATGACGAGACCCGTGTCGGGCTCGATCGCATCGGCGATGCCCGCGGCATCCGCCCACGTCACGCGAGTGCCGAGCAGACCGCTCGCGAGCACGTGGTCGGTGCCGCCATACAGCGGGCGCACGGCGACGACGTGCGGACGGCCCGCCGACGCCGTAGCGATGAGGGTCGCCGCGAGTGCGGCCATACCGCTCGCGAAGGCCACCGCACCCTGGGTGCCCTCGAGGCCCGCGAGTGCGTCTTCGAAACGTGCCACGCCGGGCTGCCAGAGGCGCTGGTAGACCGCCGAACGACCTTCGCCGAGCTCATGACCGGTGGCGAGTTCCTCGTAGGAGAGGCCTCCGGCCTCGACCGAGCCGAGCGGATTGGTGGTCGAGAAGTCGATGACGGGCACGTGGGATCCGCTCTCTCGAACGCCCGCCATGCCGCCGTGCACGGCGCGGGTCTCGAGGTGCGACGACGATGTCTGCATGGGTCGAATCAAACAGATCCTGCACGATTCAGCAAACTGGCTTGCAGAATCCATACGATATGCTTCGAACCTCGAATGTTCTGCATTCATTTTGTCAGGAGGCCCGCCATGGCGCAGAAACCCGAACTCGATCGCGTCGACCGGGCGCTCCTGCAGGCGCTCTCCGCGAATGCACGCGCCTCGGGTGCTGCTCTCGCCGCCGAGGTGGGCGTCGCCGAGTCGACCGTATCGCTTCGTCTGCGGCGGCTGCAGGCGCTCGGCACCGTGCGCGGGTACCGCGTCGAGGTCGATCTCGCCTCGCTGGGCGTGTCGCTGCAGGCGCTCATTGCGATCCGGCTCGTGAAGCACGATCGCAGCGAGATCGACGCGTTCCGCGCGCAGGTGCCGCACCTGCCCGGCGTGATCGGGGTCTTCCACATGGCGGGCGCCGAGGACTACCTCCTCCACGTTGCCGCTCGCGATGCCGAGGAGCTCCGCCAGTTCGTGCTCGATCACCTCACGGGACATCCGGCGGTCGCTCACACGGAGACGAATCTCATCTTCGAGCACGTCGACGGCGACGGCTGGAATCGCCTGGTCGGCTGACGTGCCGCTCGTTCGGCATTCCGAAAACCCGCCAGTTCCGCCCAGCGGGCGTGCCCCAGCCTGATCGCGCCGATATTGTGGCTGACGGCCGCGAATGCGGCGTGAACGCGACGGGGCGGGTGGGCGCCGAGCGGACCGCCCGAGCCTCCGGTGAACGGATGGAGCACGAGTGACCGAGCAGCCGAACGGATCGGCGAGCGACCGTGCCAGGTGGCGCCGCTACCTCGCCGACGAGCGTGCCGAGGCTGCGGTCTACCGCGAGCTCGCAGCGCGCCGCGATGGCGAGGAACGCGAGATCCTCCTCGCCCTCGCCGCCGCGGAGGGACGCCACGAGGCGCACTGGCTCGCGCTGCTCGACGGCGACGACGCAGGCACGCCCCGCGCCGACATCCGCACGCGCATGCTCACGGCCCTCGCCCGTCGCTTCGGCTCGATCTTCGTGCTCGCGCTCGCGCAACGCGCCGAAGCTCGGTCTCCCTATGCGACCGACCCCGATGCGACGGCGGCGATGGCCGCAGATGAACGGATCCATGGCGAAGTCGTGCGCGGGCTCGCGTCGCGCGGCCGACGCCGCCTGGCCGGATCGTTCCGCGCGGCCGTCTTCGGCGCGAACGACGGGCTGGTCTCGAACCTGGCCCTCGTGCTCGGCATCGGGGCGACGGGCGTTCCCGCCGCCGTCGTGCTGTTCACGGGGATCGCGGGCCTCCTGGCCGGGGCGCTCTCGATGGGCGCCGGCGAATACGTCTCGGTGCGGTCGCAGCGCGAACTGCTCGAGGCATCCGCCCCCGACCCCACCGCTCGCGAGGCACTGCCCGACCTCGACATCGACGCCAACGAACTCGCCCTCGTCTATCGCGCGCGCGGCATGGAGGAGCAGGCGGCGATCGAGCACGCCGCACTCGTCGTCGCTCGCGTGCACGCGGCCGAGCAGTCCGCGGCTCCCACTGATTCGCTCACCGTCGTCCACCACGACGACGAGGCCATCGGCACGGGCCTGTCGGCCGCAGTCTCGAGCTTCCTCTTCTTCGCGTCGGGTGCGCTCATCCCGGTGCTGCCCTATCTCTTCGGCCTGACCGGTGTCGCCGCCATCGTCACCGCGACCGTGCTCGTCGGCATCGCCCTGCTCGCCACGGGTGCGACGGTGGGCCTGCTCTCGGGTGCATCGCCGCTGAAGCGGGCGCTGCGGCAATTGGCCATCGGGCTCGGTGCCGCCGCGGTCACCTACCTGCTCGGGCTCGCCTTCGGCACGACGATCGCCTGAGTCAGCGCGCCGTGGTCACGAAGTCGATGAGCTCCTCGACCCGGCCGAGCAGCGCAGGTTCGAGGTCGCCGTAGCCGCGCACCCTGCCGAGGATGCGCTGCCAGGCGCGGGCGATGTCGGCCTGCTCCGCGTGGGGCCAGCCGAATGCCTCGCAGATGCCGTGCTTCCACTCGATGCCTCGGGGAATCTCGGGCCACGCATCGCGGCCGAGGCGTGCCGGTTTCACGGACTGCCAGATGTCGATGTACGGATGCCCCACCACGAGCACGTGCGCTCCGTGCGGCCCGCGGCGTGCGGCGTCGGCGATGCGCTGTTCCTTCGATCCCGGTACGAGGTGGTCGACGAGGACGCCGACGCGGCGGCCGGGACCCGGCCGGAACTCGTCGAGCACGTCGCCGAGCACGTCGACGCCCTCGAGGTACTCGACGACGACACCCTCGATGCGGAGGTCGGCGCCCCAGACCTTCTCGACGAGTTCGGCGTCATGGCGGCCCTCGACGAAGATGCGGCTCGGCAGCGCGACCTTCGCCGGAGCCGATGCGACCGCGAACGAGCCCGAGGCGGTGCGAAGCCGGCCCGCCGGCGCCTTTGGCTTCGGCATGACGAGCTCGACCAGAGTCCCCTCGACGAGGAATCCGTGCCCGAGCGGGAACATGCGCCGTGCGCCGAACCGGTCTTCAAGCGTCACGGTCTGCTTCTCGACGGCGACGACCGCACCGCAGAAGCCGTTGCTCGCGAGCTCGACGACGAGGTCGCGCTCGGCTTCGACGACGGGGATCGTGCGGCGACCGCGCGTCTTCCAGTCGCCGGCGAGCACATCGCCGCCGTACCGGTCGTGGCCGATGGGGTCATGGGATGTAGCAGACACCGGTCGAGGCTAACGGACGTCGTCGGCCGCTGCGGTGACGACGCGCTCAGGCGACGTCGACCGGTTGGCGCTGACGTGTGCGGCGCTGCAGGAGCAGCGTCCAGATGCCACCCGCGACGGCGATGGCCGCCCCGACGCCGAACGCCCACGGGATCCCGAACGGGCCAGCGATCAGGCCCAGTGCGATCGGTCCGAGCCCGAGTCCCAAGTCGATGGCGGCGCTCGCGGTGCCGGAAGCGGCACCTCGCTGCGATCGAGTCGCCGTCGAGAAGATCGCCGAGAAGAACGCCGGAGTGCTGAATGAGACGCCGACGGCCATGATGACGACGCCGACCAGGAGCCCGACCGGAGTCTGCCAGATGGCGACGAGTCCGAGCCCCGCGCCGATCACGCCGAGTGCTGCGGCACCGAGCGGGAGTGACGGCAGTCGGTCGGGCACGCGCGCGAACACGATCCGGCACACCACGACGACCCCGCCGTAGACGAACAGCGCGAGGCTCGCCTGGCTCAGCCCGATGCGCACGGCGTAGAGGGAGGCGAACGTCAGGAAGCCGCCGATCGCGATGAGCGACGTGATGAATCCGATCGAGATCGGGATGGAAGGCCGATGGATGAACCGGCGAGGCGAGAGATCGGGCGACGGGTCGGCCGAGGTGTCTTCCCGGGTCTCTCCGATCAGCAGCGTCAGTGCGGCGGCGAGCAGCGCGAGCGCTGCCGCGCCCAGCCAGGCGATGCAGAATCCCCACGTCTGCACGAGGACCTCGCCGACCGGCGGGCCGAACGCGATGCCGAGATAGAGGCCGAGGGAGTTGTAGGACAGCGCCTCGCCCAGCCGATTGGCCGGCGCGAGGTCGGCGAGCGCCGCGAAGCCGGCGACGAAGAAGGCGGCCTCGGCGACTCCGGCGAGCAGGCGCAGCGCGATGATCACGAACAGGTCCTCGGTCAGTGCGGTGAGTGCGAGGCTGACGGCGGCGAGCAGAGTGCCGCCGAGGAGGAGGGGCAGACGGCCGTAGACGTCGGTGATGCGGCCCGCGAAGGGACGCAGCACGAGCGCAGACACCGCGAACACTCCGAAGGCGAACCCCGCACCGATCTCGTCTCCGCCGACGGGACCGGTCACGTAGAGCGGCAAAGCGAAGATTGCCACGCCCACCGCCGTGAAGTAGGCGAGATCGGAGACCCCGAGCGCGATGAACTGCCGCGTGAAGAGCGGCTCAGTCGGCGGCGGCCGCTTCATGGTTCATCGCCCCGGACGGTGTTCGCGGCGGATTGTGTCTCAGCCACACGCCCACTGTATTCCTGTGTGCCCGGTGGGGCGATCGGTCAGCGGAAGTCGCGTGAGCGGCTCGGCGCCGACACGACGAGTCGCTCGAATCGATCGGCGACGAGGTTCGTGACGCCCTCGGGCGATCGCTCGAGCATGCCGCGCACGATCATCGCGGGCGCTTCGCGTGCCACTCGCCGGTACCGGTTCCACACGCCCACCCCCGCGATGACGTTGAGGGTGCCCGACTCGTCTTCGATGTTGAGGAAGGTGATGCCGCTCGCCGTCGCCGGCCGCTGCCGGTGGGTCACGACCCCGCCCACCTCGATGCGCCGGCCGGACTCCGCGTGCTGCAAGCGGTCGATGCGGATCGCGCCGCGTTCGTCGAGTCGCTCGCGCACGTGCCGGATGGGATGGTCGTCGGGGGAGATGCCCGTGGCCCAGAGGTCGTAGACGACCTGCTCGGCGGGGGTGAGCATCGGCAGCAACGGAGGCTGCACCACGACGACGGAGCCCTGCAGGTATTCGGCGCGGTCTTCTGCAGCCTCGCCGGCGAGCCAGAGGGCTTCGCGGCGCTCGAGGCCGAAGCCGGAGAATGCTCCGGCCGCGGCGAGCGCCTCGAGCTGTTCGGCGCTGAGCGCCGCGCGGCGCGAGACATCGGCCATGTCGCGGTACGGCCCGCGGGCGTCACGCTCGGCGACGATGCGCTCTGCGACGGCGGTGCCGATCGACGAGACGTCGGCGAGGCCGAGCCGCACCGCGAAGGCCGCATCGCGGCGATGCTCGGCGGAGCGATCGGGTGCGTGCCTATCGAACTTCCCGACGGGCGGTTGTGCGGGGTCGATGCACGAGTCGAGGCCGCTCGGCGCGCGCGATCCGCGCTGCCGGTCGTCGGCACCGGATGCCGCGGACGCCCCCACTGCTTCGAGTCCCGCGTGCACGCCGGAGTGCAGGATGTCGGGCCGGAGCATCTCGACGCCGTGCCGCCTCGCGTCGGCGGTGAGCGTCTGCGGCGAGTAGAACCCCATCGGCTGGGCGCGCAGCAGCGCGGCGAGGAATGCAGCTGGATAGTGCAGCTTCAGCCACGAGCTCGCGTAGACGAGCAGGCCGAAGCTGATCGCGTGGCTCTCGGCGAAGCCGAAGTTCGCGAAGGCCTCGATCTTCGCGTAGATCGAGTCGGCGACGTCTGGTTCGATGCCGTTGCGCTCCATGCCCGCGTAGAGCTTCGACTTCAGGCGTTCGATCTTCTCGACGCCGCGCTTCGAGCCCATCGCCCGCCGCAAGAGGTCGGCGTCGGCAGCGCTGCAGTCGCCGACGGCGACCGCCATCTGCATGAGCTGCTCCTGGAAGAGCGGCACCCCGAGGGTGCGTTCGAGCACCGGCTCGAGCTTCGGGTGCAGGTAGCTCACTTCTTCCTCACCGGTGCGGCGGCGGATGTAGGGGTGCACCGCACCGCCCTGCACGGGCCCAGGACGGATGAGCGCGATCTCGACGACGAGATCGTAGAAGCAACGTGGCTTCAGGCGGGGGAGCGTGCCGATCTGCGCGCGGCTCTCGACTTGGAAGACGCCGATCGAGTCGGCTCGGCACAGCATGTCGTAGACCGCCGACTCCTCTTTGGGGATGGTGGCGAGCTCCCACGTCTCGCCGGTGGTCTGCTGCACGAGGTCGAAGGTGTACTGCAGCGCCGCGAGCATGCCGAGGCCGAGCAGGTCGAACTTCACGAGGCCCATCCACGCGCAGTCGTCTTTGTCCCACTGGAGCACCGTGCGGCGCTCCTTTCGGGCGTGCTCGATGGGGCACACCTCGCCGACGGGGCGGTCGGTGAGCACCATGCCGCCGGAGTGGATTCCGAGGTGGCGTGGGAAGGTGAGCACCTGCTCGGCGAGCTCGACGACGGAAGCGGGGATGTCGTGGTCGTCGGTCGAGACCATCGCACCCCAGCGCTCGACCTGACGCGACCACGCGTCCTGCTGGCCGGCCGAGTAGCCGAGCGCCTTCGCCATGTCGCGCACGGCGGCCTTCGGCCGGTAGCTGATGACGTTCGCGACCTGCGCGGCGTTCTGCCTGCCGTACTTGTCGTAGACGTACTGGATGACCTCTTCACGCCGGTCGGAGTCGAAGTCGACGTCGATGTCGGGCTCCTCGTCGCGGAGCGCGGAGAGGAACCGCTCGAAGGGCAGCCCGTAGCCGATCGAGTCGACCGCGGTGATGTCGAGCACGTAGCAGACGGCGGAGTTCGCCGCCGAGCCGCGGCCCTGGCAGAGGATGCCGCGGCTGCGGGCCTCGCGCACGATGTCGTACACGATGAGGAAGTAGCCGGGGAAGTCCTTCTGCTCGATGACGTCGAGCTCGCGGCCGATGCGCTCCCGCACGTGCTCGGGCATGCCGGGGTAGCGTCGTTCGGCACCCGCCCAGGCGAGCTCGCGCAACCAGCTCATCGGCGTGTGGCCGGCCGGCACCTTCTGCTGCGGCAGCCGCGGCTTCGCGCTTCGCAGCCGGAAGCCGAGCTCTTCGGCGAGTCGCACCGAGTGCTCGACCGCGCCGGGATACCTCTCGAAGCGCTGCGCCATCTCGGCCCCGCTCCGCAGATGCAGCCCATCGGATGCCGGGAGCCAGCCGTCGAGCTCGTCGAGGCTGCGCCGCGCCCGCACGGCGGCCAGCGCGCTCGCGAGCCGGTGCTCGGACGGGCTCGCGTAGTGCACGGCGTTCGTCGCGAGGAGCGGCAGCCCCGCGCGTTCGGCGAGCCCTGCAAGGGCGTCGTTCGCCTCCTGGTCGAGCGGATGCCCGTGGTCGAAGAGCTCGACGACGACGTTCTCGCGACCGAAGAGGGCGACGAGACGGTCGAGCTCGCGCCACGCGGCATCCGGCCCCTCGGCAGCGAGTGCACGCCTGACGGCTCCCTTGCGACAGCCCGTCAGCACCGCCCACTCGCCGCCCGCGCGCTCACCGAGCTCGTCGAGCGAATAGACGGGACGGCCTTTCTCGCCGCCCGCGAGCTGGCCGGCGGTGATCGCGGACGCGAGGCGGTGGTAGCCCTCTTCACGGCGGGCGAGCACGAGCAGGTGCTCGCCCTCTGGGTCGGCCGAACCGTTCTGCGGCGCGCTCAGGCCGAGCGAGAGTTCGGCGCCGAACACGGTCGCCAGTTCGGGGAAGCTCTCGGCGGCCTCGGCGAAGTGCACGATGCCGTAGAAGCCGTCGTGGTCGGTCATGGCGAGCCCCGTGAGACCGAGTCGCTGCGCCTCTTCGACGAGTTGCTCGGGCGTCGAGGCGCCGTCGAGGAAGCTGAACGTCGAGTGCACGTGCAGCTCGGCGTAGGGCACGACCGGGCCGGTCGGCGTCTCGAGCCCTTCAGAGGGGCGGTACGGATGCCGCTTCCGGCTCCACGCCGGACTGTCGCCGCCGTCGGCGATGAGCGGGGGCCCGCCCGGCCGTCGCGCGTCGGAGAGCTTTCGCTCGAGCTCCGACCACGGGATGGCGGGATTGTTCCAGCCCATGGCTAGTCGTACCTCGCTTCGGCCCACCAGCCCTCGTCGTCGCGCACGAGGAGCCAGGCGCAGCCGTCGTCGTCGACGATCTGAAAGCGGTGCATGCGCTTCGCACGCTCGGGGTCCCACCAGCGCTCCACGACCGGCCATGGACCTGCCCAGGCCCGCACGGGGGCCGGCTTGCCGCCGTGGACGGCGAAGACCTCAGGGGTCGTGGTGATCGCGCCTCGCCCGTCGATCGTGACGGTGACGCCGCCGGCACCCTGGAGCGCGATCGGCAGTCGTTCGCGGAAGACGCTCGCGGGGGCGAGTGCGGGCAGACTCCCCGGCCAGGGCGCGTCGTTCGGGCGCTCGGGGGCACGATCTCCCCACGGCACGAGCACCTGCCGGTCGGTGAGCATGCGCCCGCCGCCGATCGTCGCGGTCACGACGCCCTCGTGCCCGAGCATGCTCTGCACGCGCGTGAGTCCGTGATGCACGCGTTCGTCGGGCCCGCCGCCCCAGAGCCCCTCTTCGTGGTTGCCGGTGGAGTCGATGCGCTCGGGCACGACCCGCAACCGCACGATGGGGGAGGCGAGCCCGCTGGCGGTGCCGGCGCCCTGCAACTGCCAGCGCACCCGGTCGACGACGTCGGCGGGTGTGAACCACTGCGGGTGCAGCCAGCTGCGGCTGGAATGCCCACCGCCCTCGTCGTCGAGCTCGACGCGGATGCCGGTGCACACGAGCCGCACCGCCCGCATGCGCTCGATGAACTCCTCGGCGAGCACGCGGAAGGCGAAGGCGAGCTGGTCGACGCGGTCGAGCGGCGGCTCGAACTCCTGCTGTACGGAGAACTCGGGCGGCGGCGTGCGGGCGATCACCCTGGCCTGCTCGCGACCGGCGGCGCGGTCGTGGGCGAAGGCCCCCGCCGCGCCGAAGCGCCGCCGCACGTCTTCTCGCGGCAGCTCGGCGAACTCGCCGAGCGTGCGCACCCCGAGCCGGTTGAGCAGGGTCGTCGTGCGGGTGTCGGTGACGAGGCCGACGGGCAGCGGGGCGATGAATGCAGCGGATGCCCCGGGCGCGACGATGCCGACGGGAGACGCCGTGGCGGCCCGTGCCGCCTGCTCGGCCGCGAACGGCCCGTCGGCGATGCCGACCCGTGCTCCGGGCACCCCGAGCTCGGCGACGGTGGCGAGGAGGGCCGCCGCCGCGGCATCCTCGCCGCCGTAGTAGCGGGTGGGACCCCTCGCCCGCATCGCGAGCGAGCCGGGGCGGATGAGCTGCACGCCGGGCACGGTCTCTTCGACCCGCCGCACGACGGGCTCGAAGATGCGCGCGTCGAGCGCGGCGTCGTAATCGAGCACCACGACCGTGGGGGAGCGGTACTGCGCCTCGCGGAGCTTCAGCCCGCGAGTGACCCCGTCGCGGCGGGCGGCTGCCGAGCAGGCGAAGACGAGCTGCGACTCGATGAGGGCGATCGGCTGCCCGGGATCGAGCTCACGCTCATGGCACGCCGCGAGGATCGGCCAATCGGGGCACCAGAGCACGATCGTGCGGGAGAGCTCGGAGGTCATCCGGTGGCCCGCCGTTCGATGTCGCCGAGGGGAACCGGCTCGGCCCACTCGGGTTCGACCCGGGTCGGCCGGGTGCGCGCCCGCTCGGGGAGCGGCAGCGCCTCGCCGGCAATCGCGAACCCGAGGGAGCGATCGGGCAGGCGGAGCCGCGATCGGGCACGCCGGCCGAATCCGCCTCGACCTGCGGCGCTCACGACGACCTCGCGTTCACGCAAATGGCCGTGCCCGCGCTCGAGCCCCTGCCACTGGCTCTCTTCGAGGCCGAGTCTCGCGTCGCTACCCGGCCACTCGCCCGCGACGAGCAGGGTCGAGCCGCGCTGGCGGAGCCTCGCCGAGAGCCGGGACGCCTCGGCGGGCGACACCCGGCCGACGGGCCGCACGGCGACCATGGGGATGACGTCGGCGAGGGCGGCGACGACGGTGAGCCATTGCCCGCCCGGGTCGGGCACGAGCACCAGGCGATCGAGCGCGATGCCGAAGCGGGCAGCGGCCTCGACGCCGAAGTCGGGCAGCCCCACGACCGCGACCCAGCGCCCGCTCGCCGAGGGGGTCGCGAGCAGCGCCATGAGCAGCGTCGTGGACCCCTCGACCTGCACGACCGTGCCTTCGCGAAGGGTGCCGCCCGGCAATACCGATTCGAATGCCGGATGCGTCGGCACGGCCTTCGAATCGAGCCGCGTCGCCTGCATGCCGCTGATTCGGGCTTGCAGCTCTTCAACACGCTCGAGCCGCGCAGGTGCGGGCGAGTCCGTGGTGAGGGGAGCGGTCATGGTCATACCCCAGTTTCGAACATATGTTCGAAGAGGGCAAGTCGGGAATGCCGACTGTCCACGTCGTGCGCATTAACGCGAGAAGGGCCGGATCTCGATGATCCGGCCCTTCTCGACACATCGTGCGCGAGGGGGGACTTGAACCCCCACGCCCGTTAGGGCACTAGCACCTCAAGCTAGCGCGTCTGCCATTTCCGCCACCCGCGCATGTGTCTGACCACCCGATCGCTCGGAGGCCCGAGAGAAGACATTAGCACGGATTACTGGGTGCCTCGAACGCCGGCAGGGCCCCGGTGGTCACCGCCAGCGGTGGCCGATACCGTGAAGTCCATGGCCGAGTCATCCGCAGTCCAGCTCCCGACCTCCGCGCTCGATGAGACGGCCGAGATCGCGCGCGACCTGATCCGCATCGACACGAGCAACTACGGCGAAGGACGGTCGAACGGCGAGCGGGAGGCCGCCGAATACGTCGAGGCGAGGCTCACCGAGCTCGGCCTCGCCCCGAAGCTCTACGAGCCCGAATCCCGCCGCACGAGCGTCGTGGCCAGGGTGCCGGGGCGCAACCCCGCCAAGCCCGCGCTCGTGCTGCACGGGCACCTCGACGTCGTGCCCGCCGACCCCCGCAACTGGAGCGTCGACCCGTTCGGCGGGGAGATCCGCGACGGCATGCTCTGGGGACGCGGCGCCGTCGACATGAAGGACATGGACGCCATGATGCTCACGGCGCTCGGCGACATCATCGGCTCCGGGTCGCAACCCGAGCGCGAGCTCATCGTCGCCTTCTTCGCCGACGAAGAGGCCGGCGGCGGCCTCGGTGCGAGCTGGCTCGTCGACGAGCATCCCGAGCTCTTCGCGGGCGCCACCGAGGCGATCAGCGAGGTCGGCGGCTACTCGATCGCCGTCGGCGGACAGCGCGCCTACCTCCTGCAGACGGGGGAGAAGTCGCTCATCTGGGTTCGCCTCGTCGCGCGCGGGGTCGCGGCGCACGGCTCGCGCCTCGTTCGCGACAATGCGATCACGAAGCTCGCCGAGGGCGTGGCCCGGCTCGGCCGCACCGAGTGGCCGATCCGCCTCACCGACACGACGCGGGAGCTCCTCGGCGAGATCGCCGGTGTCCTCGGCGTCGACCCGGAGCAGGTCTCGCCCGATGAGCTCGCCCTCGCGACCGGCTCCGCCTCGGGATTCATCACCGCGACGCTCCGCACGACGTCGAACCCCACCCTGCTCGGGGGCGGCTACAAGCACAACGTCATCCCCGACCGGGCCGAGGCGCTCGTCGACATCCGCACGCTTCCGGGCGAGGAGGACGCCGTGCTCGCTGAGATCCGAGAGCTCCTCGGTCCCGAGATCGACCTCGAGATCGTGCACCGCGACGTGGGACTCGAGAGCCCGACATCCGGTCCGCTCGTCGATGCCGTGAGGCGCTCGATCGCCGTGCACGACCCGGGCACGCCGGTCTTCCCCTACCTGCTCTCGGGCGGCACCGACAACAAGTCGCTCAGCCGGCTCGGCATCGCCGGCTACGGCTTCGCGCCGCTCAGGCTGCCAGAAGGCTTGGACTTCCCCGCGATGTTCCACGGGGTGGACGAACGCGTGCCGCTCGACGCATTAGTCTTCGGTAGGCATGTTCTGCGGGACCTGCTCCTCGACTACTGACGGTCTCGATCCTCCGGCGTTCCGCGGAGGCGGAAGGCGGAAGCCCACGTGTTCGAAGCGCTCATCCTCGGCCTGGTGCAAGGGCTGACCGAGTTCCTGCCGATCTCCTCGAGCGCCCACCTGCGGATCCTCGGCGAGTTCCTACCCGGAGCGCAAGACCCGGGGGCGGCGTTCACCGCGATCACCCAGCTCGGCACCGAGACCGCCGTCGTGGTGTTCTTCTGGCGCGACATCGTGCGCATCGTCTCGCACTGGTGGGGCTCGCTCTTCGGCAGGGTGCCGCGCAGCGACCCCGACGCGCGCATGGGCTGGCTCATCATCATCGGGTCGCTCCCGATCGTCGTGCTCGGCATCCTCTTCCAAGACGAGATCGAGACGAGCCTGCGCTCGCTCTGGATCGTCGCGACGATGCTCATCGTGTTCGGCATCGTGCTCGGCCTCGCCGACTGGGCCGGGGCCAAACGGCGCACGCTCGACCAGCTCACCGTTCCGCACGGCGTGGTCTTCGGGTTCGCACAGGCGCTCGCGCTCGTGCCGGGCGTGTCCCGCTCCGGCGGCACGATCACCGCCGGCCTGCTGCTCGGCTACGAGCGGCCGGCTGCCGCGCGCTACGCCTTCCTCCTCGCGATTCCGGCGGTCTTCGGCAGCGGCCTGTTCCAGCTCTTCAAGAGCTGGGGGCAGCCGACCGTGTACGGCCCGATCGAGACGGCCGCGGCGACGATCCTCGCGTTCTTCGTCGCCATCGTCGTGATCGCGTTCTTCATGAACTACATCTCGAAGCGCAGCTTCCTGCCGTTCGTGATCTACCGCATCGTGCTCGGCGGGCTCATCTTCGTGCTGCTCGGCACGGGAGCGATCCAAGCCTGACGGACGACGGATGTCGCATCGCCGCGGCATCCGCTCGCGTCGGACTTCAGCGGCAGCGCCGCATCACTCGCGCGGCCGCCACGGCTCGTCGCGCGGTCCCTCGCCCCGACCGTCGGCGCGCCCCTCGGGGCCCTCGCCGCGTCGCCGCAGGTACCGCTCGAACTCCTGGGCGATCGCCTCGCCGCTCGCCTCGGGGGCGTCGACGGCGTCGCGCGCCTGCTCGAGTTGCGTGATGTAGCCGGCCATCTCCTCATCGTCGGCGGCAAGGGCGTCGACGCCCGCCTCCCACGCCTTCGCGTCGGTTTCGAGGCTGCCGCGGGGGATGCTGAGCCCCGTGAGCTCCTCGAGCTTGCCGAGGAGGGCGAGCACGGCCTTCGGCGACGGCGCGTTGTGCACGTAGTGCGGAACCGAGGCCCACAGCGAGACGGTGGGGATGCCCACTCGCTCGGCCTGGTCGGCGAGCACGCTGAGGATGCCGACGGGCCCTTCGTAGTTCGAGCGCTCCACGCCGAGGGCGGCCCGCACGTCGGGGTTCTCGCTCGAGGCGAACACCGAGAGCGGCCTCGTGTGCGGCGCATCGGCGAGCATCGCGCCCAGCAGCACGATGCCCTCGACGTCGGCGGTGAGCGCCGCGTCGATGAGCTCGGCCGCGAAGCCCTTCCAGCTGCGCGCCGGCTCCGCGCCGATGAGCACGTGCAGCGTCCCGGCGCCGGGTCCGGTGACGCGGTCGTCGTCGAGCGCGTCACCGCTCGGGCCGAGGATCGCGGCACCAGGCCACTCGATGCGCCGGACGCCGTCGTCTCCGACGACGACGGTGGGTCGCGTGAACTGGTAGTCGAAGTACAGTTCGGGGTCGACGGCGGCGATCTCGACCAGGCCGAGTCGCTCGACGAGCAGCCTCGCAGCTCCGGTCGCCGCCTCGCCGGCGTCGTTCCATCCCTCGAATGCCACGACGAGCAGCCTTCCGCCCTCGAATCCGGCCGGCTGAATCACTCCTGGTGCCCCGCTTCCCGCCCCGGATCTCCGGGTTCCTCTCCACAATAGGCCGTGCCCGTAGACTTGCGGGTTGTGACTACACGCCTGCCCGCCGCCGTCCTCTGGGACATGGACGGAACCCTCGTCGACACCGAGCCGTACTGGATGGCCGCCGAAGAGGAGCTCGTGAGCTCCTTCGGCGGAACCTGGACGCACGAAGACGCGCTCGCGCTCGTCGGCAGCGGCCTGTGGGAGGCGGCGACGGTGTTCCAGTCCTTCGGCGTCGACCTCGATGCCGACACGATCGTCGCGCGTCTCACCGCGCGCGTGAGCGAGCAGCTCGTCACGCACGGCGTGCCGTGGCGCCCGGGCGCGCGCGAACTGCTCGAGGCGCTGCGCGAGGCATCCGTGCCCACCGCGCTCGTGACGATGTCGATCCGGTCGATGGCCGACGAGGTCGTGGCCGCGATCCCGTTCGAGGCGTTCGACGTGATCGTCACAGGCGATTCGGTGACCGAGGCGAAGCCCCACCCCGAGCCCTACCTCACCGCCGCCGCCGAGCTCGGCGTCGACATCCGCGATTGCGTGGCCATCGAGGACTCGCCCGCCGGCGTCATGTCGGCGTTCAGTGCCGGCGCCGTGGCGGTCGGAGTGCCGAACATCCTCTCGCTCGACGAGTCGCCCGCGAGCGTGCTCTGGACGACCCTCGCCGGCAAGTCGGTGGCGGATGTCGCTGCACTCGTCGGTGCGCGCGAGGAGAGCCGATGAGCGAGCCGACGCACGAGCCGACGCGCGAGCCCGTGAACGAACCGACCGACGAACCCCGGCGCGAGAGCCGCGGCCAGCAGAGCGGCCCGTTCCGCGTCGGCGACCGCGTGCAGCTGACCGGCCCGAAGGGCCGCATGCACACGATCACCCTCCAACCGGGGGCCCTCTTCCATTCGCACAAGGGCCCGATCGCGCACGACGACCTCATCGGCCTGCCCGACGGCTCGGTCGTCGCGAACAAGGTCGGCATCGAATACCTCGCCCTCCGGCCCCTGCTCAGCGACTTCGTCATGTCGATGCCCCGCGGTGCGGCGATCGTCTATCCGAAGGACGCCGCGCAGATCCTCGCGCAGGCCGACATCTTCCCCGGCGCGACCGTGGTCGAGGCCGGAGTGGGGTCCGGTGCGCTGTCGCTGTGGCTGCTTCGCGGCATCGGCCCGGCGGGCCGCCTGCTCTCGTTCGAGCGCCGCGAGGAGTTCGCCGACGTGGCGCGCGGCAACGTCGCGACCTTCCACGGTGCCGACCCCGAGAACTGGTCGATCACGCTGGGCGACCTCGCCGAGGTGCTGCCCGACGTCGCGCCCGAGGCATCCGTCGACCGTGTCGTGCTCGACATGCTCGCGCCCTGGGAGTGCCTCGACGTCGTCTCGACGGCCCTGAAGCCCGGCGGCGTGCTGCTCTGCTACATCGCGACCGCCACCCAGCTCTCCCGCGTCGCCGAGGCGATCCGGGCGACGGGGGAGTACACCGAGCCGAGCTCGAGCGAGACGATGGTGCGCGGCTGGCATGTGCAGGGGCTCGCGGTGCGGCCCGACCACCGTATGATCGCGCACACCGGATTCCTCATCACCGCCCGTCGGCTCGCTCCGGGCACGGTGCTGCCCGAGCTCAAGCGCCGTCCGTCGAAGACCGAGTTCAGCGACGACGATTTCGAGGCGTGGACCCCGGGCGCGCTCGGCGAGCGAACGGTCAGCGACAAGGCGTTGCGCAAGCGCGTCAGGGCTGCGGATGCCGCGGCCGAGCGCTCCCGTGCGGTCGACGACCCCGGCACCGAATCCCAGGACACCGAGCCCCCGGCCGGAGCCGGGTAGGCTTTCAACGACTTTTCACTGCCCCCGCGACCCATCGAAGAATCGAGGATCAGTGCGCTCGTCTCTCGCGCTCATCGCCACCGCCGGCCTCGTCGCCGTCCTCTCTGGTTGCGCCGCGGCGGCTCCCCAGGTGTCGCCGGGCCAGTCGTCCGACGTCGTCACGGTCTCCGGCAAGTTCGGCGAGGAGCCCCGGGTCGAGTTCCCGACTCCGCTCGCACCGAGCACGACCCAGTGCACCGAGGTGATCGAAGGCGAGGGGGAGCTGCTCGAAGACGACCAGTTCGTCCTCCTCGGCGCGTCGATCTTCAATGGCACCACCGGTGAGGAGGCGCAGGTCATCGGCTACGACGACCAGGCAGCGCCGCTCGCGATGGGTGCCGCTGAGACGCCGATCGCCTTCACGAAAGGCTTGACCTGCGCCCGAGAAGGCTCCCGCGTCGTGATCGTCGCGCCCTCCGAAGAACTCGTCAATCCGTCTCAAGACCCGGAGGGCGCGGAGGGCGGCGACAGCCTCGTCGCCGTGTTCGACGTCATGCGTGCGTTCCCCGCTCGTGCAGTTGGAACACCCCAGCTCGCGCGCGACGGCTTCCCGGCGGTCGTGCTCGCGCCCGACGGCCGCCCGGGCATCACCGTGCCGAAGGGCGATCCGCCGACCAAGGAGGAGTCCGAGGTCGAGGTGCTGAAGCGGGGTGCCGGTGAGGTCGTCGAAGCGGGTGACACGATCGTCGTGCAGTACACGGGAGTCACCTGGGCCGGCGGAGCGGTCTTCGAATCGACGTGGCAGAACGGTGCCCCGACCACCCTCACCGTCGGCGAGGGGTCGGAAATGGTCGAGGGCGTCTCGAAGGCCGTGATCGGCCAGGCCGTCGGTTCGCAGGTCGGCGTCATCGTGCCGCCGGCGGAAGGGTTCGCCGACCAGGCCACCGCAGATATCCCGGCCGGATCGACGCTCTTCTACGTCATCGACATCCTGGGCGTGATCTGATCCGGCGCTCGCGGCCGAGGGCCCCCGCGGGCCAGTATGATCGCACGTGTGGCTAGTGGAGGGGGCAAGCGCGAGTCGAGGATCCCGGTCGAGGATCGTCTCTTCAGTCTTGTGCTCGCACTGCTCGCAACCGAGACCGGCCTGCTGAAGGCCGAGATCCTCTCCACGGTGCGCGGCTACGCCGAGCGTTTCGACACCTCGGGGCAGAACGCCAACCTCGAGCGCCAGTTCGAGCGCGACAAAGACGACATCCGCGAGCTCGGCATCCCGCTCGAGACCGTGGAGTCGCCCGACCGTCCCGGCGACAATCAGGCCCTTCGATACCGCATCCCCAAGGGGCAGTACGACCTGCCCGACGAGGTGCGCTTCACGCCCGACGAGCTCGCGCTGCTCGGCCTCGCCGCCGAGGTCTGGCGCGAGGCATCCCTGTCAGCCGACTCCCAGCGCGCGCTCACCAAGCTGCGGTCGCTCGGAATCGAGCCTCGCGACCCGGTCATCGGCTACGCGCCCAGGCTCCGGGTGCGGGAGGCCGCGTTCGAACCGCTCCGTCAGGCGCTCGACCGCCGCCAGACGGTGCGATTCCGGTACTTCAAGCCGGGGGAGCCCGAGGCGAGGCTCCGCACGGTCAACCCGCTGGCCGTCGTCCTGCACGAGAACCGCTGGCATCTGCACGCGTTCGACCTCGACGCCGACGGCCCGCGCACCTTCCTGCTCTCGCGCATCATCGGAGCGGTGACGCCCGTCGCGGGCTCAACGTTCGAGGCGCCGCCGGCCGGCATCCAAGACCGGGTGATCGCCGAGCTCAACGAGCTGCGGCTGCGGAACTCCGCCGATCTCGCGGTCACCGCGGGCAGTGACGCCGAGGTGCGCCTCGGCAAGCGAGCCGTCGAGGGCGACGAAGACGCAGGCGTCATCCGGCTCCATTACACGGATGCCGCGGTGCTCGCCGATGAGCTCGCCGCCTACGGCCCCGAGGTGCGCGTGCTCTCACCCGAGTCATTGCGCGAGGCGGTGCGCGAGCGCTTGCGCGCCGTTGCCGCGGCCCACCGCGACGGCGTGGAGGAGGCATCCTGATGGCCAAGCGCACCAAGCCCCTGAAGGCGCCCGACAAGCTCGTCTTCCTGCTCTCGTTCGTGCCCTACCTGCTCGAGCAACGGGTCGTCGACGTGGCAGAGGCCGCCCAGCACTTCGGGATGACCGAAGAGGAGATCCGCGACGCGGTGCGGCTCATCGCGACCTCCGGGCTGCCGGGCGCCACGGGCACCTACCAGCCGAACGATCTCTTCGACATCGACTGGGACTCCTTCGAAGACGACGACGTGATCGTGATCGTGCACCATGTCGCGATCGACGATGCCCCGAGGCTCTCGGCGCGTGAAGCGTCGGCGCTCATCGCGGGCCTGCAGTACCTCTCGGCCTCGCCCGAGAACGCGAGCAGCGCATCCCTCGCCTCGCTCATGGCGAAGCTCACGGCCGGGGCTTCCGCAGCGCCCAGTCGCCTCGCCGTCGCCGAGACCGAGGCCGACTCGTCGCTCGCGGTGATCCGCAGCGCGGTCACCGGCGGCCGGCAACTCGAGTTCGACTACCGCAACGCACTCGGCCAAGCGGGTCGTCGTCGCGTCGATCCGCTGCGTATCCTCTCCCAAGACGCCGACTGGTACCTGCAGGCCTACTGCCACACGCGCGAAGACGTGCGCAACTTCCGCGTCGACCGCATGAGCGGGCTCGCGGTGACCGACGCGCCGATCGACGATCATTCCGATCGCGAGGTGCCCGACACGCTCTTCCAGGTCTCGGACTCCGATCTCGACGTCGTCGTCGACGTCGCGCCCGAGACGATTCCGTTGCTCGCCGACTACCTCGCCGACTCCACCACCGTCGAGGTCGACGGGCGGATGCGGGTGACGCTCCGGCTCGCCCACGTGCACGGGCTGAAGCGGCTGGTGGCGGGCCTGCCCGGCCTCGTCACGGTCGTGGCACCGGCCGAGGCACGCGCCGTCGTGGCCGAGTGGGCGACCGCCGCACTCGCGGGATATGGCGACGAGGCGCCCTTGATCGGCGCCGAGAACGGCGCGGAGACCCCCGACAGGTAGACTGTCGTCACCCATCCACCGAGAACGGACGAACACCTATGTGGCAAGGCTTCACTGGTTGGCACGCGCTGATCATCCTCGCGGTCATCCTGCTGCTCTTCGGCGCTCCCAAGCTCCCCGCGCTCGCGCGCAGCCTCGGCCAGTCGATGAAGATCCTGAAGAGCGAGGTGCGCTCCGACAAGGCCGACGACGCGCCCGCCGCGGGCGACGCGCCCGCCAGTTCCGACGAGCCGGGTTCCGGCAAGAACTCCTGACTCCGGTGACCGCGGTGAAGGATCGCGGCGAGAAGAACCGCGAGAAGCGGATGTCGCTCGGTCAGCACCTGATCGAGCTCCGCAAGCGCCTCTTCATCTCCGCGATCGCAATCGTCGTCGGCGCAGGTCTCGGGTGGTGGCTCACCGACCTGTTCGTCTGGGACGCGATCCAGGAACCCGTGCAGCGCGTGGCCGAGGCACAGGGCTCCGACACGGCGATCATCTTCCCGACGATCTCGAGCGGGTTCGACCTGCTCCTGCAGATCGCGTTCACGCTCGGTGTCGTGATCTCGAGTCCGGTGTGGCTGTACCAGATCTTCGCATTCCTCGTGCCGGGGCTGAACCAGCGTGAGCGCCGCTTCACGTTCGCCTTCTTCGCAACGGCGATCCCGCTGTTCTTCGCGGGTTGCGCCGCCGGATGGTTCGTGCTGCCGAACATCGTCAAGCTCATGACGAGTTTCGTGCCCGAAGGCGCATTGTCGCTCCTGACCGCGAAGGAGTACATCGACTTCGTGCTGAAGCTCGTGGTCGCGATCGGCGTCGCCTTCGTCGTCCCGGTCTTCATCGTGCTGCTGAACGCCGCGGGCATCCTGAGCGCCGCGGCGATCATCAAGTCCTGGCGGGTCGCGATCCTCGTGATCGTGCTCTTCACGGCCATTGCGACGCCGTCGGCCGACGTCGTGTCGATGTTCATGCTGGCGATCCCCATGATCGCGCTGTATTTCGCGGCCTGGTTCATCGCACACCTGCACGATCGCCGTGTCGAACGGCGCAACGCACGCGAATTCGGGGCGGCTGTCTAGGCTGGAGGGGTGATGAGCCTCTCGCCGTCCGAGCGCTACGCGCTTTCGCGTCAGGAACGCCGCCAGCCTCGGCTCGCCGAGTTCGCCGCCGGGCTCCGGTTCGAGCTCGACCCGTTCCAGCGCGCGTCGTGCGCATCGCTCGACGAGGGGCGCAGCGTCCTCGTCGCGGCGCCCACCGGTGCCGGCAAGACGATCGTGGCCGAGTTCGCCCTCTACCTGGCGATGCAGGCCCGCGATGAGAAGGTCTTCTACACCACGCCGATCAAGGCGCTCAGCAACCAGAAGTACCAGGAGTTCGTCGACACGTGGGGTGCCGACAAGGTCGGTCTGCTCACGGGTGACACGAACATCAACTCGAGTGCACGCATCGTGGTGATGACCACCGAGGTGCTCCGCAACATGCTCTACGCCGACTCGCCGCTCCTCGATCGGCTCGCGTACGTGGTCATGGACGAGGTGCACTACCTCGCCGACCGGTTCCGAGGCGCCGTCTGGGAAGAGGTGATCATCCACCTCCCCGAAGCCGTGCGGCTCGTCTCGCTCAGCGCGACCGTGTCGAACGCCGAAGAGTTCGGCGACTGGCTGCAGGCGGTGCGCGGCGACACCGACGTGATCGTCTCCGAGGAGCGACCGGTGCCACTCGAGCAGCATGTACTCGTGAAGGCGAAGCTGCTCGACCTCTTCGATTCTTCAGGCCCGGTGGCGACGCATCGGGTGAACCCCGAACTCCAGCGCCTCGCGCGTGCCGGCGGCCGCTCCATCACGGCCCGATCCGAGCGCGGCCGCCGTGGCGGCGATCGTGGCCGGTATCACCAGCCGGGCCAGGGCAGCGGCCGTGCCGACCGGCCAGAGGTGGTCGCGCTCCTGCAGGGCAAGAACCTGCTCCCGGCGATCGTGTTCATCTTCTCGCGGGCGGGGTGCGACCAAGCCGTTCGCCAAGTGCTGCAATCCGGCATCCGGCTCACCGAATCGCACGAACGCGCCGAGATCAAGGCGATCGTCGAGGAACGGGCACGGATGCTGCGCGACGAGGATCTCGCCGTGCTCGGCTACTGGGAGTGGCTCGAGGGTCTCGAACGGGGCGTCGCCGCGCACCACGCGGGCATGCTGCCGGCCTTCAAGGAGATCGTCGAAGACCTCTTCCAGCGGAAGCTCCTGAAGGTCGTGTTCGCGACCGAGACACTCGCGCTCGGCGTCAACATGCCGGCGCGCTCCGTCGTGCTCGAGAAGCTCGAGAAGTTCAACGGCGAAGCGCGAGTGCCGATCACACCGGGGGAGTACACCCAGCTGACCGGCCGCGCAGGCCGGCGCGGCATCGACGTCGAGGGGCACTCGGTGATCCAGTGGGTCGACGGGCTCGACCCCGAGTCGGTCGCCTCGCTCGCCTCCCGGCGAAGCTACCCGATGAACTCGAGCTTCAAGCCGACGTACAACATGGCCGTCAACCTCATCGACCAGTTCGGGCGCGAGCGCACCCGCCAGATCCTCGAGCTCTCGTTCGCGCAGTTCCAGGCCGACCGTGCCGTCGTCGACCTCGCCCGCACCCTGCGCAAGCAAGAGGAATCGATGGTCGGATTCGAGGAGGCGATGCGGTGTCACCTCGGCGACTTCGGCGAGTACGCGGCCTTGCGGCGGCGCATCGGCGAGCTCGAGCGGCAGGCGTCGAAAGGCAACCCCTCGCACGGCCAGCGCGAACGGATGCAGCGCGAGCTCACCGCGGCACGCAAGGCGATGCGCGCGCACCCGTGCCATGGGTGCGCTGAGCGCGAGCAGCACGCACGGTGGGCCGAGCGATGGTGGCGACTGAAGCAGGAGCACGAGCAGTTGTCGCGGCAGATCCGCACCCGCACCGGGCAGGTCGCCAAGCGATTCGACCGGGTCGCCGAGGTGCTCGAGGCCCTCCGGTACCTCGAGTACGACAAACACGGCGCCCTCGTGTCGACCTCGGCGGGCCGCATCCTGAAGCGCATCTATGGCGAGCGCGACCTGCTGGTGGCCGAGTCGCTGCGCCGCGGGCTGTGGGACGGCCTCGACACCGCTGGCCTCGCCGCAATGGCTGCGGCGCTCGTCTACGAGCCTCGCCGCGACGACCGCGGCGAGCAGTTCCGATTGCCGCGCGCCGGATTCCGTGAGGCGTTCGAGCGAACGCTCGACGTCTGGAGCGAGCTCGACCACCTCGAGCGCGAGCATCGACTCGCGGGCAGCGAGCAACCGTCGCCGGCCCTCTCGTCGGCGATGTACGCGTGGGCGCGCGGCGCCGCACTCGGCAACGTGCTTGACGACACCGAGCTCGCCGCGGGCGATTTCGTGCGACTCACGAAGCAAGTGGTCGACTTGCTCGACCAGGTTTCGATCGTCGCCGACGCCGAGCTCGGGGCGACCGCTCGCGCCGCGATCGACACGGTGCGGCGCGGCGTCGTGGCGTACGGCTCGCTGGGCTGATCACCCGCGCTCGTCGCTTAGGCTGAACGGGTGCCCGAGAACCTCCAGCGTCCCGTGCTGCCGACTTGGGCCGCCGTTCTCGTGGCAATCGCCGGCGGCGCCGTCTACGACCTGGGCTTTCCCGGCGCGAGCGCCTGGCCGCTCGCATTCCTCGGCATCGCCCTCGCCCTCGTCAGCCTGATCGGCCGCTCTTCGTGGTCGGCCCTGCTCGTGGGTTTCGCCTTCGGCTTGACGTTCTACCTGCTGCAGGTGTCGTGGACATCGCTGTACCTCGGGCCCGTGCCGTGGCTCGCGCTCTCGTTCCTCGAGTCGACCTTCGTCGCGGCGGGGGCGGTGCTCATCACGCTCGCCTACCGATGGCTGCCGCAGGCGAGTCCGTCGCGATGGGTGCGACTGGTGTGGCTGCCGCTCCTCGTCGCGGGCCTGTGGTGCGTGCGCGAGGCCGCGACGGGATCAGTGCCCTATGGCGGCTTCCCGTGGGGCCGTGCCGCCCTCAGCCAGTCCGAGAGCCCGTTCGCCGACGTGGTCTCCTGGATCGGATCGACCGGACTCAGTTTCGTGATGGTCGCGATCGTGGCTGCGCTCATCGAGTGGGTGCGGTTGCGAGGATGGCGCGACCTGCGCACCGCCGTGCCGGTTGCGGCGGTCATCCTCGTCGCGATGGTGATCCCCGCGTGGCCGACGACGCCCAACGGAGAACTCACCGTGGCGAGCGTGCAGGGCGACGGCCCTTCCGGATACTTCGACGAACGGTCACCGGGCGACGTCCTCGCCGAGCAGCTCGAGGCGACCGAACCGATCCTCGATGAGTCGGGAGTCGACGTGCTCCTGTGGCCCGAGGGCGGCTCAGACGTCGATCCGATGCGAAGCACCGAGGCCGCGCGCATCTTCGATTCGCTGAGCGAGCGGCTCGATGCCCCCGTCATCCTCAATACGGTGACGAGCCTTGACGAGAAGTTCTTCAACACCTCGCTGCTCTGGCGCGCAGGGGAGGGGGCGGTCGCGAGCTACGACAAGCGGAACCCTGTGCCCTTCGGGGAGTACATCCCAGATCGGTGGTTCTACGAATCGCTCGCCCCCGACCTCGTCGGGCTGATCCAGCGCGGCTACACGCCAGGCACCAACCCGCCCGTCTTCGATCTCGGCGATGCCGTGACCGGGCTCGCCATCTGCTTCGACGTGATCTACGACGAGCTCATCTGGCAAGGGGCGCGCGAGGGTGCCGAGCTCTACATGTTCCAGACCAACAACGCCGACTTCCGGGGCACCGACGAGAACCAACAGCAGTTGGCGATCGCGCGGCTCCGTGCGGTCGAGACCGGGCGCTCCGTCGTGAACATCTCAACCGTCGGCACGAGCCAGGTGATCGACCCGACGGGGCGCACCATCGATTCGCTGCCCGCCTACAAGCCGGGGGCGATGGTGACCGAGGTCGAGCTTCGTGAAGGCCTG
Organism: Agromyces albus; assembly: GCF_004134825.1. Classification (GTDB taxonomy): domain Bacteria; phylum Actinomycetota; class Actinomycetes; order Actinomycetales; family Microbacteriaceae; genus Agromyces; species Agromyces albus. Next base: position 45,323 of record NZ_SDPN01000014.1, read on the forward strand.
ACGCCCGCGGTCGCGATCGGCGGCGGCATCCCGTTCCTCGTCATCATCAGCGCGGTGGGCGGGCTGATCGCCGCGGCAGTGCTCGCGAAACGGCGAGCTGCCGCGGCGTGGTTCGCCTCTACGCGCCGATCTTCTGCTGACCCCGACGGGCGCGCAGGTAGTTGAGCCGCTCCTCGAGCAACTCTTCGAGCTCGGCGCGCGTGCGGCGCTCGAGCAGCATGTCCCAGTGGGTTCGGGCGACCTTCTCACCCGAACGGTCGATCTCGACCGGCTTCGAGTCGACGAGCAGCGTCGCGGCTGCACCGCAGAAGCGGCACTCCCAGGTCTCGGGGAGCTCAGCCTCGGTCGAGAACGTCATCACCGTCTCGCGGCCGCACACCTCGCAACGGTAGGTGTAGTCTGCACGGTCGGCGAAGACGACGCCGTCCTCGCTCTGCAGGCTCTGGGCGCCGATTCGCATGCCCCGAAGGCTCCTGTCCGCCATGGCGTACTCCTCTCGATCCTCTCTAGGTATAGACGATCAAGCTGGGCATTCCCTTCCCGCGGGCTGATGGATTGCCGGGGAATTCTCAGCTTCGAGCCGAGATGACCTCGAACGCGAGGTCCGCGCGATCAGTGACGAGCCCGTCGATGCCGAGATCGAGCAATCGGGTCATGTCGGCGCGGTCGTTGACCGTCCACACGTGCACCTCGCTGCCGGCGCGTTGCACCGCCGCCACGAAGCGTGCGGTGACGAGCCGCACCCCGCCCGAGCGCTCGGGAATCTGTAGGGCGCCGGCGCCGCGCAGCGCGCGAACGAGTCGCGCCTGGGGCCCGGCGAATGCGGCGACGCGGGCACGGATGACCCCGGCGCTGCCGGCCGACGTGGCGACGCCGGGCACGAGCGACGCGAGCCGGAGCCGTCGCCGCTCGGAGAAGCTCGTCAGCAGCACGCGCGACTCGGCTCCGGTGCGCTTGACCGCCGAGACGACGGGCTCCACCGCCCGTTCGACTTTCACATCGATGTTGAAACGCGTCTCGGGGAAGGCGTCGAGTGCCTCTTCGAGCGAGCAGAAGCCCTGACCTCGACCGAGGTCGACCCGGCCGAGCTCGGCCATCGCGAGTTGCGCCACCGTGATGTCTCGACCGGCCACGCGCTGGAGTGATGGGTCATGCGCGACGACCGCCGTTTCGTCGCGACTGACGTGCACATCGGTCTCGATGTACTGCACACCGATGGCGACGGCCTTCTCGAATGCGAGGAGCGTGTTCTCAGGCGCGTCGACCGCGAAGCCGCGATGAGCGAGCACCCGCGGCCCCGGTGGTTCGAAGTAGGTGGAGGCCACGCGCGACGTCAGCTCCGCGGCGGCGCTGCGTCGTTCGGGCCGGCCTGTGGCGGCACGAACGCCCGCCCGATGCCCTTCAGCGCCTCGGTGAGCTCGCTCGGCACGATCCAGAGCTTGTTCGACTCGCCCTGCGCGATCTGGGGGAGCGTCTGCAGGTACTGGTAGGCGAGGAGCTTGGGATCGGCGTCGCCCTTGTGAATGGCCTCGAAGACCTTGAGGATCGCCTCCGCCTCACCCTGCGCCCGAAGCACTGCCGCTTGCGCATACCCCTCGGCCTCGAGGATCGCGGCTTGTCGGGCCCCCTCTGCCGTGAGGATCGCAGACTGCTTGGTTCCCTCGGCGGTGAGGATCAGTGCGCGGCGGTCGCGCTCGGCGCGCATCTGCTTCTCCATCGAGTCCTGAATCGAGTGGGGCGGGTCGATCGCCTTGAGCTCGACACGAGAGACGCGGATGCCCCACTTGCCAGTGGCTTCATCGAGCACGACGCGAAGCTGCCCGTTGATGTTGTCGCGTGACGTGAGCGCCTCTTCGAGGTTCAATCCGCCGACGACGTTTCGGAGCGTCGTGGTGGTCAGCTGTTCGACCGCACCGAGATAATTCGCGATCTCATACGTCGCAGCCCTGGCATCCGTGACCTGGAAGTAGACGACGGTGTCGATCGACACGACCAGGTTGTCTTCGGTGATGACCGGCTGTGGCGGGAACGAGACGACGGTCTCGCGCATGTCGACGAGCGGACGCACTCGATCGATGAACGGCACCAGGATGTTCAAGCCCGGCATGAGGGTCTTGTGATAGCGACCGAGCCGCTCGACGACGCCCGCGTATGCCTGCGGGATGATGCGGATCGCGCGAACCAGCACGACCAAGACGAAGATCCCGACGACGATCAGCAGCGCGATGACGAAGATCTGGCCAACGAATCCCTCGATGCCGATCATGGTGAACTCCTCTGCGGTTGAACGAACGAGGCTTCAGGCGCTGTCGCGCTCGAGCGGAACGATGACGACGGTCGCGCCGTCGACGAGGACGACCCGAACGGATGCCCCGGTGTCGATGAGGCGCTGGGTGGATTCGGGTGCGAGGCGCGCCGTCCACGTCTCGCCGTTGGCAAGCTTGACGAGCCCGGTCGTGTCTGCCACGGGGGAGACGACTCGCCCTGACATCCCATGCAGTGCAGCGATGTTGCTCAGTGCCGGGTCCGCCCCTCGGCGCAGGTAGCGGAGCATGACGGGGCGGATGGTGAGGAGGAGCAACACCGAGACGGCGGCGGCGACGAGGAACTGCACCCACCATTCCCAGCCGAGGAGATTGGCGCCGAGGCCGGCGACGCTGCCGAAGGCGATCATGAGGAACGTGAACTCGAGTGTGAGAAGTTCGATGATCACGGCGATGAGGATCAGGATGAGCCACGCGATCCAGACGTACTGGGTGAGGTCCACCATCGATCGCCCCTTCGACATCCTGTGTGCTGAACCTATCACCGGAGCTCCGGCGGGACGCCTATGCGTTCGGCGTGCTGCGCTCGATGGGGACGACCACTGCGGTCGCGCCGTCGACGCCGGTGACGAGCACGCGGTCGCCCACGGAGACATCCGGCTGTTCGGTGATGGGGGACAGGCGAGCCGTCCAGACCTCTCCATTCTGGAGACGAACCTGGCCGCCCGACGGGGTGACGGTACGCACAACCGATCCGTCGGCACCGATGAGCGCGTCGACGTTGCTGCGCGCCGGATCGCCGCCGCGGCGGAGGAGCCTGAGCAGCGGTGGCCGGAGGGTCAGGATGAGTGCCACGGAGACGACGGCCGCGATGAGGAACTGGGCCCACCAGGGAACCCCGAAGAGGCCTGAGAGGAGGCCGGCGACGCTGCCGACGGCCATCATCAGGAACGTCATCTCGAGCGTGAACACCTCGATCGTGGCGAACGCGAGGATCAAGACCAGCCAGACGATCCAGGCGTACTGGGTCAGCACATCCAATTGCCCTCCTTCGCACCCGCCACCATTCCGAAACTAGCAGGGCGGAGAGGCGACCGGGGGAGTTGATAGTCTCGGTTCGGCGTCCTGCCCGCGGACCGACGGTCCCAATTCCGAAGCTTCGAGGAGTCGACTCGTGACCAACCCACTCGCCCCCGATTCGCTCACCGGGCGCGTCGCCCTCGTGACGGGTTCGTCGCGCGGCATCGGCGCCGACACGGTGCGCTACCTCGCCGGCGCAGGTGCCGCCGTCGTCGTCAACTTCCGCAACAAGGAGGCCAGGGCAGCGAAGCTCGTCGACGAGATCGTCGCTGCCGGTGGCCGGGCGATCGCGGTGGGTGCCGACCTGACGGATCCCGCATCCGTCGCCGCGATGTTCGAGCGCACGGTAGCCGAGCTCGGCCCCATCGACATCCTCGTCTTGAATGCCTCCGGCGGCATGGAGTCCGGCATGGGGGAGGACTACGCGATGCGCCTCAACCGCGACGCGCAGGTGAACGTCGTCGACGGAGCACTCCCGCACCTCGCCGACGGTGCACGCATCGTGTTCGTGACGAGCCACCAGGCGCACTTCATCCGCACGACGCCGACGATGCCCGAGTACGAGCCGGTCGCGTTGTCGAAGCGTGCCGGTGAAGACGCGCTGCGGGAGAAGATCCCCGCCCTCGAGGCGGCCGGCTTCGATTTCGTGGTCGTCTCAGGCGACATGATCGAGGGCACGATCACCGCGACCCTGCTCGAGCGAGCCAATCCCGGTGCGATCGAGGCTCGCAAGCAAGACGCGGGTCGTCTCTTCAACGTGTCGGAGTTCGCCGCCGAAGTGGCGTCCGCCGCAGTGGAGCCGGTACCGGCCGAGCACACGCGCTACGTGGGGGACACCTCGGGGTTCAACCGCGAAGTGTGACCCGCTGACGCGATGAGGCGGGCCCGGAGCATCCGGCCGGCCTCATCGTCGTTCGCTGAGCGTCACACCGTCGCCGGGGCCCCGCGACCGAATGTGAACGCACGCACGAGCTGCATGATGCCGAGCACGATGAGGCTGATGCCGGCGATGATGAACAGCACGATCGCAGCCCAGAGCGGCGAGAAGAGCAACACGATTCCGGCGAGGATGCTGAGGATGCCGAAGAAGATCGCCCAGCCCCTCGACGGGGCATCACCGAGCTGCGCGAGGGCGACGACGCCTTCGACGATCCACAGGACGCCGATGAGCACGCCGATGAAGACCGCGAGGAAGACGGCGGTCGCCGCGAGGTTGGCGAAGGCGAGGATGCCGCCGACGATGAACAGGATGCCGAGGATGACATCCAAGGCCCTCGCGCCGCCGGACATGCCTCTCGAGAAGATGCCGAGACCCGCGTAGGCGATGCCGGCGATCACGAGGTAGATCGCGAGCATCACCGTGAGCACCACCGCGGAGTCCTTCGGCCAGAACGTGATCAGGATGCCGATGATGAGCGCCGTGGCGCCGGTGATGCCGAGCGTCATGCGCACGGTGTTGATGGCGGGCTTCGACAAGCCCGAGGCGTCGAGGGAGAACGAGGCGAACATCGCGTTGGGCTGCGGAGCAGACATGGAGTGTCCTTTCTGGCAACGACATGGACGTGCGGGATCAGGGTATTCCTCACCATCGGCCGAGTGTCGGATATATGTGCCCGAATCCCGCCGCGTGTCGACCGGGGGAGCGGACTCGGACCGCTCGGCATCAGGGCGAACGCTGGATCATCGCACCACGGCGGCGACCGCGCTGATCTCGACGAGCGCGCCGGGCACGCCGAGCCCGGCGACACGCGCCGCGGTCACCAGGGCCGGTTCATCGGACGCGAGCTCGGAAGCGATCGCCCCGTAGCCCGCCGCGAGGTCGACGCCGTCGACGAAGAGCACCGTCCACTGCACGACGTCTCCGAGGGTGGCACCGGCCGCAGCCAGCGCCGTCTTCGCATTCCCCAGGGCGCGGGCAGACTGCACGGCCACGTCGCCCTCGCCGACGATCGAGCCGTCGGCGTCGACGGCGTTCTGGCCGCCGACATAGATGGTGGTCGCGCCTGGCGGCACGATGGCCACGTGGCTGAAGGCAGGACTCGAGACGAGCCCTTCAGGACGGATGCGCTGGATGGCTGCCATGCCGGTACGATCGCACAGACCACCGACACCGGGGCGGCCCCACCCCGCGTACACTGACTCGCATGTCGAGACGGCCGACCAGCATGAGGGCCGTCGTCTATGAGCGGTACGGCTTACCCGACCAGCTGAGGGTCGAGGAGGTTCCCGTGCCGTCGCCGGGCGCGAAGCAGGTGCTCATCGAGGTCGTCGCGACATCCGTCAATCTCTCGGACTGGGAAAGTCTGACCGGAAGCCCGGCATACGCGCGCATCGGCGGTCTGCGAACCCCCTCGCATCGAGTGCTCGGTTCGGACATCGCCGGGCGCGTCGCAGCCGTCGGCTCGGACGTCACCGGTTTCGTGGTCGGTGACGAGGTGTACGGCGACAACCTGGGCCTCATGGGCGGTTTCGCCGAGTACGCGGTGGCACCTGCGGCGGCGCTCGCTCGCAAGCCCCCTGAGTTGACGTTCGCCGAGGCCTCGGCGCTGCCCCAAGCCGCTGCGATCGCACTGCAGGGCACCGCCCGCTCACGCCCTGGGCTCCGCGTGCTGATCAACGGGGCCGGAGGCGGTGCCGGCTCATTCGCGATCCAGCTCGCCTCGCGCTCCGGGGCGCACGTGACCGGCGTCGACAACGCGGGCAAGCTGGATTTCATGCGAGAGCTCGGCGCCGACGAGGTGGTCGACTATCGAAATCAGGACTTCACCAGGCTCGAGCCGTACGACCTCGTGCTCGATCTGGTCGCCCACCGATCCGTGTTCGCCTACCGGCGGGCGTTGGCTCGCGGCGGCCGCTATCTCTGCGTCGGCGGGCCTGTTCGAGCACTGCTGCGGGTCGTGACGGTCGGGGCGGCGATCGGCGTGCTCACCGGACGCCGGTTGGGGGTCCTCGTTGCGAGGCAGGGGCCGAAGCACTTCGAACCCGTCGCTGAGCGGTGCGTCGCCGGCGATCTTCGCGTCCACATCGATCGCGTCTTCCCGCTCGAAGAGGTGCCGCAAGCGCTCACACATGTCGGTGAGGGGCGCGCACTCGGCAAGGTGGTCGTCACGCCATAGGGCCCCCTCGAGTTCGTCGGCTCAACACAGGTTCAATTGCTGATGGCGGGTGCGCGATTGAGGTAGGTGTCGTCGCTGACCTGTGATGCGGTGAACGCGGCGATGTCCGCGCGGCTGACGGCGGCTCCGATCTTGTCGGTCCCGAAGAACCCGGCGCGCACCCGCCCGGTCTTGGGGGTGTTCTTCGGCGCGGTGAAGCGGATGATGGTCCAATCGATGCCGGAGGCCATGATCTGGTCGATCATGCCGACCAGTTCCCGGGAGGCGCGAGGCAGGAACATGCTGCCCAGGAACTTCGTCATCCTGGTCTGGGCGGTCGGTTTCTCCTGTGGGTCGAGGATGCTCGGGGTGGCGTGGCCGATGTACCTCTTCACGCCATGCCGTGTCATCGAGTCGAGGATGTGCCGAGTTCCTTCGACCAGCGGCAGGCCCTGTGCCTTCCTGCTGAGGTCGGGGCCGAGCGCGCTGACGACGACATCGGCACCGTCGATCGCGGAGTGGATGGCCGCCCGGTCGGAGATCTCGCCGACGACAACGCGGACGTCGTCTCCCCAACCGGAGGGGACCTTCTTCCGGTTGCGTGCGTCCGCGGTGACGGTGTGGCCTTGGGTGAGCAGCTCGTTCACGGTGAGCGCGCCGATCGCGCCGGTGGCGCCGAAGACAGTGATGTTCATGGAATTGTTCGTTCCTCTGAGATGAAGGTCGGTGTCAGTCGATGGTGACGACGAGCTTGCCGAGCGTGCCGGCGGTGAAGTGCCGGAAAGCTTCGCTGGTCTTGTCGAGGTCGTAGACGCGCTGCACCGTCACCGTGGTGTGGCCCTTCACCTGGTTCGCTGCCAGGCGGTCGAGTGTCTCCTGTGACGGATTGGCGTAGATGGGCACCACGCGCACACCGTCGGCCGGGATCTGGTCGGGGCTCTGCACCAGCGTCGAGACCAGCACGCCCGCTTGCCTGACCGCGCCGGCCAGCGCCGACCCGTCACCCGCGAAGTGGAGCACGACGTCCACGCCGCCCGGGTACGCCTCGCGGATCTGTGCCGCGACGTCATCGGTGTAGTCGACGATGCGGGTTGCGCCCAGCTTCCCGACGAGCTCGATCTCCTCCGCGGTGTGCGCTGTGGCGATCACCTCGGCGCCGGCACGGACGGCGAGCTGGAGAGCCTGCTGTCCCACGCCACCCGTCGCGCCCGCGACCAGCACGGTGCTGTCCGCGCCGATCCCAGCAGCGTTGAACGAGTCGAACGCGGCAGTGCCGGCAAGCCCCAAGCCCGCAGCATCCGTGAAGTCGATCTCCTCAGGCAGCTTCGCGATTCCGACGGCTACCGGCACGGTCACGTACTCGGCGAACGAGCCGTCGCCGAGGAACTGCTTGGTCACGACGCCGAAGACGCGGTCACCGACCTGGAAGCCCACGACCTCGGGCCCGACGGCATCGACGGTGCCTGCGAAGTCCTTTCCGAGCACGACAGGGAAGCGGTGCTCCATGGCGCCGTTGAGATAGCCGTTGGCGACGGCCAGGTCGAAGCCGTTCACAGACGCGGCGCGAACGCGGACTCGGACCTCGCCTGAAGCCGGTTCCGGCATATCCAGTTCGGTCACCGCAGGTGCCTGGTCGAACGCACCGAATGCGACTGCCTTCATCATTGATTCCTTCTTTCGATTGGGCTGACCCCGCCGCCTTAGTGGAGCGGGTGTTCCATTTAGGTGAACCACAATATGGAGCAGATATTCCAATTCGGTAGAATCTGTTCATGACGAGCTCCGAGCGGCCACTGCGCGCTGATGCCGAGCGCAATCGGCAGGCGATCCTCGGCGCAGCCGGGTCCGTGTTCGCTGAGAAGGGCACCCAGGTCACGTTGGAACACATCGCCGAGGTCGCCGGCGTGGGCGTGGGCACGATCTACCGGCGGTTTCCTTCGATCGATGACCTGGTCAGCGTCGTGCTCGAGGAGAAGATGAGGCGCTACGCCGATCGCACCGAGCAGGAGGCGGAACGAGCGCTCACCCAGCCGTGGCCGGCGTTTCATGACTATGTGCTGTTCATCCTCGAGCAGCAGGCCACCGATCTGGCCTTCAGCGACGTGATCCTGTCGCCGCGCACCGGTACCGAGCTGTTTCGGCAGGAGATCAAGCGGGCCTTGCAGGCCTCGATAGTGTTGATCGACCGGGTGAAAGCTGCCGGCGAGCTCCGAACGGACTTCGATCACAGCGACCTCTACCTACTGCTGCACGCCAATGCCGGCCTGGTACGTGGCACTCACCGCTCGGCGCCAGAGGCGTGGAAGCGGTTCGGGCAGTACATGCTGAAGTCGTTCCGACATCCTGGCGACGAGCCGTTGACTGCACCCTCGGTGGTCTGGATGCGAGCCAAGAACTCGGGCGTTTAGCCGCCGTCACGAGGTGTTCGCCGAGCTCGAATGCGACGTCTTCTGTGGACATTCGTGGTGAGGGGACCTGATAGGGCCTCTCAGTCGCCGACCGTTCTGGCGTTGGATGGTTCGGGGTCGACGCGATCTTGCGTCGCCCAGCATCTACGCGGCAATCGGCCGCGGATGCCGGAACGACATCGAGGAGTCACACGCATGCGTGGAGTAGTGATGTACAGCGCGGGCGACGTCCGGGTCGAGGAACGCGAGGATCCGCGGATCGTCGAGCCCACTGACGCGATCGTTCGCCTGACGGCGACGTGCGTCTGCGGTTCGGACCTCTGGCCGTACCGCGGCATCGAGCCGGCTGACCATCAGGTGATGGGTCACGAGTACGTCGGTGTGGTCGAGGAGATCGGCGCGGACGTGAAGAACGTGAAGGTCGGCGACTTCGTCGTCGGGTCCTTCGTGATCTCGGACAACACGTGCGAGATCTGCCGGTCGGGTTTCCAGTCCAAGTGCGTGCACGCGTCATTCGTCTCGCAGATCGGAACGCAAGCCGAGAAGGCTCGCATTCCATTGGCGGATGGCACGCTGGTTGCCACGCCCGGGCAGCCCGAGCCCGAGCTGATCCCGTCGCTGCTGGCGGCATCCGATGTGCTCGGCACCGGATGGTTCGCCGCGGTCGCCGCCCAGGCTGGCCCAGGAAAGTCGGTCGCGGTCGTCGGTGACGGCGCGGTCGGTCTGATGGCGATCCTCGCCGCCAAGCAGCTTGGCGCCGAGAGGATCATCGCGATGTCCCGTCATCCGGAGCGGCAGGCCCTCGCCCGGTTCTATGGAGCGACCGACATCGTCGAAGAGCGCGGCGACGCCGGCGTGGCGAAGATCAAGGAGCTCACCGACGGGATGGGCGCGCACTCCGTCGTCGAGGCGGTCGGCACCCAGGAGTCGTTCATGCAGGCGGTCGGCTCCACCCGCGGCGGCGGGCACCTGGGATACGTCGGCGTGAACTATGACGTGAAGGTTCCCGGCATCGAGCTGTTCTTCGCGGGAATCCACACCCTCGGCGGTCCCGCGCCGGTCCGGCGCTTCCTGCCCGACCTGATCCAGCTGATCTGGGACCGGAAGATCGACCCGGGCAAGGTGTTCGACCTCACCCTCCCGCTCGAGGAGGCAGCCGAGGGCTACAAGGCCATGGACGAGCGACGCGCCACCAAGGTCCTCCTCACCCTCTGATCCCAGCAGCTGGTCGAGAGGGTGGGGGAGACGTCCCCACAGCCTCCCACCCTCTCGACCGCCCGACGTACGGTGGAAGCTATGAACACGAACGACGATGTGCGGGAGTTCCTGATGTCCCGCCGGGCGAACGTGACACCGGAACAAGCGGGCCTTCCCGACTTCGGCGGAGAACGCCGCGTTGCCGGACTGCGTCGTGAAGAGGTCGCGATGCTCGCCGGCGTCAGCCTCGACTACTACACCCGTCTCGAGCGCGGCAAGATTCACGGAGCATCCGAGAGCGTCCTCAACGCCATCGCGACCGCGCTGCACCTCGACGACGTCGAGCGCGCCCACCTGTTCGATCTTGCCCGCGCGGTCCCACCGACGCCCGCGACGCGCCGCCCACCGACATCCCCGCGAACCATTCGTCCGTCGGTGCAACGAGTTCTCGACCACATGGCCGTCCCAGCCGTGGTCTACAACGCCCGCCAGGATCTCGTCGCGTCCAACCTGCTCGGGCGCGCGCTCTTCGCGCCCCACTTCGAGGCCGATCCGCCCAACAACGCGCGCTTCATCTTCCTCGACTCGCGGGCACGCGATTACTACGATGATTGGCCCCTCGCGTGCAGCCTCACCGCGGCGATGCTCCGCTACGAGGCCGGCCGCGACCCGCTCAACAGCGACCTGACGGCACTGATCGGCGAACTCTCCACCCGCAGCCCGCAGTTCCGGAAGAACTGGGCGGAGCAGGATGTCCACGAACACCGCACCGGGACGAAGATCTACCGCCATCCCGCCATCGGACCGCTCGAACTCCACTACGACGTCTTCGAGATGCCCGGAGAACCAGGCCTCTCAATCGGCACCTATACCGCGGAAGCCGGAACCGCCGCAGCTGATGGGCTCACACTCTTGGCGACATGGGCGACAACGCAGGAATTCGCTCGGAGCCAGCGTCTCGGTGGGGGAGACGCGAGCTCCGAGTCGTCGACGGAGACCGCGGCTGCGCCTCGGACGAGCTCCACGTAGCCGGAAGCCGCGAGCTCCCAGTGCGGGGGACCGCGCGTGTGCGCGACCTTGTCTCGGATGACGACGGCCACCATGTTGTCAGCCGCTGATGCTTGGATGAGCGCATGTCAGAACGACGTGACGGTGCACCTTCTTCTGAGACCTCGACGGTCAGCGACGAGGATTGGTACGCCCGCGAGTTCGACGGTGCGAAGTTCTCCGACGTGCGATTCGTCGACATCGACCTCACTGAGGCATCGAGTTCCGGCGCGACCTTCACCAACTGCGCCTTCGTCAACGTGAAGTTCAACGTCTCCACCCACGAATCCACCGCGTTCGTGAACTGCACGTTCCACAGCTGCAACTTCTTCGACGCGACCTTCACCGGCTGCAAGCTCGTCGGCTGCGTCTTCGACAGCTGCGACTTCAGCATCCTGAAGGTCCATGGCGGCGACTGGTCGTTTACGGGATTCCGCCGCGCCGCGCTCGAGGGCGTCGAGTTCACAGGAGTTCGACTCCGCGAGGCGGACCTCACGAACGCGCGATGCTCCCGCTCGACCTTCGCCGGCTGTGACTTCTCGGGTTCCGTGTTGCACGGCGCTGACTTCACTGACGCCGATCTGCGTGGGAGCACCCTCGGTGAGATCGACCCGCTCACGGTGACGCTTCGGGGTGCCTCGGTAACTGGCGTGCAGGCTGCTGAGATCGTCCGTGGGCTCGGGCTCATCGTCGTAGACGTTTAGCCGATAATGCACATTATGTCCGTTTGGGGAAAACAGGCCAGCTACAGCGTCTCCCCCTGCCCCCGGCGGACCAACGATGACGGTCATCGATCCCTTCGGCAACGAGCTTCGATTCTGCGAGCCCGCCGACTGACGCGGTGACCAGGTGGTGGGCTCAATTGCTTCACCCAAAGTGCTTGCAAGCACTACCGCCGGCCAATACGGTCTCGACAAGCGGTTGAGACCACAAGCGGAAGGCAGTTCATGCTCAAGCAAGTCGTTGAGGGCGTTCTCGTTCACGAGAGCGAGTTCCTCCAGAGTAATTCCGTTGTCGTGCAGGGCCGGCACGGTGTGTTACTCATCGACCCCGGCATTACAGGCGACGAGCTGGCGGCCCTCGCGAACGATCTTCGCGAGCTGGGCCAGCCTGTCGTGGCAGGCTTCTCCACGCACCCTGATTGGGACCACGTGCTCTGGCACGCGAACTTCGGCGACGTGCCCCGTTACGGCACGGCCCGCTGCGCGGCCTCTCTCCAGGATCTGCTGTCGAACGCGGACTGGAGGGACCGCATAGCCCCGGGGCTCCCGCCGGAGTACGCCGAGGAGATCCCGATGGAGCTGCTGGGTCTCATCACCGGTCTGCCCGCCGAGGCTGCGCAGATCCCTTGGGATGGCCCCGAAGTCCGGATCATCGAGCATCAGGCCCATGCCCCAGGCCACGCGGCGCTGTTGATCGAGGAGCGCGGCGTCCTCGTCGCCGGCGACATGCTTTCTGACATCCTGATGCCGTTCCTCGATCTCGAGGCCGCGAATCCGATGGAGGACTACCTCGCCGCGCTGCGGCTGTTCGAGAGTGTGGCCGACGACGTTGTTGCCGTCATCCCCGGTCACGGTTCAGTCGGTGGAGCTGAGCAGCTACGAGCTCGAATCGAACAGGATCGCGCGTACGTGCAGGACCTGCGAGACGGACGTGTTCCCGACGACCCGCGGGTCGGTCCATCGGCATCGTTGGATTGGCTGCCAGACGTGCACAGATGGCAACTCCAGCGGCTCGCCCAAAGAGAGCAGAACGAGACGCCCGCTTAACGGTCTCCCCCAACTGCAGCGCTGTCCGACCACCGCAGCGATCGACCGGCTCGGTAGCATGCAACGCATGGCCATCAAACTCGAGAACGTCGGCATCGCCGTTCGCGACCTCGAAGCAGCGATCTCCTTCTTCACCGACCTCGGTCTCACGGTCGTCGGCCGTGACACGGTCAGCGGTGAGTGGACCGACACCGCCGTCGGCCTCGATGGCAACCACGCCAAGATTGCGATGCTCCAGACGCCAGACGGTCACGGTCGCCTTGAACTCTTCGAGTACATCCACCCGGAGGCGATCGAGTCGGAGCCCACTCGTCCCAACGAGATCGGCATGCACCGCGTTGCCTTCTCAGTCGACGACATCGACGAAGCCCTTGAGGTAGCCGCGAGGCACGGATTCCGACCGCTCCGCGGCGTGGCGACCTATGAAGACGTCTACAAGCTCACGTACCTCCGCGGTCCTAGCGGCATCCTCGTGATGCTCGCCGAGGAGCTGAAGAAGAGCTGACGGCCGATCAGAGCTCACGTCGCTGGTGGAGAACGCCTGACACCACTCCCCCGATTCTCGTGCGCTCGGCGCTCGACAGGTAACCATATGGTTGCCTATAGTGGTTCTGTGGATCCGGTGTTCAAAGCACTTTCCGACCCGACGAGGCGAATCCTCGTCGAGGAGCTCGCCGAGCGCGATGAGCAGACGCTCTTCGAACTGTGCGTACGACTCATGTCGCGGCATGGCCTCGAGGTCTCACGACAGGCCGTCGCGAAGCACCTCGACGTGCTCGAGCAGGCCGGGCTCGTGACGATCCGACGCGAGGGCAAGTACCGCCTCCACTCCCTCGACCGCGCACCGCTGCGCGCCACGTGGGACGAGTGGTTCCGGCCACTCGTGACATCCGACGATCACCAGACCGACCGACAACAGGAGTGACCATGCGCATCAACCTCACGAGCGTGCTCGTCGACGACCAGGCGAAAGCCCTCGACTTCTACACCGACGTGCTCGGGTTCGAGAAGAAGACCGACTTCGCGGCGGGCGAGGCCCGCTGGCTCACCGTCGTCTCCCCCGACGATCCCGACGGCGTCGAGCTCGTGCTCGAGCCCGACGAGCACCCGGCGGCACGGCCGTTCAAGCAGGCGCTCGTCGCCGACGGCATCCCGTACACCTCGTTCGCGGTCGACGACGTCGAGAAGGAGCACGCGCGGCTCGTCGCCGCCGGCGTCGAGTTCACCCAGCCGCCGACCGCGATGGGTCCCATGACGACCGCGGTGTTCGACGACACGTGCGGCAACCTCATCCAGATCGCGAGCATGGCCACCTCCTGACGAGACGGAAGACGACGGTGTGCCCTCGTGTCTATCGCCCCTAGGGTGGAGCGATGATCCGTCACACCGTCGCGTTCCGTCTGCGTCACCCCACGGGCTCCGAAGCAGAACGATCCTTCCTCGAGACCGCCAGGGTGCTCGCCGGCATTCCGGGTGTCGAACGATTCGAACAGCTCCATCAGGTGAGCGCGAAGAACGACTTCACGTTCGGATTCTCGATGGAGTTCTCCGATGCCGCCGCCTATGCGGCGTACAACGAGCATCCCGATCATGTCGCGTTCGTCGCAGAACGATGGGTGCCCGAGGTCGAGGAGTTCCTCGAGATCGACTACGCGCCATACGTCGCGTAGCCCGGCCACTCCCCCGGCGACTCGCGACTCAGCGCGGCTCGCCGCGCTCTTCGTATCGCTCGAGGCGCCGTCCGGTCGCGGGCATGCCGAGCTCGTTGAGCGGTCGTGCGGTATCGCGCTCGGGAATCCGCTCATCGGTCGGACACGTCATCACGGTGTTGGGCGTGGAGTGATCGAACGAGTGCTCGAACATCGGGTGTCCGCACAACGGACACCTCTGCTCATCGAGCGAACGTTCCTCTGGTTCGCTCTCGGTGATCGGTGGCGGACCGAACATCGGGAGGAGCGCTCGATCCACTCTCTCGAAGAAGTGCGTGAACGCGTTGCCCTCGGGGCGGCTCGCCGTGTCGCGTGCCATGGCACGATGCTACGCCCGTACCGCGTGTTCCCGCCAGAGGCGACTGTCGGCACCTAGGCTTGCCGGCATGGAAACGGATGCCTCGTCACGGCCGGTCACGATCGTCACGGGAGCGAGCCGCGGCATCGGTGCGGCGATCGCCGAGCGACTTGCCGCCGACGGACACGACCTCGTGCTGACGTTCCGGGACAGGGTGGCGGATGCCGATGCCGTGGCACGCCGGTGCGAGGCATCCGGTGCCCGCGTACGCTTCCTGCAGGTCGACCTCGCCGACCTCGACGCGGCCGCGACGATCGTGCCGACGGCGATCGCCGAATTCGCAACGATCACCGGGCTCGTCAACAACGCCGGGATCACGGGCCGGATCGGCGGATTCCTCGACGCCTCCATTGAGGAGTCCGAGCTCCTGTTCCGCGTGAACGTGCTCGCGCCGATCGTCCTCACGCGCGCTGCGATCGCGCACATGGCGACGGATCGCGGCGGCGCCGGCGGCTCGATCGTGAACATCTCCTCGGGCGCAGCGACGACGGGTTCGCCGAACACCTACATCCCCTACTCGATGAGCAAGGCCGCGCTCAACGCGCTCACGACGGGCACGGCGAAGGAGTTCGGCCCGGTCGGCGTGCGGGTCAACACCGTGTCGCCCGGCACCACTCGCACCGAGATCCATGCGGCCGCGGGTCGCCCCAACGCGCCCGAGGAACGCGCCCCGCGCATTCCGATGCGCCGACCCGGCGAGCCCCACGAGATCGCGGGAGCCGTCGCGTACCTCTTCTCTCCCGACGCGTCCTACACGTCGGGCGCCGACATCCGTGTGGCGGGCGGCAACTAGAGGGCAACGCCCGTCACGCCTCGCCGAAGCCGGACTCGGCGAGTTCGGCGATGGCGTCGACCGCTTCGCGCCCGTCGGGATCGGTACTCGCGATCTCGACGACAGCTCCCTTCGTCAGGCCGAGCGACATGATGCCGAGCAGGCTCTTCGCATCCGTGCCGTTCACGGTGATCTTCTGCGTGAACCCGCTCGCGAGCTTCACGAGCTCCGCGGCGGGACGCGCATGCAGGCCGTCGGCGTTCACGAGCGTGATCGAGCGGGAGTAGCCGGAGCCGGATGCCGCGGCGGCGTCGGTGGTCGCGGCATCCGTGCCGACCGTTGCCTCGGCCGCCGCGCCGACCGGTTCTGCTCCCGCACGAGCGGATTCCGCGGCCGCGACGACCGCATCGAGCCCATCGCCCGACTCCGCGGACACCGCGGCAGCGACGCCGCCTTCGACGAGAGGGGCGTCGACGATGCGAACTCGTTCCCGCACCTCGTCATCGAGGAAGTCGAGGGCGGTCTCGGCCGTGAGGATCGCGGAGCCGAGGTCGCAGAGCACCGCGACGCCCTCGCCGGCATCGGCGTGGGCGATCGCCGACGACACGAGGTCGAAGCTCGTGCCGATCCGGCCGTCGTCGGTGCCACCTGCAGCGGCGAGCGTCGCCGTCGGCGCCATCTGGCGAGCGAGATCGACGAGGCCTGCGGCGATCTGCTGGGAGTGCGACACGAATACGACGCCGACCTTCCCGGCCGTCGCCACGTCAGGCACCTGCCGACGCCGCCGCTGCGTCGGCCGCCGCCTGCAGGAGAAGGGCGCTCGATTCGGCGCCCGGGTCGCGATGTCCGGCGGAGCGCTCGCCGAGGTAGCTCGCGCGCCCCTTGCGCGCCACGAGCGGTTCCGTCGCCGCGGCACCCTCCCACGCGGCACTCGCCGCGGCCTGGAGGGCGCCGAGGGCATCCGCCCCGTCGGCTGCCGCGGCCGTGGCGGCGTCGACGGCGGGCGTCCACGCGTCGACCATCGTCTTGTCGCCGGGTTCGGCCTTGCCTCGCAAGACGATTCCGTCGCGGGCCGCCGTGAGGATACCCGCGATCGCCTCAGCGTCGAGTGACACCGAATCGCCTGCAGCAACCGCGGCCTTCAGGTACGCGGTGCCGTAGAGCGGCCCTGCCGCACCGCCGACGGTCGAGATGAGCGTCGTCGCGACGAGCTTGAGCACGTCGCCCGGGGTCGACCCGGCATGCAGGTCGTCGAGTTTCGGGAGCACCGCCTGGAAGCCGCGGTCCATGTTCTCGCCGTGGTCTCCGTCGCCGATCTCGCGATCCAGCGTGATCAGCTCGATTCGGTGGTCCGATACGACCTGCGCGCTCCGCCTGACCCAGTCCACCGCCCAGGTGATATCCAATCCCACCGACGTGCCCCCTTCTATCGTCCCCACCGGAGTGCAGCAGTCTGCACCGGTGCATCCCACAACTCGACCATCTCGTCGTCGAGTTTCAACAACGTGATCGACATGCCCTGCATCTCGAGCGACGTGATGTAGTTCCCGACGAGCGAGCGGGCGATCTCGATGCCGCGTTCGCCGAGCACCTCGGCAGCTCGACGATAGGCGATGTAGAGCTCGACGAGGGGTGAACCGCCCATGCCGTTCACGAAGAGCAGCACGCGGTCGCCGGACTCGAAGGGGAGGTCTTCGAGGATCGGTGCGAGCAAGCGGTCGACGAGGCCGTCGGCAGGTTCGAGCTTGATCCGCTCGCGGCCCGGTTCGCCGTGGATGCCGATGCCGATCTCGATCTCGTCTTCGGCGAGCGTGAAGCTCTCCTCCCCGGCGTGCGGGACGATGCACGGGGTGAGCGCGAGCCCCATCGATCGCGCGTTGGCGTTGACGCGCTCCGCGACCTCGGCGACCTCATCGAGCGAATCGCCGCGTTCGGCAGCTGCACCCGCGATCTTCTCGACCAGCACGGTGCCGCCGACGCCGCGTCGTCCGGCGGTGTAGAGCGAATCCTTCACCGCGACGTCGTCGTTGGTCACCACGGAGCGAACGTCGATGCCCTCGACGGATGCCAGGTCGGCGGCGGTCTCGAAGTTCAAGACGTCGCCCGTGTAGTTCTTGACGATGTGCAGCACCCCTGCGCCGCCGTCGACGGCCTTCGTGGCTGCGAGGATCGGATCGGGAGTAGGCGACGTGAAGACGGCGCCGGGCACGGCGGCATCCAGCATCCCGAAGCCGACGAAGCCCGCGTGAAGCGGCTCGTGACCGCTGCCCCCGCCGCTGACGATGCCGACCTTGCCGGCGATGGGGGCGTCGGCGCGCACGATGTGGATCGGATCCATCTCGACCCGCACGAGATCGGCGTGGGCAGCACCGAACCCGGCGACGGACTCGTCGACGACGCGTTTCGGATCGTTGATGATCTTCTTCACGGACATCCCTTCCCCTCGGCTGCCGGACGCCGTGCGACCTGTGCATCGGCGCCGACGCAGCACTCTCGGCAAACCTACGCCCGCGGAGAGCCCGGCCGTAAGAGGCGGAGGGAAATCTCCGGCGCGCCCTTTCCGGGGGACGCTCCGTCTGAGTATCGTGGGCTCTGTTCCGCCCCTGGGCGAAGCCCCTCGGGCTCGGCGAAAAGGATGGAAGGTCAACGTGGACAGTCTCGGAGTGTTGTTCCTCAGCGAGCTCATCGGCACCGCGATGCTCGTGCTTCTCGGTTGCGGTGTGGTGGCGAACGTCGCGCTCGTCAAGAACAAGGGCTTCGGCGGCGGCTTCCTGATGGTGAACTTCGGATGGGGCCTCGCGGTCTTCGCCGGTGTCACCGTTGCCCTGGCATCGGGCGCCCACCTCAACCCCGCGGTCACGCTCGGACTCGTGGCCAATCGCACTGAAGAGTTCGGCAATCCCGATTTCGGCACCGTCCCGGTCGGGTTCCTCTCGGTGATCGCCTACATCGGGGCCCAGCTCATCGGTGCGATCATCGGTGCCGTCGTCTGCTGGCTCGCGTACAAGCAGCACTTCGACGAGGAACCCCAGCCGGCCGCGAAGCTCGGCGTGTTCTCGACCGGTCCGGCGATCCGCTCGTACGGGTGGAACCTCGCCACCGAGATCGTCGGCACGTTCGTGCTCGTGTTCGTCGTGATCGGCTTCGGGCGCCAGGGTGACGCCTCCGGCCTCGCCGCGCTCGGCGCGCTGCCGGTGGCGCTCCTCGTCGTCGGCATCGGCGCCTCCCTTGGTGGCCCCACCGGCTATGCCATCAACCCGGCACGCGACCTCGGTCCCCGCATCGCGCACGCGATCCTCCCCATTCAGGGCAAGGGCGGCAGCGACTGGTCCTACTCCTGGGTGCCCGTGGTCGGACCGATCATCGGCGGACTCATCGCCGGCTGGGCGGCGATTCCCCTGCTCCCCCTCATCGGCTGAGCACTCGGAGGGCCGAGGGTCGACGTCGGCCCGCCCTCGAACACTGAACACCTCTGTGGAATCAGGTGTCGGCTCCGGCCGGCGGAATAGATTGAGAGAACTGCATGGCCGACTACATCCTGGCGATCGACCAGGGCACGACGAGCACACGCGCGATCATCTTCGACAAGTCGGGATCGATCGTCGCCAGTGGGCAACTGGAGCACGAGCAGATCTTCCCGCGGGCGGGCTGGGTCGAGCACGACCCAGCCGAGATCTGGCGCAACACCCGTGAGGTGATCGGCCAGGCCCTCGGCAAGGCCGATCTCACGCGTCACGACATCGCCGCGGTGGGCATCACGAACCAGCGCGAGACCGCGGTGGTCTGGGACCGCACCACGGGCGACCCCGTCTACAACGCGATCGTGTGGCAGGACACCCGCACCCAGCCGATCGTCGACCGGCTCGCAGCCGACGGCGGCGTCGAGCGTTTCAAGCAGCAAGTGGGATTGCCGCTCGCCACCTACTTCTCGGGCACGAAGATCGTGTGGATCCTCGAGAACGTCGAAGGCGCACGTGCGAAGGCCGAGGCCGGCGACCTGATGTTCGGCACGACCGACACGTGGGTGCTGTGGAACCTCACCGGCGGGGTCGACGGGGGCGTGCACGCGACGGATGTCACGAACGCGAGCCGCACGATGTTCATGGACCTCGACACGCTCACGTGGGATGACGACATCCTCGCCGCCTTCGACGTGCCGAAGTCGATGCTGCCCGAGATCCGTTCGTCGTCCGAGGTCTACGGAACGGTGGAGTCCTCGAGCCTCCTCCGAGAGGTGCCCGTCGCGGGCATCCTCGGCGACCAGCAGGCCGCGACGTTCGGCCAGGCCGCGTTCGACACCGGCGAGGCGAAGAACACCTACGGCACGGGCAACTTCCTGATCTTCAACACGGGCGAGGAGATCGTCCACTCGAAGAACGGACTGCTCACGACCCTCGGCTACAAGCTCGGCGACGACGCGCCGCACTACGCCCTCGAGGGCTCGATCGCGGTGACCGGTTCGCTCATCCAGTGGCTGCGCGACAACATCGGGCTCATCTCGAGCGCGCCCGAGATCGAAGACCTCGCGAAGACCGTCGACGACAACGGCGGCGCCTACTTCGTGCCGGCATTCTCGGGGCTCTTCGCGCCGTACTGGCGGCCCGACGCCCGAGGCGCTCTCGTGGGTCTCACGCGATTCGTGAACAAGGGTCACATCGCCCGCGCCGCACTCGAGGCGACCGCGTTCCAGACCCGCGAGGTGCTCGACGCCGTGAACGCCGACGCGGGCGTCGACCTCACCGAACTCAAGGTCGACGGCGGCATGATCGCGAACAACACGCTCATGCAGTTCCAGGCCGACATCCTCGGCGTGCCGGTCATCCGCCCCGTCGTCGCCGAGACGACGGCGCTCGGTGCGGCGTATGCGGCCGGACTCGCCGTGGGCTTCTGGGCCGACCTCGACGAGCTGCGCGCCAACTGGCAGGAGGATTCCCGCTGGGAGCCGAAGATGGACCCCGCCGAGCGCGACCGGCAGTTGCGGCTCTGGCGCAAGGCGGTCACGAAGACGTTCGACTGGATCGACGAAGACGTCAACTGAGCCGACTCGAACCAAACTGAAGGGCCCCGCGGATGCCGCGGGGCCCTTCAGCTGCGTGGCGTACCGGCGATCACCGCTTCGTCGCCGCGATCCACTCCTCGAGCTTCCTTGCGGCAGCGCCGCTGTCGATCGCCTCTTCGGCGACCGCGAGCTTGTCGCGGAAGCGGTCGAGGATGCTCCGGTGGAACTGGCTCGGATCCTTGGCGAGCTCGAACGAGACGAGACCCGCGGCGGCATTGAGCACCACGATGTCGCGCACCGGACCGCGCTCGCCGCCGAAGACCCGATGCACGACGCGCGCGTTGTGCTCGGCGTCGCCGCCCTCGAGCTGGTCGATGGTCGCTCGCTGGATCCCGAGCTCGCGTGGATCGATGTCGTGCTCCTTGACCGTGCCGCGTGAGACCTCCCACATGTGGCTGTGCCCGGTCGTCGTGAGCTCGTCGAGCCCATCGTCGCCACGGAAGACGAGCGCCGTCGCGCCACGGGTCTGGAACACGCCCACGATGAGCGGCACCCGGTCGAGGTGGGCGACGCCCACGGCCGACGCCTCTGGTCGTGCCGGATTGCAGAGGGGGCCGAGGAAGTTGAAGACCGTCGGCACGCCGAGCTCCGCGCGCACCGCGCCCGCGTGCCGGAATCCGGGGTGGAATGCGGCGGCGTACGCGAACGTGATACCGGCTTCGCCGAGCACCGCGGCGACTCGCTCGGCCGGCAGCGCCAGGTCGAGTCCGAGCGCGGCGAGCACGTCGGAGGAACCCGACGACGAGCTCGCCGCCCGATTGCCGTGCTTGATGACCGGGACACCGGATGCCGCGGCCACGACGGAGGCCATCGTCGAGACGTTGACCGTGCCGAACCGGTCTCCCCCGGTGCCGACGATGTCGAGCGCCATCGGGTCGACGGGCAGCGGGATGGCGTGCTCGAGCACGGCGTCGCGGAATCCGACGATCTCGTCGACCGTTTCGCCCTTCACGCGCAGCGCGATGAGGAATCCGGCCAGTTGCGCCGGCGTGACGGTGCCCGTCATCACCTGCTCCATGCACCACGCGGCATCCGAGACGCTGAGGTCTTCACCCTCGAGCAGGGAGTGGATCACATCGGGCCAGGTTTGATGCGCGGGCATGAGATCGATCCTATCGGCCCGATTCACGGCGGATTCCCGGCCCCTACGCAGCTCGTTTAGGGTTGCCTTACTTCGCGGGCGGCGACACAGGTCCCCCGGATGACGAAAACTCACGCAAGGTTTCGGCCATAATGGGATGGTGACGAGCACCTCAATCACTACTCAGGCGACGAGCGCGCCCGTGATCAACCGACCGAACACCGTTGCGGTGGGCACGATCGTCTGGCTCGGCAGCGAGGTCATGTTCTTCGCAGGCCTCTTCGCGATCTACTTCACGCTGCGATCGCAGTCGCCCGACATGTGGGAGTTCGAGGCGGCCCGCCTGAACTTCCCGTTCTCGCTGACGAACACGATCATCCTCGTGCTCTCGTCGGTCACATGCCAGTTCGGCGTGTTCGCAGCGGAGCGACTGCAGCCGTACGCCACGGGCTGGAAGCCCACGCAATGGGGCATGGTCGAGTGGTTCTTCCTCACCTACGCCATGGGCGCGGTCTTCGTCGCCGGCCAGGTCTGGGAGTACGCCACGCTCGTCTCAGAGGGCATCGCCCTCGACTCGAACTCCTACGGCTCCGCGTTCTACATCACCACCGGGTTCCACGGCCTGCACGTCACAGGCGGCCTCATCGCGTTCCTGCTCGTGATCGGCCGGGTCTTCTCGGTCAAGCACTTCGGACACCGCGAGGCGACGAGTGCGATCGTCGTCTCCTACTACTGGCACTTCGTCGACGTCGTCTGGATCGGTCTCTTCTTCATCATCTACGTCCTCAAGTAAGCCCCAGCAGGAGCGCCAGCAGAGCATGCCCGTGAACAGGAAGAATCACATGACCCGAACGAAGCGACGCACCGGACGCCGGCATCCGCTCGCCGCGGCCGCGCTCCTCGCGCTCGGACTCGTCTTCACCGGTGGCGCATATGCTGCGCTCAGCACCGGAACGGCGCAAGCTGAGGTCGACCCGAACTCGCAGCAGACCATCGAAGAGGGCAAGAAGCTCTTCCAGGCCAATTGCGCGACGTGCCACGGCCTCGACGCGCAGGGCACCGGCAACGGCCCCACCCTCATCGGCGTCGGTGCGGCCTCGGTCGACTTCCAGGTGGGCACCGGGCGCATGCCGATGCAGATGCAGGGTCCCCAGGCGCAACAGAAGCCCGCGCAGTTCACCGATGATCAGGTCAAGCAGCTCGCCTACTTCATCGCCTCCCTCGGCCCGGGTCCCGAAATCCCCTCCGACCATCTCGCGAGCGGCGGCGGCGATGCAGCGAACGGCGCCGAGCTCTTCCGCATCAACTGCGCGATGTGCCACAACGTCGCAGGCGCCGGAGGCGCTCTCACCGAGGGCAAGTTCGCTCCCCCGCTCACGAACGTCTCGGGCGTGCACATCTACGAGGCCATGGTCACCGGCCCGCAGAACATGCCCGTGTTCAACGACCTGAACATCTCGCCCGAAGACAAGCGCGACGTCATCACCTACCTGAAGTACGTGCAGGACAACCGCTCACCCGGCGGCTTCGAACTCGGCTCGCTCGGGCCGGTAGCAGAGGGACTGTTCATCTGGATCTTCGGCCTCGGCACGATCGTCGCCATCACCGTGTGGATCACGGCGAAGTCCAACTAGCGCCCGCCCGGCATCGAAGAAGAAGTTGAAGAAGGAGAACCATGGCCCAGGACGACCACAGCGGCGCTGAGCTCGCCGCTGCCGACTCGTCGCACGCCGCCCCGGAGTTCGCAGGGTCGACCGGCACTGCGGTCGTACCCTACGACGCGTTCGAGAACCCCGGCTTCGAGCCCCACCGGCCTCGCGTGACCGACCAAGACCCCCGCCGCGAGAAGCGGGCGCAGCGCACGGTCTACACGCTGTTCTACCTCTCGGTCCTCGGCAGTGTCTGGGCGGTCGCCGCCTACATGCTCTTCCCGATGGAGTCCAACAACGTCGATGCCGTTCGCCTGAACAACATGTTCATCGGCTTCGGTGCCACGCTCGCGCTCCTCGGCATCGGGTTCGGAGCCGTGCACTGGGGCAAGTCGCTCATGACCTCGGCCGAGTCCATCGACACGCGCCACCCCATCAGCACCAGCGAGGCCACGCAGCGGGGTGCCGTCGAGGTGTTCCGCCAGGCCGATGAGGAATCCGGCTTCAGTCGGCGCACGGTCATCCGCAACAGCCTCATCGGCGCGCTCCTGGCCTTCCCGCTGCCGGCCGTCGTGCTCTTCCGCGGATTCGCCCCGCAAGACGAGCTCCCGGTCGAACTCCTCAGCCACACGATGTGGAAGAAGGGCACGCGCCTCGCGCTCGACCCGTCGGGCGTCGCGATCAAGGCCTCCGATGTGACCATCGGAAGCGCCTTCCACGTGATTCCCGAGGGCCTCACCGATCTCGAGCACGGCAAGCTCGAGGAGAAGGCCAAGGCGGCCGTGCTGCTCATGCGGCTCGAGCCCGACGAGCTCAACCAGACTCCCGAGCGCGAATCGTGGTCGTACGAGGGCATCGTGGCGTACTCGAAGATCTGCACGCACGTCGGATGCCCCGTCGCCCTTTACGAACAGCACACGCACCACCTCCTCTGCCCCTGCCACCAGTCGCAGTTCGATGTCGCGAACCACTGCAAGGTCATCTTCGGTCCGGCCAAGCGTCCTTTGCCGCAGCTGCCGATCGCCGTCGACGACGAGGGCTACCTCATCGCGCAGAGCGACTTCACCGAACCCGTCGGCCCGAGCTTCTGGGAGCGAAATTGAGCACCGCATCGACCCGATCACCCGCGCCCGTCAAGCGCTCGTTCACGGCGGAGGCGTCAGAGTACGTCAACGATCGCACGGGTCTCGCAATCGCGATCAAGGGGCTCGGACGTAAGGCGTTCCCCGACCACTGGTCGTTCCTCCTCGGCGAGGTCGCCCTCTTCAGCTTCATCGTCATCCTCGTCTCGGGCACCTTCCTGACGTTCTTCTTCCAGGCCTCGATGGCCGAAGTCCACTACGACGGCTCGTACGTGCCGCTCAAGGGCGTCGAGATGTCGGTGGCGATGGCATCGACGCTCGACATCTCCTTCGACATCCGCGGCGGGCTCTTCGTTCGCCAGATGCACCACTGGGCAGCGCTGCTCTTCGTCGCCGCCATCGGCCTGCACATGCTCCGCGTGTTCTTCACCGGCGCCTTCCGCAAGCCTCGTGAGATCAACTGGGTATTCGGCTTCACCCTTTTCGTCCTCGCCCTGGGCGAGGGATTCACGGGCTACTCGCTTCCCGACGATCTCCTCTCCGGCAACGGCCTTCGCATCATCGACGGCTTGGTCAAGGGCATTCCCCTGATCGGCACGTGGACCTCGTTCCTGCTCTTCGGCGGCGAGTTCCCGGGCACGGTGATCGTCGGCCGCCTGTACGCGCTGCACATCCTCCTTCTCCCCGCGCTCCTGGTCGCGCTCATCGGAATCCACGTGGTGTATGTGTTCATTCACAAGCACACCCAGTTCGCCGGACCCGGGCGCGAACCGACGAACTCGGTCGGCCCGCCCATCCTGCCGATCTACGCGGCGAAGGCCGGCGGCTTCATGTTCATCATCTGGGGTGTGATCTCGCTCATCGCAGCGCTCTTCACGATCAACCCGATCTGGAACTACGGGCCATACGACCCCTCCCCCGTCTCGGCCGGCACACAGCCCGACTGGTACATCGGCTTCGCCGACGGCGCGTTGCGTCTCATCCCGCCGGGATGGGAGTTCGTGCTGTTCGACCGAACCTGGTCGTTCAACATCCTCGTACCGCTCGTCGTGATCGGCATCTTCCTGCTCCTGGTGGTCGCCTATCCGTTCATCGAGGCCTGGGTGAAGGGCGACACGCGCGAGCACCACATCGCCGACCGTCCGCGCAACGCACCCACCCGCACCGCGATCGGTGCCGCGGGCGTCACGTTCTACGCCGCCCTCTGGGCCGCCGCGAGCTCCGACATCCTCGCGACGCACTTCTCGCTCACGATGGAGGGCGTGATCTACGCGCTCCAGGCCATCACGGTCCTCGGCCCGTTCATCGCCTACTTCATCACGAAGCGCGTCTGCATCGCGCTCCAGAAGAAGGATCGCGAGGTCGTGCTGCACGGCTACGAGTCGGGTCGCATCGTCAAGCTGCCGGGCGGCGAGTTCATCGAGGTGCACCAGCCGCTCGACGAGTACGACCGGTGGCGGCTCGTGAGCTACGAGAGCTACCAGCCGTTGATGCTGCGGCCCAACGCCCGTGGCAAGATCACAATCGGCCAGCGCGTTCGTGCTTCGCTGTCGCGCTGGTTCTTCGAGGACCGCATCGCTCCGGTCACGCAGGGTGAACTCGAGGCATCGCACTCCGCGCACCACTGATCTTCCACCGTTAGGGCACCGGACCATGCCGATCGATTCGACATGGCTCCGGTGCCCGAACTGTCTCCTCGAGCTGGAACCGCACGGCGAACGGGTGATCGGCTGCGCCCACGGCCATCGCTTCGATCTCTCGCGGCACGACATCGCCACCCTCCTCCCGCCGCGCGCCCCGCGAACTATCGGCGACGATCGGGAGATGCTGGAGTCGCGCCAGCGCCTGCTCGAATCCGGAGCCTACAAGCCGGTGGCCGATGCCATCGTGCATGCCGCTGAGCATGTGGCAGACGGATCGGTACCGCGAGGCGCGGATTCACGCGAACACCCGCTGCGGATCGTCGACCTCGGCTGCGGCACGGGCCAGTACGCTCAGCGGCTCGCCGCTCGATTCCCTGATGCCGCACTGCTCGTCGCAGATCGCTCCCCCGACGCCGTCCGCATGAGCCTGCGGGCCATTCCCGCGGCATCCGGTGTCGTGCTCGACCTCTGGCGGCCGTTGCCGATTCGCGACGCGATCGCCGACCTCGCGATCAACGTCTTCGCGCCGAGGAACCCGGTGGAGTTCGCCCGGATCGTGCGGCCCGGTGGTCGCCTCATCGTCGTGGTGCCCACCCCCGAGCACCTCGTTGAGCTGCGGCGCCTCGGCCTCGTGCTCGACGTCCCAGCGGGCAAGTCCGAGCGCGTACGCACACAGCTCGAACCGGCGGGCTTCCGGCTCGCCGACGATTCGACCGTCGAGTACGGCATCTCAGCGGATGCCGAGACACGAGCACTCCTCGTCGGCATGGGCCCCTCCGCTCACCATCGTGCCGAGGCGCCGCAGCTCCCTGCCGGCGACGAGCTCGCAGTCACGGTGTCGGTCGAGGTGCTGAGCTTCGACCGCGTCTGAGTCCGCACCACGACGACGCCGCAACACGACGAAGCCCCGATGCTGCTCGCATCGGGGCTTCGTGGAGAGATCGCGTCAGCGGGCGAAGTTGCCGCGGTAGTACTCGTACACCCAGCCGACCAGGCTGATGACGCCCAGCGCGACCGCGCCGAATGAGATCCAGAACCCGATCGCGAGCCCGAGGAACAGCAGCGCGGCGGCCGCGGCGAGCATGATCGGCCACCAGCTCCACGGGCTGAAGAACCCGAGCTCTGCGTCGCCGTCGTCGATGTTCGCGTCGAGGCGGTCTTCGGGAAGCTCCGCGCCCTGCGCCTTGTGTACCCTGCCGAGGTAGAACGCGATGAACGCCGCCAGGATCGTCGTGAGCGTGAGCGCGACCGTACCTACCGGTTCCATGCCGGGATCGAGCTCGTCGAGCCACGACCAGTAGCCGTAGATACCAGCCGACAGGCCGAAGAACGCTGCAAGGATCCAGAACAGGTTGACATTCGCGCGCATTACTTGACTTCCTTCGTCGACGCGTCGTAGACGGGTGCCTCAGGGGCATCCTTCGCCGGTCCGATGCCGACCGGGATGCCGGCTTCGGGGTGGTTGAGGTCGAACGCCGGTGCCTCCGAGCGAATGCGCGGGATGGACGTGAAGTTGTGCCGCGGCGGCGGGCAACTCGTCGCCCACTCGAGGGAGCGCCCGTATCCCCACGGGTCGTTCACGGTGACCTTCGGCGCTCGTCGCGCCGTGATGTAGACGTTCAGGAGGAACGGGACCATCGACACCGCGAGGATGCCCGCGCCGATCGTCGACAACTGGTTCATCCAGGTGATGTTGTCTTCCGGCAGGTACGAGTAGTACCGACGGGGCATGCCGACGACGCCGAGCCAGTGCTGGATCAGGAACGTCGTGTGGAAGCCGATGAACAGCAACCAGAAGTGCCACTTGCCGAGCGTCTCGTTCAGCATCTTGCCGGTCCACTTCGGCCACCAGAAGTAGAACCCGGCGAACATCGCGAACACGACGGTGCCGAAGACGACGTAGTGGAAGTGGGCGACGACGAAGTACGAGTCGGAGACGTGGAAGTCGAGCGGCGGTGAGGCGAGGATGACGCCCGTGAGTCCGCCGAACACGAAGGTGATGAGGAAGCCGAGCGACCAGATGAGCGGCGTCTCGAACGTGATGGAGCCTCGCCACATGGTGCCGATCCAGTTGAAGATCTTCACACCCGTGGGCACTGCGATGAGCATCGTCATGAGCGCGAAGAACGGCAACAGCACCGAACCGGTGACGTACATGTGGTGCGCCCACACGGTGACCGACAGCGCCGCGATCGCGATCGTCGCGTAGATCAGCGTCTTGTAGCCGAAGATCGGCTTCCGGCTGAACACGGGGAAGACCTCGGAGACGATGCCGAAGAAGGGCAGCGCGATGATGTAGACCTCTGGGTGCCCGAAGAACCAGAACAGGTGCTGCCACAGGAGCACGCCGCCGTTGGCCGGATCGTAGATGTGGGCGCCGAAGATGCGGTCGGCGCCGGCTGCGAGGAGCGCCGCTGCGAGCACGGGGAACGCCATCAGCACGAGGATCGACGTGACGAGCGTGTTCCACGTGAAGATCGGCATGCGGAACATCGTCATGCCGGGAGCACGCATGGTGATGATCGTGGTGATGAAGTTCACCGCGCCGAGGATCGTGCCGAAGCCCGAGAGACCGAGGCCCAGCATCCAGAGGTTGCCGCCGATTCCCGGCGAGAACGTGGTCGACGCGAGCGGCTGATAGGCGAACCAGCCGAACGACGCGGCGCCCTGCGGGGTGAAGAAGCCGGCGACGGCCATCAGTGAGCCGAAGTTGAAGAGCCAGTAGGCGAATGCGTTCAGTCGCGGGAAGGCGACGTCGGGCGCACCGATCTGCAGCGGCATCAAGACGTTCGCGAAGCCCGCGAACAGGGGCGTCGCGAACATGAGCAGCATGATCGTGCCGTGCATGGTGAACAGCTGGTTGTACTGCTCACGCGTCTGGAGGATCTCCAGGCCGGGCTCGAAGAGCTGGGCACGGATGATCAGGGCCATCACTCCGCCGATGCAGAAGTAGATGAACGAGGTGATCAGGTAGAGGTACCCGATGACCTTGTGGTCGGTGGAGGTGATCCAGCTGACCAGGATGTTGCCCTTGCGCTCGACCTTGGAGGCGCCGAACGGCAGGCTGCTCGACGACGGCCGAGCCGGTGCAGTCGTGGTGCTCATTCGCCTTCGTGCTCCTCTTTCAGTTCTGGCGCGCCCGTGCCGGGTTTGTTCTGGTTGCGGTCGTATTCGTTCGACAGCTGGCCTTCTTGACCGAGCGCGCGCAGCGAATCGATGTAGTCCTCGTACTCGGCTTCGGAGACGACCTCGACGTTGAAGAGCATCAGCGAGTGATACTCGCCGCACAGCTCGGCGCACTTGCCGGCGTAGGTGCCCTCACGCTCCGGAACGATCGTCATGTAGTTGGTCTTGCCCGGGTACATGTCCTTCTTGTAGAGGAAGTCAACGACCCAGAAGGAGTGGATGACATCGCGCGACTCGAGCTCGATCTCGACGTTCTTGCCCACCGGCAGGTAGAGGGTGGGGAGCTCCGACTGCACGAGCGAGCCCTTGGGGCCCTCGTCGGAGAGCTGGCCCTGGATGCCGGGCGAGTACACGTCTTCTTTGACGTAGTTGAAGTCCCATGCCCACTGCTTGGCGATGACCTCGATCTGCACGTCGACCTCGTCGGCGGCGAACCGCTGCTCGATGGCCTCCTGATCGCGCGCCGTGAAGGCGAAGAAGCCGAGCACCAGGATGAGCGGCACGATCGTGTAGAACACCTCGATCGGCATGTTGTAGCGCAACTGCACGGGCAGCCCGGTCTGGCCCTTGCGACGACGGTACGCGATGACGGCCCAGATCGTGAGGCCCCACGTGAGGAGGCCGACGACGAGCAGCACGATCCACGACGTGACCCAGAGCCCGGAGACGCGCTCGGTGTTGTTGGTGACCGGCGCCTCGCCCTCGACGAAACCGGGCAGGAACCCGTTCAGTTGGGCCTGTGTGCACCCTGCGAGTACGAGGCTGAGCGACGCTGCGATCGGGATTGCAGCCCATCGGAGACGGCGATTGTGGCGCACCGGTGACCTTTCGGGGGACTCGAAGGCGCTTCACAGCGAAGCGCATTGATCGATGTCTAGCCTACTCCGAGTCGACCGCCCGGGTGTGCAACAGCGGGCGGTGTCGGGTGGCAGCGTCCGGTATTCCTCGCTTCACCGGGCTGAACGACGAAGGGAGGCCGCTCGGCGCGGCCTCCCTGGAGTCGTTCAGTGCTGGTGCTCAGTGGAACGAGTCACCGCACGCGCAACTGCCCTGCGCGTTGGGATTGTCGATCGTGAAGCCCTGCTTCTGGATCGTGTCTTCGAAGTCGATCGAAGCACCGTCGAGGTACGGCACGCTCATCTTGTCGACGACGACCTCGACACCCGAGAAGTCGACGACGGCGTCGCCGTCGAGGAGTCGCTCGTCGAAGTACAGCTGGTAGATCAGCCCGGAGCATCCGCCGGGCTGCACTGCGACACGCAACCGCAGGTCGTCGCGACCCTCCTGTTCAAGGAGGTTGCGCACCTTGTCGGCGGCGGGGTCGCTCAGCTTCACGCCGTGCGCGGTCTCGATGATCGTGTCGCTCATGTCTCTCCTCGGTGCGTCAGGGAACGCGGAAAACCTGTCTCCATGGTAACCGGCGAATCGGCGCGCTGGCCCAGTTCGCTCTCAGGAAGTGGAATCCCGCGCGTCGAGCCGTGCAAGGAACAGCGCCTCGCTGAGCAGTGCACGCTTGAACACGCCCAGGTGGAGCGACTCGTTGGGGCTGTGCGGCCGTGAGTCGGGGTCTTCGACGCCGGTGACGAGGATCTGCGCCGACGGGAACTCCTCGACGAGTTCGGCGATGAACGGGATCGAGCCGCCCACGCCGATCTCGACGGGGGCCTTGCCCCAGGCATCCGTCATCGCCGCATTCGACTCGGCGACCGCCCAGCCGGAGGTGTCGACGAGGAACGGCTGGCCGAGCTCGATGCCGTCGATGGCGAGGTGCGCGCCGAACGGCGCGTGCTGCTCGAGGTGCTCGCGCAGGATCTCGAGCGCCTCGGTGTCGCTCTGCCCGGGTGCGATCCGTGCGCTCACGCGCACGGCGACGCTCGGAAGGAGGGTGTTCGAGGCGTTCGCGACGCTCGGTGCGTCGATGCCGGTGACCGTGATCGCCGGCTGCGCCCAGATGCGCGAGAGGATCGTGCCCCGGCCGATCGGGGTGACGCCGTCGAGGAGGCCGGCCTCGGCACGAAGCTGCGCCTCGTCGTATTCGGGAGTCTCGAGGTCGGCCGACCTGAGTCCCTCGACCGCGACCGAGCCGTCGGCGTCGTGGAGGGTCGAGAGCAGCCGGATCGCGGCGAGCATGGCGTCGGGGACCGCACCGCCGAACATGCCCGAGTGCGAGGCGTGCGCGAGCGTCGAGATCGTCAGGCGGAACGCGACGGCGCCGCGAAGCGCCACCGTGAGCGCCGGGGTCTCGAGGTCCCAGTTGTTCGAATCCGCCACAACGATCGCGTCGGCTTCGAGCACCTCCCGGTTCTCACGCAGGAAGTTCGCGAAGGAGAGTGAACCCGACTCCTCCTCGCCCTCGATGAAGAGCGCGATGCCGAGATCGAAGTCGGCGCCGAGCACCTCGGTGAGGGCCCGGATGGCGCCGATGTGAGCCATGATGCCCGCCTTGTCGTCTGCCGCTCCCCTGCCGTAGAGGCGGTCGCCGCGCAGCGTTGGCTCGAAGGGCGGCGACTCCCAGTCCTCGTCGCGCCCGGGGGGCTGCACGTCGTGGTGCGCGTAGAGCAGCACGGTGGGCCGACCGTTCCGGGCGGCGCGGCGCGCCACGACCGCAGGCTGACCGGGTGCGGCATCCGCCCCCTCGCCGATCGCGGCGTGGCGAACCTCGACGAGATCGAACACGCCGAGACCGCGCACGAGCTCCGCGACGGCGTCAGCGCTTGCCGCGACATGCGCCCGGTCGAACGCCGCCCACGACACCGACGGGATCTTGACGAGCCGGGTGAGGTCGGCGATCGTCGCCGGGAATGCGGCGGTGACGGCGTCGCGAAGCGCCTCGGTCACGGTCGCGGGATAGGTGGAGGCGAAGTCGGTGGGAAGAGCGTCGGTCATGCCGGTAATCTTAAAGGCAACCGATCCGAGGATTCCCGTGGCAAAGCAACCGAACAGCACCGAAGAGCCGAGCGCAGAGTCGCTCGAAGAGACCCAGGCCCGCCTGAAGGCCGGCAAGGGTGCTCCCACGCCGAGCCGCAAGGAGCAGGAGGCCGCGAGGAAGCGGCCACTCGTGCCGAACGATCGCAAGGAAGCCGCGCGACAGGCTCGCGCGAAGACCGCCGAGGCACGAGAGCGTGCCCGTCTCGGCATGGCGGCCGGCGACGAGCGCTACCTCCCGATGCGCGACCGGGGGCCGCAGAAGAAGTACGTGCGCGACTACGTCGACGCGCGGTTCAGCATCGGCGAGGTCCTCATCCCGGTGATGTTCGCCGTCATCCTGCTCACGTTCGTGCCGAGTGTCGAGGCGCAGTCCATCGGCATCATCGCGCTGTGGGCGTTCTTCCTCGTCGCGGTCATCGACGTCGTCATCCTCGGCTTCCTCGTGCGGCGCAAGCTCGCCGAGAAGTTCGGGGCCGACAAGGTCGAGCGCGTGCGCTGGTACGCCGCGATGCGCGCCCTCCAGTTGCGGCCGCTGCGACTGCCGAAGCCGCAAGTGAAGCGCGGTCACTACCCCTCCTGAGCCGGATGCCACGGCGCTCAGTCGAGTGCCGTGCGAGCGCTCCGTGGCGACTCCGGGGGGCGACGTGTCGACTCAGGGCCGAGAATATGCGCCGCCGCGCACGAGTGGCACGCGAGTCTCCTCGTCGCTGAGCGATCCGTGCTGCCCGATCATGGCCTCGGCCTGCCGGTTCGGCTCGCGACGGTCGTAGTAGGCGATGCCCGACCTCGCCGCCAGGAGGATGTCGCCGATGCGGTCGCGCACGGCGTCATCGACCGGCCCGTAGAGGCCGGCGGCGATCGCCTCGTCGCGGCCGAGCACCCACGACCGGTGCCCCTCGGCCGCGCGCCACCCGTCGAGGAGTGCGGCACGGCCGCCGTGGCCCAGCTCGGGCTCGAAGTAGAGCGAGACGCAGCGCGGCTCGCCGCCGATGTGCCGCACTCCTTCGAGGAGCTCCGGCCGGTCGTCGATGAACACGTGGCGCTCGGCGGGCACGTCGATGACCCCGTGGTCGGCGGTCACGAGCAGGCCCGCGCCACGCGGCATCCGCGGCTCGAATGAGGCGAGTTCGGCGTCGAGCAGCTCGAGGATCGAGAGCCAGCGTTCCGACGTCCAGCCGAAGGCGTGCGCGGCCTGGTCGAGTTCGGGCACGTAGAGATAGATGAGGCCTTCGGCGCCGGCGTCGAGCAACCGGCCGGCTTCGGCGAAGCGGTCGGCGACGGATGCCGCGGGCCGGTACTCGGCGCCGCGGAGCGCGGCGCGCGTGAACCCGGAGTCGGCGTAGCGTGCCGAGCCGATGGCGAAGGTCGCCACGCCCTCGTCGCGCGCGGTCTCGAAGAGCGTCGGCGTTCGCTGCCAGGTCTCGGGCACCACGCCGGCGTCCCAGCCGCTCAGCTGGTTGATGATCCGGTCGTTCGCCGCATCGAGCACCCGGTAGCCGACGAGCCCGTGCTCGCCCGGCATCCGACCCGTCGCGAATGTGGCGATCGCCGCGGCCGTGGTCGACGGGAACACCGTGCGGATGACGTCGCGCTTCGCCATGCGGGACGAGAGGAATCGCGCGTGCCCTGCCCTGGCCCGGATGTTCGCGGCCCCGAGGCCGTCGACGAGCACGACCACGGCGCTCGAGACGCGAGGCAGCTCGAAGGCGTTGGGCGCGCCGCGCAGACTCGCGAGCGAACTGCCGAGCACCCCGGCAAGGCGTGGAGCGCTGTCGGCCGGCACCGGTAGCATTGCAGGCATCGCGCCCAGTCTGGCACAGGCCGGGCGCGCCCTGTTCCTGCGTGCCTGCCACGCCCCCGACCGAGACGACGGATGACCCGAGCCAAGAATCAGCCCGCAGACGAGACCATCGTCGAACGCATCGAAGACGTCGACGTCGCCACCGAGATGCAGGGCTCGTTCCTCGAGTACGCGTACTCGGTGATCTACTCGCGCGCCCTTCCCGACGCGAGAGACGGGCTCAAGCCGGTGCAGCGGCGCATCCTCTACCAGATGGTCGAGATGGGCTTGCGACCCGATCGCGGGCACGTGAAGTCCGCTCGCGTCGTCGGCGAGGTCATGGGCAAGCTGCATCCGCACGGCGACACCGCCATCTACGACGCGCTCGTGCGCATGGCTCAGTCGTTCACGCTCCGGGTGCCGCTCATAGACGGGCACGGCAACTTCGGATCGCTCGACGATGGGCCTGCGGCGCCGCGATACACCGAGGCGCGCCTCGCCTCCCCCGCCCTCGCGATGACCGAGGGGCTCGACGAAGACGTCGTCGACTTCGTGCCGAACTACGACAACCAGCTCACGCAGCCCGACGTGCTGCCAGCGGCCTACCCCAACCTGCTCGTCAACGGGGCGAGCGGCATCGCCGTCGGCATGGCCACGAACATGGCACCCCACAACCTCATCGAGGTCGTCGGGGCCGCGCGACACCTGATCGCCAACCCCGACGCGACGCTCGACGACCTGATGGAGTACGTGCCCGGCCCCGATCTCCCCACGGGCGGCACCATCGTGGGGCTCTCGGGCATCAAAGACGCCTACGCCACCGGCCGCGGCAGCTTCAAGACGCGCGCCAAGGTGAGCGTCGAGAGCATCACGGCGCGCAAGACGGGCCTCGTCGTCACCGAGCTGCCGTACCTCGTCGGCCCTGAGAAGGTCATCGAGAAGATCAAAGACGGCGTCAACGCCAAGAAGATCAGCGGCATCTCCGATGTCACCGACCTCACCGACCGCACGAACGGCCTCCGGCTCGTCATCGGCATCAAGACCGGATTCAGTCCAGAGGCCGTGCTCGAGCAGCTCTACCGCCTCACACCCCTAGAAGACTCGTTCAACATCAACAACGTGGCACTCGTCGACGGCGGTCCGCAGACCCTCGGCCTGCGGGAGCTGCTGCAGGTCTACGTCGCCCATCGCATCCAGGTGGTCACGCGGCGGTCGGAATACCGACTGGCGCGGCGGCGCGAGCGGCTCCACCTCGTCGACGGCCTGCTCGTCGCGATCCTCGACATCGACGAGGTCATCCAGGTCATCCGCTCGAGCGACGACACCGCGGCGGCGCGGGCACGCCTCATGGAGGTCTTCGACCTCAGCCTCGTGCAGACCGACTACATCCTCGAACTGCAGTTGCGGCGCCTCACGAAGTTCTCACGAATCGAACTCGAGGCCGAGCGCGACCGGTTGCGCGCCGAGATCGAGGAACTCGTGGCGCTGCTCTCGAGCCGCCACCGCATCGAGGCGCTCGTCTCCGATGAGCTCGCCGAGATCGCCGATCGGTTCGGCACGCCGCGTCGGACGCTGCTCACCGACGCGCCCCCGAGCATCGCCGGAGCCGCCGCCAAGCGTGCTGCCGCAGTGCTCGAAGTGGCGGATGTCGCGTGCCGGGTATTCCTGAGCGCCACGGGCCGCATCGCTCGCGTCGACCTTCCCGAGGGCGACAACGGTACCGCCACGATCGCACCGCCGGCCCGGCGCAGCAAGCACGACGCCATCAGCTCGACGCTCGACACCACGAGCCGCGCCGAGATCGGGGCGGTGACGAGCCTCGGTCGCCTCATCCGCTTCACGCCCGTCGACCTGCCGATGCTGCCGCCGACGTCGGTGCAACTCGGCGCGGGCGTCAAGGTGGCCGACTACCTGAACCTGCCCAATCGCGATGAGCGGGTGCTCGCGCTCGTCTCACTCGACTCCGACCGCTCGATCGTGCTCGGCACGAAGCAGGGCGTCGTCAAACGCGTCGCGACCGGTGCGTACCCGAGCAAGCCCGAATTCGAGGTGATCGGGCTCAAGGTCGGCGACGAGGTCATCGGCGCGGTGCAGGGCGGCGAAGACGACGAACTCGTCTTCGTGGCCTCCGACGCGCAGCTCCTGAGATTCCCCGCATCGACGGTACGGCCGCAGGGATGCCCCGCCGGCGGCATGGCCGGCATCAATCTCGGTGCCGGCGCGCACGTCGTCCATTTCACGAGCCTGCCGGCGGATGCCGCGGCCGAGGCCGTGGTCGTCACCATCGCCGGTCACAGCGACACGCTTCCCGGCACAGATCCCGGCAGCGCGAAGGTCAGCGAATTCGGCGAGTTCCCGCCCAAGGGACGCGCAACCGGTGGCGTGCGCGCACAGCGCTTCCTGAAGGGCGAAGACGTTCTGCACGTCGCCTGGGTGGGGCGCTCCCCCGCGCTTGCCGTGGGCGCCGACGGCTCCTCCCGGCAATTGCCCGACGGCGGCGCGAAACGGGACGCCTCCGGCCAGCCGCTCGAGTCCGTCGTCGCCGCGATCGGCTGCCGCATCGGCTGACGGTCGTCCGGCACCCTTGACGCCGGCTCCATCGGGGTGCATATTCGCCCACGTGGCCGGATCGTCTTGCGATGCTTCTCACGACTCGCGACCGGCTCTCGAGGACGGAGTCACCGATGACGCGATCTGGACTGCACGAGACGATCCACGGGCGAGTGCTGGAACCGGGCGACGCCGGCTACGACGCCGCACGCTCCGTATGGAACGGGATGATCGATCGGCGGCCTCGGTACATCGTGCAATGCGCTGATACCGCCGACGTCGTCGCGTGCGTCCGGTTCGCCACGGACAACGATCTCGACGTGGGGATCCGCTGCGGCGGTCACGGCATCGTCGGCCACGCCGTCGCCGATGACGGACTCATGATCGACCTTCGTCCGATGGGCGGCGTGACCGTTGACCCGGTCAGCCGCCGGGCGCGGGTGCAGGGCGGCGCTCTGCTCGGGGCGCTCGACCGGGCGGCACAGCAGCATGGTCTTGCGACGACGGCCGGGAACGTGTCGCATACCGGCGTCGGGGGCCTCACCCTCGGCGGCGGCATGGGCTGGCTCGCGCGACAGCATGGCCTCGCGTGCGACAACGTGATCTCGTTCGAGGTCGTCACCGCGACCGGCGAGACGCTGCTGGTGAGCGCCGAGGAGCACCCTGAGCTGTACTGGGCATTGCGCGGTGGTGGCGGCAACTTCGGGGTCGTGACCGAGTTCGAGTTCGCGCTCCATCCCGAACCCGGAACTGCGATCGCCGCGGCGTTCCGCTTCCCATATGCCACGTCGCCGCGGGCGATGCGGCGCTGGCGCGACCTGAGTGCCTCAGCACCTCGACAGGCGACGTTCGAGGCGATCATCGGGGCAGAGGGAGTGTCGCTCGGCCTCGTCTGGGTCGGCGACGCCGATGACGGCGCCGCCGAGATCTCGACGCTCGCCGGTGAGCTCACCGAGGTCGCCGAACCCGACGTGCGATCCGTCGAGGCCTTGTCGTACCTCGAGCTCCAGACCCGCGAAGACGACATCGAGGGCCACGCCTGGCGGCGGTACTGGAAGGGTCACTACTTCACCGAGCTCGGCGACGACCTCATCGATGCGCTGCTCGCGCGTGACGGAGACGACCTCCCCGACGTCAGCCTGCAGGCCTACGGAGGTGCGATCGCCGACGTCGCCGACGCGGAGACCGCGTTCTCGGGGCGCGACACGGCATTCGAGTTCGTGGCGGCCTCGCGCTGGACCGATCCCGCCGACGACGAGCGACGCATCTCCGCCGCGCGCCGATATGCGGGCACCCTGGGCAGGTTCGCGAGCGGCGCCTACGTGAACGTCCTCGGCAACGACGGCGACGCAGGCATCCGAAGGGCATTCTCAGAGGAGAACCTCCGACGGCTGACTGCGGTCAAAGATGCCTATGATCCCGGGAATCTCTTCCACCTGAACCAGAACATCCGGCCGTCAGGCGGCTGATCAGGCGTCGATGCGGTCACGCTCGAGTGCGTCGGAGCTGTCGATGATGAACTCCTTGCGCGGCGCCACCTCGTTGCCCATGAGCAGCTCGAACACCCGGCCGGCGTTCTCGGCGTCGCCGATGCCGACGCGTCGAAGCGTGCGGTGCCCGCGATCCATCGTGGTCGTCGCCAGCTGGTCGGCATCCATCTCGCCGAGGCCCTTGTATCGCTGAATCGGGTCCTGGTATCGCTTGCCCTGCTTCTTGAGCGTCGCGAGCACTCCGACCAGCTCGGCTTCGGAGTAGGTGTAGATCGTCTCGTTCGGCTTCGAACCCGGATTCATGATGACCACGCGGTGCAGGGGCGGCACAGCCGCGAACACGCGCCCCTGCTCGATCATCGGACGCATGTAGCGGAAGAACAGCGTGAGCAGCAGCGTGCGGATGTGGGCGCCGTCGACGTCGGCGTCGCTCATGATGATGACCTTGCCGTAGCGAGCGGTCGCGATGTCGAAGCTGCGCCCGGAGCCTGCGCCGATCACCTGGATGATCGAGGCGCATTCGGCATTGCCGAGCATGTCGGACACGCTCGCCTTCTGCACGTTGAGGATCTTGCCGCGGATGGGCAGCAGCGCCTGGTGCTCGCTGTCGCGCGCGAGCTTGGCCGTGCCGAGCGCCGAGTCGCCCTCGACGATGAACAACTCGCTGTGCGCGACGTCGTTCGAGCGGCAGTCCACGAGCTTCGCCGGCAGCGACGAGCTCTCGAGCGCGTTCTTACGGCGCTGTGTCTCCTTGTGGGCGCGAGCGGAGATGCGCGACTTCATCTCGGCCACGACCTTGTCGAGCAGCAACGCCGATTGCGCCTTGTCGTCGCGTTTGGTCGAGGAGAACCTCGCGCCGAGCTCCTTCGTCAGGACATTCGCGACGATGGCGCGAGCGGCGGGAGTGCCGAGCACCTCTTTCGTCTGGCCCTCGAACTGCGGCTCGGGCAGCCGCACGGTGATCACCGCGGTGAGGCCGGCCATCACGTCGTCTTTCTCGAGCTTGTCGTTGCCGGCCTTGAGGCGGCGCGCGTTCAGCTCGACCTGCTGCCGCAGGAACTTCAGCATGCCCTGGTCGAATCCGGCCTGGTGCGTGCCGCCCTTCGGCGTCGCGATGATGTTCACGAACGACCGCACCACGGTCTCGTACCCCGTGCCCCAGCGCAATGCGATGTCGACCTGGCATTCGCGCTGCAGCTCGGTCGGCACCATCGCCCCGCCGGGGGTGAGCACGGGCACGGTCTCGGTGAAGTGGCCGGTGCCCGTCAAGCGCCAGACGTCGGTGAGCGGCGCATCCGTCGAGAGGTGCTCGACGAACTCGGAGATACCGCCGTCGAACTGGAACGACGACGTGTGCGTCTGCTCGCCGCGCTCGTCGACGACATCGATCGCGAGGCCCGGCACGAGGTACGCCGTCTGGCGGGCGCGCCCGAGCAGTTCCTCGGTCTGGAACTCGGCGCCCTTCGTGAAGATCTGCCGATCGGCCCAATACCGGATGCGGGTGCCGGTCACGCCCTTGGCGACCTTTCCGACCACCCGGAGCTCGCTGCGCTGCTCGAACGGCGTGAAGGGTGCATCGGGTGTGGGCTCCCCCGAGTCGGTGAAGATGCCCGGCTCGCCCCGGTGGAACGACATCGCCCACGTCTTGCCGTCGCGATCGACCTCGACGTCAAGGCGCTCGGAGAGGGCGTTGACGACGGATGCCCCGACCCCGTGCAATCCGCCGGAAGCCGCATACGAGCCCGAGCCGAACTTGCCGCCCGCGTGCAGCTTCGTGAAGACCACTTCGACGCCGCTGAGCCCGGTCTTCGGCTCGGCGTCGACCGGAATGCCGCGTGCACGGTCGCGAACCTCGACGCTGCCGTCGGGATGCAGCGTCACGCCGATCTCGTTGCCGTGCCCGCCGAGCGCCTCGTCGACGGAGTTGTCGATGATCTCCCAGAGGCAGTGCATGAGGCCGCGCGAGTCGGTCGAACCGATGTACATGCCGGGGCGTTTGCGCACCGCCTCGAGTCCCTCGAGCACGGAGAGATGGCGGGCGGAATAGTCGGAGCTCACGTCGGTCAAGCCTAGTGAGCGGAGGCGACACGTTCGGTCAGGCGCTACGCGCAGAGCGAAATGCCCGGCTCAAGGGAAGGCAGATGCCGCCCGGCGTGTTTTCATTGATGAACGCAAGAACGAGAACGAGTGTGAGCGACGGAGGAGGAGCCATGACTCAGTACACCGAGAGCACCGGTGCAGTCGATGAACTCGAGACCCCTTACGAGCTCACCGCCCTGGACCGATGCGATGCCTGCGGCGCGCAGGCCTACATCCGAGTCGTGGTCGCGAGCGGCGAATTGCTGTTCTGCGCACACCACGGCCGCAAGCACCAGGAGAAGCTCGCGCAGATCGCGCACAGCTGGCACGACGAGTCGAGCCGACTGCTCGCCGACGAGCGCAGCTGATCCCCACGAGCTCGAACACGAACGCCCCGGTCTCCACCGGGGCGTTCGTCATGTCGGCGCACACTCGCCGAGGCAGGCGCAACCTCAGGGATTCATTGCGGATGCCGCAGCGCGGGCCCTGCTCAATTGCGCCTCGCGCGCAGCCTCGGCGTAACCGTCGACGACCGACGCCTGCGCACCGGGCCGGTACTCGACGCCCGCGCGTGCAGCGGCGCTGCCCAGCAAGTCGTCGGCAAGCGCGGGATTCTTCGCGAGCACCGGGCCGTGCAGGTGCGTGCCGACGACGTTGCCCATGACGACGCCCTCCTGGGCGGAGTCCCGGCCGTTGCCGCTGCCGACGCGCACGCGTCCGAGTGGCGAGCCTTCGGCTCCGACGTAGTCGCGTGAGTGGTTCTCGAAGCCCACGAGGATCCCGAACCGGGGCGAGGCGACGACGAGGTCGCCGGTGATGCGGGATCGCCGGGGCACCGCGCGACCCGGCACGATGCCGAGCCCTTCGATGCCCGTGCCGTCGGGACGTTCGATGCCCCAGCTGAGCAGTTCCCACCCCGTGCCGACCGCGAGCATGGGCACGCCTTCGGTCGCCCAGCGACGCAGCTCATCGTGCATCGTCAGGAGGACCGCGCGGCTGGAATCGAGCGACGCGTCGCTCCCGGAGCCGAGCACGACCGCGTCGACCCGATCGGGAAGGTCGGCGTGCGACTCGACGGCGACGAGTTGCACAGCGAGTGCCGCCCACTTCGCGCGAGCGGCGAGCACCGCGGCGTTCTCCGCGTCGCCGTTCGTGTTCTGGAGGCCCGGGAGCAGCGAGACGATCGTGAGGGTCATTCCGCTCCCCTGAGTCCGAGGTGGGCGCGGGTACGGCGCATCGCATCGGCCGTGAAGACGATCGTCTTCACGCCCGAGCCGGGTGCCGGCGCCGCGAGGAAGTCGTCGAGTGCTCGAGCCAGGTCGGGTTCGACGCGGTCGATGACCACTCCGTCGTAGGCGAGCATGAGTGCGGCCTCGGCGGCCTTCGATCCGCTGACGATCGAGACCCGGCCGAGCGAAGCGGCATCCGTCGGCCAGAAGTACGACGGATCGCGAACGTCGGATCCCATCGCGAAGAGCAGCTGCTCGGTGCCTGGTGTGATGCTGTCGATGTTCAGCTGGTAGCTCGCGGGGTTCTGCACGAGCACGAACTCGACCTCGTGACCGCGCACCGTCACTCGCTCGCCGCGGCCGAACACCGCGGGGATCTCGCTGAGGGCTCGCGCCGCCGTGTCGGCGGAGAAGCGATCGCCGAGCACCGCTCGAGCCGTGGCATAGGCGGCGGCCGCATCGACGGCGTAGTGCACGCCGCGTGCCGGCAGCTCGATCGAGACGGTCGAGCGGCCGTCGCTGATCGTGGCGCCCCGACCGGTGACGGATTCGACGCGGACGCCGTCGCCCTCGAACCGCTCGGGAGTCGTCTCGGTGTAGCCGAGTCCGCGCGTGGTCGAATCGAGCACGTCTTGCGAAACCCCGAACCGTCGTACGTCGACGCCGGGCCGCACCCTGCCCGCGAGTCGCTCGAGGTAGGCGTCGTCGGCGTTCACGACGACCGTCTCTCCAGCACGGGCGGCGATACGACCGAGCATCCCGGCCACCATCTCGGAGTCGTGGAAGCGGTCGATCTGGTCGACCATGACGTTCATGAGCGTGACGACACGCGCGTCGACGCCCTGCATCACCAGGGCGCCATGACCCTCGTCCATCTCGAGCACGGCGACATCGCCGGGCACGCGACCCCGCCAATCGGCCCGTTCGAGCAGCGCGGAGGTGAGCCCCTGGCTGATGTTCGCCGTCGACGGGTTCGTGAACACGTCGACGCTGTGGGCGCGGAGGATCGCCACGAGCATCTTGGTCGTCGTCGACTTGCCGCTCGACCCGGACACGACCACGAGACCCTGCGGGAATCCCGACAGGGTGCGCTTGAGATAGCCGGGAGCGATGCGGTTGACGATGAGGCCCGGAACGGCCGAACCGCCGCCCGGCTTGCGCAGCCTGGCGGCGAATCGGACGCACCTGCCGACGAGGATCGCCGGCGCGTAGCGCACCAGCGGCCTACTCGAGGTAGTCGCGGAGCGACTGCGAGCGCGACGGGTGGCGGAGCTTCGCCATCGTCTTCGACTCGATCTGGCGGATCCGCTCGCGCGTGACCCCGAAGGTGTCGCCGATCTGGTCGAGTGTCTTCGGCATCCCGTCGCCAAGGCCGAAGCGCATGCGGATGACGCCTGCCTCACGCTCGGAGAGCGAGTCGAGGAGCGACTCGAGCTGCTTCTGCAGCATCGTGAAGCCGACGGCGTCGGCCGGGACGACCGCCTCGGTGTCTTCGATGAGGTCGCCGAATTCGCTGTCGCCGTCTTCACCGAGCGGGGTGTGCAGCGAGATCGGCTCGCGGCCGTACTTCTGCACCTCGATGACCTTCTCGGGGGTCATGTCGAGCTCACGCGAGAGCTCCTCGGGCGTGGGCTCGCGACCGAGGTCCTGCAGCATCTGGCGCTGCACGCGGGCGAGCTTGTTGATGACCTCGACCATGTGCACCGGAATACGGATCGTGCGGGCCTGGTCGGCCATGGCGCGGGTGATCGCCTGGCGGATCCACCACGTCGCGTAGGTCGAGAACTTGAAGCCCTTGGTGTAGTCGAACTTCTCGACTGCACGGATGAGGCCCAGGTTTCCCTCTTGGATCAGGTCGAGGAACTGCATGCCGCGACCCGTGTAGCGCTTCGCGAGCGAGACCACGAGACGCAGGTTCGCGCCGAGCAGGTGGCTCTTCGCGCGCTGGCCGTCTTTCGCGACCCACTGGAGTTCACGGCCGAGCTGCGAGCGCCGCTCGGCATCGGTCATGTGCGAGAGCTTCTCCTCGGCGAACAGGCCGGCCTCGATGCGCATCGCGAGCTCGACCTCTTCGGCCGCGTTCAGGAGCGCGACCTTTCCGATCTGCTTCAGGTAGTCCTTGACGGGGTCGGCCGTGGCACCGGTGATGGCGCTCGAGTAGACCGGGACCTCGTCTTCGTCGTCGACCGCGCGCAAGACGAGCGCGCCGGTCGGGTGCGGCTCGACCGCGACGCGCTTCGCGTCGTCGTCATCGGATGCCGAGTCGTCGCCCTGCTCCTCGGTGACGACGGCCTCGACGACGACCTCTTCGAGCTCGCCGGGCTCGACCTCCTCGTCGTCTTCGCCGTCGGCGGCCTTCGCCTTGCCCTTCGGCTTCGTCGCAGTCTTCGCGGTCGACGCGCGCGGCGTCTTCGCCGCCGGCGTCGCCGAACCCTTCGTCGCCGGTGCCTTCGCAGCAGCCGGCTTCGCCTTCGCGGCCGTCGACTTCGCGGCAGTCGCGCGCTTCGTGGCGGGCTTCTCAGCCTCTGCCTCGCTCTTCGCCGACGTCGCAGCCTTCGTCGTTGCCATACGTTGAACCTCTCCTACCGTTGCGCGGCGCGCGTGCCCTCTCGGACCATCGGCGCGTGCTGTCGGCCCGGTCGTTTTCGGACACTATGAGGACCCATGTCAAGTCCGCATCTCGACGCAACCATGATTGCGCTGCGGACCAGAACGGGTCCTGCCCCCATTATACAGGCGGACGCTCCGCAAGAGCACCGTGGCGAGCCCGCGCGTCGCCTCCACTAGGGGGAAC
The DNA here is from genome assembly GCF_004134825.1 of Agromyces albus. Lineage (GTDB taxonomy): Bacteria > Actinomycetota > Actinomycetes > Actinomycetales > Microbacteriaceae > Agromyces > Agromyces albus. The sequence goes on from NZ_SDPN01000014.1 coordinate 89,572, forward strand.
GCACCGGCGGCCCGTGCCATTCCCCGAAACGCCGTCCGGATCCGGCGGGGCACGCCGCCGGGATCAGCTGCCGAGAGGCGAGTCGTCGTCGCGTGTGCGGCGGAATGCGAGGAACTTCTCGAGCTCGGCGGCGATCTCGTCGGCCGAGGGCAGCTCCCCGTCTTCGTCGGTGAGCGGCGAGCGGAGCGTCGTGCCCTCCATATAGGAGTCGTGCCGCTCCTCGAGTGTGCCCACGAGCTTGCCGAGCTCGCCGTTCTCCGCCACTTGCTCGTCGATGCGCGCGACGAACTCGCGGCTCTGCTCGCGAAGGACATCGGTCGGGAAGATCCTGCCCGTCGAGGCGCTGATGACCTCGAGCGCCGCGATCGCCGCGGCGGGGTACTCCGCGTCGGCGAGATAGTGCGGAATCAGGAGCACGAAGCCCGTCGTCGGGTGGCCGAGCTCGTGCAGGCGGTACTCGACGAGGTGCAGGGCGTTCGCGGGAACCTGGGTCGTCGGGCGCCAGATCGACATCGCCTCGATGAGCTCGGTGCGATTGCCGCTCACGGTGACCCCGATCGGCCTCGTGTGCGGGACCGGCATCGGAATGGCGTTGATCCACGTCGTGGTCGAGACCTTGAGATCTTCGATGAGCCCCATGACGGCCGAGCCGAACCGCTGCCACTGGAAGTCGGGTTCGTAGCCGGTGAGCAGGAGGAACGGCTGCCCGAGGTCGTCGGTCGCGAGGTCGAGCGAGAGGCGAGGCGGGCGATAGTCGGCGAGGTGGTCGCCCTGGAACAGGATGATCGGCCTGCGTGCGCGATAGTCGAGCAACTCGTCGGCGTCGAACGTCGCCACGGTCGTGCTCTCGAGTGTCGACAGGAGGTAGGCGGTGGTCTGAGCCACCGCCCCGCCGGCGTCGGCGAAGCCCGTGAGTCCGGCCACGAGCGGGAGTCCGGGAGGTACCGTGACGTCCGGATTCAGCTCGTAGAGGGAACGGGGATCGCGCATGTCTCCAGCCTACTGAGGGGCGTCGGAGGCATCCGCATGATCGAGACGACGCCGATGGTGCCGAGAGCGAACAGTACGATCGCCTGATGGCCACCCCTGCGCTCACCGTCACCGATTCGCCCGCTGCCGAGGCTGAGGCCGACGTCGTGCTGCTCGCCGCCCGAAGCGGGCAAGACGGACTCGAGCTCCTCGCCGCTGACGGCTTCGAATGGGTCGAACCCCTCATCGCCACGCTCGGTGCCACCGGAGCGGCCGACGAGCTCACCCGGGTGGCCGGCCGCGACGGCGGACCCCGCGTCGTCGCGGTGATCGGCGTCGGCGAACGAGCGGATGCCGCGAGCCTCCGCCTGGCGGCCGGCAGCGCGCTGCGGCAGCTCACGGGCATCGCCACGGTCTCGATCGCGGTCCCCGCCGACGAGGCGGCCGTCGCCGCCGCGCTGCTCGAGGGGGCCGCCCTCGGCGCCTACGCCTACGGCGAGTACCGATCGAAGCCGAAGCCCACGGTCGCCGCGATCACCCTGCATACGCCCTTCGACGCAGACACCGTCGGAGTCGAACGAGTGCGCGCCGTCGTCGACGCCGTCGCCCGCACCAAGGACCTCGTGAACATGTCGCCCGCCGACCTCTTCCCCGCGCGCCTCGCAGAGATCGCCGTCGAGACCGCGAGCGCCATCGGCGTCGCCGCTCGAGTCTGGGACGAGGAGGCGCTCCGGGCAGACGGGTTCGGCGGCATCCTCGCGGTCGGGCTGGGCTCGGAGCGAGGGCCGCGGCTCGTCCGCCTCGAGTACGCGCCGGCCGGGGCATCCGTGCACCTCGCCCTCGTCGGCAAGGGCATCACGTTCGACTCCGGCGGGCTCTCCCTGAAGCCGGGGCCGTCGATGGTCGGCATGAAGACCGACATGGCGGGCGCCGCAGCCGTGCTCTCGGCGATCGTCGCGCTCGCCGAGCTCGAGACGCCGATCCACGTGACGGGCTGGCTCGCCCTCGCCGAGAACATGCCCTCCGGATCGGCCGTGCGTCCCAACGACGTGATGCGCATGCGTGGAGGTACGACCGTGGAGATGCTGAACACCGACGCCGAGGGGCGGATCGTGATGGCCGACGCGCTCGTCGCGGCGAGCGAGGAGCAGCCCGACCTCATCGTCGACGTCGCGACCCTCACGGGCGCGCAGGTCACGGCGCTCGGCAATCGGATCGCCGGCCTCATGGGCGACGACGAGACCGTCGCCAAGGTGCGCGCCGCCGCCGATGCCGTGGGCGAGACCACCTGGCCGATGCCCTTGCCGAAGCACCTGCTCACGCTGCTGAAGTCGGATGTCGCCGACCTCACGAACACGAAGCTCGGCGCGGGGGTGCCCGGAATGCTGCTCGCCGGGGTGTTCCTCCGCGAGTTCATCGGCACGCGCGACGGGTCGGACGACGAGCGGATCCAGTGGGCCCATCTCGATATCGCGGGGCCATCGCACAACACCTCCGGCGGGTGGGGATACACGGGTTCGGGTGCCACCGGCATCGCCGTGCGCACGCTCATCAGGCTGGGCGAGGACCTCTCCGCCTAGGTAGTAAGGTCATATGGGCGAGAACGTCGCCCATGCAATCTGCCCCGGGCACACCCGGAGGCAGTTCGTGTCGCAGATCTGGTGCGCAAGGGAGATTGCGGTTGTCCGAGCAGAACTTTGACATTGTCATCCTCGGTGGCGGCAGCGGAGGGTACGCAGCAGCACTGCGTGCCGTCGAGCTGGGCTTCACCGTCGGCCTCATCGAGAAAGACAAGCTCGGCGGTACATGTCTGCACCGCGGATGCATCCCGACGAAGGCGCTCCTGCACGCCGCCGAGATCGCCGACAACTCACGCGAATCGGCGAAGTTCGGCGTGCGGTCGGCCTTCGAGGGCATCGACATCCCGGGCGTCACCGCGTATCGCGAAGGCATCGTGTCAAGCAAGTTCAAGGGCCTGCAGGGCCTCATCAAGGCTCGCGGCATCACCGTGATCGAGGGCGAGGGCCGCCTCGTCGCGTCGAACGCCGTGCAGGTCGGCGACGACCGCATCGTCGGCAAGAACGTGATCCTCGCGACCGGCTCCTACTCGCGATCGCTCCCCGGACTCGAGATCGGCGGCCGCGTCATCACGAGCGAGCAGGCACTCGAGCTCGACTTCGTGCCCAGCAAGGTCGCCGTGCTCGGCGGCGGCGTCATCGGCGTGGAGTTCGCGAGCGTGTGGAAGTCCTTCGGCGCAGAGGTCACGATCATCGAGGCGCTCCCCCACCTCGTGCCGAACGAAGAGGAGTCCGTCTCCAAGCAGCTCGAGCGCGCCTTCCGCAAGCGCGGCATCGACTACAAGCTCGGCGTGCGGTTCCAGGGCGTCACGCAAGATGACAACGGCGTCGTCGTGACGCTCGAGAACGGCGAGACCGTCGAGGCCGAGCTCCTGCTCGTCGCCGTCGGCCGCGGTCCCGTCACGCAGGGCCTCGGATACGAAGAGGCCGGCATCACGATCGATCGCGGCTTCGTCATCACGAACGAGCGTCTTGCGACGAACGTGCCCGGCGTCTACGCCGTCGGAGACATCGTTCCCGGACTCCAGCTCGCGCACCGCGGCTTCCAGCAGGGCATCTTCGTCGCCGAGGAGATCGCGGGCCTGAACCCGATCGTCGTCGACGACGTGAACATTCCGAAGGTCACCTACTGCGACCCCGAGGTCGCCTCGATCGGCTACACCGAGGTGAAGGCCGCCGAGAAGTTCGGCGCCGACGAGGTCTCGTCGTACGAGTTCAACCTCGCCGGCAACGGCAAGAGCCACATCCTCGGAACGAGCGGCTCGATCAAGGTCGTGCGCGTGAACGACGGTCCCGTCGTGGGCGTGCACATGATCGGAGCCCGCGTCGGCGAGCTCATCGGCGAAGCCCAGCTCGCCGTGAACTGGGAGGCCTACCCCGAGGACATCGCCCCGTTCATCCACGCTCACCCGACGCAGAACGAGGCGCTCGGCGAGGCATTCCTGAAGCTTGCCGGCAAGCCGCTCCATGCACTCTGAGCCGGCCGCCCAGAACACGACTGCAATAAGCTAGAAAGCGTCCCACGCTGTGAAGGAGACAAGCGCATGAGCGAATCCGTCAGCCTCCCGGCACTCGGTGAGAGTGTCACGGAGGGCACGGTCACCCGATGGCTGAAGAACGTCGGCGACCGTGTCGAGGTCGACGAGCCGCTGTTGGAGGTGTCGACCGACAAAGTCGACACCGAGATTCCATCGCCGGTGGCAGGTGTCATCGAGGCGATCCTCGTCCAAGAGGACGAGACCGTCGAGGTGGGCACCGCCCTCGTGACGATCGGCGACGGCACCGGCGCAGCCGAGGCTGCACCGGCGGCCCCCACGTCGGAAGCAGCACCGGCGCCAGCGCCCGCTGCAGAAGCAGCACCGGCGCCAGCGCCCGCTGCGGAAGCAGTTCCGGCGCCCGCCACCGAGGCTGCGCCGGCTCCTGCTGCGCCCGTCGCCGAAGCAGCCCCTGCCGC
>NZ_SDPN01000015.1 GCF_004134825.1 Agromyces albus
AGCCAGGGGCGACCACGGCGGCGGCTGCGTCGGCGGCAGTGCCTTCGCCTGCAGCGGCGGTGGCCTCGGTGCCCCCAGCGGCCATGGCCCCGCCGACGGTGGGGCAGCCGCCCGCGGCATCCGTACCCCGTCAGGGCGCGGGCCGCTCGGGCCGCTCCGGCGTGCAGGTGCTGCTGCTGACGCTCGGCGTCGTGCTCATCTCGGTCACGGCGATCGTGTTCCTCTTCGTCGCGTACCTCGTGGCGAGCCTCGAGGTGCGCTCGGTGATCATCGCGGCCGCGAGCGTGCTCGTGCTCGGGGTCGCGTGGCTGCTGCGGGTTCGTCGACTGCCGGGCACCGCAGAGGGCGTGGCATCCGTCGCCATCGTGCTGTTGCTGCTCGACGTGTGGATCGTGCGAGCCAACGGCCTGTTCGACACCGACACGATCGGCGCTGCCGGGTACACGGGCGGCGCCCTGCTCGTCGTCGCGCTGCTGCTCTCTGGGGTGCGTGCCGTGAGCGGCATCCGCGTGGCCGGGTTCGCTGCGGCGGGCCTCGCGCCGGTCGGCGTCTTCCTGCTCACGTTCGAGGCGGCGCCCGAGTCCGAGTTCGCCACCGGCGTGTGGCTCGGATCCCTCTCCGCGTCGCTGCTCGGCACGGCGGCCTTGCTCCTGCCTCGCTCGACCGAGCGCGTGATCCTGCTCTCCGCGGGATTCGCCGCCGGCGGCCTCGGGTTGCTGTCGGCTGCGTGGGCGCTCCCAGACGTGGAGTGGAACGAGCTCTGGACGTTCCTCGCGATCGCGGCAGCGTGGCTGCTCGCGCTCGTCGCGTTGCACCTCCGTGGCGCGGGCGTATCACCCGCGTGGGCGCGGATCGCGGCTCCCGCATTCGGAGCGGGCCTCGCCCTCGCACCCGCCGTCTCGATCGCCTTCGAGCTCGACTCCGACGTCGCCATCTGGCTCGCACCGGCGGGGGCCGTCGCCGTCGCATCGGTGATCGCCGCCGGTACCCGCTCGGCCCGGCCGCTCTCACGGGACGCGTTCCGGGCGTGCATCGCCGCTGCCGCCGTGACGGTCGCCGCGGCGATTCCGGGGGCGTTCTTCGGCATCGGTGCGGTCTTCACGCGGTTCTCCGCGAGTATTCCGCCGTGGCAGCTCGACGCCGATGCACGCATCGAGACCATCTGGCCCGAGTACGACTCGGGCGCTGTGCTCGTGCCGTTCGTGATCGCCGCCGGCGCTCTCATCGTGGTGTGGCTCATGGGCCACGCGCGCCGGCTCGCGGCAATCCCGGTCGGTTCGGCACTCACCGGCGTGCTCGTCACCGGCGCGCTCTCACCGGGCACCGCGGCCTCGGCGGCAGTGCTCCTCGCCCTCGCAGCCGGCGCACTCGCGCTCGCCGCCACGCTGCGGCGCTTCACCGTGCCCGGCCTTCTCGTGACCCTGCTCATCGTCGGCGCAAGCGGGGGCGCACTCGCGTGGTGGGTCGGCTATGCGAGCGTTGCGATCTGGCCGTGGGCGATCGCCGCCGCCATCGCGATCACCATCGCGGGCAGGGTGTTCGCACACAGGGTCTGGACCGCGGATGCCGCGCCTCGCGCCGGTGCAACGCTGCTCGCCATCGCCGCTGCGCTCCTCGCCGCCGCCCTGGTCTCGATCCCGCTCTGGCTCGACGCGGCCGATGTCGAACTCGTCGCGCCGTGGACGTCGCCCTGGATGTGGCTCGCGACCGGCGGTGCCGTGCTGCTGGCGGGTGCGGCGCTCGTGCGGCGCGGCACCCCGCGCGACCAACTCGCCGTCGTCGTCCCCCTCTTCGCTGCATCCGTCGTGGCGCTCGCGGCCCTCGCCTTCGAGCCCGAGCTCGACCTGCGCTGGCTTCCTACGCTCGTGTTCGTCGTCGCGGGCATCCTGTGGGTGCGTGTAGGCACTTCCTCGGCGATGCGCATCTCGTTCGCCGCCGCGACGCCGCTCGCCCTCTCCCTCGCATCATCGTTCGCCGTCGACGAGGTGTTCGGCCCCGAGTTCGCGGGAGTCGGCATCGCTGGAGCGACGCTGCTCTCCGCCGCGCTCGCGCACTCGGCTCCGCCGGCCCACGTGCGGAACCTGCGGTTCGCGTGGAGTGCCGCGGTCGGCCTCGCCGGCGTCATCGCCCTGCTGATGGGCGCAACGGGAACGTCCGCGAACGACGAGCTGTGGCTCGTGCTGCTGCTCCTCACTCCCGTGCCGATCGTGATGGCGGCGTTGTACGGCGACCCCGTCGGCAGCGAGCAGCCGAGTCGGCACCTCGCCTGGCTGAGCCTTGCGCTCGGTGTCGCGACGGTCTGGGCGTGGCTCGCCGGTGACGGCGTCGACAACGTCGAGGCCTACACACTCCCCCTCGCGGCCGCACTGGGCGTGGCGGGCGGGCTGATCACCTGGCGACGAGCCACCGGTGACTCCCGCGCTTCCGGCCGCACCGCGCTCTTCGGTACGGCTGCCGCGATCGCGGTGCTGCCGAGCGTGGGTTCGAGCGGAGACTCCGAGTTGCGCACCCTCGTGCTCGTGTCGATCGGCATCGTCGTGGCCGTCGCCGCCGCGTTCCTGCCGGAGTCGGCTCGTGGGGTACCCGTGCGACTGCTCGGCGTCGTTGCCGGCTGGACCGCGGTCACCGGCGCGGCTCTCGTGCGCGGCTCGGCGATCGCGAACGGCGCCGACGACAGCGTGCTGTTCGTCGAGTTCTGGCCGCTCGTGGCGCTGGCTGCGGGCGCGGCGATCGCGCTGACGTGGACGCGGGTCGAATCGCGGCCCGCGTGGATCGCCGAGGCGTTGCTCGCGGCATCCGTCGCCCTGACAGCCCTGCCGACGGTGCTCGCGATCGTGTCCGGCGAACAGCCGACACTGCGTGCCGCGGTGCTGTTCCCGCTGCTCGCGCTCGCGCACATCGCTGCCACCGCGACGACCGCGCGGCCGATCGCCGGGCCCGCCTTCAGCTGGGCGACGATCGGAGTGCTCGCGCTCGGCGGCCTCGCGGTCCTCCTGCCCGGCGAGGTCGATCCGTTCGACCTCGTCACGGCCTCAGTGGGCGTCGCGCTTCTCGGCGCGGGATGGTTCCGGATGCACCGCTCCCCCGAACTCGGCAGCTGGCCGGCGCTCGGTATCGGTCTCGCGGTGCTGCTGATCCCGTCGCTCGTCGCCGACTTCACCGATCCCGAGCTCTGGCGGAACGTCGCGCTCGGCATCGTCGCCGCCCTCGTGGTGCTCGCCGGGGCCATGCGGCGCCTCCAGGCGCCGCTGCTCCTCGGCGGCGGCGTGCTGCTCGTGCACGCCATCGTGCAGCTCTGGCCGTGGATCACCGACCTCTATGAGGCCGTGTGGTGGTGGCTGTGGCTCGGCATCGCGGGCGTGCTGTTCGTGGTGCTCGCCGCGACCTACGAGCGCCAATTGCGCCTCGCGCGCGGCACCATCCGCTTGATCGCCGAGTTGCGGTAGGAGCTCGTCACCACGGCCGCCTCGCAGCATCCGTCAGAAGCGCTCAACCCACTCCGCACGCCAGTCGGGCGCAGGGAACGGCTGCGACCAGTACGCCGTCTCCTTGGCGATCTTCCCATCGCGCAACTCGAAGATGAACACCGTCTGGTAGATCGCGCCGTCACCGTAGTCGAGGTCGGCCTCGGCGACCCAGAGATCGCCTTCTCCGGTCAGTCGCCGCGGTGTGATCTTCGGCAACTGCGGAAAGGCGCGGTAGACGCCCCGCCGATTGTCACCGCCGACGATGCGCTCGCCCGACTGCGGCCACTCCATGACGGCGTCCTCGTGGAATACGGCATCCATGCCGTCGACGTCACCGGCGTTCAGCGTTGCGATCAGCGCCTCGATCGTCTCTCGACCGCTCATGTGCATGCTCCTTCGAACGGAGGCCGCACGCACACCGTGCAAGGACGGACCCCTGCCGTGTATTACGATGATGCAGTGCCCGCGAGCGGGTGCTCGGGGATGTAGCTCAATGGTAGAGCCTCAGTCTTCCAAACTGATTACGCGGGTTCGATTCCCGTCATCCCCTCCAGATACGGCAACAACGCTCAGTCATCGTGATGGTGGTCGTGCGCCTCGCGTTCGCCCGTGAGCACCGCCACAGGCTCGGCGCAGGCGTCGCCGCGCCACGCCTCCACGCCCTCGCGCACCGCGAAGCCCGCGATCACGAGGGCAGCGACCGCGTCGGCCCACGCCCAGCCGAGCAGCGCGTTGAGGAGAAGGCCCACGAGCAGCGCCGCCGAGAGGTAGCTGCAGATGAGGGTCTGCTTCGAGTCGGCGACCGCCGACGCCGAGCCGAGCTCGCGGCCGGCGCGCCGCTCGATCCAGCTGACCACGGGCATCACCACGAGGCTCACGGCCGCGAGTGCGATGCCCACCGGGCTCGGCTCGGGCTCGCGCACCCCGGCGAGCGAGAACATCGCGTCGACCGAGACCCACGCGGCGAGCGCGAAGAACGACACCGCGATGATGCGCAGTGCCGTGCGCTCGCGGCGTTCAGGGTCGGGCGCCGCGAATTGCCAGGCCACCGCGGCCGCGGAGAGCACCTCGACGATCGAGTCGAGTCCGAAGCCGATGAGGGCAGCGGACGACGCGGCCGCACCGGCGGCGAGGGCGATGATCGCCTCGATCACGTTGTAGGCGATGGTGACGTAGACCACCGCACGGATGCGCCGCTGGAGCACGACCCGGCGCGAGGCATCCGTCGTCTGAAGCACAACTCGACGCTACCTCGATCCACCCTCGCGCCGGATCCTCCGCGTGGATATGCTCGCGCTCAAACGAGGAAGCGACACCGTTCGGAGGCGCCCATGACCAAGACATGGCTCTACCGATTGCGACTCAATCGCATCGAGCTGCTCACCGAGGGTCCGACGCCCGATGAGGCCACGGCACTCGAGGGGCACTGGAACCACCTCGTGCGGCTCCGAGAGGAGGGCCGCGTGATCTTCGTGGGTCGCAGCGACGAGACCGATCCCGAGCGCCTCTTCGGCGACGTGGTCTTCACCGCTCCAGACGAGGCGTCGGCGCGTGCCGTGATGGAGTCCGATCCGGCGGTCTTCGCCGGCGTGCAGAGCGCGACGCTCTATCCCATGAAGGTGTTCATGGTCGACGCAGCGGCGCTGCCGCCAGAGGAGGAATGAGGCGAATCGGCCGGCCCGCCGCATCCGTTCGACGCAGGCATCACACCCCGGTGAGCCGAGGCTCTCCTTCCTTGAAATACGCGGGGGGCGGCGTAGCGTTGACCAGGACATACGCCAGGGAAGGGTGGAATCGATGACCGACACCAAGGATGCACCGAAGACTTCGAAGACCGGATCCAACGCCGACGTCGCCGCGGGCGTCGCGCAGTTCCTGACGCCCGTCGTGCATGAGCTCGTCGCCCTCGCCGTGAACGGCAAGCAGGCGCACTGGCACGTACGCGGCGTGAACTTCATCGCCGTTCACGAGCTCCTCGACGAGGTCGTGGCGCACGCCCAGGAGTGGGCCGACCTCGCCGCCGAGCGAGTCGTCGCCCTCGGCCTTCCGATCGACGGGCGCCTCGCGACCGTGGCCAGCAAGAGCGACGCCGCGAACCCGAAGCTCGGATTCCAGCCCTATGAAGAGGCGATCGCGGATGTCGTCGCTCAGATCGACGTCGCTGCCGAGAAGGTGGGCGACGCCGTCGAGGGTCTCGAGAAGCTCGACCCCGTGAGCCAGGACGTCGCGATCGAGATCCGCCGCGGACTCGACAAGGACCGCTGGTTCCTCTTCTCGCACATCTCCGTGAAGTAACGCCGAGCCGACCCGCGATGGCGGGCTGACGGGCCCGGGTGCAGAATGCCGATATGACCGCGGATGCACCCGGGCCCGCGTCGTCTCCCGACGACGTCACGGGGCTCACCGATGCGCAGAAGTCGCTGCGGGCGCAGATGCTCGCGACCGAGCACTGGAGCCTGCTCGCCTCGCGCTCGACGACGCAGAGCGAGGTGCTGACCCGCATCGCGATCTTCCTCACGCTCGTCTCGGCGGGACTCGTCACCCTGGGCGTGCTCGGAAACGCCACCGAGTTCCGCGGCTGGTTCGGCGTCGCCGCGCTCGCGGTGCTGTTCCTGCTCGTGCTGCTCGGGGTGATCACGCAACTGCGCGTGTTCAACACCGCGACGGAGGACCTGGTCTACGTCCTCGCCATGAATCGCCTCCGCGGTGCCTATCTCGACCTCGACCCCGGGATAGAGCCGTACTTCATGACTGGTACGACCGACGACGGGGCCGGGGCTGGCAAGACGTACTACCCCTTCGCCGACCGCGACCGCTCGCAGGTCTTCGGAAGCTCCATGATGCTGATCCTCGTCGTGAACAGCGCGCTCGCCGGGCTCTTCGCGGGCGCTCTGACCTATTCGCTCGCCGGGTCCGTGGGCTGGTCGATCGCCGCGGGCGTCGTCATCGCGATCGCCGTGTTCCTGCTCTGGATGTCGTGGGGATACCGGGGCTACCTTCGGGTGATGCGGCTGCATGTGCCGATGCGCCGCAGTGACGGCGGATGACCCGACCTCCTAGCGCTGCAGCCAGGTGATCACCGCGAGCACACGTCGGTGATCGGTGCCCGAGTCCTCGAGCGCGAGCTTCTGGAAGATCGAGGTGACGTTCTTCTCCACGGCGCCCACGCCGATGAAGAGCTGCTTCGCGATGCCCGCGTTCGTTCGGCCCTCGGCCATGAGCTCGAGCACCTCGCGCTCTCGCGGGGTGAGCGACTCGAGGGGGTCGCTGCGCCGCGAGAGCAGTTCGCGCACGACTTGCGGGTCGAGCACGGTGCCGCCCTCGCTCACGCGCTCGACGGCGTCTTTCAGCTCGTCGAGCGAGGCGATGCGATCCTTCAGGAGGTACCCCATGCCGCCCTCGCCTGACGAGAGCAGCTCGTGCGCATACGTGCCCTCGACGTATTGGCTCAGGAGCAGCACGCCGAGCCGCGGCCTGCGCCGGCGCAACTCGATGGCCGCACGCACGCCCTCGTCGCGGAACGTCGGCGGCATCCGCACGTCGAGCACCGCGACGTCGGGCCGGGTCTCGTCGAGCTCGGCGAGCAACTCGTCGGCGTCGCCGTAGGCGGCGGCCGTCTCGAAGCCGGCCTCGTCGAAGAGCCGCACGAGACCCTCACGCAAGAGCACCGAGTCCTCGGCGAGCACGACGCGCAACGGGCCGCGGGCGGAGTCGGTCATGCCCCCACATTAGCTGCGGAGCACCACGCGAGGCCGCCCACGGCCCGTCGTCGGTCATCGATTCAGTCGGCGGATGCCGCGAGCGGCACATACGGGATGTGCGCGCCGATCGTCGTCGGCCCGCCCACCGGGCTGTCGATCACGAGCATCCCGCGCAGGCCGTTCACGCGCTCCTCGAGCCCCGCGAGCCCATGACCGGGAGCCGGCGCCGCGCCGCCGCGGCCGTTGTCGATCACCCACAGGTCGAGCCAGTGTCCGGATTCGCCCGTATCGCGGGTCGACACGCGCAAGCGGATGCCGGTGGCTCCTGCGTGCTTCGCGGCGTTCGTCAGCAGCTCGGCGGCGATGAAGTACGCGTTGCGTTCGATGACGGCCGGCAGGGCGGCATCCGTGGGCACCTCGACCTCGCGGGTCACGGGCACCGGGCTGCGCGACGCGAGCGACTCGAGGCCGGCGGCGAGCCCGCGGTCCTGCAGGATCGGCGGGGCGAAGCCACGGGAGAGCGCCCGCAACTCGTCGAGCGCCTCTCGCGCCTGGTCGCGCGCCTCGAAGAGCAGGGTACGAGCCGAATCGGGGTCGCCGTCGAGCTTGCGTTCGATCGCGGCGAGATCCATCTGCAGGCGCACGAGCCGCTGCTGCGGCCCGTCGTGGATGTCGCGCTCGAGACGGCGGAGGGAGGTGTCCTCAGCCTGCACGGCCGCACCGCGTGACGCGGAGAGATACTGCACCTCGCGTTCGAGCGCCTCGGAGCGCCAGGCGCCGAGGACCCCGCGGGCGATGAGGTCGTGGAGCACCGTGAGGCCGCGGAAGACGAACGGCAACATGAGGAGGAACAGCACGCCGAGGATGATCTCGAACACCGTTTCGCCGACCTGCGGGTCGAAGTCGAACGTGTTGCCCGGCACGAGAAAATCGAGCACGACGTCGTGCAGCCAGAAGTCGCGTCCATCGCCATCGGGGATGTACCGCTGCCAGATCCAGCCGGTGGTTCCGGCGAGCGCCACCGAGGTCCACGCGACCGTGATGCTCCAGGTGACGACGCTGACGATGGGATTGATGACCATCCCGTGCAGCAGGTAGAGCCAGTAGTGGCCATCGATGAACGGTGCGAACATCGTGCGCCAGAATCCCTGGTTGCGATCGGCGTGGTCCCACGCCGGGCGCCGCACTTCGGGGCGCCCAGCCCACCGCAGGCGCACGAGCTCGAGCGTGCCGAAGCCGCGCGCGATGAAGAGCGATGCGACGACGATGAAGATTCCGAAGACGATGAAGATCAGGCCGAGCCCGGTGAAGAACGTGGTCGCGAGCACGACGAGGCCGAGGATCGCGATCGGCATCGTGAGGATGAGGAAGGCGAACTCGCGCGGCACGCTCGCCCACAGGGCGCCGTAGCCGGGGCGCCGCCGGGGCGGGGCATCCGTTCGCTCGAGAGTCATCGTGCTCGTCTCAGTGCTCGGCTCAGTGGTCATGGTGCTCATGGCTGGTCTCCTCCGTCATTGTCGCCTGTTGGCCGGGCTCCACGACGGCGAATTGCCCCATCATGCCCTGATCTTCGTGCCACAGCAGGTGGCAGTGGTACATGTACGGCGTGTCGGGATCGGCGTAGTCCTCGAAGCGCAGGATGAGTTCGAACTCGGTCTCGGGCTGCGCGAAGAACGTGTCCTTCCAGCCCGCGAGCTCAGGGGGCGGCGCGGCCCCGTCGATCGAGGCGATGCGGAACTGCACGTCGTGCACGTGGAAGCTGTGCGGCATCGAGCTCGTGTTCGTCACGATCCACCGCTCGGTCGTGTCGACGGTGACGGTCTCGTCGATGCGGCCCATCTCCATCTCGTCGTCGTTGATCTCGAATCCGTTGAGGTCGAACGTGCGGGTCGTCGTCACCGCCGTCTCGTCAACGGGAGGAATGGTGTTGAGTCGCTCGGGAACGGCGGGTGCAGGGTCGAGCGTGTCGGCGGCCCGCAGTTCGAGCACGTCGAACGAGTCGGTACCGCCGTTGCTCGCCGCGATCATCGACTGCATGCCGGCGATCTCGGGGGTCATCTTCGACTGCAGCACGATCCGCTCGCCGGGCACCATGCGCACGAGCACTTCGGCGCGCTCGCCGGGCGAGAGCAGCACCCGGTCGAGTTCGACGGATGCCTCGAGCAGCCCGCCGTCGGTCGCGATGAGCTCGATCGGCCGCCCGTCCGACCAGCCGAACGCATAGCTGCGCGCCGTCGAGGCGTTGAGCAGGCGCAGTCGCACGAGCTCGTCGTCGACGTCGAGGAACGGGCCGCGCGTGCCGTTCACGATGAGCTCGTCACCGAGGGCGCCGGCGAATCCGTGTCCGCGGCCCTCCTGCTCGCCCTCGGCGGAGAATCCGGCATCCTGCACGATGACGGGCACGTCGTCGACGCCGTACTCGCGCGGAAGGTCGAGTACGGCTTCAGCGTCGTCCTGCACGAGGAACATGCCGGCGAGGCCGCGAGCGACGTGATCCTCGGTGTCGCCGTGCGGGTGCGGGTGGTACCAGAGTGTCGCCGCCTGCTGGTCGATGTCCCACTCGGGCGACCACGAGGCGCCGGGCTCCACCATCTGGTGCGGGCCGCCGTCCATCTCGGCGGGGAGGTGCATGCCATGCCAGTGCACGGTCGTGGGCTCGTCGAGGCTGTTGGTCAGATCGACGCGCACGTGCTCGCCGCGCTTCGCGACGATCGTGGGGCCGAGGTAGCTGCCGTTGAAGCCCCACGTGTTGCTCGGCTCCCCCGGCTCGAACTCGGTCGAGCCGGCTTGCGCGTCGAGCGAGAAGACCCGGGTGCCGTCGGTATCGACGGTCGACGCGGCGAGCGGCGGAATGCTGAGCGGGGTGTCGAACTCGACATCGCCGACGGTGGACACCGGAGAGGGGCCGACGAGGCCGCAACCGGCGAAGGACACGGCCACGAGGCCGCCGGCGGCGATGGCCGCGAGGGCGCTCAGCGTCGCGCGCGGGCGGCGCAGGCGTTCAGGTGAGAGACGGGGTGCAACTGGCATGCCTCCAGCCTCGCGAGCGGGGGTTCGACGCCCCAGCCGGTGTGCGCCCGGATCGGGGCGGGGGTTTTCCCCCGCCCGCCGCGGTCAGAGCGAGTCGTGCGTGAAGCGGCCCGCGAGGAGGGTCGCCGCCACGGGCATCCGTCTGAGGTCGTCGCCGGATGCCGCGAAGGGGTCGAGCTCGATCACCGCGAGATCAGCGACCGATCCCGCCGTCACCGTGGCGCCGTGCCCGCCCGTCGACGCGGCGAGCGCGACACGCACGTCGATCGCCTGCTCGGCGTGCCAGGGCTCGCGCCCGTCGCGGCTGCGAGCGACGGCGGCCGACATCGCGATCCACGGGTCGAGCGGCGCCACGGGGGCATCGGAGCCGAGGGCGAGCTCGACGCCCGCCTCGGCGAGGTCGGCGAGCATGAAGGCGCGGTCGGTGCGGCCGGGCCAGTACCGTTCGGCGACGTCACGGTCGTCCATGGCGTGCTCGGGCTGCACGCTCGCGACGATGCCGAGCGCGGCGAAGCGGGCGACGTCTTCACGACGGAGGAGTTGTGCGTGCTCGATGGAGCCGCGGCATCCGACGTCCTCGAAGGCGTCGAGCACGATCGCGTTCGCCTGGTCGCCGATGGCGTGCACGGTGGGCGTGATGCCCGCCTCGTGGGCCGTGCGCATGAGCGGCACGAGCTCGTCGTAGGGCACGGTCGAGAGCCCGTAGGGATGCTCGCCGGGGCCGCGGCCTGGATAGGGATCGAAGCACCAGGCCGTTCGGGTGTTCAGCGAGCCGTCGGTGATGATCTTGTGCCCGCCGACGGTGACGAGGCCGCCGGTTCCCGGCACCTCATCGCCCGTGTGCAGCCCCTCGGCGATCGCGCGATCGAGGTGCTGCGTGTAGATGCCGAAGGCGACGCGCAGCGCCGTCGAGCCGTCGGCGGCGCGGCGCGCCCAGTCGTCGCGGTTCCAGCGCATCTCGAGGTCGACGATGCCGACGACGCCGCGAGCGGCGGCCCGGCGTGCGGCGTCGGCGACCCAGCCATCGAGCACGTCGTCGGCCACGTCGTCGATCTCGCGCAGCATCCGGAAGGCGTCGTCCTCGCGGAGCAGTCCGCTCGCGTCGGTGAGGTGTTCCATCCCGTGGCGGCGCAGCGCCACCGAGTTCAGCCAGCAGGAGTGCAGGTCGGCGGAGACGAGCACGACGGGCACGTCGCCCGAGACGGCGTCGAGCACTGCGCGGCTCGGGGCATCCGTCCAGAGCGCGTCACGATAGCCGAAGCCGATCACCTCGAGGTCGCCGCGGTCGACGGATGCCGCGACGAGCGCCGCGGCCGCGGAGGCCGAGCGGGCCTCGGCGAGATCGAGCCGGCGCGACACCATCGCCCACTGGGAGAAGTGCACGTGCCGGTCGTGGAGGCCCGGCACGACGAATCGGCCGTCGAGCTCGATGCGACGGGCATCCTGCGCGGGCCGCTCGGATTGCCCCGACGGCTCGACGCCCGCGGGCGTGATCTCGGTGACCGTGCCGCCGGCGAGGTGCAGGTCGACCGCGCTGTCGGCGCCGGGCAGCCGTGCTCCGGCGAGGACGAGCGGCGTCGCGCCGCTCATGCGCGGGCTGCCCGGATGGTCTCGTGCGTGCGGCGCATCTCTGCGGCGAGCGCGGGGCTCGCGTAGGGGCCGTCGCCCTCGAGTTCGGCGATGATGCGGTCGACGGTCTCGGCGGGCTTGTTCTGGCTCATCTTGTTCTTCGCGACGAACCGGGTGATGGGAATGCGCAGGCCCACGGTTCCCGTGGCGATGGAATCGGCATAGGCCGAGTTCTCGGCGGTGCCCCGCATGCGACGCGGTTCGGGCATCGGATCCTCGAAGTGGTCGACGAGCGCTTCGAGCACGCGCAGGTTCTCGTCGGCGCTCAGGAGCTCGGGGGTGCCGTAGAGGTGCGCCGTCACGAAGTTCCACGTGGGCACGGCGGGGCTCGCGTCGTACCAGCCGGGCGAGATGTAGCCGTGCGGGCCCTGCACGATGACGAGGATCTCGTGGCGGCCGAGCTCGTGCACGACGTCGTCGGGACGACCCACGTGGGTGAGCAGCACGATGCCCTCGGCGGTCTCGTCGAGCAGCACGGGATAGTGGGAGGCGACGAGGCCCGCGGCGGACGTCTGGCTGACGATCGTCATCCACGGGTGCTCGCGGATCAGGCGCTTGACGGCGTCTTCGCTCGCCATGGTGAAACTCGGGTTCTGTCGCATGTCTGTTCCTGGTTCCTCGGAGGTCTCGTACCGCCCTGCGGGCAGTGCACTCAGCCCACTCTCGCCTCGCGCCGCGCGCGCTGCGCGACGGGGTCGGCGACCGGCGCCGCGTCGAGCAATTGCCGCGTGTATGGATGGTTCGGCGCCGAGAGCACCTGCTCGCGCTGCCCGATCTCGACGATACGCCCGCGCTGCATGACCGCGATGCGATCGCTCAGCGAATCGACGACCGCGAGATCGTGGCTGATGAACAGGCACGCGAAGCCGAGGCGCTCCTGCAGCTCGCGGAACACGTCGAGCACGCGAGCCTGCACCGAGACGTCGAGCGCGCTCGTGGGCTCGTCGGCGATGAGCAGCTCGGGATCGAGCGCGACGGCCCGGGCGATGGCGACCCGCTGGCGCTGACCGCCCGACAACTCGTGCGGATACCGCTCCTGCCATCCTCCGCTGAGCCCCACGCCGTCGAGCAGCCGGTCGACGGCATCGTCGAGCGCGCGCCCGCGGAGTCGCCGGTGCACACGGAGTGGCTCGGCGACCGCGTCGCGCACCGAGAAGCGCGGGTTCAGCGACGTCGTCGGATTCTGGAACACGACACCTACGCGTTGGCGCAACTCCCGCAGCTCACGACCCTTCGCCGTCTTGAGCTCTCGCCCCGAAATCCGGATGGAGCCGCTCGCCACCGGCGCGAGCCCGACGCTCGCGAGTCCCGTCGTGGACTTGCCCGAGCCCGATTCCCCCACGAGCGCGACGATCTCGCCGCGTCGAACGCTGAGGCTCACGCCGTCGACGGCGCGAACCGTGCGTCCGCGGCTGCGGTATTCGACGACGAGCTCGTCGATGTCGAGCACGGGGGCCGGCTCGCGCGGCGGCGCGGTGGCGGCATCCGCTGTCTCCGTGATGGCCCGAGCGGATGCCGGGACCGACGGTCGCTCGGTCACGACCAGACGAGCGCCGATGCGCGGCACCGAAGCGAGGAGCTCCCGCGTGTAGTCGTTCCACGGCTCGGCGAAGAGCCGCTCGGCGCTGTCGCACTCGACGACGACGCCGCGGCGCATCACGGCGACCCGGTCGGCGAGGTCGGCGACGACGCCCATGTCGTGGGTGATCAGCAGGATGCTGCTCTGCAGCCGCCCACGCATGCGACGGAGCACGTCGAGCACCTCGGCTTGCACCGTCACGTCGAGCGCGGTGGTCGGCTCGTCGGCGATCAGGAGCTCGGGGTCGCCCGCGAGGGCCATGGCGATCACGACACGCTGGCACTGCCCGCCCGAGAGCTGGTGCGGATACTGACCGAGTCGGGTCTCGGGATCGGCGATCTCGACGAGACGCAAGAGCTCGATCACGCGGGCGCGCACAGCAGCTCGATCTCGACGGCGATCATGCAGGCGCACCGCCTCGGCGATCTGGAACCCGATCGTGAGCACCGGATTCAGGGCGGCGAGCGGGTCTTGGAAGATCATCGCCACGCGAGAGCCGCGCACCTCGCGCAGGCCCTTCGGGTCGAGGCCGATGAGCTCCTGGCCGTCGAGCATCGCCGATCCCGTGACCGTAGCGTTCCGCGGCAGCAGGCCGAGGAGCGACATCGCTGTCATGCTCTTTCCCGATCCCGATTCGCCGACGAGCGCGAGCACCTCGTTGCGGCCGATCTCGAACGAGACGTCCTCGACGGCGACGTTCCGCTGCCCGTCGACATCGAACTCGACGCCCAGGCCGGCGACGCGCAGCAGCGCATCGGGGGTCGGCTCAGTCATCGCCGAGCCCTCGTTCGGCCTTGTAGGCCTCCCACTCGCCGAGCATCTTGCGGTGGTACTGCGCGAGCCACGTCATGTAGTCGCTTCCGTTGCGGAGGCGACGGCGAACGTCGGTCTCGTCGTCGCCGGCGATATCGAAGCCGTGCTCGATGAGCTCGCGCTGGCGATCGAGATAGCGCCGCTCGCCCGCGAGGAAGCTCCCCCACGGGTCGTCGTCGGCACGGAAGTAGTGGTTGCGATCGCCCGGCACGACGTGCCGCTTGATGAAGCCGGCATCGACCATGCGGCGCGTGGACATCGACACCGACCCCGCGCTCGCGTTCAACACCTTCGCGAGCTCAGCCGACGAGATGTACGGCTCTTTCATGATCATGAGGTAGCCGAGGATGCGGCCGTCCATGCGCGGGCTGCCCGCTTGCTCCCAATAGAGCCCGAAGTCCTCGGCGAACTCACGCCGCCGCCGCTCACGGTCGTCGGTCTCCTGAACTCTGTCCGGCGTCGCGGTGTCGTCGTGTGCTGCCATGGATCAGGCCCGTTTCCCTCGGTTTCGCTGACGTGCTGCGTCGTGCCGCAGCCTATTCGATCGGTCGTGGTCATCGATCTCGCCGACTTCATTGCTGCCTCCTGGGATCGAGGGTCGAACGGAGGGTGTCGCCGAGCGAGATGATGCTGAGCACGGTGACCGCGAGGAAGAGCGACGGGAAGACGAGCAAGTGGGGGCTGCTCAGGAACTGGCTCGACGCACTCGCGAGCTGGAGTCCCCAGGAGATCGCCGGCGCCTCGAGACCGATGCCGAGGTAGGTGAGCGAGCTCTCGGCGACGATCACGGATCCGGTCGTGATGGTCGCGATGACGAGCACCGGCGCAAGCGCGTTCGGCAGCACGTGGTGCGAGATGATCCGGCCGGTGCCGATGCCCATCGTTCGCGCCGCACGCACGTAGTCGGCATTCCGCACGGAACGCACGGAACCGCGAACGAGTCGTGCCATGAGCGGCCAGCCGAACAGCGAGAGCACGAGCGAGACGGTCAGCACCGACCGCTGGCCGATGCTCGTCAGCACGACGATCGCCCCGAGCAGGAACGGGAAGCCGAGGAACACGTCGGTGAGGCGCGAGATGATCCAGTCGGCCGCTCCCCCGCGGTACCCCGCGATCGTGCCGAGCACCACGGCTGCGACGGTCGCGAGCATCGTCGTGAAGACGCCGACGGCGAGCGAGGACTGCGTGCCGTAGATGACGTTGGCGTAGACGTCGCACCCCTGCAGGTCGTATCCGAACGGATGCCCCGGGGCAGGCGCATCACCGCTCATGCGCAGATCGCAGACGCGCGGATCCCCGTTGCCGAAGAGCCCTGCGAACAGCGACGGGAAGAGCGCGATGACCACGAGCAGTGCGAGCATCGCGGCAGGCACGAGGAAGCGGATGCTGCGCACGGTGCGCCGCCACGGGGTGCGCCGCCACGGGGTGCGCCGCCCGGCCGGAACGGGCGCGGGTGCGAGGTCAGCGAGCTGGCTCATCGGCGGATCCTCGGGTCGAGTGCGATGTGCAGGCCGTCGACGATGAGGCTCGTGATCAGGAAGATGACAATGAGCGCCGTCGACACGCCGACGACCGTCGGGCCCTCGTGGCTGCGGATCGCCTGGAACAGGAGATTCCCGACGCCGGGAAGGTTGAAGATCCCCTCGATGATCACGGTGCCGCCGAGGAGGAATCCGAGGTCGGTCGCGAGATAGGTGACCGCGGGGATCATCGAGTTGCGCATGACGTGCACGCCGATGACCTTCCCCTCGTCGAGGCCCTTCGCGCGCGCCGTGCGCACGTAGTCGGCGTTGATGTTCTCGAGCACCGAGGTGCGCATGAGTCGCGAGACCGCAGCAAGGCCGAAGACGGCGATGACGAGCGCAGGCAGGAGGTAGGCGGTCGGCCAGCCTGCAGCCGTGCCGGCAACGGGAAACCACCCGAGGCGAACCCCGAGCACGAGCTGCGCCGTGGATCCGAGCACGAAGACGGGAACGGCGCTCGCCACGATCGTGACGCCGAGGATCGACTTGTCGACGACCGTGCCGGCCCGGATCGCCGCGATCACGCCGAGCACGAGTCCGACGATGAGTTCGATGGCCCAGGCAGTGAGCGCGAGGGCGATCGTCACCGGCCAGCGCGCGGCCATCTGCCCACCGACCGATCGGCCCGTGAAGTCGATGCCGAAGTCACCGCGCAGGAGTCCGGCCAGATAGTCCACGTACTGCTGCCAGAGCGGCGCGTCGAGGTTGTACCGCTCGCGGAGGGTCGCGACGACCGAATCCGTGAGCGGCCGGTCACCGCCCAGCGCCCGGATCGGATCGCCCGGGAGGCCGAACACCATCAGGTAGATGAGGAACGTCACGCCCACGAAGACGACGAGCAGCCCACCCGCTCGCGTGCCGATCCCGACGGCGATCTTCATGCGCCGGAGTCCCGCACGGCGACCGCGGCAGCGAGGGTGGCGCCGTACTGCACGCCCACGAGCAAGGCGAGCGGCACGACGGAGGCGTCATCGGCGATCGAGGGACGCGACTGCCACTCGCGGTAGAGCTCGGCCGTCTCCGCCGCCAGTCGATGCAGTTCGGGTCCTGCCGTGCCGGCCGAGGTCTCGGCCTCGAGTGCTCGCAGCAGCATGCCGCCGTAGCGGAGCCGGAAGCACTGCAGGATGTCCTCGCAGCCGAACCGCTCGGCGACGGTCGCAGGGCGCGCGGCCGCGGCATCCTGTGCGCGCGCTTCGTCGGCCTCGGCCGCGCTTGCGAACATCGGCACGAAGGCTCGCGTCGCCTCGAGGAACGGCGTCTCGAGCACGAGGTGCGGTTCTGCCCGCTCGAGGATCGACGCGAGGCTCGAGTGCAACTCGCGCATGCCGTGAGCGGTGCGCCGGAGCAAGTGTGCGTACGTCTCGTCGATCGGACTCACGTCGTCGGAATCGGGGTGCGTCCAATACGGCAGCTCCGCGATCAGTGAGAGCGTGCCGTAGCGCGAGGCGTATTCGCTCGAGCTCGATCCCCCGACGACGCTCACGGGGTCGACGCCAAGGGCCTCGTAATAGTCGTAGGTCTCGCCGATCGTGCCCATGCCGAAGATCGCCGGCGCGAACGACTCGAGGTGCGGCGCCTCGGGCTCGCCCGTGTCGAGCGGGAGACCGAGACCGGCCGGGATCGCATGCAGCACCTCATGGAGGGCCGGCACCGGCCGTGAGAGGTAGTAGTAGACGCCGCCCATCTCGCCGTTGTGGAGCGCGACGTAGAGGTCGGGCTGCACACGGTCGATGACCCGCATGAGTGCCTGGCTCTCGGAGGTGACCTCGTCGAAGTACGCGCGCTTGTAATCGGTCGGGAACGACCACTCCACTTGCTGGGTGGGCGCCGGGCGGTAGAAATGCCGCCCGTAGTGCCGGCGGTCGCCCGGCTCGGAGAACCACGCCTCGTTCAGCCGTGCCCCGTCTGGGTCGATGCAGGGCACGATGTGCCAGCGGGCGTCGAGCGCCTCGAGGAACGGGTCGCGATCGGCGAGCGCCTGGGCGAGGTGCAGCGCCGTCAGGGCTCCGATCGGCTCGTTCGGATGCACCCCGCCGACGACCAGGTGGTTGCGTCGTCCGGAGCCGACGGAGTACATCGGGATGGGCTCACCGCGCCGGCTCGTGCCGATCCGCCGACGCTCGATCGAGCCGGGATGAGCAGCGGCGATCGCATCGAATCGTGCGATGAGCTCATCGACGCCCGGGAACGAGGTTGCCGCGGGCACTGCGCCGGCCCGGTGGAGGATCTCCTCCACCGAGCCGGCGAGCGCAGGGCCCTCGCCGGAGCGGGCGGTGTTGCCGATCACGCGGTGCCTATCCTTCCGAGAGCTCGACGAGCGAGAGCACGACGCTGCCCGACACGGCCGGGAGCTCGGCGATCTTCGGCGAGGTCACGTACGGGTACTTGTTCGAGAACGTCGGCACCGTCGGGAAGTCCTCCAGCACGACCTCCTGCACCTCGGCGTACAGCGCGTAGGACTCGTCGAGCGTCGGTGCAGCATCGGCCTCGGCGAGCAGTGCGTCGACCTCGGCATTGCTGTACGCCGTGCAGTCGTAGCATCCGCCGGTCTCGGTGAAGAGGCTGCGCAAGGTGTTCTGCTGGCTCGCGTAGAGCGCGCCCCAGTGACCGAAGTGCGGCCCGGTCACCGTCTTCGAGGTCAGCGACTCGTAGTACTCGGCCCAATCTGTCGTCGGCTTGGCCACGACGTCGGCGATGCCGAGGTTCTGGCGGATCTGGTTGGCGTACGCCTCGAAGAGCGAGTCGATGCCGAGGCCGCCGGGATAGATGATCTCCATCGTGCCCTCGAAGCCGCCGGCCTGCTCGAGCAGCGCCTTCGCGGCGTCTGGATCGAACTCGCAGTACTCACCGCAGACGCCTTCGGGAGTGCCGGCCATGCTCGGCGCCGTGAGCGCCGTGGCGGGTTCGTGGATGCCGCCGTAGATCGCCTCGTTGACAGCGTCGCGGTCGATCGCCATCGAGATGGCCTGTCGCAACTCGGTGCTCGCGTAGCGCGGATCCCACAGCGGGAAGCCGAGGTAGTCCACGCCGGGTGCCTCGAACGCGTACAGGCGGTCGCCGAAGTCGGCCCCGGCGTTCGTCATCTTGCCCGCGGGCACGAAGACGACGTCGGCGTTGCCGGCGAGCACGTCGGTGTAGGCGGTGTTCATGTCGGTGTAGCTGCGGAAGGTGACGCCGTCGATGGTCGGCTGCTCGCCGGCGTAGTCGTCGTACGCACTGACCGTGAACTCGGCGTTGTCCTCCCACGGCTCGGTCATCTCGAACGGGCCGTTCCCGATGGGCCGACGGTCGTAGGCATCGAGGTCTTCGTACGCGGCCTCGGGCATCGGATAGAACCCCGTCTGGCCCGAGCTCAACTGCAGCGGGAACTGGCTGTCGGGTCCGATGAGCTCGACCGTGAAGGTGAGCTCGTCGACCACGGCGAGGCCGCTCATGGTCTCGGCGACCGGCTCTCCCTCAGTGGGGTTCAGGTCGGCGTAGCCGGAGATGGAAGCCAGCTGTCCACTGTTCTCCCATGAGTTCGGACCATAGGCGGTGTGGTTCCACGCGTCGACGTAGCTGTGTGCCGTGACCGGCTCGCCGTTGTGGAAGGTCCAGCCGTCCTTCAGCGTGATCGTCCACGTCGTCGCGTCGTCGGACTCGATCGACTCGGCCTGCACGTACTCGAGCTCGTTCTGCTCGTTGAGCGTGACGAGCGGGGCGAAGACGCTGAGCACCTGGTCGAAGGCGACGGTCTGGCGACCGGGCGTGAGGTGGTCGGGCTCCCCCGTCGCGAAGACGATCGTGCGATCGCCGGTGGCGTCGGCGCCCTCGCCTCCGCTCGTGCACGCAGAGAGTGCGAGAACCACGACGGACGCCGCGCCCAGGAGCGCAAGTGCTGGGTGTTTCACAGTTCCTCCTCATGGACCGGCGACTGGGATGTCGCGGCCGCCCGGGCCTGAGCCTGCAGCGGGGGTCGCCGGCTCATCGTTGAGGCAATGGTAGGGAGCGGGACACCAAGAGTCCATGCTTCGTTCATGAACTTTCAGAATTCATTGAACTTTTAACGACGCGGTAACACCATGGATGACCCGGCGACATGTTCGGATTCCCGCCGGAAGCTGCGACCTACGCCTGGCAGTACGGGCACCAGTAGAGCTTGCGGGCGCCCAGCTCCTCGAGCACGATGTTGGTGCCGCACACCCGACAGGGCAGCCCCTCGCGCTTGTACACCCAGTGCCGATCGGCACGATTCGCCATCGCTGCACGGAAGGCTTCGTCGTCGAGGTCGTCCATCGTCATCATCTGGCCGGTCTCCACGCCGAGGCGGAGCAGCTTCGCCCAGTCGCGCCACAAGTGCCGCACGTGCTCTTCCGGCACGAGCCTGCCCGGCGTGTGCGGATTCTGCCGCGCGCGGAACAGGAGCTCGGCGCGATAGACATTGCCGATGCCCGCGATCACGTTCTGGTCCATGAGCAGCAGCGCGATCGGGGTCGGCTTCTTCGTGACGGATGCCGCGAACCGGTCTTCTGCGGCCTTGCCCTCGTCGATGAGCGGATCGGGCCCGAGCCGGGCCACGACGGCCTCGACCTGCGCGGGATCGAGCACCTCGCACGCCGTGGGCCCCCGGAGGTCGGCGCTCACCGTGTCGGTCAGGAGCCGCACGCGCACCTGCCCCACGGGTTCGGGCGGGAAGGTCGTGAGTTCGTTGCTCTCCTTCTCGGACTCCGACATCCGCAATCGGGTGCGCCGAGGCGCGCCGATGGAGGTGATGGAGTTCTCCCCCGCCGTGTCGAATACGACCGCATCGGGGTTCGAGCCCTCTAGGAACGTGCCTTTCTGGCCTGTGTGCCCCATGCGGCCGTTGGCCGAGGCGATCGTCGCGTCCATGAGGATGTCGCCGGCGAAGTCCCACGCGCCGTACATGCCGAGGTGCACCCGGAGCCAGCGGTCGCCCTCGAAGCCGAGGAACATCTGCTTGCCGACAGCGCGGGCATCCGTCATCCGTCGCCCGTCGAGCTCAGCGGCGCCCGCCGCGAACCTGCCCTGCGGACTCGACGCATGCACGACGTGCCCCACGAAGTTGCGCTCGAACTGCCGCGTGATGCGGTGGACGGAGTGGCCCTCGGGCATTGCGCTCGTCTACTCCGAAGCGGCGGTCGAGCCCGTCGAGACGTCGACGCCCTTGCCCGCGATGTCGCCGGTCTCCTCGTACTCGGCGAGCTGCGCGATGCGGCGCACGTGGCGTTCGTCGCCCGAGAACGGCTCGGCGATGAACGCGTCGATGTAGCGGATGGCCTCTTCGACCGTGTGCTGGCGCGCACCGATCGAGATGACGTTCGCGTCGTTGTGCTCGCGCGCGAGAATCGCCGTGTCCATGCTCCAGACGAGGGCAGCACGGATGCCGCGCACCTTGTTCGCGGCGATCTGCTCGCCGTTGCCCGAGCCGCCGAACACGATCCCGAGCGCGCGCACGCCCGCGGCCTGGTCTCGCACGACGGCGAGCGCCGCGTTGATGCAGAACGCCGGGTAGTCGTCGAGCGGGTCGTACACCGACGGCCCGTGGTCGAGCACCTCGTGCCCACCGTTGGTGAGGTGGTCGACGAGGGTGCGGCTGAACTCGAGGCCGGCGTGGTCGGTCGCGATATGGATGCGCATGCGCCAAGTCTAGGGATTCGCGACCCAGCGGAGCGCGCGCCCGTGCGGTTGCGCCCACGCGAGCTGTTCGCCGTCGAGCGCGAGCACGAACTGGGTTCCGTCGCGGGCGGAGTCCTCGCGCACGGCGATGCCGGGCACGATCGTGCGTCCCTCCACCGAGACCCAGTGACCGGGCAGCCCGCGCACGGTGCCGACGAACTCCGCACGCGCGGCCTCGTCGAGGTAGGCGAGGACCGCGGTGTGGAAGACGACGAGGGTCGCGTCTGAGGGCGCCTCGGCCGCGAGGCCGGCGAGACGCTCGTTGAGGTCGCCCGCGACGATGTGGGGCGGGTCGGCGGCGGCGATGCGCGCGGCAGCCTGCAGCCGGGCCCTCCGATCGTCGTGTTCGGGCCAGATGAGCGCATCGAGCCACGCGAGGTCATCGGGTCGCCGTACGTCGAGCGGGTTCAGGTCGATGCCCGCCCGCCAGACGACGTCGGGGAGCAGCTCGGGAATCGGAACGGCGGCGGATGCCTCGCAGTCGAGCACGACCTCGCTCGGTCCGTCGACGGGGTCGAGCTGCGGATGCCCCGTGTACCGGTAGCTGTACCGGTCGGGGTAGAGGCAGAGACCCGCCGAGGCTCCCACCTCGAGCAGGGCGAGCGGGCCTTGCAGCCGGGCGAGCACCGGGAGGTGGAGCGCGCAGCGCGCGGCTTCGTTCGTCTGGGTGGCATGGGTGAGCGCGGTGGCCCGCACCTCCACCCAATGCGCGTGCAGCCATTCCCGGAAGAGGGAGTAGGGCCCGGCCGGCACACCCTGGAACCGCGCCGCGGCGAACACGAGGTTCGGCTGGCGCTTCGCCGGAGGCAGCTCGTCGATGAGCCGCAGCGTGGCCGGGTCATCCGCCGCACCGAGCGCCCACGCCTCATACGTCGTCGACATTCCTCGGGACTCGACCTCGGCGAAGGCCCGATACCGATCGGGCGTGGGTGCACTGGGATCGACGCTCGTGTGCATATCGCCACGCTAGATCCGGGGCGCGAGACGGTCAATGCGCAGGGCCTGCTGCGCGGGCCGCCTGCGGGCTAGGCTGATGGGCATTGCCTGCGGCCACGAGCCGCGTCGATGACCGCGAAGGAGCCCCACACGTGCCCGGAGAGAACCTCACCCGAATCGAAGCCGAGGAGCGCGCCGCGCTGGTCTCGGTGCACGACTACGACGTCGTGCTCGATGTGACCACCGGTCCGGAGGTGTTCCGCAGCCAGACGACCGTGCGCTTCGCCGCCACAGAGGGCGCCTCGACGTTCATCGATGCGATCACGGCGACCATGCACTCGGTGACGCTGAACGGCGCCTCGCTCGACCCCGCCGAGGTCAGCGACGGCGTCCGCATCCAGCTGCCGAACCTCGCGGCCGAGAACGAGCTCGTCGTCGTCGCCGACGGCAACTACATGAACACCGGCGAGGGCCTGCACCGCTTCGTCGATCCGGTCGACGAAGAGGTCTACCTCTACACGCAGTTCGAGGTGCCCGACTCGCGCCGCATGTTCGCGGTGTTCGAGCAGCCCGACCTGAAGGCCTCGTTCCGGTTCACGGTCACTGCACCGGCGCACTGGGAGGTCGTGTCGAACTCGCCGACGCCCGAGGCCGTCGCCGCGGGCGCCGACGCCAAGACCTGGGCCTTCGCGCCCACCCCGCGCATCTCGAGCTACATCACCGCCCTCGTCGCGGGCCCGTATGCCGTCGTGCGCGACGAGCTCACGAGCCGCGACGGCCGCGTCATCCCGCTCGGCGTGTACAGCCGCAAGAGCCTCTCGCAGTACCTCGACGCCGACTACGTCTTCGAGAAGACGAAGCAGGGCTTCGAGTACTTCGAGTCGAAGTTCGACCTCGCGTACCCGTTCGAGAAGTACGACCAGCTCTTCGTGCCCGAGTTCAACGCGGGTGCGATGGAGAACGCCGGCGCGGTGACCTTCACCGAGGCCTACGTGTTCCGTTCGAAGGTGACCGACGCGATCAGGGAGCGCCGCGTCGTCACGATCCTGCACGAGCTCGCCCACATGTGGTTCGGCGACCTCGTCACGATGAAGTGGTGGAACGACCTCTGGCTGAACGAATCGTTCGCCGAGTGGGCGTCGACGATCGCGACCGCCGAGGCCACTGAGTGGCACGAGGCCTGGACGACGTTCAACTCCATGGAGAAGAACTGGGCATACCGCCAAGACCAGCTGCCCTCGACGCATCCGGTCGTCGCGACCATCAACGACCTCGAAGACGTGCAGGTGAACTTCGACGGCATCACCTATGCCAAGGGCGGCTCGGTGCTGAAACAGCTCGTGGCCTGGGTGGGCATCGACGCGTTCTTCACGGGCGTCTCGGCCTACTTCAAGAAGCACCAGTGGGGCAACACCACGCTCGCCGACCTGCTCGCAGAGCTCGAGACGGCGAGCGGCCGCGACCTCTCCAGCTGGTCGGAGCTCTGGCTCGAGACAGCCGGCGTCAACACGCTGCGTCCTGAGATCGAGACGGATGCCTCGGGCACGATCACCGCGTTCACGGTGCTGCAGTCGGCGGCCGCCGACTACCCCACCATCCGCCCGCACCGACTCGCGATCGGCTTCTACAACCTCAAGGGCGACAAGCTCGTTCGCGAGCACCGCCTGGAGCTCGACGTCGACGGCGAGCGCACCGACGTCGCCGAGCTCGTGAGGCTCGCCCGCCCCGCGCTCGTGCTCCTGAACGACGACGACCTCGCCTACGCGAAGATCCGCCTCGACGAGGCGTCGCTCGCGGCCGCGACCGAGCACCTCTCGGGCATCGAGAACCCCCTGGCCCGCGCCCTCGTCTGGAGCTCGGTGTGGGATGCCACGCGCGACGCCGAGACGAGTGCGACCGAGTACTTGCGGCTCGTGCTCGGGAACATCGCCACCGAGACCGAGTCGACGACGCTGCGTATCGTGCTCGGGCAGGCGGTGCTCGCTGCGAGCTCGTACACCGCGCCTGAGCGCCGCGTCGAAGCGCTGCGCAGCCTCGCCGACACGTTCTGGGATCTGGCACGCGCCGCGGCTCCTGGCAGCGACGCGCAGTTCCAGTTCGTGAAGTACTTCGCCTCGATCGCGGAGTCCGGCTCGAACGTCGACGTGCTGCAGGCGCTCTTCGACGGTTCGCTCGCGCTCGATGGACTCGACATCGACACCGATCTCGGCTGGGAGCTGCTCATCGCGCTCGTGGCCGCCGGTCGCGCGGGCGACGCCGAGATCGATGCGCGCCTCGCGGAAGACAACACGGCAACCGGACAGCAGTCGGCCGCGCACGCCCGAGCGGCCACTCCCACGCTCGCGGGCAAGCAGCGCGCCTGGTCGTCGCTCATCGACGTCGACACCGCGCCCAACACCATCGTGCGCACGACCGCGCTGGGCTTCCTCCGGGCCGCAGACCCGGCGCTGCTCGAGCCGTTCGTCGAGCGGTACTTCGCGATGCTCGAAGACGTGTGGGAGTCGCGCAGCTACGCGATCGCCGAGAAGCTCGTCGACGGTCTCTACCCGTCGACGCTCGCGAACCGCTCGCTCGCCGACGCGTCGCGCGCGTGGCTCGACTCGCACCCCGAGACGCCGGCGCTGCGCCGCCTCGTGATCGAGAACCTCGCCGGAGTCGAGCGCGCGCTCGCAGCGCAGGAGCGCGACACGCAGGAACGCGGCGCGTCGGAGTTCGCCGCGCGGGAGCACGCCGCGCGGTAGTCGCTGCCGTACTTCGGGGCGGCGGCGGGTGGTACCTCGGTACCATCCGCCGCCGCCCCGAAACCATTCCCCCGGCCGATGCCCGAGCGTTCGGCGATCCCTAGCGTTGCTAGCATGATCACCGCAGAAGGACTGGCCAAGCGCTATGGCGCGAAGACGGCCGTCAACGACATCAGCTTCACCGTCCGCCCGGGGCAGGTCACCGGCTTCCTCGGCCCGAACGGCGCCGGCAAATCCACGACGATGCGCATGATCGTCGGCCTCGACCGGCCGAGCGATGGCCGCGTCACGGTCAACGGCAAGCCGTACGCGGCGCACCGGGCGCCGTTGCACGAGGTCGGCGCGCTCCTCGACGCGAAGGCCGTGCATACGGGCCGGAGCGCGTTCAACCACCTGCTCGCCATGGCCGCCACGCACGGCATCGGCGCGCGCCGCGTGCACGAGGTCATCGAGCTCACGGGGCTCGAGTCCGTGGCGCGCAAGCGCGTCGGCGGGTTCTCGCTCGGCATGGGCCAGCGCCTCGGCATCGCGGCGGCGATGCTCGGCGACCCCGCCACCCTGATCCTCGACGAACCCGTCAACGGGCTCGACCCCGAGGGCGTGCTGTGGGTGCGCCAGTTCGTGCGGCACCTCGCCTCGGAGGGCCGCACGGTCTTCCTCTCCTCGCACCTCATGAGCGAGATGGCCGTCACCGCCGATCACCTCATCGTGCTCGGCCGCGGCGAGATCATCGCCGATGCGCCCGTCGCCGACATCATCGCCGGCGGAACTCGCCCCCGGGTCCGGGTTCGGTCGCCGCACGCCTCGGAACTCGCCGACCTGCTCGCCGCACCCGAGATCGCCGTGGTGCGCTCCGAGGCGGGCGTGCTCGAGGTCACGGGCGTCGCGGCATCCGGTATCGGCGACCTCGCCGCCGAGCACGGACTCGCGATCCACGAACTCACCCCGCAGAACGCGTCGCTGGAAGAGGCCTACATGGCCCTGACCGCCGACTCGGTCGAATACCGCACGGAGGCCGTCCGATGACCACGATCACCCCAACCACCGCGCGACCCTCGCAGCGCACTCGCCCCACCTCGCTGTCATTCGGCGGTGTGCTCCGCTCCGAATGGATCAAGCTCCGCAGCCTCCGCTCGACGATCTGGTCGTACGTGATCCTCGTGGTGCTCTCGCTCGGCATGGCGCTCATCATGACGCTGAGCTACGTGAGCGGCGGCGGCCCAGCGGGCGAAGCGGATGCCGCCGGCCTGTCGAGCGAGGCGCAGGCCGGGTTGCTCGTGCAGGCCTCGACGTTCGGCGCGTTCTTCGGACAGCTCGTCGTCGCCGTGCTCGGCGTGCTCGTGATCACCGGTGAGTACTCGACCGGGATGATCCGCTCGACGCTTGCAGCCGTGCCGAACAGGCTGCCGGCCCTCGCGGCCAAGGCCGTCGTGCTGTTCGCCGTGACCTTCGTGATGGCGACGATCTCAGCAGTGGGCGCCTTCTTCGTGGCGTCCGCGGTGTTCGCCGACTCGGGCATCGGCGCGAACCTGCTCGACGCCAGCGTCATCCTGCGGATCCTCGGCGCCGGGCTCTACCTTGCCCTCATCGCGTTGTTCGCGCTCGGGGTGGGCACCATGCTCCGATCGAGCGCCGGCGGCATCGCAACCGTGGTCGGGGTACTGCTCGTGTTGCCGCTCGTGTTGCAGATGATCCCCGCCGACTGGGTGCAGGACGTCCTGCCGTACGTGCTCCCGAACGCAGGGCACAGCCTCTTCGCCGACACCTCGGCCGCGGCTGACGCGGTGCCGTTCTGGGAGAACCTCCTCATCGTGCTCGGCTGGGTGGGGGCACCCATCGTCGGAGCCGTCGTGCTCCTGAAGCGGCGAGACGCGTAGAGTCCAGTCCATGACGGAAGCACCGCTCTCCCCCGGCTACCCGGCATCGGTAGTCGGGGGAGAGCTTCGTCTGCCGAAGCCGCCGGGCGTCGTGCGCCAGTTCTGGGGGCGGCATCCGCGGCTCACCGATGCACTGATCGCCGCGCTCTACTTCGTGCCGACGCTCCTCGGCACGCTCTCGTTCGCGTTCGAACCGTCTGGGCCGTTCTGGTTGGGACTCGCCCAACTCGGTTCCGTCGCCGCATCCGCCGCCGCGATGCTCTACCGCCGAACCAGGCCCTGGCTCCTCATGGGCGTCGGCTGGTTCAGCTGCCTCGTCATCTACCCGCTCGGCTCGATCGACCTGTTCCCGGTGCTCGTCGCGCTGTACGCCCTCGCCGTCTACCGGTCGACGAGAGCAGCGTGGGTCGGGTTCGGCGCCTCGGTCGTGGTCGGGACGGCGTCGGCGTACCTCTCCGTCGCGGCACAAGCCGACGACATGGTCTCCCCCTTCGACATCGGCGCCCCGGAATCCGCCACGCAGTACGCAATCTTCATGCTCATCGCGACGCTCATCGGCGTGACCGTCGGCAACCGGCGCCGCTACCTCAACGCCCTCATCGCCCGAGCGCACGACCTCGCCCGCGAGCGCGACCAGCAGGCGCTGCTCGCGACCGCCGTCGAGCGCTCTCGCATCGCTCGCGAGATGCACGACGTCGTCGCGCACAGCGTGACCGTGATGGTGACACTCGCCGAGGGCTCCGCCGCGACGGCCGAACGCGACGCAGCACGAGCCGGCGAGGCCATGCGGCTCGTCGCCGACACCGGGCGAGGCGCCCTCGCTGAGATGCGCCGCATGCTCGGCATCCTCGCCGAGTCCGAATCCCGGGATGCCGCGCGGTCACCGCAGCCCGGCACCGCCGACCTGCCCGAGCTCATCGAGGGCTTCCGCGGGGCGGGCATGCCCGTGCGGCTCACGACGATCGGCCGCCCCGACGCCGACCCGGCCCTCGAGCTCACGATCTACCGCATCGTGCAGGAAGGCCTCACGAACACGCTCAGGCATGCTGCCGCGGCGAGCCGTGTCGAGGTGACGATCGAGTATCGCGGCGATGCCACCGAGGTGCTCGTGGTTGACGACGGCCATGCACCGTCGACGACGCAGGTCGAGGGCAGCGGCCGGGGCCTCATCGGCATGCGCGAGCGCGTGGCGCTCTACAGCGGCTCGCTCGAAGCCGGCCCGCGCACAGGTGGCGGGTGGCGGCTCCGCGTGGTGCTCCCCCGCGACGAGCGTGCCGCGATCCCCACGATCTCCGAGGTCGACGCGTGAACACCTCGCCCATCGCCATCCGTGTCGGCATCGTCGACGACCAGGCGCTCGTGCGCATCGGATTCCGCATGCTGCTCGAAGCTGAGCCCGGCATCGAAGTGGTCGGCGAGGCTGCCGACGGCCGCGGCGCGATCGAGCTCGCTCGCACGCACGAACTCGACGTGCTGCTCATGGACGTGCGGATGCCGGGCATCGATGGGATCGCCGCGACGGAGACGATCGTCTCGACCGTATCGAACGGCGGCGGCGCAGCACCGCCCCGGATCATCGTGCTCACGACCTTCGACCACGACGAATACGCGTTCGCTGCACTCCGGGCGGGTGCGAGCGGGTTCCTCCTGAAGGACGCTCGCCCGCAAGAGCTCATTACCGCCATCCGCACCGTGCACGCCGGCGACGCGAGCCTTGCTCCGAGGGTGACGCGACGCATGATCGAGCTGTTCGCGGCCCAATTGCCCACGCCGACGGCGCAATCGGATCAGGGCGCGATGGTGCTGGCGACGCTGACCCCTCGCGAACGCGAGATCCTCGTCGCGGTGGCGCAAGGGCAGAGCAACGGCGAGATCGCGTCTGCGTTCCACCTCTCGGAGTCGACGGTGAAGACCCACGTCGGCCGTGTGCTGCAGAAACTCGACGCGCGCGATCGCGTGCAGCTCGTGATCTTCGCGTACGAGAACGGCGTCCTCCCGGCGCCGGGCGCGGCGGCGAGCTGAGTCAGGAGGCTCGCGAACTGAGTCAGTAGGCTGGCGGTCGACCCGATCGATGGAGGCTACTCGCCGATGCCCGCTGCCAACCTCACGCGCACCGAAGCCGAACAGCGCGCCTCGACCGTCTGGGCCCCGCGCTACGAGGTGCTGCTCGATCTCACCGGCAGCGGCGAGACGTTCCGCAGCGAGACGGTCGTGCGCTTCGAGGCGACTTCCGGAGCGTCGACGTTCATCGAGGCGTGCAGCGACGCAGTGCACGAGGTCGTGCTCAACGGACGCACGCTCGAGCCGAACGCGGTGAGCGACGGCACCCGCATCCGGCTCGACGGTCTCGATGCCGAGAACGAGCTGCGCGTCGTGGCCGAGGCCCGGTACATGAACACCGGCGAGGGACTGCACCGATTCGTCGATCCCGTCGACGGCGAGACCTACCTCTACACAGAGTTCGCCGTCGCCGAGGCGAACCGGGTCTTCGCGGTCTTCGACCAGCCCGACCTGAAGGCCTCGTTCCGCTTCACGATCGCGGCTCCCGCGCACTGGCAGGTGCTGAGCAACGCGCCGACGCCGACGGCCACGGCCGGGCCGGTCGACTCGCGCAACCCATCGTCGACCGCAGTCTGGTCGTTCGATCCCGGCCCGGTGATCTCGAGCTACATCGTCGCGATCATCGCCGGCCCGTATCGCGCCTGGCACGCCGGCGCGCGAAGCGCCGACGGCCGCGACATCCCCCTCGGCCTCTTCACGCGTGCCTCGCTCGCCACGTACGCAGAGCCCGACGTGATGTTCGAGACCGTGCAAGCCGGCCTCGCCTTCTACGAGAGTGCCTTCGGCGTTCCCTACCCCTACGGCAAGTACGACCAGATCTTCGTGCCCGAGTACAACTGGGGCGCAATGGAGAACGTCGGCGCGGTCACCTTCAACGAGTCCTACCTGTTCCGCTCGCGAGTGTCGGATGCGCGTCGCGAGCAGCGCGCCATCGTCGTGCTGCACGAGCTCTCGCATATGTGGTTCGGCAACTCGGTGACGATGAAGTGGTGGAACGACCTGTGGCTCAACGAGTCGTTCGCCACGTGGGCGTCGACGCTCGCGACCTCGCAGGTCACCGAGTTCACGGGCGTCTGGGCCACCTTCGCGAGCGACGAGAAGACCCACGCCGCCGAGCAGGACCAGCTGCCGTCGACGCATCCCATCGTCGCCGACATCGACGATCTCGCCGACGTCGAGGTGAACTTCGACGCGATCACCTATGACAAGGGTGCGTCCGTGCTGAAGCAACTCGTCGCGTGGGTCGGCCTCGACGCGTTCCAGCGTGGGGTCGGCGCCTACCTCACGGCCCACGCCGGCGGCAATGCCACCCTCCGCGACCTGCTCGACGAGCTCGAGCGGGCCAGCGGTCGTGACCTGACCCGCTGGTCGGAGTTCTGGCTCGAGACGGCGGGCGTGAACACGCTGAGAACGGTGGTCGAGACGGATGCCGCGGGCACGATCACCGCCGCACGTGTCGAGCAGACGGCGAGCGCGTCGCATCCGACGCTCCGCCCTCACCGACTCGCGATCGGCTGTTATTCGCTCGGCGACGCCGGACTCGCGCGCACGCACCGCGTCGAACTCGACGTCGACGGCGCGACCACCGACGTGCCCGGCCTCGTCGGGCTCCCCCGGCCCGAGGTGCTGCTCGTGAACGACGACGACCTCACCTACGCCAAGGTGCGCCTCGATGCGCGCTCGCTCGCCGCCGCGACGACGCACCTCGCGGAGCTGAGAGACCCCGTCGCGCGAGCGGTCGTGCTCGGGTCCGCTTGGGACGCGGTGCGTGACGCCGAGGTCGCCCCGAGCGACTTCGTGCGGCTCGTGATCGGCAGCATCGGGCACGAGACGCAGTCGGCGGCTCGCGGACTCGCGCTCTCGCGCCTCGAGCTCGCCGTGGGCCGGTATCTCGCCGAGGAGCACCGGGAGCAGATCGCCGCCGAGACCGGCGACGCGGTGTGGGCGCTCGCCGAGCTCGCCGGCGCCGGCTCCGATGCGCAACTGCAGTTCGTGAAGGCGTTCACTCGCATCGCGGCGACGCCGGCGCACGCCGACGTGCTCGGGAGCCTGCTCGATGGTGCGATCAAGCTCGATGGCCTCGAGATCGACCTCGACCTGCGCTGGGAGCTCGTGATCGCGCGCGCGGCCCTCGGCGCGGCATCCGACGACGAGATCGACGACGCACTCGCTCGCGACGACACCGCGAAGGGCCGCCAGCTGGTCGAGACGGCACTCGCTGCGCGGCCCGACCAGGCCGTGAAGGACACCGCGTGGCGGCGGGTGGTCACCGACACGAGCCTGTCGAACGACCTCGCCCGCGCGATCGCCGACGGATGGCGACGCACGCTGTGGCCAGAGCTGCTCGCCTCGACCGTGAACGAGTACTTCGCCGAGCTGCAATCGGTGTGGGCGAGCCGCGGCTTCACGATGGCCTCGCTCGTCGTCTCACGCCTCTACCCGGCGCCGCTCGTCTCGCCCGAGGTGGCCGCGGTCACGCGCGCGTGGCTCGACGCCAACCCCGAGCCGGCACCGTTGCACCGGCTCGTCGCGGAGCAGCTCTCGGAGCTCGAGCGCGCCCTGGCCGCGCAGGCCCGCGATGCCAGCGATCTCTCGGGCGACGCTCAGTAGACTTTCACACCATGTTCTTCGCAGAGGTCCTCCCAGACGATACGCCGCTGAGCGTCGATTTCTGGACCGGCGTCGCGCAGTTCTGGGCCCAGAATTGGGGCACGATCGTCGGCAAGCTCGTCTCGGTCGTCGTGATCGTCGCGATCGCGTTCCTCATCCGCTGGGTCTTCCACTTCGTCATCGACCGGGTCGTCACCCGCATCGTCTCGGGAGTGAAGAAGAAGCAGGACGTCACCGACACCCAGGCGCTGCAGGCGTCGCCGCTCGCCGCAGTGCGCCTCGTGCAGCGCACCCGCACGCTCGGCACCCTCCTCCGCAACGTCGTGAACGTGACGCTCTTCGTCGTCGGCACGCTCATGATCGTGGGCGTCATCGATGCGACCATCCTCGGTTCGTTCGCGCTGCTCTCGGCGGCGATCGGCGCCGGCCTCGGCTTCGGCGCGCAGAACATCGTGAAGGACGTGCTCAACGGCCTGTTCATGGTCATCGAGGACCAGCTCGGCGTCGGCGACGTCGTCGACCTCGGCCCTGCCACGGGCATCGTCGAAGAGGTGCAGATCCGCATCACGAAGGTGCGCGACGTGAACGGCACGCTCTGGTTCGTGCGCAACGGCGAGATCCTGCGGGTCGGCAACATGTCGCAGGGCTGGTCGCGGGTCATCCTCGACCTCGCCGTTCCCTATGAGGCCGACATCGAGACGGTCGAGGCCGAGATGCTCCGCACGGCCGCCGAGCTCGCCCAGACGACCAAGTGGCGCTCACGCGTGCTCGAGAAGCCCGAGGTATGGGGGCTCGAGTCGATCTCCGACGACGCGATGGTGATCCGCATCGTCATGAAGGTGCGCACCTCGTCGAAGGACGACATCGCCAGGGAGCTCCGGATGCGCCTGAAGCGTACGCTCGATGCAATGGACGTGAAGCTTCCGAGTCTCAACAGCGTCGTGCTCACCGGCTTCGACGGCGCCACCCGGGTGAAGGGTGCGAAGCCCCCGAAGACCGCGCCGAGCGCGGTCGTTGCGGGCCCCGACGACGCCGGCGCCGTCAAGGGGCGACAGCCGAAGGCACCTCGAGCTGCGAAGACGAAGACCCCGCCGAACGGAGGCACCGCGTGACCGACCAACCGCAGAACATCGCACCCGGCTCGGGTCCTGCGCAGCCCGCCACCGTTCCGCTGCGGGGCAGCGAGCACGGTGCCGCCGTCGGCCAGTCGTTCTACGAGTCCGTCGGCGGGCGCCCGACCTTCGAGCGGCTCGTCGCCGAGTTCTACCGGGGTGTTGCCGACGACCCGGTGCTGCGGCCGATGTATCCCGAAGACGATCTCGGTCCTGCGGCCGAGCGCCTGCTGATGTTCTTGGAGCAGTACTGGGGCGGACCGGGCACCTACAGCGAGCAGCGGGGGCATCCACGTCTCCGGATGCGCCACCAGCCGTTCAAGGTGAACCCCGAGGCACGCGACCGCTGGCTGGCGCACATGCGGGCCGCCGTCGACACGCTCGATCTCCCGCCGCTCGCCGAGGCCACCCTCTGGGACTACCTGCAGCGCGCCGCCCTCGCTATGGTGAACACCTTCGACGACTGACGCCGCACAGGCAATCGCAGCACCACCCGAGACGAAGGAGTCCATGTGGCCGCCACCCCCTCCCCTGCATCCGCGCCCGACGCGATCATCGTCGGAGCGGGCCTGTCGGGGCTCGTCGCGGCCGCGGAACTCGTCGATGCGGGCAAGCGCGTCGTGATCGTCGACCAGGAGCCCGAGGCCACCCTCGGCGGCCAGGCGTGGTGGTCGTTCGGCGGCCTCTTCCTCGTCGATTCGCCCGAGCAGCGCCGCATGGGCGTGCGCGACTCGCTCGAGCTCGCGCGACAGGACTGGGACGGCACGGCGGGCTTCGACCGCGACGAAGACGAGTGGGGGCGCCGCTGGGCCGACGCCTATCTCGAGTTCGCCGCCGGCGAGAAGCGCGCCTGGCTGCACGAGAAGGGCGTGCGATTCTTCCCCGTCGTGGGCTGGGCCGAGCGCGGCGGGTACAACGCGATCGGGCACGGCAATTCCGTGCCGCGCTTCCACATCACGTGGGGCACGGGTCCCGGCGTGCTCGCGCCGTTCATCGCGCGCGTGAAGGCCGGCGAAGCAGCGGGTCTCGTCGAGATCCGCCATCGTCACCGCGTCGACGAGCTCATCGTCGAGGGCGGCGCGGTCGTGGGCGTGCGCGGTGCCGTGCTCGCAGACGATCCTGCCGAGCGAGGCGAGCCGAGCAATCGCGAGGTGACCGGCGACTTCGAGTTGCGCGCTCCGGCCGTGGTGGTCGCTTCGGGCGGCATCGGCGGCAACCACGAGCTCGTGCGCCAGTTCTGGCCGAAGCGCATGGGTGAGCCGCCCGCCGCGATGCTCTCGGGCGTGCCCGCGCACGTCGACGGCCGCATGCTGCCGATCTCCGAGACCGCCGGCGCACGACTCGTCAACGGCGACCGCATGTGGCACTACACCGAGGGCATCACGAACTGGCATCCGGTGTGGCCGCTGCACGGCATCCGCATCCTGCCCGGCCCGTCATCGCTCTGGTTCGACGCGAACGGCAAGCGGATGCCGGTGCCGCTCTTCCCCGGCTTCGACACGCTCGGCACGCTCGAGCACATCGTCGCCACCGGGCACGCGCATTCGTGGTTCGTGCTCACGCAGAAGATCATCGAGAAGGAGTTCGCGCTCTCGGGCAGCGAGCAGAACCCCGACCTCACCGGCAAAGACGTGCGCCTGCTCGCGCAACGCGTGCGACCGGGAGCCCCGGCGCCCGTCGAGGCGTTCAAGCAGCACGGCGTCGACTTCGTCGTCGCCGAGACCCTGCCCGAACTGCTCGAGGGCATGCGCGGGCTCTCCCACAGCACCGAGCTCGACACCGCGAACATCGAACGCGAGATCGTGGCGCGCGACCGCGAGCTCGACAACGAGTTCTCGAAGGACCTCCAGCTCATCGCCGTTCGCGCCGCCCGCAAGTATCGCGGCGACAAGCTCATCCGCGTCGCGACGCCGCACAAGATCCTCGACCCGAAGGCCGGGCCGCTCATCGCCGTGAAGCTCCACCTGCTCACACGCAAGAGCCTCGGCGGCATCCAGACCGACCTCGAATCGCGAGCGCTCGGCGCCGACGGCGCGCCCGTGCCCGGCCTCTACGCGGTCGGCGAGGCCGCCGGGTTCGGCGGCGGCGGCGTGCACGGGTACCGCGCGCTCGAGGGCACCTTTCTCGGCGGATGCCTCTTCACCGGGCGAGCCGCCGGGCGGTCGATCGCGAGCGCCTAGGCCTTCAGCGTCCAGGGCTTGCGGCGCACGAGCACGTGGCCGCGCCGCGAGGAGAGCCGGGTCCATGGGCCCGTCTCGAAGAGCTTGACGGTGTCGTCGCCGAGGAACCCCAGGCTGTATGCGGCGAAGGCCGCACCGGTCGGCACGTACTCGAGCCCCTCGACGCCGCGCCCCCAGACCTCGGAGCGCACGCGCTGCACGAGCTGCTCTCCGGTGCCCGCCGGGATCGCCTGGGCGACCTCGTCGATACCGCGTCGGGCCGCCGTCTCGAGCGTCGCGGCATCCGTCTCGCCAAGGGGCCGCCAGCCTCCGCGCGGCGGCGAGATGCCCGCCCACGTGACCGTGTTCACCTCGGGCGGTCGCGACATCGACACCGGGCGCGACTCGTCGTCTTCGCCGATCTCGGCGCGCGCACGCACGATGCGGTCGACGAGGGAGCGCATCGGCACGACCGAGTCGAACTCCTCGTCGTCGGCGAGCGCGAAGGTGCGCAGGCCGAGCACCGTGGGACTCTCGTCGAGGATCCCGCGCGGATAGAGGATCGCGGTGTACACCGCGAGGATGCCGGAACCGGCGATAAGGCGCACCGAACCGTCTTCGACGCGGCCTGCGCGTTGAAGATAGGTGTGCAGGTCGCCGAGTGAAAGGCTGTCCGCGAGCGTGAGTTGTTGAACCATCTCCTGTCTAAACTACCAAGGTGCGCCGCCGCCACCGGCGACCCGCGCTCCGCCGGCGATCGGGCGGCCCCTGCCAACCGACACGGAGGAACGAT
This sequence comes from Agromyces albus, assembly GCF_004134825.1. GTDB lineage: Bacteria > Actinomycetota > Actinomycetes > Actinomycetales > Microbacteriaceae > Agromyces > Agromyces albus. Next base: position 35,708 of record NZ_SDPN01000015.1, read on the forward strand.
GACCAGCCCCATCGACGGCCTGCTGAGCACCCTGCACCTCACCGACACCGGCGCTCGCACCACCGAAGACATCTTCACCGGGCCGTCGCAATGGATGCCGCTCGGGCGTGTCTTCGGCGGGCAGGTGCTCGCGCAGTCGCTCGTCGCCGCCATGCACACGGTGCCCAGCGACCGTGCGATCCACTCGATGCACGGGTACTTCCTGCGACCGGGCGATGTGCAGCATCCGATCACCTTCTCGGTCGACCGCATCCACGACGGACGGTCCTTCTCGACTCGCCGCACACAGGCCTTCCAGCACGGCGTGCCCATCCTCTCGCTCATCGCCTCGTTCCAAGACGGCGACGAGGGCATCGAGCATCAGGTCGACATGCCCGACGACATTCCCGACCCCGAGAGCCTGCCGTCGACCGCCGACGTGCTCGGCGGCATCGACCACGACGCCGCGCGCTACTGGTCGAACGATCGGGCGTTCGACGTGCGGCACATCCCCTCGCCGATCTACCTCTCAGTCGAGGGTGAGCGGATGCCGCGGCAGGCCGTGTGGATGAAGGCCTTCGGTCGTCTCTCCGACGATCCGAAGCAGCATCGCGCCGCGCTCGCCTACGCGAGCGACTACTCGATCCTCGAGCCCGTGCTGCGCGCACATGGCGTGCCGTGGGCGACTCCGGGGCTCAAGGTCGCGAGCCTCGACCACGCGATGTGGTGGCACCGCGACGCGCGCGTCGACGAGTGGCTGCTGTTCGTGCAGGAATCGCCCTCCGCCAGTGGCGGGCGCGGCCTCTCCCTCGGCCGCATCTACACGCGGCAGGGCGTGCTCATCGCGAGCGTCGCCCAAGAGGGCATGGTGCGCGTGCCGGGTTTCGATGCATTCGACTGAATAAATCCTGTGGGATTCCGCATGTGCTCGCTCGGATAGCCCACAATTGGGGCATTGGGCGCGCACACTGCGCGAGCGACTCCAGCGAAGGAGTTCCTGCGATGACCGATCCCACCGACATCACGAGGCGCACCGCACTGACCATCGGGTCGGTCGGCGCGATCGGGGGTGCACTCGCACTCGCCGCGTGCTCGACGGATGCCCCCGATGGCGCGCCCACCGCGACGACGACGCCCACTCCCCCGCCCACGGTCACCGACGAGGCGCCCGTGGAACCGACCACTGCGCCCGACGCGCCGCCTGCCGGCGGTGATGTCGCCGCTCTCGCGGATGTGCCGGTCGGCGGTAGCATCGATGCGATCATCGATGGAGAGAAGGCGCTCCTCGCGCAGCCGACCGCAGGCCAGGTCGTCGCGTTCAGCGCGATCTGCACGCACCAGAAGTGCACGGTCGCCGCGGCCGGCGCGGAGTTCCATTGCCCGTGCCACGGTTCGATGTTCGACGCGGCGACGGGCGACGTGATCCAAGGCCCCGCCCTCGAACCGCTCTCACCCATCGCCGTCGCCGTCGCGGGCGACCGGATCGTCGCGGCGTCCTGACCATGGGCGACTTCGACTACACCTTCGCGGGTCTGCCGCTGCACGTGCTCCTCGTGCATTTCCTCATCGTGGCGACGCCGCTCACTGCTCTCGCCCTCGTGCTCATCGCGGCGTGGCCGGCGGCGCGACGCGTGCTCTGGCTTCCGGTGCTCCTGGCCGCGGCCGCCCTCCTCCCCTTCGGTCTCTTCACGATTGAGGCGGGCAAGTGGCTCGAGCAAAGAGTGCCGCCGGCGCCGCTCATCCAACAGCACACGGCGCAGGGTGAGGACATCGTGCCGTGGCTCATCACGATCCTCGTGCTCGCCGGGGTGGCCGCTGCGTGGGCGGTGGTGGAGCTGGTCGTCGCCCGGCGCGCAACGCAGCCTCAGCATGTGGTGCTCGGCAGGGGCATCCGGACCGCGGTGGGTGCTCTGCTCACCGTTGGGGCGATCGCGGTCGCCGCGGGCTCGACGTGGACGCTCGTGCAGATCGGTGAGGCCGGAAGCCGGGCCGTGTGGGAGGGGTCGTTCAGCGACGAACCGCTCGAGCAGTGATGCTCAGCGTCGGCGGAACTCGATCGGCTCGCCGAGGTAGGGCTGCCACGCCGCGCGCTCACGGTCGTCGATGCGCCGCGGACGCTCGGTGGCGGCGTCGACGAGCACGATCGTCGTGACGGCCCGCGTGTAGAGCACCCGGGGGGAGTTGCCGTCGGGCGAGTACACCTCGTAGCAGACGTCGAGGCTCGCACCGCCCATGTGGCCGATCCAGAGCTCGATGTCGACCGGTTGGCGCTGGTATGGGATCGGCGCGAGGTACTCGACCTCCTGCCGGGCGATGAGCGTGATCGTGTTCGCGCCCGGCGTCGCGTCGAGCACCGCGGTGCTCGCGCCGACCGCGTGCTCCGACGTGTCGTCGCTGATCCAGAAGGCCTGGATGCGGGCCTCTTCGAGCAGGCTCAGCATGCGCGCGTTGTTCACGTGCCCGTACGCATCGAGATCGGACCACCGCAATGGTGTGGGCACATGCAGGCGCATGTCAGTCCCTGGTGAGCTTGCGGTACGCCGACCGGTGCGGCTTCGCCGCGTCGGGGCCGAGACGCTCGATCTTGTTCGCCTCGTACGACTCGAAGTTGCCCTCGAACCAATACCAGTTCGACGGGTCGTCGTCGGTGCCCTCGTAGGAGAGGATGTGCGTCGCGATGCGGTCGAGGAACCACCGGTCGTGGGTGATGACCACGGCGCAGCCGGGGAACTCGAGCAGCGCGTTCTCGAGGCTCGACAGCGTCTCGACGTCGAGGTCGTTCGTGGGCTCGTCGAGCAGCAGCAGGTTGCCGCCCTGCTTCAGGGTGAGCGCGAGGTTCAGGCGGTTGCGCTCACCGCCCGAGAGCACGCCGGCCGGCTTCTGCTGGTCGGGTCCCTTGAAGCCGAACGTCGACACGTAGGCACGCGACGGCACCTCGGTCTTGCCGACCTGGATGTAGTCGAGGCCGTCGGAGACGACCTCCCACAGGGTCTTCTTCGGATCGATGCCGCCGCGGCTCTGGTCGACGTAGGAGATCTTCACCGTCTCGCCGACCTTGAGCTTGCCGTCGTCGAGCGGCTCGAGACCCACGATCGTCTTGAACAACGTGGTCTTGCCGACGCCGTTCGGCCCGATGATGCCGACGATGCCGTTGCGCGGCAACGAGAAGCTCAGGTTGTCGATGAGCACTCGCTCGCCGAAGCCCTTCTCGAGGTTCTTCGCCTCGAGCACGATGTCGCCGAGACGCGGGCCCGGCGGAATCTGGATCTCCTCGAAGTCGAGCTTCTTCGTGCGATCGGCCTCGGCCGCCATCTCCTCGTATCGCGCGAGACGGGCCTTGGACTTGGCCTGGCGGCCCTTGGCATTCGAGCGCACCCAGTCGAGCTCTGCGGAGAGGCGTTTGGCGAGCTTCGCGTCCTTCTTGCCCTGGACCTCGAGCCGCTCGTGCTTCTTCTCGAGATAGGTGGAGTAGTTGCCCTCGTAGGGGTAGAGGCGACCGCGGTCGACCTCGCAGATCCACTCGGCGACGTGATCGAGGAAGTACCGGTCGTGGGTGACGGCGAGCACGGCGCCGGGGTACTTCGCGAGGTGCTGCTCGAGCCAGAGCACGCTCTCGGCGTCGAGGTGGTTCGTGGGCTCGTCGAGGAGCAGGAGGTCGGGCTTCTGCAGCAGGAGCTGGCAGAGCGCCACGCGACGCTTCTCGCCGCCGGAGAGCACGGCGACGAGCTCGTCGCCGGGCGGGCAGCGGAGCGCGTCCATCGCCTGCTCGAGCTGTGAGTCGAGATCCCACGCGTCGGCGTGGTCGATCTCCTCTTGCAGGACGCCCATCTCGGCGAGCAGCGCGTCGAAGTCGGCGTCGGGATCGGCCATCGCGAGTGAGATCTCGTTGAACCGGTCGAGCTTCGCCTTGATCGGACCGACGCCCTCCTGCACGTTCTCGAGCACGGTCTTCGTCTCGTCGAGCACGGGCTCCTGCATGAGGATGCCCACCGAGTAGCCGGGGGTGAGCTTCGCCTCGCCGTTGGACGGCTGGTCGAGCCCCGCCATGATCTTCAGGATCGTGGACTTACCGGCACCGTTCGGGCCCAGGACGCCGATCTTCGCTCCGGGCAGGAACGCCATCGTCACGTCGTCGAGAATGACCTTGTCGCCGACCGCTTTGCGGGCGCGCACCATCGAGTAAATGTAATCCGCCATATCGCCTACCAGTCTATGGGGATCACGTGAGCGACCCGTCCAGACGTAAGGTCGACGATCCGCCTACCAGTCGATGGGGCGCGTCTGGCCGACGAGACAGGTGCCCGTGCCGAGCACCGGGCGTACCACGCCGTGGTAGCCGCCCGATTTCGGCCCGTACTGGCCCACGAGGCATTCGCCTTGGAAGAGCACCGAGAATTGCACCGAATCGGCTTGCAGGTCGACGGTGGTGCGATCGGCCGTGACTTGCATCTGCGACTTGTCGAACCCGGCGGCGACCAGGGCGTCGATGAAGTCACGACCGCCGGCCCCAGGGTTCGCTGCGACGACGGCGATGCCCACCGAATCGAAGAAACCGAGGTTCTCGGATGCCGAGAGTTCGGGCCGCAGCGCCGGTGGTGCACTCGGCTCGGGGCGGGGAGACGCAGACGGCGCCGTCGTCGTGGGCGTGGGCGTCGGGTCGGGCGCCTGCGTCGTGCACCCGGCAACACCGAAGATGATCGCGACTCCGGCCATCGCCAGAGTCGCGGTTATGCCGATTCGCCGAGCCATTGTTCCCCTTGTCCGGCGGTGGCGACCGCCCGAGCAGAGTCTATGCGGTGTGCTCGACCTGCGCCCGGGCGGCCGCGCCGAGCGCGATCAGGAGGCGACTCCTGCGGATTCGAGCTCGCCGGCGGGCTCGAACGGCTCGAGCGCCGCGGCTGCATCGGTCGCCGCCTCCTCGCCGGCCGCGTCGGCATCCGGCTCCGCAGCGGTTCCGGCCACGCCGGGCCATGCACTTCCATCGCCCGCGGCTGCGCCGGCGCGCTCGTCGTCGCCCCCTTCGGAGGCACGCGCGAGCCGCACCTTGGTGAACGTCGAGACACCCCACGTGAGGTCGTGACCGATCGCGTCGGCTTCGATCTCGACGGCGGTGCCCGACTTCTCGCCCGTCTCCCAGGCGCGCAGCCGCAAGCGCCCGTGCACGACCACGCGCTCGCCGCGAACGATCGAGGTGCTCGCGTTGAAGGCGAGCTGGCGGAACGCCGAGACCGTGTACCAATTGGTCTCGCCGTCTTCCCACGTGCCCTTGCTGCGGTCGAAGTAGCGCCGGGTCGACGCAAGGCGGAAGGACGTGATCGCGAGCCCCTGGCTCGTGACGTGGTGCTTCGGGTCGCTTCCCACGACTCCGGTGACGGTGATGGTGTCGGTCATGTGCACTCCTCGGTTCGACGCCGGCGGAATCGACGGCTCGCGGCATCCGGGGCGCCCTCGTGCCGGACGACGCCCCGGACCCGCGTCGCACCAGCATCACGCGCAGGCCGCAGCGCCGGACGCGATCGAGGGCTCTCGTGCACACGCGGTCGCTCGGCGGCGCTGTGGAGGAGAAGTGAGGCTACGCGAGCACGTACTCGGCGTACGAGCGACGGATCTTGTTGACCTTCGGCAACGCGACGGCGAGGCAGTAGCCCTGGCCGGGATTCTTGGCGAAGAAGTCCTGGTGGTACTCCTCGGCATCGTGGAAGGCGCCGAGCGGCTCGATCGTCGTGACGATCTCGCCGGGCCACCACTCGGCGGCCCGTGTGCGAGCCTGCTCGAAGCGCTCTCGCTGCTCGTCGTTCGCCGGGAACATCGCCGAACGATACTGGGTGCCCACGTCGGCCCCCTGGCGGTTCAGCTGCGTCGGGTCGTGCAGCGAGAAGAACACGTCGAGGATCACGTCGCGCGGGATGACCGCTGGGTCGAACTCGACCCTCACCGCCTCGGCATGACCGGTGGTGCCGGTGCAGACGGCCTCGTAGTCGGGATGCAGGGTCTGGCCGCCCGTGTAGCCCGACACCACCTCGTCGACGCCCCGAAGCGTGCGATACACGGCGTCGAGACACCAGAAGCAACCGCCGGCCAGAACGTAGCTTTCCATCGCTCTAGAGTATCTGGATGACCTATGTCGCCTCCCCCGAACGGTACGAACGGATGCGGTACAACCGCGTCGGACAAAGCGGCCTGAAGCTGCCGGCGCTCTCGCTCGGCCTATGGCACAACTTCGGCCACGACCGACCGCTCGACACGCAGCGCGCGATCGTGCAGCGCGCCTTCGACCTCGGCATCACGCACTTCGACCTCGCGAACAACTACGGGCCGCCCGCCGGAAGCGCCGAGGAGAACTTCGGGCGCATCCTCGCGAGCGATCTCGCGCCCTACCGTGACGAGCTCATCATCTCGTCGAAGGCCGGGTACGACATGTGGCCGGGTCCGTACGGCGACTTCGGCTCGCGCAAGTACCTGCTCGCGTCGCTCGACCAGAGCCTCGGCCGGCTCGGGCTCGAGTATGTCGACATCTTCTACTCGCACAGGCCCGACCCCGAGACGCCCATCGAGGAGACCATGGGCGCCCTCGCGACCGCGGTGCGCCAGGGCAAGGCCCTCTACGTCGGCATCTCGAACTACTCCCCCGACCAGACCCGTGCGGCGGCGGCAGCCCTCGAGGCCGAAGGGGTTCCGCTGCTCATCCACCAGCCGCGCTACTCGATGTTCGACCGGCACGTCGAAGACGGCCTCTTCCCGGCACTCGAGGAGGTCGGCGCGGCGAGCATCGTGTTCTCACCGCTCGCGCAGGGGCTCCTCACCGATCGGTACCTCGCGGGCGAGGTGCCCTCCGGCTCACGAGCGGCGACGAGCCGATTCCTCTCGGCCGACCGCATCAGCTCGGAGTACCTCGAGCTCGCTCGAGCGCTCGACGGCGTCGCGCGCGAGCGTGGGCAGACCCTCGCACAGCTCGCCCTCAACTGGGTGCTCCGGCAGCCGCTCGTCGCGAGCGCGATCATCGGCGCCTCGAGCGTCGACCAGCTCGAGCAGAACGTCGCCGCCCTCGACGCTCCGCCCCTCACCGAAGAGGAGATCGCCCGCATCGAGCCGCACGCGGTGCACGGCACGGCGATCGGCTGAACGGGCTTCACTTCCGCATCGCGGCGCTGCGCTCGGCGTGGTCGGCTCGCTACGAAAGCGGCGGGCGGATGTCGGTGGGCACCCATACTCTCGTGGCACACCCGCAGGGCCGGCTGCGCCGAGAGGAGCGACATGTCCGTCATCACCCTCGCGCGACCTCGCGAGCCGTTCCCCATCGACCTGCCCGGACTCCTGATCTCACCAGCAGGCCCCGGGCTCTGGCGCGTCGCCAAGCCTGAGGGAACAGTGCTCGGGCACATCGAGCGCCGCGATTCCGGTGGCGGTGTCGAGCGCTACCGTGCGAGACGCCTCCTGCCCGGCGCCATCCGCTCGATGGATCTCGGTGAATTCTGGTCTCCCCGCGACGCCGCCGAGTGTTTCCGGTGACGCTGTGAACTCGAAACGGGGCGCGCCGCGGCGGCTCGGGTTGCCCGCGCCGAGCGCGGGATAACCTACGGCCATGCAGTGGTGGAACGACATTCTCTCCTGGCTCCCGTCGAGCGCGGCCCGTCCTACGGTCTTCTCGGCGGTGGTGCTGTTCATCGCGGTCCTCGCCGCCGGACTCCTCGCCGCCTGGATCTCGAGCATCGCGATCAGACGCGTCGTCGCCCAGCGCGACCGCGAGGTCAAGGCAGCTGCGATCTCCGCCCTGGTCGATGCCGCGACCGAAGCCTCGGTGTGGAACTCACTGACTCCCCAAGAGCAAGTGCTCGCCGATCGGAGCGTCGGTCAAGCCGACATCCTCGTGCGACTGCTGCCGATTCGCGGCTCGGATGTCGCGGCGAACTGGGCTGCGCACCAGCTCCACGAGTTGAAGCGCGCCTCCGCCACGTTCGGATACCAGCTCGATCCGGCGGTCGTGGAATTCCGCGATCGACTCATCGAATGGCAGAAGCATCCGTCTCGCACGCGCCGCCAGTTCCAGAACGATCTCACCCGGTGGCGTTCGCAGCGGCCCGAGCCCGAGCAGGCCGCCATCGAGGAGCAAGACGCCTGGGTCGCCGAACAGCACCACGAGCGCTACCGCGCGCCCGTGAGCGTCGCCGAGAACACGGGTTCATCGACGGCGCCGACGCGCACCCTCGAGACCGAGTCACCCCGCTGACGAAAGCGGCAGCCTGACCAACGGGTCGCCGTGTCTCAGATCCACCAGTCGTCGAACATCGAGACGGGCACCGCGCGCTTGTGGCGCGTCTGCAGGAACCTCGCCTCGATGAGTTCGGCGACGCCCGGGTCGATCTCGCGGCCCTCGAGGTACGCATCGATGTCGTGATACGTGAGGCCGAGGTTCGCCTCGTCGGCCTGGCCGGGGTCGCCGTCGAGCAGGTCTGCGGTCGGAACCTTGACAGACAGCCGTTCGGGGGCGCCGAGGTACTCGAGCAGGGCGCGGCCCTGCCGCTTGGTGAGGCCCGTCAGCGGCAGGATGTCGGCTCCGCCGTCGCCGTACTTCGTGAAGAACCCCGTGACCGCCTCTGCGGCGTGATCGGTGCCGACCACGAGCAACGCGCCCTCACCGGCGAGTGCATACTGCGAGACCATCCGCATGCGCGCCTTGACGTTGCCCTTTCCGAAGTCGCTGAGGGCGACACCGTTGGCCTCGAGGAACTCCTCGAGGAGTCCGTCGACCCCGCGCTTGATGTTGAAGACGACCGTCTCCTGGGGTTCGACGAAGCCGAGGGCGAGCTGAGCGTCGACCTCGTCGTGCTGCACCCCATACGGCAAGCGCACCGCGACGAAGCGAGCAGCGTCGCCTTCGGCGATGAGCTCATCGACGGCGAGCTTGCAGAGTCGTCCGGCAAGGGAGGAGTCCTGCCCGCCGCTGATGCCGAGGATGAACCCCTTCGCACCGGTGGTGCGCGCGTAGGCCTTCAGGAAATCGATGCGCGAGCGAACCTGCTCGGCTGGGTCGATGACCGGACTGACATTGAGTTCCGCGATGATTCGCGACTGCAGGTCTCGCATGTCACGACGATACCGCTGGCATGTTTCCTGGGCGAAACACGGCGCGTTGCCGCATCCGCTCGCCTCCCCTGCCAAGCCGCGCGGCTCGGATAGCATCGCGGCAGGCGCACACCGCTGCGCCGGCAGGAGGCGCGGCGTGGAGGTGTCCCTCGGCACGATGGTGCTCATGCCGGCGATCGCTGTCGCAGCGCCGCTCCTCGTGCGGGCGATCGGCCGCTGGGTTGCGATTCCCCTCGTGGTCTTCGAGATCGTGCTCGGCCTGCTGCTCGGACCCGCCCTGCTGGGCTGGGTCCAGCCCGACGACTTCACGAGCCTCCTCGCCGACTTCGGTCTCGCGATGCTCTTCTTCCTCGCCGGCAACGAGATCGACTTCCGTACGATCCGCGGCAGGCCCATCTCTCGGGCCGCGATCGGATGGCTCATGTCGCTCGCCGCCGGCATCGGCGTCGCGGCACTCCTGGTGCCGAATCTCCCGGCCGCCGTCTTCATCGGCATCGCCCTCACCTCGACGGCGCTCGGCACGATCATGCCCGTGCTGCGCGACTCGGGCGACCTGCGCACTCCGTTCGGCATCGCCGTCATCGCGCTCGGCGCGGTCGGCGAGTTCGGGCCGCTCCTCGCGATCTCGCTGTTCCTCAGCGGTCGTTCGGAGCTGCTCGCCGCAGGGTTCCTCATCGCGTTCGCGGTGGTCGCCGGACTCGCGATCTGGCTCGCCTCGCGCGGCATCGGACGGGGCATGCACGCGACCATCGCCGCGACCCTGCACACGAGCGGGCAGTTCGCGGTGCGCCTCGTGGTGCTCGTGCTGCTGTCCCTCGTCGCGCTCAGCATCCTGCTGGGCCTCGACATGCTGCTCGGGGCATTCACGGCCGGTGTGCTCTACCGGATCCTGCTCACGGGGGCTCCACGGCATGACGCCGAGATCGTCGAGACGAAGATCGAGGCGCTCGGATACGGATTCCTCGTGCCGGTCTTCTTCATCAACACGGGGGTGACCTTCGACCTGGCGGCACTGTTCGCCGACGCGCGCACCCTCGTGTTGCTGCCGATCTTCCTCGTGCTGTTCCTCGTCGTGCGCGGGCTTCCGTCGATGCTCGCCGCACCGCCCGGATCGAGCCGACGCGACCTCGCGGCGACGGCGCTCTTCGGCGCGACCGGGCTGCCGATCATCGTGGCCGTCTCGGCGATCGGCGTCGATGAGGGATATCTCACGAGTGGCACGGCCGCCGCCCTCGTCGGCGCCGGCATGCTCTCGGTGCTGCTGTTCCCGCTCATCGCGCTCGCCTTGCGACGGCGGCGATCGAGGGGCGCCGACCGGCCTCCGGTCGACGACCTCCGCACGCCGACTGCGGGCTGATCCGACCGAGGCCGGTATGCTGGCCATGCCGGCCCCCGTAGCTCAGCGGATAGAGCAGCAGCCTTCTAATCTGTCGGTCGCAGGTTCGATTCCTGCCGGGGGCACCGCAGCAATCGTCTCACTGGCTCGTCGTCAGCCTCGATCGAGCGAGCGAACACCGGCGGCGGCATCCGTCGGCTGGTATCTCATGTCGGCCGTTCGCCGCGGATCGAACGCCGACATGAAGTCGCGCTCGTTCGGCCCCCAGACGTCGTCCCAGAGGTGATCATGATCGTGGCCCGCCGCACGGTCGCGCTCCTTCCCGCGAGCCGTCGCGGTCTCGAGATCCACATCGACCCAGATCCGCAGGTCGATCGCGCCGTGCAGCTCGGGATGGAACAATCCGACGGCGTCGACGACGAGCACCTCGGCGGCGGGGAGCGGCTCGGGTGCACCGAGTTCACCGAGCTCCCAGTCGAATCGCCGGAACTCCGAAGCCCGTCCCTCCCGGAACGGGTCGAGCACCTCACGGCGAAGACGCCGTCGTTCGACTCCGTCCCACTCACCCGAACGACGATGCGAACGATCAGGGTCGAGGAAGTCATCCCCCCGGATCCGGGCGATCGCCGGCACGGTGGAGACCAGGAACCGGGTGAGCGTGGACTTGCCGGAGCCGCCGAAGCCCGACACACCGACCACGATGCGCGACCGTTGGCGTCGCAGCGCCTCGATCGCCTGCACGACGTCTTCCAGTGTGGACACCACGCCAGCCTATGAGCCGGATGACGCGCACCGCACGCCGTCGGACGGTGTCGCAGCCCGCCGGTAGACTCACCGCATGGCATCACCGAGCGACCGACTGGTCTGGATCGACTGCGAAATGACCGGCCTCGACCTCGATGTCGATGAGCTCGTCGAGATCGCGGTCGTCATCACCGACTACGACCTGACTCCCGTCGACGCGGGACTCAGCATCGTGATCAAGCCCGATGCGAGCGCGCTCGAGTCGATGGGCGAATTCGTGCGCACGATGCACACCGAGTCCGGCCTCATCGAGGAGATCCCCAACGGTGTGAGCGTGGCCGAGGCGGAGTACGAGGTGCTCGAGTACGTGTTGAAGCATGTGCCCGACGAGCAGAAGGCGCCGCTCGCCGGCAACTCGATCGGCACCGACCGCGCGTTCCTCACGAAGTACATGCCGCGCCTCGATGCGCACCTGCACTATCGCAACGTCGACGTGTCGTCGATCAAGGAGCTCGCGAAGCGCTGGTACCCGCGTGCGTACTTCAACTCCCCCGCCAAGAACGGCGGTCACCGCGCCCTCGCCGACATCCTCGAGTCGATCCGCGAGCTCGAATACTACCGTCGCGCGCTCTTCGTGGCGGCCCCCGGTCCCACCAGCCAAGACCTCCAGGCGCTCGCGACCTCTGTGGTGGACGAGTTCGACAGCAAGTTGTAGTAGTCTCTTTGAGTTGCCTGATCACTCCGGTGGTCGTCACATGGTGGGTATAGCTCAGTCGGTAGAGCGCCTGGTTGTGGTCCAGGAGGTCGCGGGTTCAAGCCCCGTTACTCACCCCAATTTCCCCTAGTCAGTTGCCTGATCCCGTTGGCCTCGATCGGAGCTGTCGTGGAACTCGATGCCGAGGCCTTCGAAGCGATCGTCGTCGACGAGCTCGACGAATTGCCCGATGACATGGTCGACGGACTCGAGAACGTCGTCTTCGTCGTCGAGGATCGCCCCGAAGACGGCACCCTCGACCTGCTCGGGCTCTACGACGGCTGGGCGCTCACCGAACGCGATCGCTACGGCTTCGGCGAGACCCCCGACCGCATCGTGCTCTACCGTGAGCCGCTGCTCGCGATCTCGAGCGATGAGGAGCAACTGCGCGAGGAGATCCACGTCACCCTCGTGCACGAGATCGCGCACTTCTACGGCATCGACGACGCCCGCCTGCACGAGCTGGGCTGGGCATGACGACGCTCGGGATACGCTGATTCCATGAGCCTCGCCCCCGGCCGCATCGTCGGCATCATCGTCGGCGCGCTCGCGATTCTCGGCATCGGGGTCTACGGCCCGGCGATGCTCCTCGGCCCCCTCCCCGACGTCACGGTGAAGGTCGAAGGAGCCGCGGATGCCGCCGGCGAACCCCCCGCTCCCATCGTGCTGCCCGGCACCGGCGCCAACGCGCTCGCGGTGATCGCCGACGACGGCTCGGCCAAGACGCTCGCCCTCGGCGGCGAGGCGGGCGTGGTGCCGGTCGGCGGAGCGGCGAAGCTCGTGGCAGTGCTCGCCACCCTCGAATCGCTACCCCTGCCCGCTGAGGGCGCCGGACCCGGCATCCCCATCGGTCCGGCCGACTACACCGACTACCTGAAGTACTCGGGCGAGGGCTCGCGCGCCCTGCAGGTGTCGCCCGGTGAGACCTGGACGGAGCGCGACGTCGTGCGGGCCGTGCTGCTCGCGTCGAGCAACAATCACGCCGACACGCTCGTGCGCTGGGCGTTCGGCGGCGTGGAGCCGTACGTCGCGGCGGCGAACGAGTGGCTTGCCGAGAACGGCTTCGAGTCCACCCGGGTCGATGACGCCACTGGGCTCTCGGGCGACAACGTCGGCACGGCCGAAGAGCTCACTCGCCTCGTGGCTCTCGCCCTCGCCGACCCCGAGATCGCCGAGATCTTCGATGGGTCGGCGACCCCGACCCCCACCCCGGGCACCCGGAACGTGCCCGACATCGCCGCGCACCTCGAAGGCGACGGCGTGCGCTCGATCTCCCGCAGCTTCACCGATCAAGCCGGCCTCTGCTTGCTCTTCACCGCCGAGATTCCCGGTGCAGAGGGCGACGAACCACGGCGGATCGTCGGCGCGATGCTCCGCATGCCCGACTACGAGACGCTCGACCCGGCCGTGCTCGCCGCCCTCGAATCCACGAAGGTCGCGGCGCAACCGATCACCGTGATCACCTCGGGAACTGCGTACGCCGAGGTCGAGGCGCCATGGGGCGATCGCGGTGAGCTCGTGGCGTCGACCACGCGCACGGCGGTCGCCTGGGGCACCGCGCTCGGCGAGACATCCGTCACTGTGGAGCCGTTCTCGACGGCGGCGAAGGGCCGCGACGTGGGCCGCGCTGCGGTGCCGACCGCCACGGGCGAGATCGCGTCACCGCTCGAGCTCAGCGCTGACATCCGCGATCCCGGGCCGTTGTGGCGCCTGAGCCACCCGGTCGAGCTCATCTCGGCGTTCGTCGCCGACCAGGAGAGGTGAACTGGAATCCGATTCGGCCTGCGCAGGCCTCATGCTGCGCCGGATGCCTCAGTCGTTCTCGTCGTCGGACTCCACCGGATCTGAGTCGTCGGCGTCGAAGCGGAAACGCACGCGAAGCTGGCCGTTCACCTCGCGCTGCTCGACGGCGTCGTACCAGAACACCGACTCGAGGCCGTCGACCGCGGCGAACATGCCGACTCGTGACTCGGGCTTGCCGCCGACGAGCACGCGGTGCTCGAACTCGCCCTCGAGCGGCCCATCGAGGAACTCCGCGACATACTGCGCACCTGCGGTGTCTGCACTCATGTGACTACCGTATCCCTCACGCGCGTGCGGCGGCAGACGGCGCGCTCTGCGCAGATGCCGGCTCCAGGCGCCCGTCATCGGTGCGGCGCACGTGGATCGAGGCCCGCCGCTCGGGTACGGTGCGATGCACGTATCGCCGCCACTGCCGCTCCCAGACGGCCCAGAACGGGTCGTAGAGGCCGCCGTCGCGTTCGAGTGCACGACGCTTGCGGAGGGCATCTGGCGCCGCCACCCACACGTGCACCGCATCGGACGCGAGCGCACCCGCCTCGAACGCCCCGCACCCTTCGATGATGAGCGCACGGCCGGGACGTCGTCGTTCGAGGGCGCCCGGAGCATCGGCCACCCAGTCCCAGCGGGTCCAGCGACCGACACTGCCGCGGCGCAGGGGCGGAACGAGTGTTCGGGAGAGGTCGGATCCGGCGCGAGCCAGCCCGTTCCAGCCACGGTATGCGTCGTCGAGGCGAACCAGGGACGGCGCCGGGCCCGGCCAGCGGTCGAGCACGGCATCCGCGAGTGTGCTCTTGCCCGCGCCGCTCGGCCCGTCGATGAGCACGATCGGCGCGCGGCGGCCCCGTACTGCGGCGAGGATGCCGCGCACAGCGGAGGCCGCGACGATCGGCTCGGACTCGAGGTCCGCGCGCTCGGCCTCGGGGCTCTGGGCGACGGACGTGGCGGGAGCAGGGTCGGCGGCCCGATCGAGCGCACGCGCCGACCGGTCACGACCAGACAAGGTTCCAGCTTCCCGTGACCACTGCGGCGGTGACCGATATTGCTGCCACGAGGCATCCGACCACGATCACCACCCACTCGGTGCCGCCGAAGTGCACACGGCGCGCCCACGTGCGCTCGGCGGAAGCCCCGAATCCGCGCGCCTCCATCGCCGTGGCGAGAGTACTGCCGCGGCGGATGGCGAGCACGAGCAGCGCGAAGGCCTGGCCGAGGGAGCGACGGATGACGCCGCGGTCGGCCACTCCTCGTGCACGACGCGCGAGCGCGAGGGTGCGCCAGTCGTCGATGCTCGATCCGACGAGCCGGAGTGCGGCCAGGGCGCCGAGCACGAATCGCGCCGGCAACCGGAGCGTCTGCGCGAGGCCGTCGGCGAAGTCGGTCGGATCGATCGTGAGGAAGAGCACGACCGCGGGCAACGCGATCGCGATCACGCGCGTCATGGTCGCGAGGCCGATCTCGAGCGATCCTTCGCTGATGTGGATGAGGCCGAACTCCCAGAACGTCGCACCGGAGGGCGCGCCGTAGAGCACCATGCTGAGGCCCGTGAGCGGAGCTGCGATCCACACGGGAAGCGTGCGCGGCGACCAGAGCAGCGACCCGAGCCCGATCGCCATGAACACGATCAGCTCGCACACGATCGCCACCCCCGCCGAGACCGGGTCGAGTGTGAGCACGAGCGCGATGCTGAGCGGGATCGTCGCGGCGACCTTCGCGACCGGATTGACGGCGGCGAGCGGCAGATCGGGACGCACCATGCCGATGCTCATGCGCGAACCCCGCGTTGCGTGCCGTGCGCAGCGCGATCACCGTGCCGCGCAGGAGAAGTGCCGGCGCGCTCATCGCCGTCATCGGGCGGAGCGGCGAGCACAAGACGCGTGTCGGCGACTGCTTCGACGAAGGTCTCGTCATGCGTGACCGCCACGACGCCGACGCCCTCATCGCGGAGCTCGACGATCAGGCGGGCGAGCTCGCGCCAGGTGTTCGCGTCCTGACCGAACGTCGGCTCATCGAGCACGAGCATGCGCGGACGGCTCGCCAGCACCGTCGCCACCGACAGCCGGCGCTTCTCGCCTCCCGAGAGGGTGAACGGGTTCGCGTCGGCGAGCGGGTCGAGGCGAAGTGCGGCGAGCAGCCGATCGACCCGTGCCGTGCGCTCGCGCGGCGACAACTTGAGTGCCCGCGGCCCCACCTCGAGCTCGGCGCGCACGCTCCCCGTCAGGAACTGGTGCTCGGGGTTCTGGAAGACCGTGCCGATACGCGTGAGCAGGTCGCGCGAACGCCACCTCCACGGCTCGGAGCCGAGGTCGCCGGCGAGGGCCACGCCCGCGGCGAGCTCGCCGGCGTCGGGCCTCACGAGGCCGGCGAGGGTGAGCGCGAGCGTCGACTTGCCCGCGCCGTTCGGCCCGGTGACAGCGAGGATGCGGCCGGCATCCACGCGCGTGTCGATGCCGCGCTGCACCGGGTCGCCCGGAACTCGCGCGACAGCGAGTGCCGCGGCGGTCATGAGATGCTCAGCGGACGTCGGGGCGGGCGCGTGGGCGCGCCACGGGACATCCGTCGGCAGCCAGACGCCGGCTGCACGCAGTTCTCCGGCGCGATCGTCGAGCACGTCAGCAGGCCGACCGTCGGCGATGAGCCGGCCGCCCTGCCCCAGCACGACCACGCGATCGACGACCGGAAGCCACACCGAGACTCGGTGCTCGATGACGACGAGGGTCGCGCCGCTCTCCTCGGCGACCCGCGCCACCGCGTCGCGCACCTCTCGCACGCCGTCGGGATCGAGGTTCGCCGTCGGCTCGTCGAGCAGGATCAGCCCCGGCCGCATCGCGAGCACGCCGGCGAGCGCAAGCCGCTGCCGTTGCCCACCCGAGAGATTCGCCGTGGAGTGCTGATGCGGCAGCCGCAAGCCGACCGCATCGAGTGCGTCGGCGACCCTCGGCCAGATCGCGTCGGCGGGCACGCCGAGGTTCTCGAGACCGAATGCGACGTCGTCGCCGAGCCGCGCCATGATGAGCTGGCTGTCGGGGTCTTGCAGTACGAGTCCCGATCGGCCACGGGATGCCTCGGGCGGTCGCCCGTCGATGAGCAGCTCGCCCCTCGACTCGCCGTCTTCGTCACCACCGAGCACTCCGGCGAGCCCGTGCAACAGCGTGGACTTGCCGGAGCCGGATGCCCCGAGCAGGAGCACCCGCTCCCCCGGCGCGATGCGCAGGTCGAGACCGGCGATCGCGGCCTCGCGCCGGCCTCCGTGCCGCCAGCCCCAGCGCCGCGCCTGGATCTCGACCGGGCGGGAATCGGCGACGGATTCGCCGATGCGCATGTCAGGACGCTCGGATCTCGCGGCCTGCGGCGAAGCGGCCGAGCGCGCCCGACCGGGCGAGTCCGCGTGCAGCGAGCCAGGACAGTCCGCCGGCGATGATCGCGCCGCCAACGATCGCCGAGGCGGTGTAGATCACGGCGAAGGCGGGTGCGGCGCCCGCGTACCAGAGCACGAGGTCGTTGATCGCCATAGCGAGCCCGGCGGCCGCGCCCGCGAGGAGCGCGACCGGCAGGCGCCAATAGCGGTACAGGAACAGCGCGAAGACGATCTCGGCGCCGAGGCCCTGCACGAGCCCGGCCTCGATCGTGAGAAGACCGCCCCACTGGCTGCCGATGAGCGAGGAGACGACCGCGGCGACGAGCTCGGTGTAGAGCGCGGCACCCGGCTTGCGGATGATGAGCGCGCCGAGCACGCCGGCGATCAGCCAGACACCTGCGGGAGCTGCCTGGAGCCCCGGCAGCAGTGCCTCGATCGGTGCCGAGACCGGGCCCCAGGCGACGCCCCAAGCCCAGAAGATGACGCCGACTGCGACGCCGATGATGCTCGCGACGACGATGTCGACGACGCGCCAGCGGAAGCGGCGACCGCCGGTGGTGATGGCGGATTCGGATGTGGTGACGGTTGCGTGCACTGTCGTGCCCTTTCGATTCGTGGAAAGAGGCACGGGATTGAGATGTGATGCCCTCCCTGCGCTGGCATTACCCAGATCAGGTTCGACGGTCGAAGGTTGAGAACCTTCCTCTCAGCCCGGCTCACCGGACTCCCGTGTTCGACATCGAGTATACGCTGCAGGGTTCGCCGACTTGCGACGACCGGCAGCCTGGATGACGCCATGCCACAACACGACGCGGCAACGATGCGGGGCTCGGCTCCGCGAGCGGTCAGCGCTTGAGCGCGCGGATGACCACCTTCAGGGCCTTGCCCGTCACCCAGATGAGTGGTGTCGCGACGAGCATCAGCCCGATGAGGTTCGGCTCGAAGCGCACGTCGCCTCCACGACCGATGTATGCGCCGATCGGAATGGAGACGCCGCCTCCTCCGCCGCCGCTGCCCTGGTCGCCTTTCTCATCGCTCCCGCCACCGCCGCCGAAGCCGTAGTAGCCGAGCGCCACCGGAACCACCTTGGTGCCGTCGATGTCGAGTGTCTCGCCGTAAGACGTCTTGACGCCGACGCCGGAAACGGTCTCTGCGAGTTCCAGTACGAGTTCAGCCATGCGGGCAACGCTACTCGCGGATGCCTCGGCCTACCAGCCCCACCCCGCCGCCGCGGTCGCCGCGTCGTCGTCACCACCGGCTCGCGACTGCTCACCGCGTGCCTCGCCCCGCTCGCCCCGCTCGCCTCTGCGGCGGACGAGGGTCGCCGGACGCACCGACCCCTTGCCGAACTTCGCCGTGACCTCGTCGATCGTGCGCTCGGCGTCGCGCCACTCCTCGTCTGGATCCCACAGCATCGCGCCGCTGCCCGACACCTGCAGGTGCTCGGCGCGCACGCCGATGAGCCGAATGCGCTGCCCGTCGCCGATGAGCTCGGTGAGCGCTTCGGATGCCTCGTCGTAGATGCGGCGCGCGACATCGGTGGGCTCGGCCAGCGTGCGCGACCGCGTGACCGTGCGGAAGTCGCCGTATCGGAGCTTCAGCACCACGGTGCGGCCGACGAGACCGGCCTTGCGCAGCCGCACACCGACGTTGTCGGCGAGACGGAGCAGCTCGCGGCGGATGTCGACGGGATCGGTGAGGTCGTAGCCGAACGTGTTCTCGTGGCCGATGCTCTTCTCGACGCGAGTCGTGTGCACGTCGCGCGGATCGATGCCGTTCGCGAGCCGCTCGAGCCTCGATGCGAGCGCCGGGCCGACCGCGCGCACGAGTGCGTCGTGCGGCATCGTGGCGACGTCGCCCACGGTGCGGAGCC
This sequence comes from Agromyces albus, assembly GCF_004134825.1. Taxonomy (GTDB): domain Bacteria; phylum Actinomycetota; class Actinomycetes; order Actinomycetales; family Microbacteriaceae; genus Agromyces; species Agromyces albus. The sequence goes on from NZ_SDPN01000015.1 coordinate 54,636, forward strand.
CGAGCCTGAGGAGCGACTCCTCGGTGACCCGGCCGACGCCCCACAGCGCCGACACCGGCAGCGGATGCAGGAAGGCGACCGTGTCGGCGGCCGGTACGACGAGCATGCCGTCGGGCTTCGCGCGACTCGAGGCGACCTTCGCGACGTACTTGGTCGCCGCGACCCCGACAGAGCAGGTGAGCCCGGTCTCTGCGCGCACGCGCTCACGGATGGTCCACGCGATCTCGGCCGGACTGCCGTGCAGGCGCCTGGCCCCTGACACGTCGAGGAACGCCTCGTCGATGGAGAGCGGCTCGACCAGTGGCGTGAGCTGCTCGAAGATCGCCATGACCTGCTTGGAGTACTTCGCGTAGCTCGCGTAGTCACCGCGGAGCACGATGGCGTTCGGGCAGCGCTGCAACGCGATCGACATGGGCATCGCGGAGTTCACGCCGAATCGACGCGCCTCATAGCTCGCGGCGGCCACGACGCCGCGACCGGCGGTGCCACCGACGAGCACGGGCTTGCCGCGCAACTCGGGGCGGGTGAGGAGCTCGACCGAGACGAAGAAGGCGTCCATGTCGACGTGCAGGATCGGCGTCGCCGAGTCGTCGACGGGACCCGTCGTGACCTGACGCGACGAGCCGTCTTGCTTGCTCATGCTGCGACCCTAACCCGTGCCGCCGTCATCGACCCCTGCATCACGCAGGCACGCTCGCCCTGCTCAGAAGCCGAAGTCGCCGCCACCGCCGAAATCGCCACCGCCGAAGTCGCCGAAGCCGCCTCCGCCGTCGTACCCACCGGCATCGGCACCGGATGCATCCGCCGAACCGGCATCGGCACCGGATGCATCGGCAGCACCGGCGTCGGCACCTGCATCACCGCCCGTGTCGGCGCCGGCCTCGGCGGACGATGCGTCGGGCAGGAAGGCCTGGGCGATCGCGGAACCCACGACGACGCCGGCGATCGCGCCGAGCATGGAACCGCCGAACATCGAGCCGAACGACGGGCCGCCCATGTTCCCGCGGCCGTCGGCGGCGTTCCCGCCGGCGAACGCGCGTTCCATGGTTCCCGGGGAGCGGACCTCGGCGCGCGTGGCGGCGCGGGCGAGCGCGGACGGCTCGTCGGAGGCGATGCGTTCACCCGGCGGCGCCTGCTCGGCGAGCGTGCGGTAGACCTCGGCGCGCTGCTCAGGGGTGAGCTTCGCGAACGCCTCGGCGTGCACCGCCTCGATCGATTCGGGCGGAGCTGTACGGAGCAGGTAGCGGTAGCGCTCGATGGCCAGTTCATCCTCGCTCAGCTGCGGCGCGGGCGGCACTGGCCGCTCGGGCTGTGCAGATCGGTCGTCGGATGCGCCGAACAGGCGGTCCAGGAAGCCCATGATGTCCTCTTCACTCGTTGTCGGGACGCCCAATATACGGTTGCGAGCATTGAGCCGACTGTGAGTCCGTGTCGCCGCCTCCCTGCATCGTGTTCGTGCCAGACTTGCAGTAGGCAAGCCAAGTCACGCCGGAGGAGCCGTGAGCGAGTCGAGCGCAGCGTATCCCGCGGGCCTCGTCCCCGGTGCGGCTACCCGTGATCCAGTCATGGACCTCGTTCGAGTGCTCTGCGTCGCCGTCGTGGTCGTTGGCCACATGTTCATGGTCGGCGCGATGGTGGTTCCCGGTCGCGGCCTCGTCGTCGAGCGGCCCCTGCTCGAGACGGACTGGATCGGCCCGGTGTCGTGGATCGCCCAGATCATGCCGCTGTTCTTCGTCGTCGGCGGCTTCGCCGGGATCGGCGCGTGGCGCCGCTTGGCGGCCTCTGGCGGAACCGCGGCCGACTACATCCGCTCACGCATTCTCAGGCTCGCGCGCCCGTCGATCGCCCTGTTCGCCGCGCTCGCGATCGGAGTGCTCGTGATGCACCTCACGGGCGTGGACCCCGCTGCCATTCGTCTCATCGGCCTCGGCATCTCGTCGCCGCTCTGGTTCCTCGCGGCCTACGCGTTCGCGCAGGCCTATCTCCCGGGGCTCGCGACCCTCCATGCTCAGGCTCCCTGGCGGACGCTTGCCGCCCTGGCAACGGGCGCCGTGCTCTGCGATGTCCTGCGATTCGCCACCGGCATCGAGGCGCTCGGCCTCCTCGATATGACGTTCGTCTGGCTGTTCGCGCAGCAGTTGGGGTTCTGGATCGCCGACGGATGGTTCCGCGCCAGATCCCGCGCCACGGTCGCCGCACTCGGGGCCGGCGCGTACCTGCTACTCTTCGGCCTCGTCGCCGTCGGATACCCCGGCAACATGCTCGACAACCTCTATCCGCCGACCTTCGCGATCGTCGCTCTCGCCGTCGGACAGACCTGTCTGATGGTGCTCGCGTATCCGGCACTGGAACGTCTCACCGCCGTGCGGCCGCTGCGGTTCGTCGTGGCGACGGTCGGCTCGCGCCTGATGACGATCTATCTGTGGCACCTGCCGGTGCTCGCGCTCATCGTCGGCCTCCTGCTGCTCACGCCAGTGCCGACCCCGGCATCCGGTTCTGCCGAGTGGTGGCTCACGAGGCCGCTGATCTTCGTCGTCATGGTCGGTGTGCTCATCGTGATCGCGTGGCTGCTCGGCGGGTTGGAACGCGCCTCATCCGCCCCTGTTCACGGCGCATCGGATGTTTCGACCGGGCTCGCGGCCGGACTCATGGTGATCCCGTCGTTCAGCGTGATCGTGTTCGGACTCCCCTTCGCGGTCGCGGCATCGAGCGCGCTCGTGCTCGGCGCGGCCGTGCTGCTTCTGAGTCCACACCGCGCGAGCCTGCGCGAGCGCGGCCCGAGCGCCGTGACTCCATAGAGCACGGTTGCGAATCGCTCTCCGCCGCGGAATGCGTCGGAACGCTCGCGCGTCGTGTCAGCTCTGGGCGCGCTCCAGCACGAGTTCACGCACGCGCGCGGCATCCGCCTTGCCGTGCATCGCCTTCATGACCGCGCCGATGACGGCGCCCGCAGCTTGCACCTTGCCGTCGCGGATCTTCGCGAGCACATCGGGCTGGGAGGCGAGCGCGTCGTCGATCGCGGAGATGAGCGCGCCGTCGTCGGACACGACGGCCAGGCCGCGTGCGTCGACGATCTGTTGTGGCGAGCCCTCACCGACGGCGACACCCTCGAGCACCTGGCGGGCGAGCCGGTCGGTGAGCACTCCGGACTCGATGAGCGCTGCGAGCTCGGCGACCTGTGCGGGCGTCGCGAGTTCGGCTGCGTCTCGACCCTCGGCGTTCGCGACGCGCGTGAGCTCGCCGGTCCACCACTTTCGAGCGGCAGCAGGCGAGGCGCCGGCCGCGATCGTCTCGGTCACCTCGGCGAGGAGTCCGCCGTTCACGACGTCCTTGAACTCGAGGTCGGTGAAGCCCCACTCGTCTTTCAGACGCCGGCGTCGCGCGGCGGGCGGCTCGGGGAGCGATGCCCGGAGCTCCTCGATGAGTTCGCGCGTCGGCACGACGGGGAGCAGGTCGGGCTCGGGGAAGTAGCGGTAGTCGTCGGCGTCGGACTTGGGTCGGCCCGCGCTCGTCGTTCCGGTGTCTTCATGCCAGTGGCGCGTCTCCTGGATGATGGCGCCGCCCTTGGCGAGGATCGCCGCCTGGCGCTGGATCTCGTACCGCACGGCACGCTCGACCGACCGCATCGAGTTGACGTTCTTCGTCTCGGTGCGCGTGCCGAGCTTCTCCTGGCCGCGAGGACGCAGCGAGACGTTCGCATCGCAGCGCAGGTTGCCGCGTTCCATGCGGGCCTCGGAGATGCCGAGCGAGCGCACGATGTCGCGGATCGTCGCCACATAGGCACGCGCGAGAGCGGGGGCATCCGCCTCTGCGCCGATGATCGGCCGCGTGACGATCTCGACGAGGGGAACGCCGGCGCGGTTGTAGTCGACGAGCGAGTACTCTGCACCCTGGATGCGGCCGGTCGACCCGCCCACGTGCGTGAGCTTGCCCGCGTCTTCCTCCATGTGCGCGCGCTCGATCGGCACCGTGAAGCTGCGGCCGTTCTCGAGCTCCACCTCGACCGAGCCGTCGAACGCGATCGGCTCGTCGTATTGCGAGATCTGGTAGTTCTTCGCGAGGTCGGGGTAGAAGTAGTTCTTGCGCGCGAATCGGCTCGACGGCGCGATCTCGCACCCGAGCGCGAGCCCGAGGCTGATCGAGTAGCGCACCGCTTGGCCGTTGACGACCGGGAGCGAGCCCGGGAGCCCGAGGCACACCGGCGTGATGAGCGTGTTCGGGTCGGCGATGTGGAACTCCGCGTTGGCGGGGTTCGGCGCGGCCGAGAACATCTTCGTCTTGGTGTTCAGCTCGACGTGCACCTCGAGGCCGATGACCGGCTCGAATCGTTCGAGCGCGGCGTCGAAGTCCATCAGTTCAGCACGCGCCATCAGAGTGCGCCCTCCTCGGTCGCAAAGAGCTCATGTCGGGAGAGGTCGGGCGCACGGTCGAGCAGCGGCCCGCCCCATTCGGCGAGCAGCAACTGCTCGAGCGCGCCGCCCACGTTGTAGAGTCGCGCATCCTCCCGCGCAGGAGCGAGGAACTGGATGCCGACGGGCAATCCGTCTTCGGGGGCGAGGCCGACGGGCAGCGAGATGCCGGGCACGCCGGCGAGGTTCGCGGGAATCGTGGCGACGTCGTTCAGGTACATCGCGAGGGGGTCGTCGAGCTTCTCGCCGAGCTTGAACGCCGTGGTCGGCGCGGTCGGCGTGGCGAGCACGTCGACGGTCGTGAACGCAGCGTCGAAGTCGCGCTGCACGAGCGTTCGCACCTTCTGGGCGCTGCCGTAGTACGCGTCGTAGTACCCGGCCGAGAGCGCGTAGGTGCCGAGGATGATGCGTCGCTTGACCTCGGGGCCGAAGCCGGCCTCGCGCGTGGCGGCCATGACCTGCTCGACCGTGCCGCCGCCGTCGGGCGTGACCCGCAGGCCGAACCGCACGGAGTCGAACTTCGCGAGGTTCGACGAGGCCTCGGCGGGCATGATCAGGTAGTAGGCGGCGACCGCGTACTCGAAGTGCGGCGCGCTCACCTCGACGATCTCGGCTCCGTTGCGCTCGAGCAACTCGAGCGCCTCGTGGAAGCGCGAGCGCACGCCGGCCTGGAAGCCCTCGGAGTCGAGCTGCTTCACGACGCCGATGCGCAGGCCGGAGACATCCGCTCGCCTGACGGCCTCGGCCATCGACGGCCACGGCTCGGGAATCGACGTGGAGTCGAGCGGGTCGTATCCGCCGATGATGTCGTGCAGGAGTGCCGAGTCGAGCACCGTGCGTGAGACGGGGCCGACCTGGTCGAGCGACGAGGCGAGGGCGATCGAGCCGTAGCGGCTGACCCCTCCGTACGTGGGCTTCACGCCGACGGTGCCCGTGACGTGGGCGGGCTGGCGGATGGAGCCGCCGGTGTCGCTGCCGAGCGCGATGGGCGCTTCGAAGGCTGCGACGGCTGCCGCGGAGCCGCCGCCCGAGCCGCCGGGGATGCGCTCGAGGTCCCACGGGTTGTGGGTGGGACCGTAGGCGGAGTGCTCGGTCGACGAGCCCATCGCGAACTCGTCCATGTTGGTCTTGCCGAGGGGCACGAGACCCGCGTCGCGCACGCGCTGCACGGGCGTCGCGTCGTAGGGCGGGATCCAGCCCTCGAGGATACGGGAGCCGCTCGTCGACGGCATGCCCTTCGTGACGAGCACGTCTTTGATCGCGATCGGCACGCCTGCGAGCGGACCGAAGGCCTCGCCGGCGGCACGGCGGCGGTCGAGGTCGGCGGCGGTCTCGATGGCCCGCTCCCCCTCGACGTGGAGGAAGGCGTGCACGGCTCCGTCGACGGCGGCGATGCGGTCGAGGTGGGCTCGCGTCGCCTCGACGGACGACACGTCGCCCGCGGCGATGCGCGCGCCGAGCTCGGCGGCCGTGAGCCGGATGAGGTGCTCGCTCACTGCTCCTCCCCCAGGATCGCCGAGACCACGAAGCGGCTTCCATCGGACTCGGGCGCACCCGAGAGGGCCTCGTCGACCGTGAGGGTGTGCCCCACGACATCGTCGCGGAACACGTTCTGCAACGGAATCGGGTGATTCGTCGGCGGCACGTCGGGGGTGGCGACCTCGCTCACCTGTTCGACGGCGTGCATGATCTGCACGAGCTCCTTCGTGAGGTGCTCGATCTCTTCGTCGGTGAGCGCGATGCGCGCGAGGTTCGCGAGATGCGCGACCTGCTCCGCATTGATTTCGGACATGCTGCTCCGTCGGTTCGGGATGGGATGCACCGATTCTATCGGGGCGCGCCGAAGAGGCCTTCGCCGTGCCGATGGAGCAGTTCGTAGGCCTCGCCGTACGTCTCGGGCTCGGGGGTGCCCGGCGCATATCGCGCGAGCAGCAGGCCGACGAGCCCGCGGGCGGGCGGGCTCAGCGGCTTGTCCTTGTGGGCGTGGCCGGGGTGGGGCGCTGCGGCCTGCGGATTCGGCGGCAGGTACTGCGGGGTGGTCGTGGGCCAGGTGACCGGATGCCTCGGGGCATCGAGGTTGATCGCAGCGAACAGGTCGTTCGCACCCTCGTCGCGCCGCGTGAGCGGCTTCAGTCCGTGCAGCCTGCTGAGGGTCGAGATGACCGCGGCATGGTGGAGTTCGTCGTGCACGATCGTGCCCGCCCGCGTGTAGGCGGAGACGGCGATGGCCGGCACGCGGCATCCGAGCCGGTCGAAGGTGAAGCCCATCTCACCGGCGACGCCGTCGTCGGGCGGCGTCGCGGCCGGCGGTGCGACGTGGTCGTAGCATCCGCCGTGCTCGTCGAAGGTGATGAGGAGCAGGGTGTTCAGGGCGTTGGAGCCGCTCGACGAGGCACTGGCCCTGACCGACGAGTAGATCTCGTGGATGAGGGCCTCGCCCGCGCGAACGTCGGAGATCGCGCTGTCGATGACCTCCTGCCCGTCGACATCGCTCTCTTTCAGCTTGCCGACCGGCGGGTGGAAGTCGTTGTGGTTGTAGATCATCCGCGGCTCGATGAACGCGTAGGCCGGCAGTGTTCCGTTCCCCACGTCGGCGTAGAACTGCTGCATCGTCGCGAAGCGCTCGGTGCGCCAGTACTGCTCGAGCACGGGCGCGTGCAGCACCCCGGTGAACGAGACGAGCTGGATCTCGTCGAAGTAGATGCGCCAGCTGATGCCCGCCTCTTCGAGCCGGTTGAAGATCGTCGGCGCCTCGGGTGCATCGAGCCACTTGTCGTAGCCGCCGCCGTGCTTGTTCGTGACGAACCCGTGCGAGGTCGATGCGTGGAAGAACGAGCGGTTGCAGAAGGTCTGCGAGGGCACGGCGCAGAACCAGCTGTCGAAGACGGCGAACTCGCGCGCGAGCGTGGAGAGCACGGGGAGCATCTCGGGTGAGAACGATCCCATGATCTGCCGTGCTTCGGCAGGGTCGGGCTGGACGCCCTTCTTCAGCCGCGCGTAGTTCACGTGATAGTCGGTGAGGAATCCGTCCATCGTGGGCGAGCTCCCGGACTTCGGCGCGTTGTACGGCGCCGCCATGTGCTCGACGAAGAGCTCGGCGTTCGTGACGGGGTCGATCGTGCCGAAGAGCTGCGTATTGACGTGAGGGAACTCCTCACCAGGATCGGGATCGGGTCGTCCCATGATCTCGTCGGTCGCGCCTTCGTAGACGTGAGCCGCCACGTGCGTGCCGTCGGGGGCGGTGTTGCCGTAGTCACCGAACGCGAGCCCGTCGAAGCGGCGCCCGTCGGTGAGGTCGTCGCTCGAGTAGAGCCAACCGAGGAGATTGTCGAACGAGCGGTTCTCGCCCATCACGACGATGAGATGGTCGAACCCCGCCTCGACCCTCGGGCTCAGCGGCGTGAAGTCGGCGACGCCGTCGGCGAACCCCAGCGAGTGCCCGATCGCACCGCCGATCGCGGCGCCCGCGCCGCCGCCGACGACGGCCCCGGCAGCGGCGACCCCGCCGAACCTGAGGAAGTCGCGCCTCGTCGAGCCGCCCGACGAGCCGTCGGGCTCGTGCTCGCCTCCCTGGTCAGGGTCGCGCTCGTCGCTCGATGCCATGTGCCCCCACGCCTCGGTCACTGTGCCACGGTCACTATGCCACGGTCACTCGTCGAGCGCAGCGGGCCCCCGGGTGACGAGCACCGCGAATTGCGCAGCGTCGAGCACCCGGATGCCGAGCGCCTCTGCCTTGCCGAGCTTCGAGCCGGCGCCGGGGCCGGCTGCGACGAAGTCGGTGTTCTTCGACACGCTCGACGCCGCCTTGCCGCCCGCGGCGATGATCGCCTCTTGCGCGCCTTCGCGGGAATAGCCGTCGAGCGAGCCGGTGGCGACGACGGTGATCCCGGCGAGCACCCCGCCGGCTGCCGCCGCGGCACCCGGTCCGGGATGGCCCGGCGTCGCGAACTGCACGCCGGCGGCTGCCCACCGCTCGACGATCTCGACGTGCCAGTCGACTCCGAACCACTCGAGCACCGAATCGGCGATGGTGGGCCCGACGCCGTCGACCTCGGCGAGCTCGGCCCGACCGGCCGATCGGATCGCGTCGAGGGAGCCGAAGTGGTCGGCGAGGGCGCGGGCCGCGACCGGGCCGACATGCCGGATGTTGAGAGCGACGAGGATGCGCCAGAGCGGCTTCGTCTTCGCAAGCTCGAGGTTGGCCACGAGCTCGTACGCCGCCTTCGACGGCACGTTCGCCGCGTCGCCGTCGGTTGCGCCCGAATCAGGATCGTAGGGCGGATCGGTGCGCTTGCGCTGGCGACGGAACGGCGCGCGATAGACCGGGATTCCGTCATCGTCGAGCCTCGGCAGCCCGGTCTCGACGTCGCGAACGACGACCTCGATCGGGAACAGGTCGGCGACGGTGAGGTCGAAGAGGCCGGCCTCGGTCGGAAGGGGCGGTTCGCTCGGGACGGCCGGGTGGGTGAGCGCCGCCGCGGACACCTCGCCGAGCGCCTCGATGTCGAGCGCGCCGCGAGAGCCGATGTGCTCGACGCGACCGCGCACTTGAGCGGGGCAGCTCTTCGCGTTGGGACACCGCAGGTCGATGTCGCCCTCTTTCATCGGGCGCAGAGTGGTGCCGCACTCGGGACACCCCGTCGGCATGACGAACGCCCGCTCGTCGCCCTCGCGAAGCTCGACGACGGGGCCGAGCACTTCGGGGATGACGTCGCCCGCCTTGCGCAATACGATGGTGTCGCCGATGAGCACGCCCTTGGCCTTCACGACCTCTTGGTTGTGCAGGGTCGCCTGGCGCACGACGGACCCGGCGACACGCACGGGCTCCATCACGGCGAAGGGCGTGGCGCGGCCGGTGCGCCCTACGCTCACGACGATGTCGAGGAGCTTCGTGTTCACCTGCTCTGGCGGGTATTTGTAGGCGATCGCCCAGCGCGGCGCGCGGCTCGTGGCCCCGAGCTCGTCGTGCAACGCGAGTTCGTCGATCTTCACGACGATGCCGTCGATCTCGTGTTCGACGGCGTGCCGGTGCTCGCCGTTGTAGGCGATGAACTCCTGCACGGCCCCGACCGAGTCGAGCACGCGCACGTGCGAGCTCGTGGGCAGGCCCCAATCGGCCAGCAGGGCGTAGATCTCGGATTGCGACGCGACCGGCGGATTCGGCCAGGCGCCGATGCCGTGCACGAGCATGCGGAGTCGCCCGAGGCGATCGCGCATGAGCTCGAGCTGGGCCGCGTTCTTGCCCTCGGCCTTCTGACGCAGCGACCCGCTCGCGGCGTTGCGCGGGTTCGCGAACTCCCGCTCACCGGCCGCCGCCTGCTTGGCGTTCAGCTCGCCGAATGCGGCGACGGGGAAGAAGACCTCGCCGCGTACCTCGACGAGTGGCGGATGCCCCGTGCCGGCCAACCTCGTGGGGATCGACTTGATCCACCTGATGTTCTCGGTGACGTCTTCGCCGACGCGCCCGTCGCCGCGGGTGGCCGCCGTGACGAGCCGGCCGTTCCGGTACCGCAGGTTGATCGCGAGGCCGTCGATCTTGAGTTCGCAGAGCCAGTGCACGGGCCTGGCCGCCGCCGCCTCGGCGCGGACGGCCCACTCGGCGAGCTCGCCCGGCGAGAACACGTTGTCGAGGCTCAGCATGCGCTCGGCGTGCTCGACGGGCGCGAAGAGGGTGGTCTCGCCGCGGCCACCGACGGTCAGCGTGGGGCTGTCCTGGCTCTGCAGCTGGGGGTAGCTGCGTTCGAGCGCCTCGAGTCGATGCATGAGCTCGTCGTACTCGGCATCGGAGATGATGACGGTGTCGCGCTCGTAGTACGCGTCGCGTGCCTCGTTGATGCGGATCGTGAGGCGCTCCACCTCGTCGGCCGCGTCGGCGAGGCTGATGCCCTGGTCGATGTCGTCGTCCACCACATCGACAGTCTAGGGAGGACCCCCGACGGCTGCGCCATCGGGGGTCTCGCCGCATCGTGCTCCTGCTAGACGACGACCCCGGCGCTGTCGACCTTGCGGTGGTATCTCGTGCCCGCGACGCCGCCGAGAATGGCCCCGCCGAGGCTCGCGATCGCGACGACGATCGCGGTGATGATGCTCGCGGTGGTCAGCTCCCCCTCGCTCACGGGGATGCGCGGGGCGGCGTCGAGGTCACCCAGGATGTCGAACTGGCTGCCGGCCGCCAACGTGAGCAGGGCCGCGACGACCGCGATCACGAGCGCCCACACCCATACGGCGACTCCCTGCCTGACGCCGTTGAACCGGGCCATCCGGCCGGCCACGTAGCCGCCGCACCAGTAGGCGACGAACACGATGACGAGCAGGACGACGCCGCCCACCCATCCGACCATCTCGGGGTTCTGGGTGGCTTCCTCTGCGGCCGCTTCGGGATCCTGGAGGATGCCGAGGCCGATCGCCGCGCTCGTCGCGGCGACGAGCGCCGTCAGGATCACCGCCATACCGGTCGCGGTCAGCCAGCCGAAGAAGGCCGAGCCGATCTTGACACCGCCGAACTGCTCGCGCTGGCGATCGACGACATCGTCCCTGACATCGGCCCGTTCCGCGGGGATCGTCCTCGGATCACGAGCTGCCGCGTCGGCCGAGTCCGTGTACAGCTCGGGGGGCAGGTCTGCCGGCCGATCTGCGGGCCGGTCATAGCGCTCGTCCGGGTCTCTTGGAATGGTCATGGCGATTCCCCCTTCAGGCGCCGCCTGATTCGCGCTCCTCCGCGGCGCACAACGAATCTACGCGCGCCGGCACGGGGCCGCAGGGCCCTTGACAGGCGGCCGATCGGCACCTCTCGCGGAGGGTACGTGAGGCAGAGCGGTACGTCAGGCGGAGGGCTGCGTCATGCGTCGACCGGCACGGCACTCACCGTGCGATCGATCGTGCACTGGCCGAGCACGCGAGTGCCGACGTAGACGACGGCCGTCTGGCCGGGGGCGACACCGTCGAGCGGATGCTGCGGCGTCACGACGAGCTCGCCGCCCGTGACGACCGCCACGGCCGGCACCGGGTCGGCGTGTGCACGGATCTGCACCTCGCACTCGAACGGCGTCGAGGCATCCGACGGCGGCTCGCCGGCCCAGGTGAACCGCGACCCGGCGATCTCGCCGATGGCGAGCGCCTCCTTCGGGCCGACGACGACGGTGTTGTCCTTCGGGCGCACCTCGAGCACGAAGCGCGGCCGGCCATCGGGCGCAGGGGTGCCGAGGTGGAGTCCGCGGCGCTGGCCGACGGTGAAGGCGTGCGCGCCCTCGTGCGACCCGACGACGGCGCCGGTGCGGTCGACGACGTCGCCGGTGGCGGTGCCGACTCGCTCGGCGAGCCAGCCCTTCGTGTCGCCATCGGAGATGAAGCAGATGTCGTGCGAATCGGGCTTCTGCGCGACCGAGAGGCCGCGCCGAGCCGCCTCGGCGCGCACGAGGTCTTTCGAGGGGGTGTCGCCGAGCGGGAAGTACGCGTGCTCGAGCTGCTCTGCGGTGAGGACGCCGAGCACGTAGCTCTGGTCTTTCGCCCAGGCGCTCGCCCGGTGCAGCTCCTTGTTGCCCGCGGCATCCGTCACGATCGAGGCGTAGTGGCCGGTCGCGACGGCGTCGAAGCCGAGCGCGAGGGCCTTCTCGAGGAGGGCCGCGAACTTGATGCGCTCATTGCAGCGCATGCACGGGTTCGGGGTGCGGCCGGCCGAGTACTCGGCGATGAAGTCGTCGACGACGTCGGCCTTGAACCGCTCGGAGAAGTCCCACACGTAGTAGGGGATGCCGAGGACGTTCGCGGCCCTCTGGGCGTCCATCGAGTCCTCGATCGTGCAGCAGCCGCGGCTGCCGGTGCGCAATGTGCCGGGCATGCGGCTGAGCGCGAGATGCACGCCGACGACCTCGTGGCCGGCGTCGACGGCGCGCGCCGCAGCGACGGCGCTGTCGACGCCGCCGCTCATCGCAGCCAGAACCTTCACCGTTCCAGTGTACGCAACCCCGCCTGAGCACCGGCCGGACGGCAGCGAGCGCGCGGCCGCAGCGCCGATCTAGCGGTCGAACGACGTGGCGCGTGCGGCGAGCCCGGCTCGCGAGGCCTGCGCATACGCGCCGGGCAGCGCCGCGAGGAACGCGTCGACGTCGGCTTCGGTCGAACCATGGCCGATCGTGATGCGGAGCGCACCGCGTGCGTCGGTCTCCGAGCGCCCCATGGCCATCAGCACGTGCGAGGGCTCGGGCACGCCGGCCTGGCACGCGGATCCGGTCGACACGGCGACGCCGGCGGCGTCGAGCAGGAAGAGAAGCGAGTCGCCCTCGCATCCCGTGAAGGAGAGATGCACGTTGCCGGGCAGCCGTCCGTCGGGGTCGGGGTCGCCGCTCAGCCGCGCCTCGGGCACTTCGGCGAGCGCGCCCGAGATGACGCGGTCGCGCAACGCCGACATGCGCCGGGCGTCGGCCTCGAGCCGGGCTGCGACGACGGATGCCGCGGCCGCGAACGACGCGGCGGCCGCCACGTCTTGCGTGCCCGAACGCACCTTGCGCTGCTGCCCGCCACCGTGGATGAGCGGTTCGACTGCCGCCGACCGGTCGAGCACGAGGGCGCCGATGCCCGCCGGGCCGCCGATCTTGTGCGCCGAGACGCTGAGGGCGACGATCCCTGTGCCGGGTGCAGCGCCCGTCGACCGTCGAAGACCGTGCACGTCGATGGGCAACTGGCCGTAGGCGGCGATCGCGTCGACGTGCAGCGGCACTCCGGCACGCGCCGTGAGCCGGGCGACCTCCTCGACCGGCTGGATCGTGCCGACCTCGTTGTTGGCCCAGAGCATCGTGACGAGAGCCACGGATGCCCCGTCGCGGGTGAGCGCCGCCTCGAGCGCGTCGAGGCGGATCCGTCCGAGCTCGTCGAGCGGGATCTCCTCGACGAGTGCGCCGTCGTGCTCGGCGAGCCACTCGACGGTGTCGACGGTGGCGTGGTGCTCGCCGGCCGGCACGAGCAGGCGCGGGCGCGAGGCATCCGCCTGCCGGTGCCACCAGAGGCCCTTGATCGCGAGGTTCACGGCTTCAGTGCCGCTGCCCGTGAAGACGACTTCGATGCCGTCGGCGCCGAGCGTGGCGGCGACCTGCTCGCGCGACTCCTCGAGCAGGCGCTTCGCCTGCTGGCCGGCACTGTGGATGGAAGCCGGGTTGCCGACGACGGCGAGGGCTCCGGTGAGCGCCTCGATGGCCTCGGGCAGCATCGGGGTGGTCGCGGCGTGGTCGAGGTAGACCATGACTGCTCCTTCCCGTGTGTTCGTGCGGTGAGCGCTCTCAACGGTGCCGGGCTGCGGGCGTGGTACTGGCTGCCGACGAGGTGACGGCGTCGCTTCGGGCGTCTTCCTACGAACTACTGTAGATCGCATGTCCGCGCCCGACCCCCTCCGCGACCTCGGCGTCCAGGCCGATGCCGACGGCGGCCGCATCCGAATCTGGTCAGAGAACGCGACCTCCGTCGACCTTGTCATCTTCGATCCGAACGACCTCGAATGGGCGACCCACCGCGTCGCGCTCGAGCGCGACGACCACGGCGTCTGGCAGGGGGCATCAGAGGCGCTCGTACCGGGAACCAGCTACGGCCTGCGGGTCGACGGCCCGGCCGGCCCCCCGCACGCGTTCAACCCGGTGCACACCCTCCTCGATCCCTACGCACGCGGCCTCTCCCCCGCCGACGACGGCTCGTGGCGCGGCGCAGTGCTCGGCAACCACCTGGACTGGGGCGACTCGGCGAAGCCTCGCGTGCCGCTCGATCACACCGTCGTGTACGAGACCCACGTGCGCGGGTTCAGCAAGCTGAATCCCGCGATCCCCGAGGAGCTGCGCGGCACCTACGCGGGGCTCGCACACGACTCCTCACTCGAATACCTCACGAACCTCGGCGTGACGACAGTCGAACTGCTGCCCGTGCACGCGTTCGTTCCCGAAGCGCGTCTGATCCGCCAGGGCAAGACGAACTACTGGGGCTACAACACGCTCTCGTTCTTCGCCCCGCACGCACCCTACGCGTCGGCGACCGCGCAGGCCGCAGGCCCCGAGGCCGTCCGGCGCGAGTTCGCGGGCATGGTGAAGCGACTGCACGAAGCGGGCCTCGAGGTCATGCTCGACGTCGTCTACAACCACACGGCGGAGGAAGGGCGTGAAGGGCCGGTCTTCTCGTTCCGCGGCATCGACAACGGCTCCTACTACCGGCACGACGCGCACGGCCGCTACGTCGACACGACCGGATGCGGCAACACCCTCGACTTCGGCCGCGACGCACCCGTGCGCCTCGTGCTCGACTCGATGCGCTACTTCGCCGAGGAACTGCAGGTCGACGGATTCCGCCTCGACCTCGCCGCCACCCTGGCTCGCGACGACCACGGAGGCTTCACGCCCGAGCATCCGCTGCTGCGCGGAATGCTCGAGGATCCCGTGATCAGCACCACGAAGCTCATCGCCGAGCCGTGGGACGTCGGCCCGGGCGGCTGGCAGACCGGCAACTTCCCCGCAGGCTTCACCGAGTGGAACGACCGCTACCGCGACCGCATGCGCGACTTCTGGCTCGGCGACCTGCGCCGGGAACGCGAGACCGGCACCGCCAGCAGCGGCATCGGCCGCTTCGCGACCCGACTGGCCGGTTCGGCGAACACGTTCTCGAACGAGCGCGGACCCCTCGCGAGCCTCAACTTCATCACCGCGCACGACGGGTTCACCCTCGCCGACCTCACGTCCTACGACGTCAAGCACAACCTCGGCAACGGCGAGCACAACCGCGACGGCACCGACAGCAACAACTCCTACAACCACGGCGTCGAGGGCGACACGGCAGACCGGGCGATCCGCGCGGCGCGACGGCGGAGCATCCGGAACCTCCTCGGCACGCTGCTGCTGTCGGCCGGCGTGCCGATGCTCACCGCGGGCGACGAGTTCGGCCGCAGCCAGCGCGGCAACAACAACGCGTACTGCCACGACTCAGAGCTCACCTGGCTCGCGTGGGAGTCCGCGGGCCGCCCGCGCTCGGCGCCCGACCTGCTCGCGACCACGAGGCGCCTCATCCGCTTGCGCGCCGAGAACCCCGCGCTGCGTCCCGTGCGCTTCGGCCGCATCGGCGAGGCGACGCCGAGCGCGTCGCAGATGGACTGGTTCAACGCCGACGGCACCACGATGACGATCGACGACTGGAACTCCCCAGAGGAGCGCACGCTGCAGTACCTCGCGGCATCGACGCCCGAGTTCGAGGCGTTCAACCGCATCCTCCTCGTCGTGCACGCGCACGAGTCCGAGGTCGAGCTCGTGCTCGCCGAGCACGCAGGGGTCTCCGGATACACGCTCCTGTGGGACTCCGCCGATGAGGCGCCGACGGATGCCTCGATCGACCACGCTCCCGGCGATCGCATCACGATGACCGGCCCGTCGATGCGGCTGTTCCGGGCGCACGCGAGCGAGTGATGGCCAAGCGAGCGGATGCCTCGGCCGGCACCCCCGCGACCGCGGCACTCGCTCGCGCGGGCATCGCGTTCTCGACCCACGCCTACGAGCACGATCCCCGCGCCGCCGCATACGGCCTCGAAGCCGCCGAGAAGCTCGGCCTCGACCCGGCGCGAGTGTTCAAGACCCTGCTCGCGAGCGTCGACGGCGAGCTCGCGGTCGCGATCGTTCCCGTCGCGCTGCAGCTCGACCTGAAGGCGCTCGCGCACGCGCTCGGCGCAAAACGCGCCGAGATGGCCGATCCGGCGCTCGCCGCGCGCAAGACCGGCTACGTCGTCGGCGGCATCAGCCCGATCGGGCAGAAGACGGCCCTCCCGACGGTGCTCGACGAGTCGGCCATCCTCCACGAGACGATCTACGTCTCGGGAGGCCGCCGCGGCCTCGACCTCGGGATCGCGCCCGACGACCTCCTCGCGGTGACCGGCGGGCGCTACGCGGCGATCGCCCGATCTCGCGCCTCGTCGGGCTGACGGGCCGACGGCAGCCGGCGCGAGCGCGTCAGCCGGCGACCGCCACGAGGCCGAGTTCGGCAGTGCTCAGGAGCAGCGGATGCCGCGGCACGGCGCGCACCGTGTAGCCGAACGCGCCGGCGCGGTCGAGCACGACCGTTCCCGTGTAGAGGCGCGGCTCGCCTGACGTGGCGTCGCCCGCGTTTTCGGGTGACCCGGGGTTCGACACCGCCGGCGTGAGCACCGCGTGCCGCACCCCGTCGATCGTGTCGCCGTCGTGGCTGCGCCCGTACGCGACCTCGACCGAGACGTCGTCGGGTGCGAGTCCGTCGAGCCCGACATATGCCCGCAAGTGCAGCTCGTCGCCGACATGCGGCTCCTCGACGCCGCCGGACTCGACGTGCACCACCTGCACCCCGGGCCACGCCTGGCGCACCTTGGCGCTCCACGCCGCGAGCTCGCGGGCGCCGCGAGCGTTGTCGGCCAACACGGCAGCTGCATGCTCCGCCGCCGGGCGGTAGAGCTCCTCGACGTACTGCTTCACCATGCGGTCGGCGCCGAGCTCGGGGGCGAGCGTCGCGAGCGTCTGCCGTACCCGGCGCACCCATTCCCTCGGCACGCCGTCGCCGTCGCGCTCGTAGTAGCGGGTCGCGACGCGGTGCTCGAGCAGGTCGTAGAGCGCTGCCGCCTCGAGGGCGTCGCGCTCGGTGGCGTCGCCCGCGGCATCCGCCGACGGGATCACCCAGCCGTAGTCGTCGCCCGCGTACTCGGCCCACCAGCCGTCGAGGATCGACAGGTTCAGCGCGCCGTTCATCGCGGCCTTCATGCCCGACGTTCCACACGCCTCGAGCGGCCGCAGCGGGTTGTTGAGCCACACGTCGCAACCCGGGTAGAGCATCTCGGCCATGCCCATGTCGTAGTCGGGCAGGAACACGATGCGCTCGCGCAGCTCGGGCTGCTGCGCGAACTGCACGAGCTGCTGGATGAGCCGCTTTCCCTCGTCGTCGGCCGGATGCGACTTGCCCGCGATCACCAATTGCACGGGCCGTTCGGCGTTCGTGAGGATCGCCGTCAGCCGCTTGGGGTCGTGCAGCATGAGCGTCAGCCGCTTGTAGGTCGGCACCCGGCGGGCGAACCCGACGGTGAGCGTGTCTGGATCGAGCACGCGGGAGATCCACGTGGGAACCGGGGAGCCCGGATGCTGCACCGCCCACGCCTCGGCGAGGCGCCGGCGAGCATCCTCCACGAGCTGCAGTCGCATGCCGCGCTTCACCGACCAGAACTCGCCGTCGCTGAGCGCGCCGCTCAGCCAGTCGGCGTGCTCGGTGTCACCGGTGCCGAGTCTCGACTCGGCGAGGCCGAGAAGCGCGGGATCGGTCCACGTGGGCGCGTGGACCCCGTTCGTGATCGAGGTGATCGGCACTTCGGCGGCGTCGAATCCCGGCCAGAGGTCGCCGAACATGCGCCGGCTCACCTCGCCGTGCAGTTTCGAGACGCCGTTCGCGTGCTGCGCGAGCCGCAGGCCCATGACAGCCATGTTGAAGGCGCTCGTCTCGGGATCGGCACCGGGTTCGGCACCGAGCGCGAGCGCGTCGGCCGGGTCGACGCCCGGCAGGAGCGAGCTCGAGAGGTAGCGTTCGACGAGCTCGCGGTCGAAGCGGTCGATGCCCGCAGGCACGGGCGTGTGCGTGGTGAAGACCGTCCCGGCACGCACGACCTGCAGTGCCTCGGCGAACGTGAGGCCCTCTGCGATGTACGTCGAGATGCGCTCGAGCCCGAGGAACCCCGCGTGACCCTCGTTCATGTGGAACACGTCGGGAACGGGGCATCCGCTGAGCTCGGTCCACGCCCGCACGGCACGCGCGCCGCCGATGCCGAGCAGGAGCTCCTGCAGGAGCCGGTGCTCGCCGCCGCCGCCGTAGAGCCGGTCGGTGACCGAACGGAGCTCGTCGGTGTTCGCCGGGATGTCGGTGTCGAGCAGGAGCAGTGGGATGCGCCCGACCGATGCCTTCCAGACGCGGGCATGCAGCACACGATCCTCGGGCAGCGCGAGGGCGAGCTGCACGGGCGCGCCGTCGGGACGGCGCAGCACCGAGAGCGGCAGCCCGTCGGGGTCGAGCACGGGATAGCGCTCCTGCTGCCAGCCGTCGTCGCCGATGGCCTGCGCGAAGTACCCGGCCTTGTAGAAGAGCCCGACGCCGACGAGTGGCACGCCGAGATCGGATGCCGCCTTCAGGTGATCGCCCGCGAGGATGCCGAGCCCGCCCGAATACTGGGGCAGGGCCGCCGTGATGCCGAACTCGGGTGAGAAGTACGCAATCGTGCGGGGCGCCTCGGTGGCCAGGGTCTGGAACCAGCGCGGCTGCGAGAGGTACTCCTGCAGTTCGGCGCGCTCGCGCTCGGCCCACGCGACATACCCGGCGTCGGCCGCGAGCTCGTCGAGCCGGGCCGGGTCGACTTCGCCGAGGAACGCGACGGGGTCGCGATGGGAGCTGCGCCAGAGTTCGGGATCGATGTGCTCGAACAGCCGCCGGGTGGGCTCGTGCCATGACCAGCGGAGGTTCCCGGCGAGTTCTTCCAGGGGGGCGAGCGTCGCGGGAACGACGGCTCGGACAGTGAACTTTCGGATCGGCTTCACGGGTCAAGATTAGGTGGGGTGCATGTCGAATGTGTGAACGGCCGGTCGCGACGCGAGCGCGATTCCGCGCTACGGTCGAAACGTGACGACCAGCATCACCCTCGCAGGCCGAATTCCCGTGACGCGGCTCACCCCCGCCCTGCCCGACGACCGCTGGCGGCCGAAGGCCTACGAAGGCGAGGTCGTGCCGTTTCGTGCCACGGTGTTCCGAGAGGGGCACGATCAGGTCGGCGCCATGCTCGTGCTCACGAGCCCCTCGGGCGAGACTCGGCGTGAACGGATGTCTCCGCTGGCGCCCGGCACCGATCGCTGGGAGGCGCGAGTGCTCCTCGGCGAGACCGGCGAGTGGCGCTGGCACGTCACGGGCTTCGACGACGAGGTCGCCACGTGGCGTCACGATGCCGCGCTCAAGGTCGACGCCGGCGTCGACGTCGAGCTCATGTTCGAGATCGGCGCGCGGCTGCTCGACCGCGCGATCGCCGAGAAGTCCCGGCCGCTCGCCGTGCGGAAGCGCCTCACGTCGATCGCGAGCGGGCTGCGCGACGCTGCGGCATCCGTCGCCGTTCGCCGCCCCCTCATCGACGACCCTGCACTCGCCGAGTTCGAGACCCGCCCGCTCGCCCGCATCTCCACCGACTCCCCCGAGCACACGATCCTCGTCGAACGACGTCGCGCCGGCGTCGGCTCGTGGTACGAGTTCTTCCCCCGCTCCGAGGGCGCGAGACGCCTGAAAGACGGCAGATGGAAGAGCGGCACCTTCCGCACGGCGGCGAAGCGGCTCGACGGCGTCGCCGCGATGGGCTTCGACGTCGTGTACCTGCCGCCGATCCACCCGATCGGGGTCACGAACCGCAAAGGCGCGAACAACACGCTGAACCCCGGCCCCAATGATCCCGGTTCGCCCTGGGCGATCGGCGGGCCGCTCGCCGACGGAACGCCCGGCGGGCACGACGCCGTGCATCCCGACCTCGGCACCCTCGCCGACTTCCGCGCATTCGTGCGCCGCGCCGGTGCCCTCGGCATCGAGATCGCCCTCGACCTCGCCCTGCAGGCCTCCCCCGACCACCCGTGGGTCGCCGAGCATCCCGAGTGGTTCACGCAATTGCCCGATGGCACGATCCGCTATGCGGAGAACCCGCCGAAGAAGTACCAGGACATCTACCCGGTGAACTTCGACGACGACCCCGAGGGGATCTTCGACGAGGTGCTGCGCATCGTGCGGCACTGGATGAAGCAGGGCGTGCGCATCTTCCGCGTCGACAACCCCCACACGAAACCGCTCTCGTTCTGGGAGCGGCTGATCGCGACGGTCAACGCGGAGGACCCGGGCGTCGTGTTCCTCGCCGAGGCGTTCACGCGGCCCGCCATGATGCAGGCGCTCGCGATGGTCGGGTTCCAGCAGTCGTACTCCTACTTCACGTGGCGCAACACGAAGCGGGAGCTCGAGGAGTTCCTCTCCTCGGTCGCCGAGGACACCGCGGACTTCATGCGGCCGAACCTGTTCGTGAACACCCCCGACATCCTCACCGAGTACCTGCAGTTCGGCGGCCCGGCTGCCTTCACCGTGCGAGCGACGATCGCCGCGACGGCGGCGCCGACCTGGGGCGTGTACTCGGGCTTCGAGCTCTTCGAATCGGTCGCCAGGCCAGGTGCCGAAGAGGCGATCGACAACGAGAAGTACGAGTACAAGCCGCGCGACTTCGCCGGCGCCGAGCGCCAGGAGGGCCGGTCGCTCGCGCTGTATCTCGGCATCCTCAACGCCATCCGCGCGGCGCACCCGGCACTCGGGCAGCTGCGCAACATCCGTTTCCACTCCAGCGACGACGAGTCGGTTCTCGTGTACTCGAAGCACCTCGACGGCCGCTTCACGCCGACGGGCGTCGATGACACCGTCATCGTCGTCGCGAACGTCGACCCGCACTCGGTCAGGGAGACGAAGGTGCACCTCGATCTCGCCGCGCTCGGGCTCGAGCCCGGCACCCGATTCGAGGCGGAAGACCTCGTCACCGGTCAACGCTGGGACTGGGGCGATTCGAACTACGTGCGGCTCGATGCGTTCACGCGCCCCGCGCACATCCTGCACGTGAGAAGGGGCCCCGATGCCTGAAACGATCGCCACGCCCGTCATCGACGACTGGGTGCTCGCCGCCGTCGGCGAGGGGCGGCACTCCGACCCGCACTCGGTGCTCGGCCAGCACGGATTCACGGCTCCGGCCGATCCTCGGTCGCTCACCGTCATCCGGACCCGCCGTCCACTCGCCGAATCGGTCGAGGCGGTGCTCGACGACGGCGTCGCGCTGCCGCTCGAGCATCTCGGGTACGGCGTCTGGGGAGGCGCTGGAGCGTTCGGTCCCGTCGGCTACCGCGTGCGCGCGAGCTATGGCGACGGATCGGAATGGACGAGCGACGACCCGTACCGGTTCGCTCCGACGATCGGCGAGCTCGACCTGCACCTCATCGGCGAGGGCCGGCACGAGGAGCTCTGGCGCGTGCTCGGCGCACACCACCGCGAGCACTGGGGCGTCGGCGGCGGCGTCCACGGCACGGCATTCACCGTGTGGGCACCGCACGCCCGCGCCGCTCGCGTCGTCGGCGAGTTCAATCGCTGGGACGGCACTGCGCACGCGATGCGCAGCATGGGCGGGAGCGGCGTCTGGGAGTTGTTCATCCCAGACCTCGAGCCCGGCTCGGTGTACAAGTTCGAGCTCCTCACCTCCGCCGGCCATTGGGTGATGAAGGCCGACCCGATGGCCCGGCAGGCCGAGGTCTCCCCCGCGACCGCCTCCGTCGTCAGCGTCAGCAGCCACGACTGGGGCGACGGTGAGTGGATGGCGCGGCGAGCGTCGACGAACGCGCACGAACTGCCCATGAGCGTCTACGAGCTGCACCTCGGCTCCTGGCGGCCCGGCAGGGGCTACCGAGAGGTCGCCGACGAGCTCATCGAGTACATCGACTGGCTCGGCTACACGCACGTCGAGTTCATGCCCCTCGCGGAGCATCCGTTCGGCGGATCGTGGGGCTACCAGGTCACCGGCTACTACGCGGTCACGTCGCGATTCGGCAGCCCCGATGACCTCAAGTACCTCATCGACCGCCTGCATCGAGCCGGCATCGGCGTGATCATGGACTGGGTGCCGGGTCACTTCCCGAAGGATGAATGGGCCCTCGCCCGCTTCGACGGCGAGCCGCTCTACGAGCACGGCGATCCGCAACGCGGGGAGCAGAAGGACTGGGGCACCTACGTCTTCGACTACGGCAACCCCCGTGTGCGCAACTTCCTCGTCGCGAACGCGCTGTTCTGGCTCGAGGAGATGCACATCGACGGGCTGCGCGTCGATGCGGTCGCGTCGATGCTCTACCTCGACTACTCGCGTGAGGCGGGCGATTGGACGCCGAACATCCACGGCGGCCGCGAGCACCTCGAGGCGATCGGCTTCCTGCAGGAGGCCACGGCCACCGCCTACAAGCGGAACCCCGGCATCGTGATGATCGCCGAGGAGTCGACGAGCTGGCCCGGAGTCACCGCGCCGACCACGAGCGGCGGCCTCGGCTTCGGCTTCAAGTGGAACATGGGCTGGATGCACGACACCCTGCAGTACATCTCGAAAGACCCGATGTACCGCTCGCACCATCACCACGACCTCACGTTCTCGTTCCTCTACGCATTCAGCGAGCACTTCGTGCTGCCGATCAGCCACGACGAGGTCGTGCACGGCAAGGGCTCGCTCATTCGCAAGATGCCGGGAGACCATTGGCAGCAACTCGCCAACGTGCGTGTCTACCTCGCGTACATGTGGGCGCATCCCGGCAAGCAAC
Organism: Agromyces albus; assembly: GCF_004134825.1. Lineage (GTDB taxonomy): Bacteria > Actinomycetota > Actinomycetes > Actinomycetales > Microbacteriaceae > Agromyces > Agromyces albus. The sequence goes on from NZ_SDPN01000015.1 coordinate 77,413, forward strand.
TGCTCTTCATGGGGCAGGAGTTCGGCCAGCTCTCCGAATGGAGCGAGGAGCGCGGCCTCGACTGGTGGATCCTCGACCAGCCCACCCACCGTCAGCTCGCCGAGTTCGTCGGCGCGCTCAATCGCTGCTACCGGCAGAGGCCCGAGCTGTGGGAACTCGACGATGACGCCGCAGGCTTCGAATGGATCGAGGGCGGGGCCGCGGCGCACAACATCATCGCGTTCCTCCGCTACGATCGCGCCGGCAGGCCGCTGCTCTGCGTCGTGAACTTCGCGGGCGTGCCGCACGAGGGCTTCCGGCTCGGCTTGCCGCGGTCGGGCCGCTGGACCGAGATGCTGAACTCGGATGCCGCGGAGTTCGGCGGTTCGGGCGTCGGCAACCTCGGCGGGGTCGACGCCGTCGATCGCCCGTGGGCGGGGCGCCCGGCCTCGGGCGATTTCACGCTCCCGCCGCTCGCGGCGGTCTGGTTCACGCTCGATTCCGGTGGTTGAGTAGCGCCGGGCGATGCCGGCCGCCTATCGAAACCACTGCCGCGGCGCCGGCGACGTCGCGGCTCGGCGGGCTGCCCGTCAGTAGAGCAGGTTGGTGAGGCGCCGGCGCGCGGCGATCACTCGCGGCTCCTCGGTGCCGACGACCTCGAAGAGCTCGATGAGGCGCTCGCGCACCCGGTTCTTGCCGTCGGCGTCGAGGGTCGGGAAGAGCGTGAGCAACCGATCGAACGCGTCGTCGACATGGCCGCCAGAAAGGTCGAGGTCGGCGACGTCGAGCTGCGCGTCGAGGTCGCTGGGCGCCGCCGCAGCGGCGTTGCGGATCGAGTCGAGCGTCTTTCCCGCGAGCCGGCCGAGCAGGTTCGCCTGGGCGAGGCCCGCAACGGCGAGCGTGTCGCGCGGATCTTGCGCCATGGCGGTGCGATAGGCGGATGCCGCGGCCTCGAAGTCGCCGCGCTCGATCGCGTCGTACGCCTCCTGGTGCAGCGGCGGCAGCGGCTCCTCGACGGGCTCCTTCGACTCGCCTTCGGCAGGCGCGTCGCTCGACTCGACTCGCCCGGAGACGCCGTGCTGCGCACCGAGCTCGAGCAGCTGGTCGAACACCTGGTCGATCACGTCGTCGGGCTGGACGCCCGCGAAGAGCGGCACGGGCTGGCCTGCGATCACGGCGACGACCGTGGGGATCGCCTGCGCCTGGAACGCCTGGACGAGCTGCGGGCTGCGGTCGGCATCGGCGGTCGCGAGCACGATCCGGCCGTCGCGCGCTCGCACGAGTCGTTCGAGCGACTCGACGAGGGTTCGCGACTGCTCGCTCCACGAGGCCCAGAGCGCGACCACGACCGGCACGGTACGGGAGAGCTCGAGCGTGGAGCCGAAGGCCGCGTCATCCGTCTCGAAGACGATGGCGTCGCCGGACGCCGCGCCGGCGGGGCCGGCCGGCTCCTGCTGGCGCTGCACGAGCGCCGACAGGTCGACGGCTCCGCGCAGGCCCGGACCGTTCGGGGAAATGGGGTTCGTCATGGGACCTCCGAGGCTCCGATGAGGCTCTCGGACCAGCCGAGCAAGCGGATCTGCTCGCCTTCGCCGGTGCCGACGCCTGGGACGTAGAAGAGCAATTGGATACCGATCACGCGCTGCACGCCCTTGGCACTTGCCCCGGTGAACCCGGACAGGGCGGCGCCTGGGGCACCTGCCTCGAAGGCGATCGTGCCGCCGTCGTTCGGCGTGACCTTCTCGGTCTGCTCGATCGACACGGTGACGAGCGCTCCCGCGTTGTTCGTCGCGAGCGCGACGGTGGGACTGTCGCCGACCACGTTCGAGAAGTTGATGTCGGCCGTGGGAGGCAGGCCGTCACGGATCGCCTGCTGGCCGGTGACGCCGAGCTGCTCGCGCAGCACGTCGCCCTCGGGGTCGAACATCGACGCGAACGCCGACTCGTCGCCGTTGAGCAGCACGTCGCCATATGCAGAGGCGACCTGGCCCGTCGGCATCACGAGGCCCTTGTACTCGGGGCTGATCGGCGACGCGCCGACGACCGCGGGCGCCACCGCCGGAACGTCGGCGTCGGGAGCGAGTGCCATCGCGTACTCGATCCGGTAGTTCTCGCGAGGCGATTCCTGGGTGAGCACGAGCGCGGTCGGCGCGACCGTGGGGTCGTCGGCGTTCTTCGCGATCGTGAGCACGGTTCGCGGCCATCCGGTGGCCTGCTGCGGCAGGGTCAGGGTGAGCGGCGAAGCGGGGATCGCCGGCGGCGCGGGGTGCTCGGGCAGCGCGCCCCGGATGGCGTAGTTCGCCGTTCGGGCTTCGAGCGCGGGACCCGTGAAGCGCTGCGCTGCCGCGTCGGCATTGCCCGCAGCGTCGACCTCGTTCGCGAACACGGCGATGCGGCGCATGATGCGCTCCATCTGGGGCACGGTGACCGCGGGCTGGGCGCCCTCGTCTTCGGACTCTTCGGCCGGCTCGCCCGTGACGGCGGGCACCGCCGGCGCGCTCGTGGCCGGGGCGTCGCCGCCCTGGTCGAAACTCGGCCAGTAGTCGGCGGAGCAGGCGCTGAGCACGAACGCTGGGAGCACGAGGAGCGGCACGAGCGCAACTCGCTTCGAGCGCCCGATCGCGCGTCGGCCGCCGCCCGTCAGCTGGCTGCGGCGCGTCGACGGCGGCTTCGGTGCACTCGGAAGCCTGCCGCGCGGCCCCTTGGGAAGGTTGCGCCGCGGGCCGCGGGAGCGGCGATGCCGCGCGAACCCGGAGATCAGGAGCCATGAACCGGCGAGGAAGACGAGCGCGCCACCGGCGATGAGGGGTCCTGCCCAAGGTGTCGAGTTGTCGAGCGGCCAGGCGATCGACAGCCGTGACGGTACGGGCTCTATGCCGTCGGACGCGATGATCACCGAGATGCCATCGGGCATGTCGACCGTGGTCGTGAGACTGTTCTCGTTGGTGAACTCGTCGAGCCAGAGGTCGGAGCCTGCAGGCGACACCGCGGCCTCCTCGGTCTCGACAGGGGCATCGGGCGTCGGCGTCGGCGTCGGCTCCTCGTCGATCGTCTCGTCGTCGGCGGATTCCGCGGTGACGACCTCGCTCACGAGCTCATCGGACTCGGGGTCGTGCTGCACGGCGATGTACGGCGAGTCTCCGAGCCATGCCTCCACATCGGAGCTGCGACCGTAGGCGAGGAAGACGGTGTCTGCGCCCGATACGGTGAGCGTCTGCTTGCCCGGGTGCGCTGCGAGGACCTCGGGTTCGAGGACGATGTAGTCGGCGTCGCCCTCGACCTCGGCTGAGAGCGATACCCGGTCGGGATCGAGGAGCACGGTGCGCTGGGCGATACCGAGCCCGATCATCACGGCCGCAGCGATGAACGCCACGATTGCGAAGACGAAGCGCACGAATTACCTCCAGTGCCGCGGTGGGGGGCGGCTTCCGACAAAGACATTCCACACTACTGGCGGTGTCTGGGAGTCTCCTAACCGCGAGCTGTGCAGGACGTGTCATTGAGACCTGTGGAGGACGTGTCATGCCGAATGCCGCGTGCCCGTACAATCGGATCACATCCCGCATGCGCCCCCACGAACGCGGGACACGATCCCGGAGGAAGAATGTCCGTCGAAGAGACCGAGTTCACGCAGGTGTTCCGCGGGTATGACAAAGACGAAGTCGACCAGAGCATCAACGGTCTTCGTCGCGAGATCATCGCCGCGAACAATCAGTCTGCTGAGAACGCCAAGGAGAACAAGCGGCTCCTCGCCCGCATCGAAGAGCTCACCGCCGAGCTCGAAGAGGTCGGCAGTCCCACGTTCTCCGGACTCGGCACCAAGCTCGAGAACACGCTCCGGGTCGCCGAAGAGCAGTCCACGAGACTCATCGCGCAAGCCGACATCGATGCCGAGAAGCTCCGTCGCGCCGCCGAAGACGAAGCGCACCTCATGCGCTCCGACGCGCACGAGCTCGCAGAGCGCACGCTCACCGAGGCACGTGCCCAGGCCAGCCGCATCCTCGAGAACGCGCGCGCCGAAGCCGACGACATGATCTCCCGCTCGCAGGAGTCGAGCGAGCAGCTCCGCCAGGACGCGGCACGCGACGCGGCAGCCATCCGCGGCGCCGTCGCGACCGAGACCGCCGAGCTGCGCACGAGCGCCAAGCGCGAGTCCGCGGCAATGGTCGCGGCAGCCGAGCGCAAGGCGTCCGAGATCCTCGTCGCCGCCAACGCAGAAGCCACCGAGGCCCGTGCGACCGCCGCCGGCCTCACCCAGGAGACCGAGCAGACCCGCGCCGAGGTCGCGATCGAACTCGATCGCGCTCGCGCAGATCTCGCTCGCGAGACCGAGCAGGCCCGCATCGATCTCGCCTCCGAGACCGAGCAGGCGCGACTCGACCTCGCCCGCGAATCGGCCGAGGCCCGCGCCGCGATCGATGCCGAGATCGCCGAGCGTCGGGCCGCCCTCGTCCACGAACTCGAGCAGGCCCGCACCGACCTCGACCGCGAGCTCGAGGCCAGCCGCGCCGAACTCGCCGAGCAGCGCGAGCAGGCGAAGGTCGACCGTGAGCGTGAAGCCGAGGCGGCTCGCTTGAAGATCCAGCACGAGCTCGAGCGCATCCGCGCCAAGCACGCCGCGGACCTCGAGCAGATGCGCGCCGACCTCTCGCTCGAGCAGGAGCAGGCTCGCGCCGACTTCGACGCCGAAGCGGAGCAGGCCCGCATCGATCTCGACAACCAGCTCACCGCGATGCGCAAGAAGACCACGCACGAGGTCAACCGCATGCGTCGCGAGATCGAGAAGGCTCACCTCGACCTCGAGTCGGAGCTCGCCACCAAGCGCGACGAAGCCGAGCAGGAGCTGCTCGAAGCGCACCAGGAGGCCGTCGCACAGACGCAGAAGTTCCTCGACGACGCCAACGCCGAGCTCGCCGAGGCGGTCGCCCGCACGGCGGAGAGCCGCGCCGAGGCCGACCGACTCGAGACCCAGGTGCGCACCGAGATCGCCAAGGTCCGCGACAAGGCCGACGACGAGGCGCGCGACCGCATCGCCGCCGCGCACCAGCAGGCTCGCAAGCTCATCTCCGACGCCGAGGAGCGCACCCGCGCCCTCGTCGCCGACGCGGAAGACCGTCTGTCGCAGATCAAGATCGAGCGCGACGCGGTCGCCGGGTACTTCGAGAGCCTGCGCGGTGTGCTGACGCAGGCCGAGCAGGTGGCCGCGCAGAGCCGTCGCTAGACCGAGAGACCGCGTCGCCCCAGTGAAGATCCAGAACGCGTTCCGCATCGGTCTCGTCGGAACGCTCGGGGTCGGCCTCGGCCTGCTCATCCTCACGTCGCTCGCGACGCTGTCGACGATCATCACCTACATCGGCGCGGCACTCTTCCTGGCCCTCGGCCTCGATCCGGCGATGAGCTGGCTCGAGCGCCGAGGGCTGCCGCGCTGGGCTGCGATCATCATCGTGATGACCGGGGTCGGCCTCCTCGTCGCCGCCCTCGTGCTGGCGGTCGTGCCGATCATCGTCGACCAGGTCAGCCAGCTCGTCGACGAGCTGCCCCGAATCGTCGCTCGTGTGAACTCGGAAGACTGGATCGAGGCGCTCAAAGAGCAGTTCCCGCAGGTCCCGATCGACGAGATCAACGCGCAGATCACGAGCGGACTCACCGACTTCTTCACGAACCCCGACAAGCTGAGCGAGCTCGCCGGCGGTGTGCTCCAAGTGGCCGTCGCCATCGGCACCGGCGTGTTCGCCGTCATCATCGTGTTCATCCTCATGCTGTACTTCGCGGCGTCGCTCAACACGATGAAGCGCGCGACCTACCAGCTCGTTCCGGCGTCCAACCGTGAGCGGTTCGCCGACCTCACCGAGCAGATCACCCAATCGGTCGGCCGCTACGTGCTCGGGCAGGTCTCCCTCGCCGCCGTCAACGGCATCCTGAGCTTCATCTTCCTGTCGATCATCCGGGCCCCGTTCCCGGCCGTGCTCGCCTTCATCGCCTTCCTGCTGTCGCTCATCCCACTGGTCGGTACGCTGACGGGCTCGATCATCATCGTGCTCGTCAGCCTCATCCCCGGGCTCGGTTCGCCGCTCACCGCCCTCGTGGCCGCTATCTACTACCTGGTCTACATGCAGGTCGAGGCCTATGTACTGAGCCCTCGCATCATGAACCGCGCGGTGAAGGTACCGGGCGCGATCGTCGTGATCGCGGCGCTCGCCGGCGGTTCACTGCTCGGCATCCTCGGCGCGCTCATCGCGATCCCCGTCGCCGCGTCGATCCTGCTCATCATCAAGCAAGTCGTGGTGCCGCTGCAGAACGAGCGGTGACCCCGGTCTCACACGGCCGCCGGCTTCACCTTCACGTACCGTCGTGACGTCGGGCGACCGGTGTTCAGCCGGTCGCGGCCGGCCACGTCGTCGGCAGCGGCGACGCGGCAGGATTCACCGTCGCGACGATCTCATCGAGCACCCGGCGCGTCTGCGCCTCACCCACCCAGAGGTGTCTGCCCCCTGCCACGTCGATACGCCGGATCTTGGGGAGTGCCGCGAATCGCACTGCAGCCTCGGCCGGTCGCAGGTAGTCGTCGTGCTCGGGAATGAGCGCGACGAGCGGCGGTGCGGCGTCGTTCCATTTGTGCAGCTCCGCCTCGCTCGTGCGATGGAGCGGCGGCGAGAGCAGGATGGCACCGTCGATGCGGTGCTCGAGTCCATACTTCAGTACGAGCTCGGTGCCGAATGACCAGCCCAGGAGCCATGGATGCGGCAGGTGGCGCTGCTCGACGAACGACATCGCCGCTGCGACATCCGCTCGCTCCTCGATGCCGTGGCCGAATTCGCCATCGCTCGTGCCACGAGGCGAAGAGGTGCCTCGCGTGTTGAAGCGAAGCACGGCGAGATCGGCGAGGGCCGGGAGCCGTGCAGCCGCCTTCCGCAGGATGTGCGAGTCCATGAAGCCGCCGGCAGTGGGCAGCGGATGCAGCGTCACGAGCGTGGCGACGGGCGCCCGCTGTTCAGGCGTGGCGAGCTCGCCGACGAGCGTGAGCCCGTCGTTCGTGTGCAACTCGATCTCCTCGCGAATGGCGGGCAGTTCGACGCCCGCGCGGATCTCGACGGGTGCTTCGTTGTCACTCACGGGCTTTCGATCCTCCAACAGTGGATGTGCCAATGCCGACGCGCTGCGAGATCGGCTGCATCTCCGAGCACCCCGTCGCCGCGCCAGGCCACGAGATGCGCAATGCCCGGTGCGACCTCGAGGCCGCATCCCGGGCAGAGATACGCCTTCACGGCTTGCGCCTCGGAGACGGGCTGCACGTTCCATTCACGCCCGCCGCGCACCTCGGTGCGGCGCCAGCCCGTGGTGAGCCGCTCGACATCGAGCTCGGGATGCCCCTCACGCGCACGTGCCGCGCGGCCCCGGGATCGGTTCGCGCGCACCATGGTTCCAGTCTAGGCGGGCCCCGGGCGCGCACTGCGCGGGCGCGACGGCGGCGCGAGTTTCAGTACCAACCGACGTCGGTCGAGTGCGCCCACGCGCCGCACGGCGTGCCGTAGCGCCCGCTGATGTACATCAGACCCCACTCGATCTGCGTTCCTGCGTTCGTCTCCCAATCGGCGCCCGCGATGGCCATCTTCGAACCCGGGAGGGCCTGCGGGATGCCGTAGGCGCCGCTCGAGGCGTTGTACGCGTTCACGCGCCAGCCCGACTCCTTGCTCCAGAGCGCTACAAGGCAGTCGAACTCCGACGATCCCCAGCCTCGCGCTGCGACGGCTCCTGCCGCGTACGCCTGCGCGGAGCCGGGATCGGGCGTCACGGCGGGCGGAGCCCAGCCACTTGCGCTGTCGGTGCCGGCGGGCGCGAGCTTCACGGGCTCGGGCTTCTTCGCGACGACGTAGGTCTCCTGGCCGATCTCGATCGAGTGGTCATCGCCGACCTCGACCGTCTGGGGCTGTTCGCCACCGAAACGATCGCCGTCTCGGTTGAAATCGGATGACGCGGTGGCGCCCGAGTACGGGTCGACGACGTTCACGAGCAGAAAGCTCACCGAGGCGAGGAAGGCGAATGTGACCGAGGCGGCCTGCTTGACTCCGCCCTGCTTTCGAGTGCCCGATGTCGGCGGGCGCCGCGCTTCGCCTATCTCGTCACTCCCAGCATCCGTAGCCACAATTCGTCGAGTGTATCGGAGGGCGTGCAGACGCGTCGAACCGATCGGCGGGGAGTCATCGAACGGCGAGCATCACGTCGACGACAGCGTCGAGGACGAGGTCGACCTGCGACTCGCGGTAGCCGCCCCGCTGCGTCTTGAACACCACCGTCCGCACGTCGTCGAGAGAGACGGGCCATCCGTCGCGGAAGTATCGCGTGAGCTTGTCGGCGAACCGGTCGACCTCACGCGTGCTGTACCCGAGTACGAGCGGGTTCACCCGATCGAAGCGCTGGCCCTGTGGGCGCGCGAGGCGGTTGGAGATGACCTGCGCCGTTGTGCGGGCCTCGCGGAGCCACGCCTCGTTGCCGTGCAGCCGAGCCGCGACTTGCCGCTCCTGGGCCGCGAACGCGTCTTCCAGTCGCTCGAGGGCCGCATCGACGTGGGCGGTGGAATAGCCGCCCTTCTGCATGGCGAACGCGGTGAGGCGGATTCGCTCCGACGTCAGCGGCGGGTCATCCGGTCGCGCCGTGCCGTCGTAGGCGCGACGCGCGACCTGGAGGAACTCCTCGACCTCGGTCGTGTCATACCCGAGGCGCGGCTTGCGTGTGCGGGGGAAGGTGGCGTTCACCGCACCATTATCGCGGACGATCAACCGAAGATCCGGAAGGCGACGAATGCAACTGCGGCCGACGGAAGGATGGAGTCGAGCCGATCGAGGAACCCGCCGTGACCGGGCAGCCACGAGCTCATGTCCTTGATGCCGATGTCGCGCTTGACGAGCGACTCGACGAGGTCTCCTAGGGTCGCACTCAGGAAGATCGCCGCGCCGAAGATCAGACCGAACCACCACGTGTTGCCGAGCATGAGCGTCGAGAGGAGCACCCCGGCGAGCAGACTCGTCGCAGCGCCGCCCGCGAAGCCCTCCCACGTCTTCTTCGGGCTGATCACCGGCGCCATGGGGTGTTTGCCGAACATGAGCCCGAAGGCATAGGCGCCGGTGTCGGCCGAGACCGCGGTGACGATGAACGCGAGCGTCCACCATTGGCCGCCCTCGGCCGCCGTGAGCACCACGGCGAAGGTCGCGAGGAACGTGACGTAGCCCTGCACGAACGCGCCGGCCGCGATATCGCGCACGAGTGCTCGTCGTGTGGTCGCCCGGAAGGCGGGAAGGGCCTGCTCGGCGAGCCGCCAGATGGTCACGACGACGACGCCGCCGAGTACCGCGAGCAATTGGCCGCCTGCTCCCCCGTAGTAGGCGATCGGAACCGCGACGACAGCGGCGATGACCGTCGGGATACGGGGAACCAGGAAGCCGCCCTTGCGAAGCGCTTGCGCCAGTTCATAGCTCGCGAAGCCGGCGATCACGACCGCGAAGACCATGAAGAGCTCTTTGATCACGAGCAGGCTCAGCAGCAGCGCACCGCCGAAGGCGAGGCCGATGATCACGGCGAGGATCAGGTTGCGGCCGGTGCGGGCGTTGATCTTCTCCTGCGCATGGTCGAACTGCGCCTTCGACGCCTCGAACTGGCGCTCGAGATCGGCCTTCCTGGCGTGCACTTGCGCGCGGAACTCGTCACGCGAGGTTCGCTCATGCCCCCCGGCGTCCGACTGATCCTCTTCTGGGACGCCCGACATGATGTTCCCTCAGACCTCGAGAAGTTCGGCTTCCTTGCGCTTGAGCGCGTCGTCGATCGAGTCGACGTTGGCCTTCGTGATCTGCTCGAGCTCCTTCTCGGCGCGCGACACCTCGTCATCGCCGACCTCGCCCTTCAGGGAATCGAGGTCGTCTTTGGCCTTGCGACGGATGTTGCGGACGGACACCTTGGCGTCCTCGGCCTTTCCGCGCACGATCTTGACGTATTCCTTGCGGCGCTCCTCGGTCAGCTCGGGCAGCGTCACCCGGATGATGTTGCCGTCGTTCGACGGGTTGGCGCCCAGGTTCGGGGTGTCGCGGATCGCCTGCTCGATGTCGCGGAGCGCTCCCTTGTCGTAGGGCGTGACGAGGAGTGTGCGGGCCTCTGGGTTCTGCAACGACGCGAGCTGTGCGAGCGGCGTCGGCGTGCCGTAGTAGCTCACCATGATCTTCTGGAAGAGCTGGGGATTCGCCCGCCCGGTGCGTACGGTTCCGAAGTCGTCTTTGGCAACCTCGACGGCCTTCTTCATACGTGCGGTGGCATCGGAAAGTACATCCGCGATCACGGGAACTCCTTCTGGTTCGCTACTCGGGACAGTCTATCGAGTGGACGCGTGTACGCCGTTGCTCACGACCGTGCCGAGCTCGGCGCCGAGGATCGCCGCGGTGACGTTGCCACCCGGCTCCATGCCGAACACCTGCATCGGCATGCCGTTGTCCATGCAGAGGCTGAACGCGGTCGAGTCGACGACCTTCAGGCCGCGCTGCAGCGCCTCCTGGTAGCTGATCCGGTCGATCTTGTGGGCGTCGGGATTGGTGCGGGGGTCGTCGGAGTAGACGCCGTCGACGCCGTTCTTCGCGACGAGCACGACCTCGGCGCCGATCTCGAGGGCGCGCTGGGCGGCCACGGTATCGGTGGAGAAGTATGGAAGGCCGGCGCCGGCGCCGAAGATGACCACCCGGCCCTTCTCGAGATGACGTTCGGCCCGGCGCGGGATGTACGGCTCGGCGACCTGCGTCATGGCGATCGCCGACTGCACGCGCGTCTCGGCGCCCGCCTGCTCGAGGAAGTCCTGCAGCGCGAGCGCGTTCATCACGGTGCCGAGCATGCCCATGTAGTCGGCGCGGCCCCGGTCCATCCCGCGCTGCGAGAGTTCTGCGCCTCGGAAGAAGTTGCCGCCGCCGACGACGATCGCGACCTCGACGGTGCGAGCGGCATCCGCGATCTCACGAGCGAGTGCGCCGACGACATCGGGATTGACCCCGAGCGACCCGCCGCCGAATGCCTCGCCTGAGAGCTTCAGGAGCACCCTGCGCTTGTGTTCAGTCATGCTCGACCGTTCCTTCCCCTGTGGCTGTCAAAACTACTGCTTCGTGCGCTCCGGCGCAGTGCCGGGTGGTGCCGTCTCACGGATGGCTCACGAGTGTTCGCACCGCAGACAGCAAAGGAGTCCGGATCGCTGCTGCGATCCGGACTCCCCTGTGGCACTTACGCGCCGACCTTGAAGCGAGCGAAGTCGCTCACCGTGAGGCCTGCATCCTTGACCACCTTGCTGACCGAGAGCTTGTTGTCCTTGGCGTAGTCCTGCTCGAGCAGTGCGACCTGCTTGAAGTAGGCGCCCAGACGGCCCTCGATGATCTTCGGGAGCGCAGCCTCGGGCTTGCCCTCCTCGCGAGAGATCTGCTCGACGATCGCGCGTTCCTTCTCGACCGCGTCGGCCGGGACGTCCTCGCGCGCGAGGTACTCGGGGTTGGCGAATGAGATGTGCTGGGCGACACTGCGCGCCGTCTCAGCGTCGTCACCGGCGAATCCGAGCACGACGCCGACCTGCGGCGGCAGGTCTTTCGACGTCTTGTGCAGGTAGATCGAGAACTGCTCGCCCTTGACGAGGCGGATGCGTCGAAGCTCGACCTTCTCGCCGAGGATCGCCGCCTCTTCGTTGATCACATCAGCGACGGTCTTGCCATCGGCCGGAGCGGCGAGTGCCGCCTCGACCGAGTCCGCACGGGCTGCGGCGACGGCCGCGAGCACGCGGTCGGCCAGGCCGACGAACTTGTCGCCCTTGGCGACGAAGTCCGTCTCGCACGCGAGCTCGATCAGGGTCGCGGTGCCGTCGCCGTTGTCGACGGCGGCCACGAGGCCCTCGGCGGTGGAGCGATCGGCGCGCTTTGCGTTGCCCTTCGCGCCCTTCAGGCGGAGGACCTCGACCGCCTTCTCGATGTCACCGTCGGCCTCCACGAGTGCGTTCTTCGTGTCGACCATGCCGGTGCCGAGGCGCTCGCGCAGGCTCTTGACGTCTTCGAGAGTGAAATTGGCCATTTCCGGATGTCTCCTGGCTCGTGGTCTTACTTGGACTCGGCAGCGGCCTCGGCGGCCTCGGGTGCAGCGGTCTCAGCCTCGGCGGCTTCGGGTGCCTCAGCCTCGACGACCTCGGGGTCGGCGGCCTCAGGTGCGGCGACCTCGGCCTCAGCGACCTCAGGTGCAGCAGCCTCGGCTGCTTCGGCGTCGGCGGCCGACTCGGTCGCGGCCTCGTCGGTGGCTTCAGCGGAGACGGCCTCGACGACCTCGGAGACCTCTTCGGCCTCAGCGGTCGCGGCGTCGACCTTGGCGGTCTCGGGCGAGGACTGCTCGGGGGTCTGAGCCTGGAGGAGCTCCGCCTCCCACTCGGCGAGCGGCTCGACGGCCGAGACGTTGCCCTCGGCCTCGGGCTTCTGGTGGCGCTCGATGAGGCCCTCGGCCGCAGCGTCGGCGATGATGCGGGTGAGCAGGCTCACCGAACGGATCGCGTCGTCGTTGCCCGGGATCGGGTACTGCACCTCGTCGGGGTCGCAGTTCGTGTCGAGGATGCCGATGACGGGGATGCCGAGCTTCTTGGCCTCGTCGATCGCGAGGTGCTCCTTCTTCGTGTCGACCACCCAGAGGGCCGACGGCGTCTTCGACAGGTTGCGGATGCCGCCGAGCGACTTGTGCAATTTGTCGAGCTCGCGCTTCTTGATGAGGAGTTCCTTCTTGGTGAACCCGCTCGTGGTGCCTTCGAAGTCGAGCTCCTCGAGCTCCTTCATGCGCGCAAGGCGCTTGGAGACCGTGGTGAAGTTCGTGAGGAGACCGCCGAGCCAACGCTGGTTGACGAAGGGCTGGCCGACGCGCGTCGCCTGCTCGGCGATGGACTCCTGGGCCTGCTTCTTCGTGCCGACGAAGAGGATGGTGCCGCCGTGGGCGACCGTGTCCTTGACGAAGTCGTAGGCCTTGTCGATGTAGCCGAGCGACTGCTGCAGGTCGATGATGTAGATGCCGGAACGCTCCGTGAAGATGAATCGCTTCATCTTCGGGTTCCAACGGCGGGTCTGGTGCCCGAAGTGAACGCCGCTGTCAAGCAGCTGGCGAATGGTGACGACGGCCATGAGCCGTACTCCTTTGTTCTCAGTTGTCGCTCCGGCCGGCGGCCGAGAGCCCTGGTGCCCGGCACGGCTCCGCCCGCTCCGAAGAGGGGACTGAATGGAGTCGTCGGCCGAAATGGCACGCGTAGTCACCCCGGCGGACCGAGGTGCTCTCGACACTCTATCATCGGCACTCGTCCTCCCCAACCGCGCGCGGCGGCCGGATCGTCACCGTTTCGAGTCCTTCGCGACGGATGCCTCCGCGCTCATCGAGCATCGGAACATGACCGAGCTCCCCTTCGCGGCACCTCCCCGCAGCACCAGTGCCGGCACCGGCACGGCACTGTCGGTCGCCGCGGCATCCGTCCTCATCGTCGGCACCCTTTCCGCGTTCACCGCGGTGACGCCGCCCGCCGCGGAGGCACTCGGCCTCCGCACCGGCCAGCCGGCCGAGGCCTCCTCGCCGCCGGTGGACAATCCCGAGATCTGGAAGTGGCCGGTTCCGCCGCCCATCCAGGTCGTGTCTCCGTTCCGCGCGCCGCCGACGCCCTACGCGGCCGGCCATCGCGGCATCGATCTCGAGGCGACGGCAGGTGCCGTCGTCACCGCTCCGGCAGCCGGCACCGTGAGTTACGCCGGCATGGTCGCCGGCCGAGGGGTCGTCGCGATCGATCACGGCGACGGCGTCGTGAGTGCCATCGAGCCCGTTGAGGCGCTCGTCGCCGCCGGCACCCCGGTGGCGGCGGGCGATCCGATCGGCACGGTCGCCTCGGGTGGACACTGCGCGTCGGAATGCGTGCACTTCGGCGTGCGGGTGCACGGAGAGTACGTGTCGCCGTTCCTGTTCCTCGGCGGCCTCCCGCGAGCGGTGCTCCTGCCCACGCCGTGAGCGTCAGGCGCGCGGGTGCGCCGTGCGATAGCTCTGCTTCAGCCGTTCGGCCGAGACGTGGGTGTAGATCTGGGTCGTGCCGAGGCTCGCGTGACCGAGGAACTCCTGCACGGCGCGCAGGTCGGCACCGCCATCGAGGAGGTGCGTCGCGGCGCTGTGACGGAAGGCGTGCGGTCCGCTCGGTCCCGTGCCCGGAATCGACGAGAGCACCTCGGTCACGACTCGGTAGACGCTCCTGACGCCCATTCGCGCGCCGCGCGCCCCGAGGAACACCGCATTCGTCGCGGCGAGCGCGCCGCGTTCGGGCTCAGGCGCCGCCGCGGCTGCCGCGGCTGCCGCGGCGAGGATGGCGGGTCGCCCCTGGTCGAGATAGCGGTCGAGCGCTCGGGCCGCCGGGGCGCCGTAGGGCACGACGCGTTCCTTGGAGCCCTTGCCGACGACCAGAACCGTTCGGCGCCGACGATCGATTGCCGCGAGATCGAGACCCACGAGCTCCGAGACGCGAAGTGCCGACGCGTAGAGCAGTTCGACGATCGCACTGTCGCGCACCGCGATGGGATCGTCGGTCGAGGCGGCGCGCTCGAGTGCAGTGAGCGCACCGGCAAGCGCCTGCTGGGTGACCACCCTCGGCAGGGTGCGTTGCGCGCGCGGCGCCCTGAGGCGAAGTCCCGGGTCGGCCGCGATGAGGCCACGACGCAGGAGCCAACCGGTGAATCCGCGGGCGGATGCTGCACGCCGCGCGATGCTCGCTCGTGCGAGTCCACGCTCGGTGGCGCCCCACAACCAGTCGCGGAGGAGTGCGAGATCGATCGCGGAGGCCTCGGTGGCACCCCGCTCCCCGGCGAACGCGATGAGCTCGATGAGATCGCCGCGGTATGCCGCCACGGTGTGCTCGGAGTACCCGCGCTCGGTGCGCACGTGCGCGAGGTAGTCGTCGAGCAGGGTGTCGAGATTCACGGCTCCAGCCTGCCCCTCCAAGGTCTGCACCGCGCTGGCGCTCGCACGAACAGCCCACGATCGCCGGTCATGCGACGCCGGGGGGCTTTCGCGAGAAGCGCTCCAGCCTGGCCTCTGGCGAGAGCGCCTCGATCTCGGCGAGGAACTCGGCACTGAAGTTCGTGACCACGGGAAACGCACCGATCGGCACGACCGAAGTGGTGAAGCCGTCGTCGAGGAGGTGCACGAGGGTGAACGAGCGGCCGCCGTCGATACCCGCGAGTTCGCGGGTCGGTGCTGAGAGGTCCATCGTGTAGGCGGTTGCTCCGGCGACCGACACCGGGACGCCGGCGAACATGCCGTTGGTGGCATAGTGCAGGTGGCCTCCCAGGATGAGCCGCACGTCACGGCCGGCGATCACCTCGGCGAGTTCGTCTTGCCCGCGCAACTCGAGCAGGTCCATGAGGGCGAGCGGCGTCGCGATCGGAGCATGGTGCATTGCGACAACCGTGCCGAGTGGCGCGGGATCCGCGAGAGCGGCATCGAGCCAGGCGATCGTCGACGCGTCGAGCAGTCCGTGGTGGTATCCCGGCACGGTCGTGTCGAGCGCGATGATGCGAAGCCCCGACACGTCGGTGATGCGATTGACCGGGGAATCGCTCGGCGCCTCGCCGAGGAGGTCGCGCCGGAACGCACCGCGTTCGTCGTGATTGCCCATCACCCAGCTGAGCTCGGCGCCGGCCGAACTCGCGAGCGGTTCGAGGAGCTCGCGGGCGATGCGGTACGCGTCGGGCTCCCCGAGATCGGCGACATCGCCGGTCACGACGATCGCGTCGAGGCGGTCGCCGAGTCGGCGCAGCTGCGACACCGTCTGCTCCAGCGCGCGCACGGTGTCGGCGACTCCGCCGAGCGGTGCACCGCCTTGGAGCAAGTGCGTGTCGCTCACGTGGGCGATCACCTGACGCGCTGCCGGATACCTCCCGAGCTGCGGATACTGCATGCCGACCCCCTTCGGGGCCAGCCTAAGCCGAGCCTCCGACGGGTGCCGTCACGGCGCGCCACGGCCCCGTCACGCCGCGCGGGCTGGCCCCTCGTCTCGCGCGGGCGGCCCCTCATGTCGCGCGAGCCCGCCGCCAGCCCTCGGAGTGTCGCACGGCCACCCCCTCAGCCTCGAGGGCGCCGAGCACGCTCATGACCGCCGTCGCGGCCATGCCGCAGCGCTTCGCGACCTCGCCGAGGGAACGCGGGCTCCGCACGCTGAGCGCATCGAGGACGCGCACGGCGTCGGGCGATGCGGCGGCGGCGTATCGCCGGCCACCGCCGGCACTCGTACCGGCGGGCGCACCGGCCGCGGC
>NZ_SDPN01000016.1 GCF_004134825.1 Agromyces albus
GCGCGCCGCGCGGGGCTGGCCGGGGGCCGCGGCGCGGCCGTCGTCGCGCTCCTCGTGCTGTGCGCGGCGAGCATCGCGCTCGGCTCGCGTGCGATCTCGGTCGATTCCCTTCTCGGGCTGCTCGATGCGACTGCCCCCGTATCGACGGATGTCACCGTCATCCGGGACATGCGCGTCCCGCGTACGCTCCTCGGCCTCGCCGCAGGGGCCGCGCTCGGGCTCGGCGGCGTGCTGCTGCAGGGCGTCGCCCGCAATCCGCTCGCCGACCCTGGCATCATGGGCATCAACGCGGGTGCCGCTGCCGCCATCGTCATCGTCATCGTGGGGTTCGGCGCCCAGGCAGCCGAGGGCTACGTCTGGTTCGCGTTCCTCGGTGCGGGCATCGCCACCATGCTCGTCTACGCGATCGCCGCCGTCGGACGCGACGGCGCGACGCCCGTGAAACTGGCTCTCTCCGGCGCCGCCGCCACCGCCTGCTTCACCTCCATCACGTCGGCGCTCGTGCTCTCGAACGTCGACGCGCTGAACGAGCTCCGCGTCTGGCAGGTCGGCGCGCTGTCCGGGCGCTACTGGCCGGTCCTCGAGCAACTCGCGCCGTTCTTCGTCTTCGGCATCGTCGCCGCGCTCGCGACCGGCCGCCCCCTCAACACGCTCGCCATGGGCGACGAGCTCGCGCACTCGCTCGGAATGCGAGTGGCACGCACCCGCGTCATCGTCTTCCTCATCGTGACCGTGCTGTGCGGCGTCGCCACGGCCGCATGCGGGCCGATCGTCTTCCTCGGCCTCATGGTGCCGCATCTCGCCCGGCTCATCTGCGGACCCGACTACCGCTGGATCCTCGCCTACTCCCTGCTCCTTGGCCCGATCGTCCTGCTGGCCTGCGACCTCCTCGGTCGCCTCGTCGCCGCCCCCGGCGAGGTCCCGGTGGGCGTCGTGCTCGGCATCGTCGGCGCGCCGGTATTCATCGCCCTCGTCCGCTACCGACGTGCGGTGGAGCTGTGATGACCACGCTGACGCGCGTCGCCGCGCCGACGGATTCGGGCCGGGGTGCCTGGGCTGCCGGGCACCGCGCCGAGCGCGCGCGCGTGGTGCTCATCTGCAGCGTGCTCGCCGCCCTCGCACTCGCTCTGTTCATGGTGTCGATGATGCTCGGCAGCTACTTTCTCAACCTGTGGCAGGTCGTCACGGGCGCGCTGGGAGTCTCGACCGAGCCGTCCGCCGTCTTCGTGGTGCGCGAGCTGCGCCTGCCGCGAGCCCTCGCCGCGATCCTGGTCGGCTTCGCGCTGGGCGTCTCCGGCACGTTGTTCCAGCGCCTCCTGGGCAACCCCCTCGCCTCGCCCGACATCCTCGGCGTCTCCTCCGGCGCCGGGGCGGCGGCCGTCGCGGGCATCGTCTTCTTCGGCCTCGCCGGGCTCTCCCTCGCTGCGGTCGCCGTTGTCGGCGCCACTGCCACGGCTGCTGCGATGATGCTCATCGCCGCACGCGGCGGCCTCTCGGGCTACCGGTTCATCCTCGTCGGCATCGGGCTCGCGGCGATGCTGGGCTCGGCCGGCTCGTGGATCCTCTCGCGGGCCGAGGTCGCCGACGCCCGCGAGGCGACGACGTGGCTGATCGGCTCCGTCGGCATGGCAGAACCGGCCGAGCTCACGGTGCTCGCGATCGGCATCGCCGCGCTGCTGCCGTGCGTCTCGCTCCTCACTCGCCGGCTGCGGGCGCTCGAGCTCGGCGACGACTCGGCGCGATCGCTCGGGGCGTCGCCGATGCGCGACCGGATCATCGTGATGAGCGCGGCGAGCGTGCTGGTGGCGCTCGCCACTGCGGCATCCGGGCCGATCGCGTTCGTCGCACTCATGGCGGGCCCGATCGCGGCCGCCGCCATCGGACGCGGGCAGAGCGTCATCGCATCGGGGCTCGTGGGGGTCCTCATCGTGCAAGTCGCCGACATCGCGGCCCAGCATGCGCTGCCGGTGCCGCTCTCGACGGGCGTCGTGACCGGGTTCATCGGGGCGCCCTACATCGTCTGGCTGATCGTCGGCGGCAATCGGAAGGAGACCGCGGGATGACCCGGGACCACACCCTCGAGATCGATCACCTCTCGCTCGGCTACGGCGAGCGCACCGTGGTCGATGACGTCTCCACGATCATCCCGCCGGGCCGGATCACGGCCATCATCGGCGCCAACGCCTCAGGGAAGTCCACGCTGCTCCGTGGCGTCGCGCGACTGCTGCAGCCGCGCATGGGCGCGGTACTGCTCGACGGCTCCCCGATCACCGACCTCTCGCCGAACGCGGCGGCCCGGGTGATCGGCCTGCTCCCCCAGTCGCCGTCAGCTCCCGACGGCATCACGGTCGGCGACCTCGTCGGGAGGGGACGGTACCCGCACCAGGGCTGGTTCCGTCGTTGGAGCGCCGACGACGAGCGCGCGGTCGACCGTGCCCTCGCCGCGACCGGCACGAGCGACCTGGTAGGACGACGCCTCGCCGAACTCTCGGGCGGCCAGCGCCAACGTGCCTGGATCGCCATGGCCCTGGCGCAGGAGACCGACGTGCTGCTGCTCGACGAGCCGACCACGTTCCTCGACCTGAACCACCAGGTGGAGGTACTCGACCTGCTGGTCGACCTGAATCACGAACACGGCACGACGATCGTGATGGTGCTCCACGAGCTCAACCTGGCGTGCCGGTACGCCGATCACCTGATCGCCATGCAGCGCGGCCGAGTCGCAGTCGAAGGTCGACCTGCGGACGTGGTCGACGCGGCCATGATCGAGGAGGTCTTCGAACTGCCGTGCGAGGTCGTCGTCGATCCGCGCAGCGGCACACCCCTTGTCGTGCCCCTCGGGCGCCACCGCGTCTCGAGCTGACGCTGTGGCCTGGGCCTGGCCTCGACGAACGCGCACTGGGTTCGAGAGGTTCGGAGGAATGGCCGACCCCGATGACGGCCGCAGGCACCGTGGACATTCGATCAGCCCGCGGATGAGAGACTGCTGGGGTTCCTTCAACGACCCATTGGGAGATCATGACCGACAAACGACCAGACCTGAGCGGCGACTGGGATCTGGACCCCACCCACACTCGCATCGGCTTCTCGGCCAAACACGCCATGGTGGCGAATGTCCGCGGTGCCTTCAACGACGTGACCGGCAGCCTGCACGTAGATTTCGACGACACGACCAAGTCGACTGCCGAGATCGTGCTCAAGGTCGCCAGTGTCGACAGCCGCAACACGCAGCGTGACGACCACTTGCGCAGCGCCGACTTCTTCAACGCGGAGAAGTGGCCCGACATCGTCTTCAAGAGCACCAGGATCGAGGAGGTCGGCGACAACGCCCTCGTGATTTCGGGCGACCTCACGATTCGCGACATCACGAAACCGATCACCATCCCGATCGAGTTCACCGGCGTGGAGACCGACGCCTTCGGCGCACTGCGTGCCGGATTCGAGGGCACGCGGCGCATCGACCGCCGGGAATACGGACTGGAGTGGAACATGGCGCTCGACTCGGGCGGTTGGCTCGTCTCGGAGAAGATCACCCTCGAGTTCGAGATCTCGGCGATCAAGCGCGAGAGTGACGCACAACAGGCCGCTTGAGGCTGGGTCGCGCAGATCGCCGGCCCGGCAGCCGGTGAAATTCGTCAAAGCTGGCATCACCCCGAGCCGGAGTGCCCGCTCGCAGATGTCCTTCGTGCTCTCGGCGCGATCGGCGCCGAGACGTAGATCCGGAGATATTCATGGTCGATTCCCGCAGCGAGCCAGCATGGGCCTGGCCGGATCTGCACGACGCCCAGCGGGCTGTGCTCCTCGAGGTACTCATCAACGGTTCGGCATCGCGCGCTGAGCTTGCTCGCCGCACGGGCTTGTCGCGCACGAGTCTCACCCGCCTCGCTAGAGATCTCGTCGAGCTCGGATTTCTGGCGGAGGGCGAGACGAATGCTCCGAACGGGCGTGGTCGCCCGTCGGAGATCTTGAATCTCGAGCCGAGTGCGGCCCAGTTCGCTGGCGTGAAGCTCACCGGTGAAGCCTTGTACGCGGTGGTCACAGACCTGCAGGCCAACGTCATCGAGCTCGAGGAGCAGTCGCTTGTCTCTCGGTACGCTCCCGACGCGGTCTCCCAGATAGCGGAGATCGTCAGGGGCTTCAGCGCCTCCCACCCTCGATTGGCGTCCGTGGGGGTGTGTCTGGCTGGCGACGTTGAACAGGTGCGCGGGCGCTCGGTCATCGTGGGATCGCACTTCCTCGGGTGGGACAACGTGCCCCTCGAGTCTCTCGTCGAGGCGGAAACCGGCCTACCCATCGCGATGAGCAACGACGTGCAGGCACTCACGGCCGCCCATCATTGGTTCGGAGCGGGGGTTGGGCGCAGGTCCCTCGTGCTCTTCGGCCTGGGCGCAGGCATTGGAGCCGGCATCGTCGTGAATGACGAACTCGTACGCGGCTCGCACGGGCATCCCGGAAAAGTCGGTCATATCCCTGTGCGGCACATCGGTCCGACCTGCGATCGGGGCCACGTCGGGTGTGCTTCCGCCTACGTCACCATCCCTGCAATCCTTCACAACGCGGCCGACACCAGCTTTGAGCGTGTCCTCGAGCGTGCTGCCGCAGGCGACCGAGCAGCGCAGAGTGCGCTCGACGATGCCGGATACGCACTCGGTGTCGTCGTCGCTCAGCTGATGAACGTCATCGATCCTGAGAAGGTGATCGTGACGGGCGAAGGTCTTGCTGTAGCTCGTGCCGGCAAGGCGGCGATGGACATCGCACTTGCCGAACAGCTGGACCCGGCTTTCGAGCGCTCGGAGATCGACGTCCACGACTTCTCCTTCGCCGACTACGCCTGGGCAGCGGCCGTCAGCGCGATTCGCAGGGTCGTCTGACAGCTCGCGTTACGCAAGTTCCACCTTCGAGGAGGGAATTTGTTGCGCACCTTGACATATTGTTTCATGAGGGCACAAAATAAACGCACGCGCGAGAGCGCTTCGACGGACAGGGCAGTCCCTCCTTGGCCCCCGGTCGTTGAATCACCTCATTACCCGCAGCAAATCGGTCGTCACCGCCACTACGAGGAAGTAGGACGCACCCATGAAGCACACCTTCCGCGAAACGCTTCGACACGCTTTCGTAAAACCACACCTGGCCACCAGATCGGCGGCACTGGGAAAACCGTCAGCCACTCACCGAGAGGATGCCGGGCCGATGCGTGTTCCACTGCTCCCCAGTCGCCGTTCTTCAACCCGCCTGACGTCGGCCACGATTGTCGCCCTGCTGGCTGCACCACTGCTCGCGAGCGGATTGGCCGCTCCAACTGCCAGCGCGAACAACGACTATCCGTTCCGCGATCCAGACCTTGCGCTCGACGAGCGCATCGACGATCTCTTGGGTCGGCTGACTCTGGACGAAAAGCTCGGATTCCTGCATCAGTCGCAGATGCCGATTCCTCGGCTTGACGTCCCCTACTTCAAGGCGGGCACCGAGGCATTGCACGGCGTCGCGTGGTCCAACGACCTCGACAACAACTGGGGCCAGGTACTTGCGACGGACGCGACCGTCTTTCCGCAGGCGGTTGGCCTGGCCAGCACCTGGGACACCGACCTCATCAACGACGTGGGATCTGCCGTCGGCGATGAACTCCGCGCCTACAACTCGCTCGACCCGCAGCTCTGGGGTCTGCAGGCGTGGGCGCCCGTGGTCGACCCGCTGCGCGATCCGCGCTGGGGTCGCAATGAAGAGGGCTACTCCGAGGACCCGCTTCTCGCCGGCGAGATTGGCACCGCCTATGGGTCGGGCTTGTCGGGTGACGATCCGCTCTACCTCAAGGTGGCGCCGGTCATCAAGCACTACTTCGGCTACAACAAAGAGGCCGATCGCAGCGTGTCGTCGTCCAACCTGCCGCCACGCATCCGCAAGGAATACTCGCAGGCGCCGTTCCGCAGCGTGATTTCGGCGGATGCGGCGACCGGTGTGATGGCGTCGTACAACCTGGTGAACGGACGGCCGACCCACGTCGATCCGTCGATCGACGAAGACATCCGCTCGTGGACTGACAAAGACCTCTACAACGTCAGCGACGCATGGGGGCCGCACGCGGTGACGCAGGCTCAGTTCTACTTCGACGAAGAGGACGAGGCGTACGCCGCGGTCCTGAAGGCGGGTCTCGACGGGTTCACCGTCGATGAGAGCGACCCGTCGGCGATGAAGGCAACCCTGCACTCCGCGTTGGACAAGGGCTACATCACCGAGGACGACGTGGACACCGCGGTCAGACACGTGCTGTCCATTCGGTTCCGTCTTGGCCACTTCGACCCCGACGGCGGACCGTACGCCGACATCGGCCCCGAGGTCCTGAACAGCGCAGAGCACCAAGCCCTGAACCGCCGGACCGCCGCCGACGCCATGGTGCTGCTGGACAATGGCGCCGAGATCCTGCCGCTCGACCCGGATGAGACGCCGAGCGTCGCAGTCGTCGGGCCGCTGCACGACACGGTGTTCACCGACTTCTACGGCGGCAGCATGCCCTATGAGGTCACGCCCCTCGACGGCATCGCCGACCGGCTTGGCGCGCACGCGGACGTGACCGGAGTGGAAGGACTCGACCGAGTGACGCTCAAGGACTCCGCCACCGGGCGGTACCTCACCGCAACCGGTGCAGATCCCGAAGATCTCGTCGTCGCATCCGACGCCTCGCCATCTGCCGCGTCGCAGTGGGACGTCAACGACTGGATGGCTGACTACTCGACGCTGCGCAACGCCGAGAACGGCAAGTACCTCAGCGGCGCGTTCGGGCCATACACGACGTCGTCGGACGAGCCCTCGGGTTGGTACGTGCAGCAGCAGTTCCGGTTCGAGGAGCAACCGGACGGGACGGTTCTGATCCAATACGTCGGGTACGAAACGAACGAGAGCTGGTGGTGGATTCCCGAGCACTATGTGACCGTCGCGCCCGACGGGAGTGTGGGCACCGGTTCCAAAGCGGATGCGGCTCGCTTCGTGCCTGAGGTTGTGTCGGATGGCGTGGACGCCGCCGTCGACGCCGCGGGCCAAGCCGATGCCGCAGTCGTCGTGGTCGGCAGCCACCCGTTCGTCTACGGCAGGGAGAACCACGACCGCACCGATCTCGCCTTGGGTCGCAGCCAGCAAGAACTCGTCGACGCGGTAACAGCCGCGAATCCCAACACGGTTGTGGTGCTGGAAACCAGCTATCCAACGACGTTCGACAACCAGCCGGAAACGCTGTTGTGGACCACGCACGCCGGGTCCGAGACCGGCAACGCCGTGGCTGACGTGGTCTTCGGCGACGAGAACCCGGCCGGCCGACTGACGCAGACCTGGTATGCCGGCGTTGACGACCTGCCGAGCATCGACGACTTCGACATCGTCAAGAGCGGCTGGACGTACATGTATTACGACGGCGCTCCGCTCTACCCGTTCGGCCACGGGCTGTCGTACAGCACGTTCGACTACTCCAACCTGAAGACATCGGGCACGTCCGTGGGCGGCGACGGTGCGATTCGCGTCAGCGTGGATGTCACCAACACCGGCGACGCCGCAGGCGACGAGGTCGTCCAGCTCTACAGCCGGCAGTTGAGCTCACGCGATGCGACTGCCGATAAGCAGTTGCGGGCATTCGAGCGGATCTCGCTCGCGCCTGGCGAGACGAAGACGGTGCGCCTTGAGCTGGACGCGTCTGATCTTGCCCGCTGGGATGTCACGCGCGATCGCTGGGTGGTCGAATCGTCGGAGTACGAGCTGCTCGTCGGTTCGTCGTCCGCGGACATCCGGCAGCAGGCGACCGTGCGCGTGAAGGGCGAGACGATTCCGGCACGCAACCTGTCGAAGCCGACTCGTGCGGAGAATTTCGACGACTACGCCGGCGTCCTCCTGGTCGACGAGAGCAAGGAACGTGGCACCGCTGTCTCAGCCGAAGGTGATGGCTGGATCAAGTTCGGCGACACCAGGCTGGGCGCGAACGACTCGACGTTCACAGCGCGGGTTTCGAACGCGTCGGGCGAGAACGGTTCGATCCAGATTCGGCTCGGCTCGCCGACAGGAGAGCTGGTCGGTACGGCCGAGGTGACCAGCACGGGCGACGTCTACGAGTACGTGACAACGACCGCGTCGTTGTCGGCGTCTCGAGGCCTCCACGACGTCTATCTCGTGTTCAACGGCGACTTCCGCGTCGCGGACTTCACCATCGGCTGATCTCTGTTCATGAACGCGTATGCTGCGAGACCGTGCGTCATCGCGCACGGTCTCGCAGCACGTACGTTGTACAGCGCCTGGCACGCGTCGACAATCCGGCTGCGGATCCGGGACTTAATAGGTAAGGCGGACGGGTCTTGAACCCGTCATCGATGGACTCCCCCGGGACTACTCCTGGTCGCGCGGAGTCGTTCTGGCGCGCTTCTTGTCATCCGCCTATCGATCACATCTGGCTGGTGTGAGGCGTAGTCCCCCGAATCGGCGCGACTCACCGTCGTCAACCGCCTTGACGATGCCCAGCCGACGCAGGAGATGCACGTCATCGTCTCTGAGCTCACCCGCGGACACCACCCACGCCGAGCAATTGTTCGGTGCCCAAGCGCGCGCCGGGGTCTGAGTGGTCTGCAGTGGCGCTGTCGCCACGATTTGCCGCACTTCCGCCGACAATGCGGATGCCGCGGCCAGACGTTGCCGCACCTCGCTGCCGAATGCCTCGTCGCCCGCGTATCGGGCTACGCCGGCCGCCAGACCCGTCTCGTGTCGCCGTTGCACAACAGCGACCATGTCGCCTGGTTCGGCGTGGGCCAGCAGCTCGCTTGCAAGGCCGGGAAAGTCATCGTGCCGGAAGCCGGCGGATGCCGCCCGCACGTTCGCAGGAATCGTCGATGCCAGGATGCCTGCGAGGAGGACGGCACCGACGAACCGCGCGCCGATACGGTGTCGTACCCAAGCCGCTCCGTCGGGTGCCTCTACTCGCACAAGGCTCGCACCGATCAGCGCGACTCCGATGGTGGATGGTGCGAGGTAACCCGTGCGAAGCACTGGCGAGACGGCGGATACCGCGAGCAGGGTGAGCCACGGCAGAACCGCCACGCCGAATGCGAATGTGAGACGAACGATCGGGTCGATCTGCCTCGCGCGTGCCGCGATCACCAGGGCGGCGCCTGTGCCGAGTGCGATCGCAACGAGGCCGAGAGCGTCGAGGACGTCGAGTGCGAGACGGTCTGGCGACGTCACCAGGTTGCTCAGAATCGCGAGCGCGACCGGGGCTTCGACGGCGGGTATCCAAGAGACTTGACCGGTTTGTGAGCTCGCCCACCACGCGAACGGGCAGATCACGACGGCCGACGCGACCGCAGCAAGCAGACAACTCACTGCCGCCCGTCGGCCTCGCCGCAGAGCGAGCGCGATGACGGGTATCACGGCGAGGAGCGAGAACAGATGCATGACTCCCGCCCCTACCGTTGCCGCCACGAATCCGACCCATGGCACGACCGCGCTCTGTCCTCGCGCCGAGATCGCGATGTCCGCACAGAGAAGCGCAAGGGCGACGCACACAGTAGCGGTGGCCGCTGGACGCGCGGTCGCCGCCAACGCGACCATGAGCGGGTTCGCCGCGAGCAGCGCCGCTGCGGCGGCGCTTGAATGGACACCCCACCACCGCCCAGCGAGCACACCGACGGCCACAGCCGCCACGGCCGTCGCGACCAGCGACGGCAAGCGAATGCCGAGATCGCCGGGCAGCACAGAGGTCACGGCATGCACGAGAAGGTAGTAGGGGGTTGCAACCGCGTCCACCAACGTCACAGCGGTCGCCTGTTCGCCCGGCGACAACGACGCGAACGTCGCGGTGGCCAGTTCGTCCCGCGACAGCGGGAACCCGATCGCGCGAGGAAGGGCGAGCATGACCAAAAGCGCCGCCGGCAATCCAACGGCGAGAAGGCTGGAAATGAGGCGCCCATATCCGGGCATGACCCCACGCTCGGCGAGCCGGGTTTCGAGACACTGAACGACACGTGGAGCCGGCATGACCGTGCGACGAGGAACAGCGGACGCCACACCATGCGGACGTTTCCCCCGGGCCGCTCCGGTTCGGTCGCGTTCTACGCTTACCGAGCCGCCGAGCGGTGCATCCCGATGTAGGGATGAACGTCGGGCACGGTGACGATGGCCGGCTGAGTGACGGCGAAGCCGAACCGCTCGTAGTAGGCGACATTGGCCGGGTCCGAGGTCTGGAGGTAGCACGGCATCCGGTCCTCGTCGGCGCGTCGGAGGACCGGCTCGATGAGCTGCGTCCCGACGCCCCGCCGTTGGCTCCGCGGATGCACGCCCATCGCCTCGAGGTACCAGCAGGGCTCCGACGGGAATGCCCGCTCAAGCGAGGCTCCGACCCTGATGAATCGGCCGAACCATCGAGGGGCCGCCCATCCCACGCGCAGAAGGGCGGGGGTCATCCGAGCTTTCCGCGATGTCGTCAGGGGGAATTCCCCCGGTCCCATCCAAAGTGCGACACCGAGGACGCCGTCGTCGTCGACGGCCGCCAGTGGGTGACCATGGAGCGCCGCGTCGTGGGCCGTGGCGACCATGAACGGCCGAAGCGCTCGCGCCCGCGCTTCCGGGTCGGGAAACATGAAGGCGAAGCCGGGGTAGTTCGAGTGGCTCGCGGTGAACACCTGCCCCGCCGCTGCGGCCCGGGCGGGCTCCAGTCTCTCGATGCGCATGGCACACCACCTCCATCACATTGGATACTAGCACTATCCAATTTCGCGACATGCCGAGGGCGTCCAAGATCGAGCGCTCGCGCTCGGTGCTGCCCGTGGGAGCAGAGCAACAAGCCGGCCGCAGTGATGAAGCATGGCATCCTGCGCCATTACACGAAGGTGTTCACCACGATGCTCGGATCACGAGCAAGCGAGGTCTGGGTACACGCGTACGCCGGCCCTGGCGAGTACGCCAGCGATGCGATCGTAGGTCCCCTATCTGGAGAATGGAGGATCTGGTTCGCTCGAGGCTCGCCAATTTGGACTCGCGAGACTTTAGTCGGCTACTTCCGTACCCATCCGGCCGAAGCCGATGATGGGATCCTCTCGCGGAACTCGTGTTCACCCGAGAACACATCGAATCTCGCATCACCGATGTGGACTTCAGCCGACGAACCGGGCGGTACAAGGACCTTCAGGTGAAGGATGTTGTCGTCGTCGAGCGACCATGCTGAGGATGCGGGGCCGTAGGGCGTCTCTATCACCACCGAAGCGGACCTCAATCCCCCTCCGACTTGTGGGGCGATGCGTAGACGTCGATACCCAGGTTCCATCGGCGCGAGACCAGCGATTCGCTCCTGAAGGAACTGCACCACCGATCCAAGAGCGTAGTGATTGTGGGATTCGTGTGCCTCGCCCTTCTTGTTGTACCCCTCCCAGGTTTCCCAGATGGTGGTCGCGCCGCGTCGAATCTGGGCCAGCCACGACGGTGAGGTCTCTTGGAAGAGCAGCCGAAAGGCCACGTCAGGTCTACCTTCATCGACCAGCGTGGAGAGGAGCATCGGCGTGCTGAGGAACCCGGTGCCCAGGTGATCATCGGCTTTTTCGATCAGTGAGACGAGTCGGGCGAGCGCCCGCGCCCGCTGCTCAGGATTCTCCAACAGGTCGAACGCGAGCGCGCGAACGTAATCGTCCTGCTTGTCATCCGCAATCCTCGATCCTTCCTGGCGCACGAATGCAGCACGCCATGCGCGGCGAACGTTTGCTGAGAGCTCCCGGAACCGCGTTGCGTCTTGATCGTTGCCAAGTGTTTCTGCGATTTTGGAGAGGAGCCTCGTCGAGTTGGCGTAGTAGGCGGTAGCGATTGCCGACCGTGAGAGTACGAAGTTCCGGGCGATCTCAGGCAGCATCTCCGTGTCAGGTCGCAGCCACTCGCCCCAGTGGTAACCCGTATCGAGGATGTAGCGCTCGAGCTGCCCTACGCCGGAGCGCAGGCGCCTCGACCAGCGACGCTTCGTCTCGGCGCGTTTGCAGAGCTGTTCGACCCATGCTCGAGCGCTGGCGTATTGACTCCGGAGTACGGATTCATCGCCGGTATAGCGATAAATGTCCCAGGGCAGCATGACCGCCACATCACCCCATCCGACTGAGGTACTTGCGACGTCGCGAAAGAGGCGGTTGCGGCTATGACCGGGAGAGTCCTCAGCGGGGATGACCGCAGGCACGGTCCCGTCCGGGTTCTGCTCGGCGGCGAGGTTGCGAAGGTATCGCCGTAGGAACGGGCCGGAATCAGCCAGCTGAAGTGCGGTGGGACTGAAGACTTGGACATCCCCAGTCCATCCGCTCCGCTCTCGTGTGGGGCAATCGGTCGCGGTATCTGTGAAGTTCGATCGCATCGACCAGAATGCATTTCGCCACAGCTGCTCGAGTCGCTGATCAGAGGCGTGGAAGCTAGCGATCTGGTCCATCCGCGACGACAATACGATCCCCTCAACATCCGACGACGTCAGGTCGTAGTCGCTCCCGTAGACAGCGACATAGCGGAAACCGTGGATAGTGAACCATGGGGTGTAGTCGATCGGCCTTCCCGACATGATGGCCTCATCGCGCTGGAACCATTGGCCGCCGGGTTTGAGAGTGGCCAGGTAGTTGGTATCCACCTCACCCTCCGGTGTCAGTACTTCGCTGTAGTCCAGCCGGGCCATTCGACCTGCGGGTCCTGACAAACGCACACGGGCCACACCGGCGAAGTTCTGACCGAAATCTATGAGTTGCGCGCCGGACGGGGTGCGCGAAATCTCGCCTCGCAAGGTTTCAACGGACTCCACGCGGGCGGTGTCCTCGGCAATCAACTTGGGCGGCACATGCTCCAGGAGCTTAGGGGCCTTCTCGTTGAGGGCGTTCCCGCCCGGCTTGAGCCAGTCCGAGTCGCTGATGCGGAAATCTACCCGTTCTCCGTACTTTGGGTCGGAGCGCTGAATACGCCCCTCCCCCACGCGCCACGACTCATCGCTGGAGATGGTCACGTGTGAGCCGTCAGCCAACTCGAGCTCAAGTTGAGCCAGCACACCCAGATGGTCCCCATAGTTGGCGCGCCGGTTCCAGATTCCGAGCACGCCTCGGTATCGGCCATCCGCCACTGCGACACCGATCGTGTTGACGCCCTCCCGAAAGTGGTCTGTCACGTCGTAGACCTGATACTCGGCGAATTTATCGAACGGCGTCCACCGGGGCACCAAGGCATGGCCGGTGATGTCACGACCATTGAGGAAGAGCCGGTACCATCCGAGCGCGGACACGTAGGCGCGACCCCGAACCACAGCCGAAGAAAGTTCCGCCTCCCTGCGGAAATAGAGGGTTCGATCGTCTTTGGGCGAAGTGGAAGGAGAGCCGACCCAGTGCGCATTCCATGCTGAGTCGTCCATCCCGGTCTCGAACGTCGCTGGTACGCTCCAAGGCGACCGCTCGCCAGCCTGGTCCCAATATTGTGCTCGCCACCAATACTTCGTTCGTGACTGCAGTCCTTCTCCCGAGTACGGAAACTGAACGGTAGCTCCGGCCTCTTCCTGATCCGAGTCCCAGGCGAGGTCTAGCGCCTCGAAGGCGGGAGCTGTCGCGATCTGCACACGCTTTGCAGATTGCGTCGTATCGGCGCGCCAATTGAAGTGAAGGCTCGAGGCGTCGATGCCGAGGGGCGCTACCCGGCCGTTAGTTCGTAACGCGGTGGGCGCGCCAAGAACCGTCCGCCGGCCGCCGGCGTCGCTGCTCGCACCGTCGGATTGTGCGACGTTCGCTTCAGTCGTGTTCATTGCGCTCAGCTCACCGACGTGTTCGTGGGCGCGTAGGCCGCATCTGGATCGGGCTGACCCTCGATATCCAGGCCGACCCACCATACGTTGGGCTGTCGCTTCTGAGTGACTGTGCTCATCTCTCTTCTCCTTCGAAGATTGGGCTCTGGAACCTTCAGGGATATCGTTCCAGCGACGATTAATTCCCTAGCATACACACTGGTATCGTCGTAACAACGATTAAATTGGGAAGGAGAGGCGCTGGCGAGATGTTGGTGGCCTGCCCGCACGGGGTACTGAACGAACCCATGTCCGCCGCGGGATCGCAAGCGCTCGATCTCATCGAGAACCGTCGCAACAACCGCACGGGTTCGCGCGTCCAGTGGGGGATGAATGAGGCCGCACTTTCGAGTCAAGGTCAGTTCCCACACTCTCTCCGATGAACAGGACTACTACGCCGGAGGAGTGAAGTTGACGCCGGCGAACACGATGAAGAGGAAGGAGTCTTTGTGCCCCGGAACAAGCAGGTCGCGTTCGTCGCACCTTTCAACAAGGCAGCTACCGACCCATTAGTCGAACGTGCTGGTTTCGCAGCGAGCGTGGAGTCACTGGTCGTATGGGCCAATTCGATCCAGCTCCGTCATCGGCTCATGCAAGTCACCGACTTTCCCCTTCCAGATGATTTGCTTGCGTTCCTCGTTCTCAATCAACTCGTGTATCGAGGCGCCAGCAGACCAACCGACATGGCTGAAGCCGTACAGACATCCACGTCCAACATGACGAAGGTTGTGAAGCGACTCGAGGAAGCTGGTCTCGTGTCTCGAGGACCAGACCCCCGAGACGACCGAGCGATAATCATTGCGTTGAGCGACGCCGGCCGAATTGCAGGACACAAGATCGTTGGCGAGCTGGATGGCCTATTCCGATCAATCTTCGAGAGGTGGAGCACCGAGGACCGCATGGAATTTGAACGCCTCGCGATAAAATTCACCCACGACTTGGACTCGGTCTCAGAGCACCAGCTCTCGCAAATTTCGGGCGTGAATTGGGTCGAAGGATCGAGCTAGTCCAGCGACGACCTCAGACGTCTCGGTATAGACCCGCCATTCTCTCCACAGGCTTGAGTCGAAGTGAGGAAGGTAGCGGCGACTACTGCTGATCCTTCGCCTTGGACTCGTTCCGCGACCTAAGTCGCCATCACGGAAACGGCCATCCTCGCCCTGAATGCGGGATCTCGCCCGACCGCGAGCGCCGTTCTCGACAATCGCCGGGGCCCGGTCGATCGCCTCCTTCTGGGTCGAGAAGACATTGGGTGGGCGCTGGGAGTTCTCCTGGGACCTCCGTGTTGGCTCTCGGTCTCACACCCTCGCCGTCTCCTTCGGCGCGACATCGTCCGGCTGCATCTCCTCGAGGAAGGCGTTCGCGCGATCGCGAGTGCGGAACACGATCCACGCAACGCCGAGACCAATTGTCGACACGACCGCGAGGGAGATGAAGAGGTACTGGGCGCCGAGCGCGATGATGAACGGTGCCACGGCTGCTCCGCCCGCCGCAACGAATCGGGCGATCGAGATCACGAACCCCTGAGCGGTGGTGCGCAGCAGCGTCGGGAACTGCTCCTGGGTCCACACCTTCATGATGGACTCGCCCGCGAACGCCATACCAAGAGTCAAGAGTCCGACCGAGACGATGTAGGTGATCGTCGTGAAGCCGAAGATCGCCGGCACCAGCATCGCGGCCAACGTCAACACCGCGCCGATCCGGAAGTACACGAACCGGTAGCGCTTGTCGACGACGCGCATGAACCAGATCGCGCCGAGGAACCCGACCGGGATTACGACTAGTCCGAGGATGGATGCGGTCGAGACATCAGTGCCAGCGACGTTGACGAGCAGGTAGGTGCCGAACTGACCGTAAGTGTTGAAGCCGAGGTTGACGAGC
Source organism: Agromyces albus (assembly GCF_004134825.1). Lineage (GTDB taxonomy): Bacteria > Actinomycetota > Actinomycetes > Actinomycetales > Microbacteriaceae > Agromyces > Agromyces albus. The sequence continues at coordinate 15,683 of NZ_SDPN01000016.1, forward strand.
GAGTAGAAGACTGCGAGGGCGAGCACCGGCACGAGGTAGGGGGACCGGAACAGATCGGCCACACGGGCACGATCGGCGCGGATCGTGTCGACCCCGGCCCGGCGCTCTGCGCGTGCGGCGAGCCAGATCGATGACTCCGGAATCGGCAGACGGGCGATGAGTACAACGAGGGCGACCACCGCGATATGTCCGAACAAGATCTGCGCCCCAGCCCTGCCGAGGTTACCGACCACGGCCGCCAGCAGGATGGTTACCACGATGCCGACCAGCCACAGGATGTTCGAGAACACCAAGATCTTGCCGCGATTCTGGTCGGTCGCGGCCTCGGACATCGTGGACAGCGACACCGGCAGGTCGGCGCCTGTGCCGAGCCCGACCAAGCACGCGCCGACGCAGATCAGCACGAAGGAGTCTCCGAATATGAGGATGAGCGCACCGGCGATGATGACGATCATGGTTACCGAGAACACCGGCCGGCGCCCGAAGCGGTCGCCGAGCCTGCCGCCGATGAGAGCCCCGACGGCGATGCCGAGGGTGAGCGTCGCCGAGGCGATCCCGACCTGGGCTGGCTCGAGCCCGAGCACGGCGCTGTAGATGGTGATGAGGATGCCGAAGCTGATGATCGCGGCTGAGTCGATGTACGACGCCATCCCGGTCACGACGCCGACGGCCCACGGACGGGATTGCTTGACTACGTTCATCGAAGACCTCTTCCTTGAAGTCGCGGGGGTCCCCCGCACGAGCCACCAGGATCGCGGCGGCATCAGCGCCACCATGCCTACCATCTGGTTGGTAGGAGCACTCTAAAACGATTCAACACTCGAGCGCAAGTTCGTAGTTCGTAGTTTGCAATTCGTAGTCCGCCGGAAGGCGATCACCTATGGCACGGCCCGCCCGCAGCTGGGCCGGTCAGCGCCGCGCAGGAAGTAGCAGGGCGCGGATAAACGCGACACCGGCATCCAGATCGACGCCGTCATCGAGCAGCCACTGTGTCTCGAGGCCTTCGAATGAGCCGAGCACTACGGCCGCAGCCACTTCCGGATCCCAGTCGCGATCGACTTCGCCTCGCTCCTGTGAGAGGCGAACGGCATCCGTGATCCTCGTGCGAAGTTCACGCTCGCGCTGGTGCACCCACTCGTATGCCGGGTGATCGGGCGAGGTCGCCTCGGCGGTGACGATGTGGCCGAGCTGGATGAGCATCCGGATGCTCTTGAGCTCCGCCATCCTGTTCTCGATGACGTCACAGAGATCCGCAAGCGACATTCCTGGAACGACCAGTTCCCATATGTGGAGCCGGACGTCGCGGCGCTCGAGGAGCGCGAGCAGCAACGCTTCCTTGTTGGGGAAGTAGTGCAGTAGGCCAGCCCGCGTGTAGCCGGCGGCAACGGCAACGTCGTTGAGCGCTCCGCCGAGGTAGCCCTTGCTTGAGAACACCGTCTCGGCTGCGTCGAGTATTCGATCCTCTGCTGCTGCCATGTGCCGATCCTACGCGCCTGGTCGCACTGCGAAGTGGATTGACCAACTGGTCGGTAGGTATAGTGTCGATCAACCCCGTTCAACGATGACCCGCCCCCGTCGGGGTGGTAAGAGGAGGAATTATGTCGGTCTTCCATCCCGATCTGCGCAGTGCCCGCTTCATCCCGCCCATCCCGGCGAAGATGTCCGTCGTCCGCCTCCTGCGCCGCACGCCGAAGCCGAAGCCGGCGCCCCACGACGTCCGGATCGAGGAACTCGACGTGCCCGGCGCCGAGGGCGCCCCGGCCGTTCGGCTCCGCATCTACCGGCCAACGGCGCTCGATGCCGCGGATGCGGCTCCCGCACCCGCGATGCTGTGGATCCACGGCGGCGGGTTCCTCGTCGGCAGCCCCGCCCAGGACGAGGCGTCGAGCATCGCGTTCGCCCGCGCGCTCGGCATGGTCGTGGTCGCCGTCCGGTACCGGCTCGCGCCGGAGCATCCGTCACCCGCCGCTGTGGAGGACGCGTACGCAGCACTCACATGGTTGTTCGAAAACGCCGCCCGGCTCGGCGTCGACGACGAGCGGATCGCGGTCGGCGGCGCCAGCGCCGGCGGCGGACTCGCAGCCTCCCTCGTGCTCTACGCACACGACCGCGGTGAGGTTCGACCCGCTTTCCAGCTGCTCGTCTACCCGATGCTCGACGACCGCACGGTCACCCGGCGCGACCACGACACCCGCAACGTGCGCTTCTGGTCGCCGGCGCAAAACCGCTTCGCCTGGACCTCCTACCTCGGCCGTGAGCCCGGGAGCCCGGATGTCTCGCCCTACGCCGCGGCCGCCCGCCGACAGGACCTCACCGGCCTGCCGGCGGCATGGATCGGCGTCGGCACGCTCGACCTCTTCCACGACGAGGATATCGAGTACACTAGGCGGTTGCGCGAGGCCGGCGTGCCGTGCGACTTCCACGTCGTCGACGGCGCGTTCCACGGCTTCGACGCGATTTACCAGGGCGCGCGAGTGTCACGCGAGTTCCACACCGAGCAGGTTCGGGCGCTTCGCGCGGCGCTCAGCCGCTGAGGCGCGCTCTCACTCGCTGAGGCTGCGGGGGCACGCGCCGAAGGGGCCGGCCCCACATGGCGCCCGCACCGGCTCGTCAAGCCGGACGCCCAGATGCGCAGCCGATTCGATGCAGTCGGGTCCGAGCGGCGGGCCACGAGATCAACTACGCGCCGTAAATACTCGTTGGATAAACGTTGGATAAACGTGAACGTCCCCAGAAAACGCGAATCGACCCCGAGAAACTCCTGCCGTGCTCCGGTCAAGGCTGTAGCCCGGGAAGAGTCGGAAGAGGTACGGCTGCGGGACACCGACACGCATGGGGATGACGCTCTCGCGTATGTCGTGCCTGGTCATCCGGCCCGTGCCGCCATGCCGGCGGGCGCCGGTCAACCCCACCTGAAGCCGACCGGCGGCGCGGCCTGGGATCAGTTCCGTGCTTGAGCTTGCGCAATGTAAACCGATCACTTTACAATGAGTCCTAGGGGGAAACCGGCCGGTTTCCCAGATGGCTTCGGGAGTGCATGGTGACGACAAATCGGCCGGTTGCCCTGGTGACGGGCGCATCCTCCGGCATCGGCAAGGAAACCGCGCTCGCGCTGGTCGCGGCGGGTTTCGAGGTCGCCGGCACGGGCCGCGACGCCTCACGCGTCGCCCCGCTGGGCGGTGTGACGTTCTTCGACCTCGACGTGGTCAGTGACAAATCGGTCACCGCCGCGGTCCAGCAGGTGATCGAGCGGTTCGGGCGGATCGACGTCCTGGTCAACAACGCCGGCATCGGCTCGATAGGTGCGGCCGAGGAAACCTCCGTCGCGCAGGCCCAGGGCGTCTTCGACATCAACGTCTTCGGGGTCATACGCATGGTGAAGGAGGTCCTGCCGCACATGCGCGCCCAGGGACGCGGGCGCATCATCAACCTCTCGTCAGTGCAGGGGTTCATCCCCGCTCCTTACATGGCCGTCTACGGCGCGTCCAAGCATGCGATCGAGGGCTACACCCAGTCCCTGGACCACGAGGTCCGGGAGCACGGCATCCGAGCGCTTATCGTCGAACCCGCCTACACCAGGACCGGATTCGAGGCCAACAGCGCGAAGCCCGATTCGCCTCTGCCGGTCTACGCGGATCAGCGGCACGTCTTCGACCGCCTGATGGCTGAGGCGATCATGGGCGGCGACGACCCCGCCGTGGTCGCCAAAGCGGTCGTCACGGCAGCGACCGACACGAAGCCGAAACTGCGCTACGCCGCCGGCCCCATGGCCGGACGCGCACGCCTACTCCGCTTCGTTCCCGCCTGGGTCCTGGACAAGCAGATCCGCAACATGAACAAGCTCGCCGGCTGACACCCGCCTCCCGCGCATCCCGCCACCCACAAACCCGTTCGCGCCGTTGATACAAGGAGAGACCCGTGTCCGAGACCCTGCACTCCGCTGCAACTACCGTCGCGCGCTGGCGCTCCGCCGAGGAACGCGGTGATGTCGAAGCCGCGGTCGCCTGCCTGAGCCCGGACGTCGTGCTCAGCTCGCCGCTCACCGACCAGTTCCCCTTCGAGGGATCTGACCAGCTGCGCGACTTCCTGACCGTGGCGTTCGCGGCGGTCAAGGACGTCCGTTTCCACACCCAGACCGGCGAGGGCGACACGTACGCCCTGGTCTACCGGGCGCGGGTGGGTTCCCAGTCGTTCGAGGAGGTGCAGATGCTGCGGCTCGACGACCAAGCACGCATTACGGAGATCACGCTCTTCGGGCGTCCGATGCCGGCCCTCACCGCCCTGATGCACCTCATGGGTCCGGCGCTCGCTCGCCAGCAGGGCCGCCGGGGCCTTGCGGCGCTCATGAGCGTCAGCACCGTACCCATTCACGCCATGGTCTCCTCGGGGGACCGCAGCATGGTCGCGAAGACCCGCCCGGCAGCCCGGCGGACCTGAGTGGACCAGGTCCACCGGGACCCGCCTCGCGTCGAAGATGCGGGGGTGATCTTCAGCTGGGGTCAGTTCGGGGCCGGCGGGATGGCCTGGTCGATCAGCATTTCCGCGACTTTGTGGGCGTCGCGGAAGGGCTGGGTGTCATTGAGTGAGGTGGACAGCGCACGGGCTCCGTCGAACAGCAGCGCCAGGCGGCGGGCGAGGGTTTCCGGGTCGGGGGCGCCTGCTTCGCCGGCAAGCCCAGCCAGGCGGTGGGTGAATGCTTGCTTGTGCTGTTGGACCAGTTCCGCCACCTCGGGCATGGTGCCTGCACCCTCGACGACGGCGTTGTGGAACACGCATCCGCGATATACCGCGTCCGGGCTGGTCGGGGGTTCGCGGAACAAGGCGAGCAGGCGTTGACGCGGATCGACGTCGTCGCGGGTCAGTTGCGCCACGGCAGGCACCGGCGGCTCGGCCCTGAAGCGTTCCAGATAGGCGGCGACGATGGCCTCCTTGCTGGGGAAGTGCTGGTATAGGGTGCGGCTGGACACGTGGGCCACCTCAGCGAGCCGGGCGACGCCGGTGGCGTGAATGCCGTCTCGTGAGAACAGTTCCGCCGCGGCGCGCAGGATGCGCTCCCGTGCGCCCCGCCCACCCCGGTGGATCGTCTCGGTGCTGGTCACCACTCAAGTATAGCGGCCGCTTTACTTCGGGTTGAGGGGCAGTCCGTTGCACTCGCCTCGAGAGATGCTGCGGATTATTCAGTGCAGCTTGTGCAGGGCGGGACGACATAGAGCCTCGCCGGGTGATGAAGCGCAGCTGCTCGGTTCGCTCTCAGCAGGCTGGCGGCTAAGGCCGCCGCGAAGCTTCGATCTGCGTCTGGCCGCCACGACCGCGACTCTCCCTCCGTGCTTCGATGTGGCGAGCGCCGGGTGGGCGACACCTAACGAAAGGCGAAGCCCAGTCGAACTCATCGAAGCCGGCTTCGCTACCATGTGGCTCCTGTTTACGGAACGATGACGATCTTTCCCCGGAGTCCTCTGGTGCCCAGTTCGTGGTGTGCACGGGAGGCTTCGGAGAGGGGAATGACACTGCGCACGCGCGCCTGGTACGTACCGTTGCTCGTCCCGGCCAGAAGCGCAGCGAGCAGCCCACTGTCGGCGCGAGCACCCACCGCGGAGGTGGAGATTGCTCGCTCGGGTTCAGGCACCGCAGATGGGGCCACGCCGACGTAAGCTCCTGCGTCTTCGATCGAATCGAGAACGGACTGCCCGATCATGGCAGGATCGACGACCGCGGCGTAGGTCGGCAGCCCGGGAAGTGAGGTGATCAAAGTCGCGCCCGTGGATTCCACGAAGGCACGATCCGTCTCCCGAGCCAGACCCGTCACCGCGAAACCGCGCTGAACGGCCAAAACCAGCGCGAATCCTCCGACAGCGCCGGCCGCTCCCGTAATCAGCAACGACCGACCATCCGCCGTGCCCGCGAGATCGAGCGCTTGACTCGCCGTCAAGGCACTCAACGGCACGGTCGCCGCGTCGATAGCGCTGAGCTCCTGGGGCCGTTCAGCCACCGCATCCTCCGGCAGCAGCACAGCGTCTGCGTAGGTTGCAAGATCCCGGTCCACCACGCCCGTCATCCCCGCGACCGGCATCCCCACGGACAACCGCGTCACTCCCAGGCCGATCGCTTCGATCACACCGGCCACATCCCAGCCGAGCCCGACAGGTGACTTCGTCGCCCACCCCAACCCGTGGTAGAAGCCCTCGCGAGTCTGCGCGTCGACCGGGTTTACACCCGCTGCTTCGACACGCACAAGGACCTCACCCGGACCCGGTGCGGGGGTAGCGACCTCGACGATCCTGATCGCATCCGGATCGCCCGGTACGGTGACAACAGCTGCACGCATGGTGATGAAGCCTTTCCTTCACTCGAGTATTTCGCCGGCCTGAACGCCGACGACTCCTCGAGTGTGCTTCCCGCGCTACCCTATGGGAAGTACGTACCTGAAAGTGCGTAGCTCTCCTGAAGGGACACCCACCGTGACGACTCGCACAGCGGCCGTTGAAAGACGTGCGGCCAAGGAGGCGTATGACGCGTTCCTGTCGAGCTGCCCCAGCAGGCAACTTTTCTCCGCACTGACGGACAAGTGGCTGCTTCTTGTTCTGAACGCTTTGGCAGATGGAGCGAAGCGATACTCCGAACTCAACAGACTGATAGCCGGAGTGAGCCCGAAGATGCTCACACAGACCCTCCGGAGCATGGAACGAAACGGCATCGTCACCCGCACTGTCGAGCCCACCGTCCCAGTAACGGTCACGTACCAGGCAACCGACCTCGGCCGTTCACTTTTCTCGGTGGCGGAACAATTCAAGACATGGGCGGAGACAAACTTCGACGCCGTGAGTGCAGCACGCGAACACTACGACTCAGCCAGGGTCAGCCGCTAAACGAACTCCGGCTCCATCGCCACCGCGGGCCTTGCCATCATCCAGATGTTCGCGATCTTCGCCCACCTCCGCCGCGGCGAAGCCAAGGTAATCGCCTTCACTGCAATCCTCTTCCTGGCCGCCGTGTTCATCGCCGTCTTCCGCTTCACGGGCCTCTGACATCTGTCAGTGCGCCGTACTACTCCGATCATCAGTCTGACGAAGCGGGCGCGTGCGGGTTTTCGTTGCTGCTCGACGGTGCCCGAGCGTCTCGCTGTCCGAGTCCGGCGATCTCTGCGAACGCCGGGCAATCGAGGTGACACCGCATAACACCACGCCCGTCGAGTCGAGACGCGATGAATCGAGTACGCTCGTGCATCCTTGTCACGCACCAGCGACATGGAAGTTTGCGGTCAAAACACCTGATCAAGTGCTAATTGTGGGGCGGACCAGACTTGAACTGGCGACCGATGGACTCTCCCGGGACCACTCCCCCGACGCGCGAGCCATGGTGACTGCTCGACTGATCTCGACATGACCGGGGATTTCTCGCCGATCCTGAATGTGCACGTTCCAGACTACTCGGGATGCCTCGGAGTGACTCGACCGGACTCGGATCGAATAAGCGTTGGATAAACGTGAACGCATCAAGTGCCAAGCGAGCAACTCGGGCGAGGACAGCTGGCCAAGCGTTCACGCGATCTGAATGCACACACTGATGAGCCCGAGGCCCTATTCTGACGAACTGGAGTGGTGCGGGCTATTCGTCCAGCTGCTGAAGCCGAACAGCGGCACGATCGCCGGCTGCCGCGAGACCGTCAACAATGCGGTGGTACTGAGTTCGGGCTGAACCGGTGAGTAGACCGCTCTGCCGTAGCTCGGTGAACCACTCCTCCAAGTACCAGAGGTGGTTCGCGATCTGGCCGAATCGGCCATCGATGAGCTGCTCGATCCAGGTCAGCGCGACACTCACCTGCCAGGCAGGTGGCGAGCTCTTCGCGAACTTGATGACCGCGTCGACGGCTTTCGGCTCACCGCGGGACAACGTGATCCACCGCTCTGCCAGCCCGTTGATAGCTTCCGGCTGGAGCCAGTTCTGCCGAGCCCGCAAGAAGACGCCGTCAATGTCGGACTCGCCAGACCGAGCGTTGGGCGCCGGGAGCAGCGCAGCGACCATGTAGTCGAACCAGAGATGCTCACGGCGGAGCTCGCGGGCGTCTCCCAGAGCATCAAGTGCTACACCAAGAGCCCACGGCCAGAACTCTGCGAGATTTGCCCTTAGCGCGTCGCTGTATGTGAAGACCGTCGCGAATCCGTCGAACAGCAGATGGAGAGCGTTTGCGTCCTGTGCAAAGGACTTGATGTATGCCGCGAGGATGTCTCTGTCTCCCTCAACCCATACCTGTACCATCCGCCCGGCAATCGGCTCGTGTGTGCGATGGGTGTGGTGGTCGTATCCCTTCGACCACCAGTGCAGGAGCCCACGTCGGTAGGTGTCCCACAACGGGGTCCACAGAACCTCGACCTGCTCGACCAGGCAGGGTACGCGGCGAGCATCGACCATCATCTGCAACGGCGTACGCAAGTAGTTCACGAGGATGTCATCGTCCGCAATCGTCGCAAGGGTCAGGTGAAATGGAGGCCTCAAGGGGTCAACTAGACGTCGCTGTTCCTCACTGCTCCAAGGCCCCAGCCGAGCAGCCGCCAGTCCCGTCATTCCTGCCGCCCACGCCGGCCAGTGTCGAGAGCACGCGCCGGTCGTGGCATCGATATCGCACACTGCGCCCCACAACGGTTCGCATCCCGTGACAAGAATCGACCGAACCTCGTCGATGCGACTCGTACCCAAGGCTTGGAGGGACTCGTGCACCGAATCGCGTTCCACCAGCCCATCAAAGGTTTCCAGGAGTAGCAGCGGAACAGACGAGGCAGCGGCCCGGTCCGCGCCCATCACGAACATCGATCCGCTGTAGTCCCCAAGTGCATCCGTCGCTGGGTTGGTCGCGGCCCACATGATCGCCTGGACCGCCCAGCCCATATCGCCCGGATCGAAGCTCGATGCTTCCAAGGCCTTTGCACGCACAGCGGCCGCAGCGACGGCGACCAGTGGGTTCTCAGGTTCATAAAAGCCGGCCGGGATCGCGTCATCGGCATCCAACTGCCGCGCAACCGAGAGATCCTCGGGGAGACTCTCAGTCGGCCAGTCCTGCGGGGTGTCATTGTGTATCGCATACTGGTTCTGGAGGCGGTACATCGCCTCGATCGACTGAAGTTCGCGGTTCCCAGGTGCTAGGACCTTCTCGATCTCGGCTGGGCGTTCAAACTGGATGATGACGCCGTCGTCGGTCGCAGTTGCACTGTAGTTGTCAAAGCGGAACAGCGCAGCCCAGCCCTCTACGACCGCAAACGATTCGGCGGTGCCGCCCGCATTTGGGGTCTCTGCACGCCTTTTCTCGAGGAGGGCAGCACCGACGGCGGCCAGCTTCGAGAGCCGTCTATCGTCGTTGCGCAAGCGGGCTTCGATCACCATCGCCGCTACCGTCTGATGAGGCGTGTAGGAGCGTCGTTCCTTCCCCGTGAGTCGATCAGCGTCCGGATCACGCACGGAGAAGTGTTCTGAAACGACCCGGCCGGTCTCCAACCGCCACACCTCTGGATACTCGAGGAAGGAGTCGAGGAGGTCTCCGGCTTCCTCAGGGTGTCGGGTGAGGAACCCGCACACAAGCCCCGGGGTGGCGAGGTTGTGTGCTGTGCGTAGCAGTGCTTCTGCGATTCCCCTAGCAGGAAGGCCCACCTGCTCGAGAAGGTGATCGCTGAAGCGCTCCATCGCGAGGAGGGCGCTCATACAGGCGTAGGGCCCCACTGTTGACCCGCGATACCAGGACCAGACGTGACCGTCTCCGACGTAGTGTCGAGCACCCAACCCGAGCAGGTCTAGTTCGACGCCCTCGGGCTCGTCCACATGTGCCGAATCATCTCCGTAACCGTGGAGCTTCTTCACACGGAAGTTCGCAGCGTGATCAAGCATGCGGTTAATGAAAGCGATGGCGTCCGCCGGGACGGTGTTCAGCAGTCGGAAGAAGGGCCCGTAGTACCAGGCAGCACCTGGCGCACCGATGCCCAGCCCGTGCTGGAAGTCGCGGATCCCGTCGTCAGCCACGCCGTAACCACGCCATTCGTCCTCAGGGTCCGGAAGCTCGATGTAGTATGCCTCGGCGAGTTCGAGGAGCAGCTTCGGATTGGCCAGCGACAAGCTCAGTGCGACGGGCGCTGACTCGACTGCTCGATTGAGATTCGATGGTCGCTGCGTGGCAACTTGGCGGAGCCAAGACGCGGCTCGATTGTCGAGATCCGGACCGAGGGACGCCAGAGCCTCGACGGCAAACTCGTCATACAACTCGGGTTCACCTGCGAGGATGGTGTCCCTGACAGCCTGACGAAGGGGATTCGGTTGCAGCATTTGGATGGCCGCGCCCCGAAGCCACGCCAGCACGAGCTCGCGAACGACCTCGCCGCCCAGGCGATGCCCACGCCTCAGGCCACTTGGGATCGCTCGACCCTCACAAAACACGACTTGGACGATTGGAGCCAGCGCGAAAGGGTCTCCGATAGTTCCCTTGACATACCGCGTATCGGCCAGGCCGATGAGTCTCGTGAGCGCCTTGCCGTCGTCAGATGAGAGTTGCCCCCAGAGCTCCCGAATCGCGGACTCCGCGTCACCCAGCGTCAGCAACGCTTCGAGTGGAATCTCTTGCCACCGCTCGCCAAACGTCTCTGCGAGCCCGTCAAACTCCTGCGTGAGGCGCCGCCACGCTTCCAGTCGGTCAGTGCCCCCCAATAGAGCAACCTGCGCGGCCAAACGGGCGGATCGAATAGTCCAACGGGGGGCGCCAACCTCCGAGAGGGGCTCCCACCCGGCGACCGTGAAAAGTCGGCACAAGGCAAAGTCGCGGAACAGGTCGGATGCGAACTGGTCGCCGCTTGATATTGCTAGGCTCCGCGGTGCGACGAGAAGCCCGTCCGAGCGCAGTTCCCCTAGAGATGTTCCGCTTGCTTGATTTACCTGAAGACCGAGCGCTCGCCGCGCAACTTGCAGACCTGCCCGCTCTCGATCATCGGGGGATGCTGCGCCGCCGGGCTGACTCTCGTTCCGGCGCACGAGGCTGTTCCATACGGCTTCGTAAACATCGGCCTCACACAGCAACTCGCCGGGTGCAAAATCCCGTCCGGTGCGCAGGATGGCATCCACCAGTCCGAGTCGTCCAAGAAGCCACCGCGATTTCGTATCGCCGTTCAAGCGAACAAGCGCCGAGAAGCGTACCGGAAGCGTGGCAATCTCGTCCTCGGAGAGGGCTGCGACCACATGCTCGATCGGCGACGCCGTGATCCCCGCTAACTCGGAGGCCCGTGCAAGCTCTTCGCGCACCTGCTTCGCGCCGTCCGATCGGGTTACTGCGATCACTGCGATGCCAGCCTTCAACGCAGCGGCGCCAATCGACCGAAAGAGCTGCGCCCTGTTCTCAAGCACGGCCTCAGCCCCGTCAATCAACATGAGACGAACGGGGCGAACGGCGCTGGCCGCGAGGACATCGTCCACACTGTGACCGCCGAGCTCGGACTCGAAGTCCGCAATCCGTTGAGGAAGGTCTCGCAGGCTCAGACGGGTGATTGAGGCTCCTTCAGCGGCGAGGAGCTCTCCAACCCGGAGCGCGAGTGCGGACTTTCCCAGGTCGGGGTCGCCGGTCACGACGACAATGCCTGCGGACGAGCCTGCCAATCGCACGACGTCCGTCAGACGCTCCCGCTCGGTGATTCTTTCCAGCTCCAGCGTTGTAGTGCCGGCGCGGAGCTCTGGACGCACTGACTCACGCAGCCGGGCCCCGAGCCGGTCGAGGACTAGCCATCCGGTAACGAACCGAGCAGAACGGGTCAGGCCCACGTCACCGAGACGGCGTCGGACGACTGCTTGAGTCAATATGGCTCCTTGCGATGCCCATTCGCCGACAAGCTCTTCGAGTCGCGAGAACAACGCATCTGCTGCCACCGGCGTGCCATCTATCAGCAAGCGCTGCAAGGTCGTCACCGCCTGCGTCCGGTCGGCGCGGTCGGTGCGCTCGAGGCGCAGTCTCCGAACACTGAGACTCGACAAGAGTCGCCACGTCAACTCGACGCCATCGATGCCATCTGCTGACGCCAGAGTGGCCGATGCCTGCTCGACCAGGTTCTTTAGATGATCGTATCGATCGCGAACAGGCCGGCTCGTGCGTCCGGCCTGGGACAGACGCTCCTGGAATTCGACTCCGTTCGGCATAGACGCCGCGATAGTGCATAACTCTTCAAGTTGCGTGATCGCATTGGCATTGCTCGACACAGCAAGCGTGAGCCGCCAGTTGCCCAGCGAGGATTCAGACCAGTGGTTGGTCACTACCGAGAGAAAGTCGCGAATCAATGGGACTGACGGGGTGTCGCTTGCTGTCAGCGTCGGCGCCCTGCGTACCGCTATCGAGGCGCGATGGGCGACTCCGCTTGCGTCGGTGCCCTCCAGAACGATGTCATCTACGGGGCTGGTGTCACTGGACTGGAGCCGGATGGTGTCGGCAACCAGGCTGTCACCGAGCTCGCCGATGGCATCACCCGCGAGGAAGGCCGCTACGAGCGTGGCTACATAGGCGTGCTCGAGGCGTACACCACCGCCACCTGTCGAATAGGGGCTCGAGCCATGGTTCTCGGTGGTCGATGCCGACGCCGTTTCTCCGAGCCAGGCGCTAATCGTCGGGTTCTCGTGCGTGAGGCTCCAGAGAGTCGCCCGGCCAGCCTTACCTGACGTTGCATAGCCGGCGCTGAGAAGGGTTGCGAGGGCATCATTCGCTGTCGTCGGGGAAACGCGCAAAACCGCCGCGACCTTTCGCCCGGACAACGGCTCGGTGCTCCGTGCCAAGATATCGAGCGCACCAAACTCGTTCTCGCTCAATGTGGCTCGTAGTGTCTCCTCGGCAGTGGCCATAACGGTATGGTAGCACCTATGTCCAGATGTTCTGGACATAGGGCTGGCTTTGGTTCAGGAGACGCTGCAGCCGAAGCGCGAAGAGACACCACGGCTCGGAACGGTATTCGCGAGGGAGTGCGCAAAGTTGAACTGGACTTGAATTCGGTGTTCCCAGGCTGGGACCTCAAGAGCATCCCCGACTCCAGACCTGGCCGGTTGGGAACTTCACGGTGAGAAGCATGTTGGCCTCAGCGCGGGCGTGATTCTCTTCGCGGATCTGTCGTTCGGAAGAGCCCCCGGTCTGTACGACGCGTTCTCGATTCTGGCGCACCCATCTTGGATCTCGCTCGATGTGATGCTCACCACCAATCACGACATCGCGGGCGTCACGCACAGCTTCTACGTCCTCAAGATTGAGGATCTCAGTAGCCTCGTGAGGCTGGCTTGCCTGAGCTTCTGTAGGGCGGCCCATCTCGCTGCGGACTACATTCACATAGACAAGTCACCGTTGGAGGCACGGGCGGACGGTCCGCTCCCTCGTGGTTCTCGGAGGCCAACTAACGCTATCGAACGCAAGGTCTTCAACGAACGAAGCACGCTCGCGAATAGGCTCAGCTCCATGCGAGCGGAATCAAGGTTCACTAGTCAGCAGTGGTTCAGCGGGTTGCTGCCCGAAGTGACGTCAGCACGAAGTGTTCTCGCGTCCGCTGATCGGTTGCTCCGCCAGGAAGGTCCACTTGAACGAGACCTGGACGCGGTGCTGGCCACGTACTCGATCGGGGTCGAGCGATTCATGAAGCTCGCTTTAGGGACCGCTGCGGTTTCCGCTGGCGAGGGGTGGCCTGAGCGTATGGGTTCGACTCGTTTCGGCTGGGGACATGCGCTAGATGAAATGGATGAGCGCTTGCGTACGACTTTTCGTGAGGCGATCGCTGCCGGCGACTGGGAGCACAAACGACTTCTCCAGACCTGGATCTGCACGATCGACAACGATCCGGTCTGGGCGGCGACAATACGTGCCCTCCGGAACTACGCGGATGCGGGCCGTTACCACCACCTTGATCAGCTCACCAGCCGCGAGGTGAACTCCCGCTCTTCGCGGGCGATGTGGGAGGAGGCCGAACGCGCCGCGATCGACAACGACGATTATTTGCGCGCTCAGGAGGCCCGTGTCCAGGCCGCCGAACCCTTCGACCCCTTCGAGCGAAGGCTACGCTCAGCCATCGCAGACTCCGTCAAGCGATGGGTGAGCATCGTCTGTCTCTTCGGGTTCCATGGAGTTCTTGGAGAGGACTGGCGACGAATAGGCGCAGATGCACTGCCCGACGATGCACTGCCCGTACGTGCGCTCCCCCGATGCGAGCGCGCAGACAGCGTATTCAGCTGACGACGCTCGTACCTCGATCACGGCGGGCAGCTGGGGTGACAGCATGCGAAACCCGCCGGAGGTCATAGAGTCGGAACGCTTCATTGAGCGTCGACGTCGCTGCTACCAACGCCGGTCCGACGTCATGCTCCAGATCTCCGCGGAGCCGCATGATCGAACCGTTCGGCACATCCCGCACGATCTCGTTTCGCCTCATTCGAAGGATCCGTCGCGGTCGGATCGCTTGTCGGTGCCTCGTGGCAGGATCAACCCAAGCATCACTTTCTTCGAGTTGGAGGCGTTCGTGCCTGAGCTTCATCCGACGACCTTCTTGCAGGCCGCGGCATGGGTGCCCGACGATGACCCCGAGCGCCCCTGGGAGGAAGCAGCCGATCTGGCCGCCGAGTGGATCTGGGCCCGAAGTGAAATCGAGGGTGTGCTGCCGCTCCTCGTAACGAACACGTTCCAGAATGTGATTGGCATACGATGCCTCGGCGACATCGCTCGACGAGGCGGTCAAGCCACTCCCCGAGGAAAGCAACGGTTTGATCCGGGGCCCGTCCTCGTCTACGTGCCCGATGCGAGATCGCTTCGGTTCGCGCTCGACTTGGCGCATGGCTACTCGCTCGCAGTCGTCGAGAGCGTCAGTTTCCCGCTCACCGAATGGGCAGCGGGCGCCGGCGCGATCAACCTGCTCGACGGCTCCATCAGCGCCATCAGTCTCCCCGCCGACGTCGTCGCTGATCTCGACCGCGCGATCTTCTTCGCCGGCAACAACGGCTGGACCGGCCAACACGAGAAGACGCACGCACGAAGCCGCCTCGCCTCACACGTCGAGTCCGGTCGGCTCGCCGCTGACGAAGCAGCCGCGTACGTCCTGTCGCAAGGAGTTTCTGACAAGGGCGCCATCCGGTTGCGTACCCTCCTCGAAAAAATCTCATGACCATCGGTAACGGATGACACGGCAGACCTCGAACCCCGGCCGAAAGCCCTCGACCAGACACCATGTGGTTCCGCGGTTCTATCTGGATGGTTTCTCTCGCCGGGGGCAGATCGGAGTTGTGCAACTCCCCGGCGACCCTCGGTTTCTGCAGAGCGTGTCGGACGCGACCGTGCAGAACAACTTCTACACGGTTGCGGGTCATCCGGACGGACCGGATGTGTTCGAACGTGCGATGGGGCGCGTAGAAGCGGAAGCTGCAACTGTGCTCCGCGAGGTGGTCGACGAGGACGTCTGGCCGTTGTCCGGCGACGACCGGGAGACGCTCGCCACCCTCATCACCCTGCAGGTGCTACGCGGGCCGACGCAACGCCAGCAGATGCGGCACACAGCCTTGGCAGCTGCGCGCCTCCTCGTTGACACGACCACTCCACAAGGGCTCCAGAAACTGGCGGCGGAGAATGGCGAACAGCTCAGCGCTGACGACGCCGCACGCCAGCTCGAGGAGCTCCGCGCACCAGGCGCGATCGATGTGACAGTGTCCGGTGCCAGCCACGTCGGCCAGATCGGATATCTGCTTCCCCGCCTTATCCGCTACATCACGGGGCGGCCCTGGATGCTCATTCGATTCACACGCCGTGGGCTCATCACATCGGACTCCCCCGTCTCGCTCGTCCCCGACCCATCCATGCCGGCCCACATGCGCATGGGGCTCATGACCGCGCGCGGCTTCACGTTCCCGCTCGACCGGCATACCGCCCTCATGATGTCGTCTCCCGAACCGTTGATCAGCGCCGGCCGCCACGTCGACGAAGTGGCTGCCGGCGCGTTTGACCTCGCTCGTTCTGGGTCGACCCGCGACGAGCGCGCGATCAATCTCTCGACCGCACTCGGCGCGCGAGAACGGATCTATCACCACCCCGACGACGACGCCTTCATCCCCAAGGTCCTCCCCGACCCGGTCGACGAAACCCTGTCCGCAGACGACATCTACAACGACTTCGACGAAGCATGGCTGGCTGACGACTCGTTCAATGAGTAGTGTCGCGACGGGCGACGGTGGTGGTCGTCCGCTCGATTCAGTTGAAGTGGAACGTGCGATAGGACGACTGCACGTTGAACCGTCGGCCTTCCTTCCGGCGCTGCAGGAAGCCTGCGATGGTGTCGACATCGTCTCCGCGCATTCCGAGCGCCCGGCACTTCGCTCGTACCTCGTCGACGGTAATCGAGGCCCAGCGCTCGGGACGGTTCATCATGTCGGCCTTGAGCTTGTCCTCCTCGTTCCACTTCAGGCCCGACGAGTATCCGGCGGCCATTCTGGCGACGTACTCGAGGATGCGATCGACGCCATTCGGTAACGGCTCGAGCACGATCTCCGCGCGCGGCGACGGGTCGATCATCTCGCCCGGGAACAGCTGGATCGGATTCACATCCTCGATCCACTCGGCCGTCTCCTCGACGCCCCATTCGATGACGACGATCGCGTCGGCAGCAGCGTTCCACAGGTCGTTCAGGTGCTGGCGATCGGGCCAGGCGCAGAGCACTCGCTGCCCGTCGAAGTGCCCTCCGTGAAATCCGCGCCAAGCATGGTGATGCACGTTCGGTTGCGCGATCAGTCGCTTGAGGCTCGCGCTTTCCACGGTACGCCGCGGCGTCACAATCACCACTGATCCGCCTGGCTGCGCCAGAAGCCACTTCACCGCACGCGTGTTCTGCGCTTCGCGCGAATCGTGCTCGCCGAGCCGCGAGACTGCAACCGGAATCTGACCCATGCCAACTCCCCCTTCTAAGCGCCGCGCTTGACGTTAGCCGGGGGCTCGGACATTGAGCTCGGCTGGCCGGTACCTTCCCGAGACGGCAGCCGACATTGACTCGTCTGCCAAGCCCTCCGACTCACTCGGCCAAGAAACCGTCGGCCTGGAGGAAGTCGTTGAACGCGCCCTGTGCATCAGGATGCGGGGACGTCGTGACGCTCGTGGCTCCCGGCAGCTGTGCATCCCGAAACGCGACCCATCCGTCCGGTGTCACGACGATCTGACCGATCTCCACCGAGTTCGCACCGCGGACGACATAATGCCCGTGGGACCCAGGCTCCGCCCGATAGCCGGCGTTCGTGAGCGATGTCTCGAAGCGGTTCCGTAACTCGAATCGGTCAGGCCACTCATTGATGGCGTAGATCCTCTTCCCGACGTCACGCATGTCCTGCATCCAGGATTCCAGAGCGCGCATCGCCGTGTCGAACTCGTCCGAGCCTCCCCGCCGAAGTTGGATGCGATCGTTCGCGCGGTCGATGGAGAATCCTCCGCCGTCGCTCGCCCATTCCCGAGCCGCCGGGAGGACGTCATCGTGGTGATCGGCGGCGATCTGTTGCGTTCGCGTCGGATACAAGTGCAGGTCCATGGCCCCACAGTAGAACGAGCAGCCACCCTCGAAAAGCTGCCTCGTCGGCTGCTCATCGGTGTGCGTGAAACCGTGAAGCTCAGCATCCGGATACCGCGGCTGCGGCGCGTGAAGGCGCAGCTCGATCCGGGAAACGTCTTCCGCCAGAACCACCACATCACGCCGGCCGGTTGAGTGATCGACACATCCACGACCATGAGGAGGCGGTCGGCGACCGCCCCCTCATGTCCGTGACAGCTCTACCTCACGAACACCAGGTTCCAATTGTGATCGGCCGTGCCGGTGTCGTTCCATTGCAGGGCGTCGGCGCCGTCGGCCTTCGACATCCCCGAGATCCCGAGAACCTTGGAGGTGTAGACGTTAACGAACTTGTAACTGCCATTCGCTGAGGTCACCAGCTGCCATTCGTGATCGAGCGTGCCGTTGTCGCTGTACTGAACGGCCTTGGCGCCGTCGAGCGTCGACATCGCCGATACTCCGAGCACCTTCCCCGAGTGGATGTTGGTGAGCTTGTAGTGCCCGTTCGCCAGTCGGGTCAGCATCCATTCGTGGTCGGCAGTGCCGGTGTCCGCCCACTGCACCGCCTGAGCGTTGTTCGCCGTCGACATGCCCGAGATGCCGAGCACCTTATTGCTGTGCGCGTTGACGAGCTTGTAGATGCTCCCGCTCTGGATGGCGGGGGCGCTCCCCGCCGCGAACGTGATGTTGCTCGTATAGTTCCCGATGGCCACGTTCGCCGCGCCGGCAGTCGTGGCGACCTGCCCATTGATGGTGAGGTTCTCGAACGCGATGTTCTTCGTCATTTGCGTCGCGCTGTTGCCGTAGATGTCGTTGGTGTAGTTGTTCGGCCCGGTGTACGAGAAGTTCTTCACCGTCACGCCATCGATGCCGCGGCCGACGGAGAGTCCGTATCCCGGGTTCTTGTAGGTAATGATGTCGAGGAACTTTCCCACGAGAACGTCCTCCCACCGGATGTCCGTGAACAAGACGTTCGTGACCAGATTGGAGTCGCTCGCCGTCAAGGAGATGGAGCGCACCTGGCTGAGCGGGTTGTGGGTCAGGATGTCGACATTCGAGACGGTGATGGCATTGATCGTGTCGGGAACGTCGGGATTTCCATGGGTTCCCACGTTGATCGGATGGGCGTTGCCCGGCATGAGCACCGAGTTGGTGACGTTGAAGTTGTTGCTGCTCCCGACGTGATCCCAGCGAGTGCCGTAGATGGCGATGCTGTCGTCACCGGTGCGAATGAACGAATCGTTGACGGTCACATTCGTGGATGCCATGGAATCGACGCCGTCCGTCCATTTCCGGTAGGCGAAGAGCACGACGTTGTTCACTGTGATGTTGTTGGACGCGCCGATGTCGACGCCGTACCCGCCGTTGTTCGCATTGCCGTAGCCGTTGACGATGATGCCGTCGATGGTCACCCCGTTCGAACGATGCGTCTGGAAACCGATGCCCGCGGGCCGGTAGAGGATCCCGCGGCCTCGGATCGTGACGTTGCTGACGTCGTTCGCGATGATCCCACCTCGAATTACCGCGCCGCCGGCGATGTACAGCGTCTTGCCGCTCGGAACGGTGATGTCCCCCGTGTCGTGGAACCCCGGCCCGTAATAGATGACGTTCGGGTCCGAAGCGCTCGGAACGTTCGTCTCGAGCGGGTTGGCGAAGATCATCAGGTCCTGGTCGACGTTGTCGTTCACGTCGACCACGACCTTCGTCGGGCCCGCGATGGTGAAGGTCCCGGTGGTTCCGGAGACGGCAGCGGTGATGCCCTCGGCCGAGGGCCTCACCTTCATCGTGGATACGGTTCCGAGGTTGTGGCTGACCGAGAGCTCCACCGGACCATCAGTATCGAAGCTCACGAAGGTGGCCCACGATGCGCGGGACGGCCCGCCGATTCGCGTGCGGTATTCGTCGAGATCGACCCAGCTGCCCCCGAGTATGCGCACCCTGACCGTGTAGTCGGTGCTCATCTCGGGTCCGGCGGGGGCGGAATAGGTCTTCAGCGTCGTTGCGGCGGCGGCGGGAGACGTCGGGAAGACGATCGCCCATCCGAGTGCGACCACCACTGCCGCGAGCAGCGCGATCGCCCTGCCTCTTCTGGTCAGTCTGTACGTGTGCATGAGTGCGAGTCCCTTCCCAACGATGCTTGTGTGAGAAACCGTCGTGGACACGGCAACAAGAGCCTGGGACTGCTCTCTACACTGCCCAAGGCGCCAGCGGCGGCGCCTTGTTCAGGATGAGACGTCCTTGTCCAACATGTAACGGAAAGCGAACACAGTCTGCCCTGTTCAACCTAGTCGTGTCCAGAGTTCGTCAGAAATAAGTCGTATATTCGCCTAGAGGGACCGGTTCCTGCATCACCCGCGTGCCGAGTTCTGCGCCGTCGGCTACCGGAGGAGGCGGATCGAGGTGACCCGCCCCGACCACGACCCGGGCGCAGCCCCGATCCGGACGCGACGATGCAGCGCGTCGTCGGTGAGGGGCGGGAGCTCGATCTCGATCTCGATCGGGGTATCGATCTCGGTCGTGACTTCGCCGATCCGCTCGTGAGCGAGGACCTCGCCGTTCACCTCGATCTCGAACTCCGCGCTCCGCGGGGACCGCAGCATCGAGATGCGCAGAGTCGACCCGAGCTGGTGGAAGTCGTTCAACACGACCTCGAGGGACTCCCTGGTCGACCGCCAGCGCAGATCTCCGACCGCACCGGTCTCCAACCCGGTGCCGGCGAAGCCGTGGTCGGATTCAGGCTGCTGCTCACCGAGTGCGACCGCATCCAGCGTCTGCGCATCGAGGGTCAGTGCATGTCGGTCCTGAGCCTCGAGCGCCTCCCGGCGGCGGGCGACCGCACCATCCTCGGCCCACGGAAAGTAGACCACGTAGCGTGCGTCGTGCAATCCGCCGAACGGCTCGAGCAGCACCGTTCCGCGCGATGAAGGAATGCGAAAGGCCAGGGACCCCGATTCGTCGCGCTGCATGACGGCGACATCGGCGGGAGTGAGGATCGGCGCGTCGGCGAGAGGCGAGAACCTTCCTGTTGCGATGTGACCCATGCGAGCGTCGTTCCCCAGCAGTGTCGCCGGGTCGAGATCCTCGGTGCGAGCCGCCAGGACGATGGGGCCGTAGCGGAGCGTGGCCCAGTCCGAGCCGTCGGGCAGTCGCTCGACCGTGATCGTCATCGGGAGTTCCACATCGACGACGTCGCCGTCCTCCCAGGCGCGACGCAGGACGAGGAAGTTCCGTTCCACGACGAGGGCTTCGACCGTGCTTCCGTTCACTCGCACGGTCGGGTCGCCCGCCAGCCAGCTCGGCCGGCGGATTCGAAGCGAGAACTCCCGGGGCGTGTCAAGTGCCAGGGTCAACCGCACGCTCTGCTCGTTCGGGAACCTCGTGTCCTGCATGAGGAGCAGCCCGAGCGTCGGGAGCTCGAGAGTCGACGGGGCGAACTGCAGCACGGACACCGTGTCGGAATCGCTCGCATAGAACGTCGCACCGTGCCGGGCGTGTGTTTCGATCCCGGTGCCGACACAGCACCAGTGGCAGTCATCGACGGTCGAATAATTCCGGTAGTGGCCCGGGCGCATCGACGTGAAGTAGACCAGCCCACCGTGGTCGGGGTGCTGAGACGACAACAGGTGGTTGTACAGCGCGCGCTCGACGTAGTCGAGGTCTGCGGCGTCGTCGCTCGCCGTGAACAGTTCGGCAGACAGCTTCACCATGTTGTAGGTGTTGCAGGTCTCGGGGCCTTCTCGGTCTTCGATCATCGGGGTGAAGTCGGATGCCGCGTGGAAATGCTCGCGCACGCTGTTGCCCCCGATGCTGACGCTGCGGTGATGGACGACCGTCTCCCAGAAGAAGGCCGCCGCCGCCGCAAGGTCGGCGTCGTCGGTCAGTCGAGCCAGACGCGCGAAGCCGACGACCTGCGGGATCTGCGTGTTCGCATGCAACCCGGTGAGCTCGTCGACACCGATGGCCAGCGGGTCGAGCAGGGCGCGGCGGGTGAAGCGCCGCGCCATCCTCGCATGGCGCTCATCCCCGGTCGCCTCATAGAGATCGGAGTAGACGTCGTTCATCCCCCCGAACTCGGTGGCGAGCATGAGCTGGAATCGATCTTCATCGATGCCGGCGGCGAGCTCTTCCCACCAATCCGCGAGTCGGAGCAGCACGTCGAGTGCGCCGTCGACGGCTGCGAAACGGTGGGCATCGAGCAGGCCTGCGTAGGTCTTGTGGAGGTTGTACCACGGGACCCATCGTCCGTCGCGCGAAAAGGTGTCGGCCGTGATCCCGGACCTCACCTCATCCCAGAGCTGACGACTGTTCGGCACGCCTCCGATGTATCCGGTGCCGAGGTGGGCCTGAGCACGGGCGAGCTCATCGATCATGTAGCGGAGGCGGTCGCGGGCGTCGATGTCTCCCGTCGACGCGACGAGCAGCGCGAGCGCCGACAGGTAGTGACCGCCGATGTGCCCGTCGAGGCCGGACGACTCCCAGTTGCCGTAGCTCGGCTTTCGTGGCGACAGGCCTGCCTCTCTGAGGAATGGGGCGAGCAGTCGGTCGGGGTCGAGCGCGAACACGTACCGTCGGCCGGCCTCCTGTGAGTCGAGGAGTGGTCCGCCGGTCAGCCGCACGGAGGAGAGCGGGGCGAAGGTCATCGAACGCCGGCTCCCAGTGCGAGCGAGACGGTCGTGTACGAAGCGGGCGGCAGAGTGATCTCGAGCACGCCGTCGACGATGCGCACCTTGTCGAGTGCACGGGGCGCGACGGCCGCCGGGTTCGTGGGCGTATTGTGCGCGCCGAGCGTCGGTGCGGTGAGCACGCGACCGGTCGCGCCGGTGACGACGGCACCTCGCAGGTCGATGCTGAGTGCGAGCTCCTCGGTCGCGTGTCCGTTGGTGAGGGAGATCAGGGCGGACCCGTCCTTCGTGGATGCAGATGTTGACAGCACATCGACCGGGCCGCGTGCAGTCTGCTCGCGTGGCGTCTCGTCGAGCACATGTACGGAGAGCGTCCGCGCGTCGTGGTGCCCGGTGTTCATCTCGAACACGTGGTACGTCGGCGTGAGCACGAGCGAGCCCGTCTCGGCATCCGCGAACAGCATGGCCTGGAGGACGTTCACGGTCTGAGCGATGTTCGCCATCACGAGCCGGCCGGCGTGCCGATGGAACGCGTCGAAGTGATAGCTCGCCACGAGCGCATCCCGCAGCGCGTTCTGCTGCTCGAGGAAGCCGGGATTCGTTCCGGGCGTGGGGTTCCACCACGTGCCCCACTCGTCGAGCACCAGCCCGACCTTCTTCCCGGGGTCGTACACGTCCATCATGGCGCTATGCCCCTCGAGGAACGACTCGATGCGACGCACGATCGCCAGCGAGAGGTAGTGCTCATCGGTCGTGAACTCGAGCGCGTCACCCTTGTCCTCCCAAGGGCCCGTCAGGGTGTAAGCGTGGAACGAGACGGCCTGGAACAAGTCGCGCGGCACCTGCTCGTTGCCGATGTGACTCAGCGCCTCCATGAGGGTCTTGGTCCACACGAAGTCCCCGTCCGAAGCACCCGCGGCGATGCGATACAGCTGGTTGCCGCCGTGGTTGCGCGTGTAGGTCGAGTACTGGCGGGCGAGTTCGGTGAAGGAGTGCGCGGTCATCGTGCCGCCGCACCCCCACGGCTCGTTGCCGATGCCCCAGAACGGCACTTTCCAGGCCGCGTCTCGCCCGTTCTGCCGACGGAGGGTCGCCATCGGCGAGTCGTCGTCGCGCGTGACGTACTCGACCCAGTCGCTCATCTCCTGCACGGTGCCGGAGCCGACGTTTCCGCTGATGTACGGGTCAGCGCCGAGCAGTTCGCACAACTCCATGAACTCGTGGGTGCCGAAGGAGTTGTCTTCGACGACGTCACCCCAGTGACTGTTGATCATGCGAGGGCGTTGTTCGCGCGGGCCGATACCGTCACGCCAGTGGTATTCGTCGGCGAAGCAACCGCCCGGCCACCGCAGGTTGGGGATCTTCAGCTTCCGCAGCGCATTGACGACATCGAGGCGGATGCCGTTGTGGTTCGGGAGGTTCGAGTCCGGTCCGACCCAGAAGCCACCGTAGATGCACCGCCCGAGGTGCTCGGCGAAGTGTCCGTAGAGATGGCGGCTGATGGTCGCACCGGGAAGATCGAGGTTGATGATGGCGCGCAGGGCGGGAGATGACACGTTGGTCCTTTCACTTGTATCGATACATGTTCCAATTGCGGGGGCGTCGTTGTCAACTGAGCCCTGATGGATGACTGCAACCTACGGGGACTTCGGCCCTCAGTGTGTTCGAACTCCGACACATATCGCGCCGGTTCTGAGGCGAGTGTCACGGACGTCCCGACCCGCCTGCCATCAGCATGAGGCACCTGATCTCCTCGTCCGGCCGACTGACCGGGTGCGACGCCGGAGGGTCATCGATGAACTCGATCCCGAGTCGTTCCTCGGTCTCCTCGATGTCCCAGCGACCGCGAGCGCCGTTGGATGCGATGAGAAACGGGCCGGCCGGTCGTTGCAGGATGACAGCGCGCACGGCGGTGGCGAAGTCACGGTCGCTCGTCCAGTTCGACCGGTACAGCGCGTCCACCGGCTTCCACCCGACGAGCCCGAGCCGCAGCGCGGTGAACACCGCATCACGCTGCATGCACGCGAGGCCGAGCACATCCTCAGCGAACACCTTCCCGGCGCCATAGTCGCAACATGGCCAAACCGGATCGGAGGCCCGTACCGGGCGGTGACCGGCGACATCGTGCCGGCCGAGCGTATGGATGGAGCTCGCCATCACCAGGTGCCGTACGTTCGACCGCTCGACGGCGTCGGCCAGGCCGGCCGCGAGCTCTGCGACCTCGTGGATCACCGTTCGGGCGTCTTGGAAGGGCGACGCGTTTCCCGCGAGATGCACGACGACGTCGGCATCGCGAATGACGGTGTCCCACCCCTCATGCTCCCGCAGATCGACCACGACCCGTTCGGCGGTCGGCGGCGCATCGGTTGGCGCCCGACGGTCCACGAGACGCATCCGAGCAACCCCATCGAGCGCGGCCACCACGCGACGCCCGACGACGCCACTCGCTCCCGTCACGACGACGAGCGGGACCCTGTCGCTCGTCATCGCATCACCAGTTCGCGACGGATCCGTCCGGTCGACGCAACTCCGGCATCGGAACGATCTCCGCGCGATGAGCGCGGGCTGCGTCGAGGTCCACCTCGAGCCCGAGCCCGGGTGCCGATGTCGGGAGCATCCATTCGCCATCCATGTGCATCTGTACTGGGAACACGTCGTTCACGCGGGTTCCCGGTATCTGATACTGCTCCTGGATACCGAAGGCTGGCAAGGTCAGGTTGAGCTGGAATGAAGCGGCGGTCGCGATCGGTCCGAGGGGGTTGTGCGTCGCCGTGCGAATGTGATGGGTCTCGCACCAGCCGGCGATCTTCTTCGCCTCGGTGAGCCCGCCGACGATGCACAGGTCGAAGCGGGCGAAGTCGACCGCGTCGTTCTCGATCAGGTGGCGGATGTCCCATTTCGACGCTGCGTGCTCCCCCGCGGCGAGCGGCACGGTCGTCCGCTGACGCAAGGTGTCGTAGATCGTCGTGTTCTCCCAGCGCAGTGGATCCTCGACGAAGTACATGTCGACGGGCTCGAGTTCGCGGCACAGGTTGGTGGCATCGCCGAGATCGAGTCGCGTGTGCACGTCGAGAATCATGTCGATCCGATCGCCGAACTCGGAACGCAGCGCTTCGCAGCTCTGGATCGACGACCGCGTCGCGCGACGCGAGTCGATGATGTTGCCCTCGGATGGCACGCCGAATCGCACGACGGTCCATCCCTCCTCGAGCGCCGCGTGAGCGGACTCGATGAGTTGGGCGTCGTTGTTCCCCACGATGTGCCGGTAGCACTGCACGCGGTCGCGGGCAGCCCCTCCGAGCAACTCGTAGATCGGGAGCCCCAGTGCCTTGCCCTTGATGTCCCACAACGCGATATCGATCGCCGAGATGGCCGACATGAGTGCCCGGTCCGCGGGGTAGAAGCCGGACCGTGCCATGACCTGCCAGAGATGCTCGGTTCGGAACGGGTCCTGGCCGAGCAGCAGCGGCTTGAAGTGTTCGATGGCGCCGCGCGAGGCGAGTTGGCGCGAGCGCAGACCCACCTCGCCCACTCCGAATACGCCGCCGTCGGTGTGCACGACGACCATCATCATGACGCCGCCGTCATCGATCTGCAGCACCTCGATGTCGCTGATGCGCAGCTCGGGCCGCGAGCTCGGTGCCACGTCACCGCGAATCGCGGGGGCCACGGTGCTCATCCCTTCAGCCCCGAACCGGCGAAGCCGCTCACGTACGCCCGCTGCGCGACGAAGAAGAGCACGACGACGGGAATCACGTAGAGAATTGCCGCAGCCGCGATCAGGTTGTTGATCGGGAACCCGGCCGCGTTCACGAACTGCGTGGCCACCGCCTGGGCGAGCGTCATCCGGTCGCTGTCGAGTAGAAGCGTCGGGGCGACGAAGTCGCCCCAGACGCCATTGAACGACAGCACGAACGCGGTCACGAGGATCGGCTTCGACAACGGCAGGAAGATCTGCCACCAGATGCGGAAGTGGCTGCACCCATCGAGCCGGGCCGCTTCCTCGAGTTCGCGAGGAAGCGACGCGAAGAACTGCCGGAACAGGAAGATGAGGTAGGGAGCGCCGGAGAGCCCCCACAGCACCCACGGCCAGTACGTGCCGACGAGACCGACTCTCGCGAACAGCAGGTAGGTCGGAATGAGGGTGATGATCGGAGGCATCATCATCAGGGCGATGAGGACGGCGAACAGCGGTCGCTTGCCGCGCCCGGGCAGGCGCGCGAACCCGTACCCGACGAGGGCCGACGTCAGCGTCGTCAGCGCTCCGCTCACCGTCGCAAGGAACAGCGAGTTGCCGGCGTACAGCCAGAACGGGCGTATGGATGTCGCATCCGCATAGTTCTCGGGATGCGGCGGGATCGGGAACCAGACGCTCGAGTCGCCGAGCTGGTCGAGTGACTTGAGCGAGGTCACGAGCAACCACACGACCGGCACGAACAGGAAGATCGAGAAGAGCATCAGGCCCCAGAAGACGAACGGATGCTTCTCCCGGGCGTCCTTCATTCGGCGGCCCTGCGATCGCTTCAACGGCCGGCGCGGTTCGAGGGGAGCGACGGCGGCCTCCACGGCGGGTGGATCGAGCGTGGTGGTCATCGGCGACCTTCCTGAGCGGAGGGATCGACCGCGTAGAACACGACGCGGCCGCTGAACTTGAAGAAGACGAACGTCAGCAACAGGATGAGGGCGAAGAAGATCCACAGCATGGCGGACGCGTAGCCGTATCGCTGGTAGGCGAAGTACTGGGCGTAGACGCTGATCATGAACACCTGGTTCTCCTCCGGCACGGCGGTGACCGATGACGCGGCTGTGGCCGGCGAGAGCAGCAGCACAGGGATGAACGTCTGCAGCACCGCGATCGTCGTCGTGATCACCTGGAAGAGCAGCACGGGCGAGATCGCCGGCAGCGTCACATGCCAGAACACGCCGAACGAGTTCGCGCCGTCGAGCCGTGCGGCCTCTCGCAGTTCGATGGGGACGTCCTGCAGGGCGGCGAGGTTGATGAGCACGCCCGCGCCGATGCCCCACAACAGGAGGGCGACGAGCACCCAGAAGACGATGCCCTGCGAGAGCCAGTCGACGGCAGGTATGCCGAAGAGGCGCAGGAACGCGTTGAAGCCGCCGTTGTCGCGGTCGAAGAGGATTTTCCACGCCAGCGTCGCGGCGACCGGCGGAATGATGGCGGGCAGATACACCAGCAGACGGAACCCCGTGCGGAACCGCACCTTCTGGTTGAGAGCGATGGCCAGCAGCAGACCGCCGACGATCGTCACCGGGACGACGATTCCCGCGAGCAGGAAGGTCCGGCCGAGGCTGGACCACGTCTCGGGCGACGAGAAGACGGCCGTGTAGTTCTCGAGCCCGAGGAACCGGAACCGGGGCGAGATGCCGTCCCAGTTGGTGAGGCTCACGCCGAAGGCGTAGATCAGCGGAAACGCGGTGAGGAGGATCGTGCCGATCAGCCAGGGAGAGATGAACGCGTAGAACGGGAGCGACTTCCAGCGGCGACCCCGGACGGAGCGCCGCGGCGTGGCCCGCGACGCTCCGTCCGTGCTGGTCAGCCCACTCGTCGCGGGAGACAATGCCATGGGACTCGCTCAGCCTTCCGTGAGCTCGATGCCCTGGTCGATGAGCTCGTTGGTCCGTTCGGTGATCTCCTCAGCGGCCTCACGCACCGTGATGTCGCCATTGATCGCCTTCGGCACAATCTCCTGGATGACGGCGTTCGCAGCCGACGTCTGCACGAACGGGGAGAACTGAAGCACTCCCGCGTACGCCTCTTCCTTCTCCTGGGTGGCAAGGGCGAGCTTCTGGTACTCGAGCTCCTGCGGCAGGTACTCCCGCAGCGAGTTGAGCGCGGGAAGTCCCCATCCGGCCTTGGCACGATCGATGCCAGGCTGTCCCGCCGTGTAATACTCCAGGAAGGCCCACGCCGCGTCGGGATTCTTCGAGAACGCCGAGATGTAGTGACCGGTGGCCCCTGTCGTCGGGCTGAAGCGCGTCGAGCCGAGCACCGGCGCAGGTGCCAGCCGCCCCCACTCGGGCGCGGTCTCGGAGCCGCCGACGATTCCCGAGAACCAGTAGCC
Organism: Agromyces albus; assembly: GCF_004134825.1. Classification (GTDB taxonomy): domain Bacteria; phylum Actinomycetota; class Actinomycetes; order Actinomycetales; family Microbacteriaceae; genus Agromyces; species Agromyces albus. Next base: position 43,943 of record NZ_SDPN01000016.1, read on the forward strand.
GTTCTGCGTCATGGCGATCTTCTCGGAAGCGAAAGGGGGGCCGTCCCAGCCGTCGGGGTTCACGTCCACGAGGGAGTAGCCGATCCGTGCCTGACCGGCATCGACATACCACTGCAGAGCCTTGAGGGCCTCGGGCGACGTGAAGTCGACCGAACGCAGATCGTCGGCGAAGATCTGCCCATCGGCCGTCGCCACCATGCTCGAGAGGATCTCGATGCCGGGGAGCTGCGTCCACGTGCCGTACTGCGTGACGGTGCCGTCACCGCCCGGGATGGTGAGCTTCCTGCCCAGCTCGAGGATCTCGTCGTAGGTGAGTGGGGTGTCGTCGGAGGGCACCTCGAGTCCGGCGGCCTCGAAGGCCTTCTTGTTGTACCAGATGGTGGTGTCCTGCGAGTAGTCCTTCATCAGGCCGTACCGCGGACCCTCGCCCTGAGTCGCTCCGTCCCACTTCCAGACGTCGCCCAGCACATTGAGGTCGTCTTCATCGATGACATCGCTGTCGGCGATGTAGTCATCGAGCGGCAGAGCGAGGCCGCGAGTGCCGAGGTACGGTGTCTCAGCGGCACCGCTTCCCCGGATGATGTCAGGCGCCTTGCCGGCCGCGATCATCGCGTTGAGCTTGGTCTGGTCGAACTCCGAGAAGGTGACCTCGATGCCGGTCTCCTTGGTGAACGCCTCGATCTGCTCCGGCAGGATCTCGCCGCTGTTGGCCATGATGCTGATCTTGCCGCCGGGCCCTCCACCAGTGGAGTCCGCGGCCGCTGCACAGGCCGACAGCACGAGCGCGCCGACCACCACCGCGGCACCCGCCATGAAACGCCGACGAGTTGCTGTGCTGTGCAAGGGAATGGGATGGGACATTGACGTACCTCCGTCGCTACGTATCCGACGCGAACACTGTGTTCGCGAAAAGTCGGTAAGTGTTCGCCCATTGAAAGTCATTGCGGAAAGTTTGTCAACTCTCGCAACACAGATGGAAATGTGGCGTTTGCGACATACCACGTGCGGACGCGAGATACTAGCGGACATGACTGTACATCGATCGGGCGGTTCACTCCGGTCTCTTCGCCTCTCAAACGCGGCTGCGGTACTCGGCGTCGTGGCGGAGGACGGGCCCATCCACCGCGCGGAGATCGCGCGACGTGTCGACCTCTCCCGTACCACCGTGACGACCATCACGCGGGAACTTCTCGAGCGCGGCGTGCTCGTCGAATCCCTCGAGGCGGGTCGCTCGCCGGACGTCGACGGACGCGCCGGCGGCCATCTGGCGCTCAGCTCGACGGCGGCGTGGGCGGGAGGCGTGAGCATGACCCTCGACGGCGTCGCAGCCCGCGTCCATGACCTGGCCGGCGCGGAGCTCTCGACGGCGCAGAGGCTGCTCGCACCGGGTGACGACTGGAGGCGCAGGGCCGAGCTCGCCGCCAGCGCTCTCGACGAGGCGCTCACGACGGCGGGCGGCGACCGGGGTCGACTCCTCGCGGTCGGCTTCGGGCTTCCGGGGCAGATCGATCCGAGCGACGGAGTGGTGTTCGGCGCACTCGCCGATCAACCTTGGCACGGCGTCAACGCGCTCGAGGAGATGTCGGCGCGTCTGGGCGTGCCGGTGCTCCTGGAGAACAACGTGAGACTCGAGACGCTGGCCGAGCGTCGATGGGGCGCCGCCCGGGATGCGGCGAACGTGCTCTACGTGAACATCTCCAGCGGCCTCGCCGTGGGAATCGTCGTCGAGGGCATGCTCTATCGCGGAGCGGTCGGGGGCGCCGGTGAGTTCGGGCACGTGTCGATCGACATCAACGGCCCCGCATGTCGCTGCGGCAACAGGGGCTGTCTCGTGCTGTACGCCGGCGGACCTGCGCTGCGGCATCGGCTGCGCGATGTCATCGGAGAGGGCGGCCGCCTCGCCGACATCGTGTCCGCCGCGCGCAGCGGCAACCGGGCGGTCGGCAACGTGCTCGCCGACGTCGGCGTTGTCGTCGGACGCGAGCTCGCGAGCGTCTGCAACCTGCTGAACCCCGAACTCGTCGTCGTCGGGGGCGAGACCGCGTCCTCGGGGAACGTGCTGCTCGAACCGTTGCGAGAGAGCCTCGTGCGTCACACGCTCGCACCCAGAGGCGCGCCGCAGGTGGTGGCGTCGCAGCTTCCGGACGGCGCCAACGCGGGCGCGCTGGGCGGGATCGCCCTGGTGCTGGAAGGTGTCTCCTCGTCACCGGCGGCGCTCGAGCGCCTGCTCGACCTCGGGGCGGAGTCGATGGCCAGGGACACAGCGGGCGCATGAAGCCCGGTGAACGAGAGTTGCGTCGACGACCAGGACATGTAACGATACATTTCGCACCCGGCCAGCGAAGAGAGCAGGCAGCCAGTGGTCACCATCCGCGACATCGCCAAGGCGGCGGGGGTCTCACCGATGACCGTGTCGAACGTGCTCAACAGCCACCCGCAGGTTCGAGCCACGACTCGCGCACGCGTGCTGCAGACGATCGACGAACTCGGCTACCGCGTCAACGTCGCCGCGCGCAACCTGCGGCGAGGACGGACCCACACCATCGGCTTCGCCGTCCCCGAGCTCGATCGGCCCTACTTCGGAGATCTCGCGACACGCGTCGTCGCGGAGGCGGAGCGGCATGGCCTCCAGGTCGTCATCGAGGAGACGTCAGCGTCACGCGACAACGAGTTGGGTGCGCTGTCGCACTCGCGCGTCCGGATGTACGACGGGCTGATCTTGAGCGCCGTGGGACTCGGCTCCCGTGACGCCGACCTGCTCTCGGTGGATTTCCCGATGGTCATCCTCGGCGAGAGGATCTTCGACGGCCCCGTCGACCACGTGGCGATGCCGAACATCGAAGGAGCCGCGGCGGCTGTGCGCCATCTCCACGAGCAGGGATGCCGCAGAGTGGCGGGCGTGTTCGCCGGTGCAGTTGCCGACGCCGACGCCGACGTGAGCATGTCCTCGCTGCGACACGAGGGGTACCGTCGGGCACTCGCGGAGCTGAGCCTGCCGCTGGACGCATCCCTGTCGATCTCCATCCCGAAGCTCGACCTCGCCGTCGCGCTCGAGGCTGTCGGGAACTCGCTCGCCTCGGGTCTTCGTTTCGACGGCATCTTCTGTTCGACCGACTACGTCGCGATCGCCGTGATCCGAGCACTCTCCGACGCGGGGCTCCGAGTGCCCGACGACGTCAAGGTGATCGGCTTCGACAACTCGATGCTCTCGCGTTACCTGATCCCGAGCCTGTCCACCGTCGACACCGACACCGCGCTCGTTGCGCGCACCGCGGTCGAGCTCCTCGTCGCGAGGATCGACGGTGATGCGGCCGAGCCGGTTCAGTTCGTTCCCCCGTTCCGCATCGTCGCCCGGGAGTCGACGCGATCCGCCGCCCTCGGCTGATCGACCCCGCGCCTCGCCACCGGCTGCACCGACCCACGAAAGGCCCGCAGTGCCCGTCATCCACTTGACCGCCCCAGAGAATACGTGGCCGCCGCGCCCGTCGGGCCTCCATCTCGCCGTCGGCCTCTCATTGACGACCGGCGATGGGCAGACCGTGGCACTCCGCCACGGCCGAGGAATCCTGTTCGCTCGCGGACCGCGGGCCGGCGCTCACGGGCTACGCGAGCCACGGGGGCTGAGCGGGGCCTCGGCCTGCCCGACGCCCGATGGAAGTTTCGCGGTCGGGGCGCTGCGAGTCGACCCGGCGAGCTCCCGGGTCGACGCCCTCGTGCTCACGCGATACCGCCCGGGGATCGGATTCGATTCGTGCGAGCTGGACGGAGTCCAGTACGGGATCTCACCGCACGCCCGCAACCCCGCGGTGGAGGCGGCCCTCTCGGGATTCCGCATCAGGTGGACGGAGCACGGCCGCCGCCGGCAGCTCTTCGTCGACTCCGGTCTGCGCCCCGGCTTCCCGCAGGACCTCTCCCTCGCCATCGACGCCGAAAACCCTGTGCGCTCGGTCGAGATCTCGGACCCGGTGGCCCGCGATCTGCTCGATCGGCTGGGCGAAGTCCACATGGCTCCTGATATGGAACGCGCCCGGCGCTTCCCATTCATCGAGGGAAGAGCGGATCCCACGATCACCCGATGGGGCGATCGGTGGCTGTTCATCGCCACCGACGAGCACTTCGCCGAGCGGCGCGAGTCGTCAGGGCTCCTCCTGCGCGTCGCCGACACGATCGACGAACTGGCTCACGCCGACGACCACCGCATCCTGAGTCTCGACGTCACACTGCAAGGCTGCTTCTGGGCTCCGGAGCTCCACGTCATCGGCGATCGGCTCTGGTGCTTGTTCGCGCCGAGTGTGGGCAGCACGGAGTGGGACGCCGTGCAGGCCTGGGCCATGTCGCTCCCGGCCGGAGCCGACCCGGCGGATCCGGCCTCGTGGAGCGATGCGGCGCCGGTGCTCGCTGCTTCGGGTGGCCCGCTGCAACTGGACGACGGCCACCCGGGCATCAGTCTGGATATGACGTACTTCGAAGTTCGGGGTCGCAGCTACCTCGCGTGGTCGCAGAGGTTCACCAGCCCGGTGATCGGCGACGCCGAGATCTGGATCGCCGAGACGACGAAAGAGGACCCGACCAGGCTCATCAGCGAGGCCGTCCGGATCGTGGTGCCCGAGTACAGCTGGGAGGTCGACGAGACCAACGTGGTGGAGGGCCCGTTCGCCCTCGTTCGCGAAGGCACCGTCTTCCTCACCTACTCGGCGGCGGCGGTAGGACCGAGCTACGCCGTGGGCCTCGTCACCGCAGCGGAGGATGCAGAGCTGCTCGACCCGGCCTCATGGACCAAGCTCCCCTACCCGGTGCTCGATGCGGACCCGGAACTCGGCGAATGGGGACCCGGCCACAGCATGTTCGTCCGTGACGAAACGGGCGCCGACCTGCTCATCTACCACGCCCTGCCCTCCCACGATGGCCGCGTCCGCCACACGGGACTGCGCCCCGTCGTCTTCGGCGCCGGCGGCCGGCTCGTCCTCGATGCCGGCACACCGTCGCTGAGCTAAATGAAGAGGGAAGTGTGAGAAGGAGTTTCCTCGTCGCCTTCCACTCGCAAGACCGGGTACATGCTCGTGGACACCCGCTACTGCCCGATCATCCCAAAGGGTGTCGAGGTGACGGCGGTCGGGCCCATCGTGGCCGCCGGCGTGACCGTGTGCAAGGCGCTCAAAGTCACCGACACGAAGCCGGGCGATTCGATGCTCATCTCGGGAATTGGGGGGTCTCGGCCACTGGAGCGTACGGCCTCGGTTTCGACGCAGCGCAAGCACGGTGAGCTGCAAACGTGACGCCAACCCCTGCAGGTAGAGCGCTGGCGTTGCGATCGGCTTCGGCTCCTCGGGCTGGATGTAGTGCTTCTTGGCGGCCTGGGGGCTCTCATCGAGAACGTCTGCGGCGCCGGTGCGGTCGGCCTCGTGGAAGGAGTGGGTCATCGTGACGCTGACTGTCGCGCGGTGGCGGATGCCGTCGAGTCGCTCCAGTAGCGGCCCACTGCTCGTTGCTTGAATGCTCTCAATCAACACCTCAAGGGGCGAGACCTCGGAAAGCGACGCCTTCTATGCGGCTTCGTCAAGGATGACGGACCCGAGCGCCGGGTGACGTCCCGCCGAGGGACTAGTTGTCGCAGACTCTGTGAGAACCGGAATCGACGGGTGACGGAAACGCAGATCATTCGACCGCGCATTGACCACAACGACTTCGGGCTTCACGTCAACGCTCCGAACTTCATGGTGAAGCGTAGAGGTGGCAGATGCTGCCTCATGCGAAGACGCGCGACACGCGGCATCTCAAGTATCTGGACGACTCCGCGTGAACGGATCACCCCATTGAGGGGTTCCTACGTCAGCGGCCGGTGGTAGGCAGAATCGCTCGACGAGAACGTGGACGGTTCGTGTGCAATCAGAATCCGAAGCTTGGCCTCACGCGCTGCCCTCTGAGCATCCTGGACACTGAGGTGACTTGTGGGCACCTCTTGAACCACCTCGTTCGTCGCAAGCAGCAGAACGAGCGACTCGAGCGACCCGACCGGCCTGCCACGAATGTGCCGTACCCGATTCTCGAGAGCCGCTTCCTCGCTGAGCCGCTCGGCATGGCTTTCAACTAGTGCGACGAGAGCCTTCACCAGTTGCTCGTACTGATGCGACCGCTCCTCCTGGCGCACAACCGCATCGGTGCTTCGCACAGCCGCTGCGACATCCCGGCTCGTCAGCAGATCGATGCGCCGCACGCGGTCAGTGACGATCTCAACTGCGCGGGCGTACATGATCTGCTCGACATTCACCGCCGGCAGTCCCATCCGCTCCCGCATGGCCACGTAGGCCTCCGCGAACTCTCGCATCCGTTCGCCGCGCTCCAGCATCTGCTCCGTGAGAGTCGCTGCAAAGACACTGAACTGCCGCACATGCTCCGAGAGGTCCGGTTCCCCAAAGTAAGCCGCCGCCTCGCGCTCATGCGCCCGACGTTCGGCAGCAGTGATCGGATGCAGCCGCTTCGGCGGCAGTCCGGCATGCTCGAGGCGACGCTTTAGCCTCCGTGCCGCGGCGTTCGCGTCGAGCTCGGCCCGGTAGACCTCTGGATCGCTCCGACGCTCGCGCTGAAGCTCCGCCCGCCGATCCTTGTTCCGCTGCGCCCACTCCTTGTGCGCCTGCTTGGTCCGTTCTGGATCGGCATCCCGCCGCGCTGCGGCCCGCGCATTCACCTCGTCACGGTGCGTCGCGTAGTAGCGGTTGTAGTACTCCCGAACCTTCTCGCGGTTCTCCTGCACCCAGCCCTTTTGGTATTCGCGCACTCGCTCGGGATGCGCCTCACGCCAGCGCTTCGCACGTTCGCGCCCGCGGGCGCGCAGCTCCGCGTCTCGTCGCTTGCGCGCGGTGGAACGCCGCATCGAGTCGCGGTTGAGTTCGAGTGCTCGATCGAGGTGCTCTGCCCGCCAGCGCCGATTCGTCTCGCGCACTCGGTCGCGGTTGGCCTCGATCCATTGACGGCGTCCCGCCGCGTGCTCTTCAGGGTGACGCGCGCGGTAGCGGCGATTCTGCTCGCGCTTCTGCTCGCGCTTCCTCACGCGAGCCTCGTCGTCCAAGTCAGCCGCTCGATCGGCCGAGCCGTTCCCTGGCGCAGCATCCTCGTCGATCGGGCCGTTCATGATCGCTACTCGGTCGGTGGCGGCGCCAGTTCGATCACCAGGGCAAGCAGTTCAGACCGATGAGTCGTCGGGTTCGTGATCACACGCCCGACCGCGACGCGCAACCGCGCGGCATCCTCTTCCGCCAACGCGAAAACAGGCTCCATGCAGTAGGCGATGTCCCTCTCGAGGTTGTACTCGGCATCGTCGACGGCGATCTCCGGGTAATAGAACAGCGCCGCCAGCGCGGTGCGGCTGAGGAGATCGTCGAACTGCTCCTGCGGGATCGTCATGCCAAGCCTCCTGCTCGCGAAATCTCGTGCGAGACAAGACTTACGCGAACAGGAGGTGCACCGGATGCGCCTTGCCGAACGATCCCGTCTGAAGGGCTGCAGCAATTACCGGCTCAGCTGACCCGCGTCGCCTGCCGAGGCGAACTCCAACTCGTCGGAGCGCTCGGCCGGGACATCCATTTCGAGCATGCCGGCCACCGGAAGGCGTCGCGCACGAGCCTCACGGGCTCGCACGTGGAGCAGCTGGATGACCGTCACCGGGCCCGCGACGAGGAACTTCAGTCCATTCCATACGAACAGCACGACGACTAGGTTCAGCCATCCCGCCGCGCCGCGTTCGATCAGCCCCACGCAGTACACCGCCGCCAGACCATACGGCACTGCGATCAGCATCGCCGGCACACCCCACTTAAGCCCGCGGCGCGTGTGGATCGCGTCGAGCACGAGGTTCGTCGGCATCAGCCGACGCAGGATGACCCGGGCGCGGACGACGATCGCGAAGATGAATCCGAACATGCTGCAGTCCTCCAAGAGTTCGGCAACAAGAACCTTGAAGGCCGCCCTTTGATCGGGAGGCATCCCATCGCGACGAGCGACGGGGCGAAATAGAGATTGCCTTAGGAGAAGGCTAGAACTCACGATCGACAGACGGAACCCCCGCCGTGACATTTGGCCGAGGGACTCGCACTGCCTGAAGCCTCAATGGGTCTGCGGTTCCTGCCATGCTGAGCATATGGAGAATCTCGACGTCGTCGTCGAACACGCGCACCTCGTCACACTCGCCAAGACACCCAAGGTGGCACTGGCCGAGCTTGTCTGGAACGCAATCGACGCGGACGCAACGAACATCGCGCTTGACGTCGAGTTCGGTGCTCTCGGAGGCCCGGAGAAGATCACGGTCGTGGACGACGGCGTCGGCATCGCGCCAGACGACCGTAAGCAGACGTTTGGCGCGCTCGGGCACTCGTGGAAGCGCCTGACGCAGCAGAGCCTTGGCGGTCGCGCGCTGCACGGCGAGCGCGGCGAAGGACGGTGGGCTGCACTGGGTATCGGTGACTCCGTCCGCTGGACAAGCGTCTCTGACAGCACGGCAGACGGGCGAGTGCGGTTCTCGATCTCGGCGAACAAGGCGGAGCTCAAGCGGTTCACCGTCTCAGACCTCTCCTCCGCACCGGACACACCAACCGGCGTCACCGTGGAGGTCGCGGCACTCTCGCAGCGTGGCGCCTCCTACGTGGAGTCTGACCTGGTCGCCGAAGATCTCCTCACGACGTTCGCACTCCAGATCGAGCAGTACGGTCTGAACCTGTCTTGGCGCAGTCAGCACCTCAACGTCGAGGCGCTCAAGAAGGACCAGGTCGACATCCCGGTGCTCGTCGACGGCATCGACGACGAGATCGTCCTCACCGTGATCGAGTGGAAGTCGGCGGTGCAGCGTCACCTCTATCTCTGCGACACTGCAGGTAACTCGCTGTACGACATGAAGCCCGGCATCCAGGCGCCGGGCTATCACTTCACCGGATACGTGAAGTGGGCCGGCTTCGTGACAGACGTCAGCCTGCTGACGCTCGAAGACAGCGCGCCCGAGCCGATCAAGTCGGTTCTCGACGCTACTCGCGACGCGCTCAGAAGGCACTTTGCCGCAAAGGAAGACGAGCGCTCCGCCAAGCTCATCAAGCAGTGGCGGGACGAGGACTCGTATCCGTTCCGAGAGCCACCGAGGAACAAGGTGGAGGAAGCCGCACGTGGCATCTTCGACATCGTCGCCGTGGCGGCGGCGCCGATCGTCGAGAAGACGGACTTTTCATCGCGCAAACTCTCCCTGGAGTTGCTGAAGAACGCGGTCGAGACCAGCCCATCCAATGTGCGGCACATCCTGGAGGAAGTGCTCAACCTCACTCCGGAACAGGCCGAGGAACTGAGCGACCTCATCAAGAAGACCTCGCTCGGGGCCCTGCTGCGCGTGGGCAACCAGGTCGTTGGTCGACTCGAGTTTCTCAGCGGTCTCGAAGAGATCATCAATGACCGGGAACTGAAGAGGCTGGTCACCGAACGCCGTCAGCTGCACCGCATCCTGGCTGAGGAGACCTGGGTGTTCCGTGAGGAGTACGCCCTCACGGCCGACGACAACACCCTTCGAACGGCCCTTAAGGCACACACGGCACTGCTCGGACGCGATACTTTGGCGCCAAGCGATTTGGACGCTCCGGTTACCGATGCAGACGGACGCATCGTAATAGTCGACATGATGCTGAGCCGTGTCATCGAGCAGTCTCGCAACCACCGCGAACACATCGTCATCGAACTCAAGCGCCCGTCCATATCGATCGGTAAGGAGCAGCTCGACCAAATCGAGAACTACGCCCAGACCGTGGCCGCCGACACGCGGTTCGCCGCTGTCGATACGACCTGGGAATTCTGGATCGTCGGCGATGAGATCGACCCCCGTATCAAGCACAAGTTCGGACAAGGCAACCTCCCGGACGACGTCTACCAGGACTACGCCGAAAAAGGGCATCACGTCATCATCCGCGCGGTCACGTGGGCGCAGATCATCCAGGATGCGCGCCACCGTATGAAGTTTGTGAAGGACGCGCTCGGCTACGACCCCACCTCCGTAGCCAGCATCGACTACCTGCGCGAGCGCCACGGGAAGGTGCTTCCGACAGTTCTGATGCCCGCCGCCGACCCGATCGCGAATGGCGACGACCCGACTCGATCAGGGGCGGCAGAAGATGCCGGGGTGTACTCGAACGAGGTCAGCGCCCCTATAGCTTGATGCCGTCATCTTCACTAGCTCGCTCGCCTCGCTCGGTCCTCATGAAGGTCGTCCGCTGATCGAGAGGCATCGCATCGAAACGAGCGGCGGGGCAAGATCGAGATTGCCTTGGCTGCAAGCTAGAACCGACGACCGACAGACGGAACCCGCGCGGTGACAATTGATCGTGGCTCGGCAGGTGCGGCGTGCTGGTCTGACAGCTGTCGACTGGCCACGAGCGCGGCGTGGGCTCGCGCGGCGTCCAGCTTCTGCGCGGTCGTCTCGGGTGCGGGTCCGAGCGCGCTCGCGCCGACGATGCCGTACCGGTCGCGGTACGCCGCGACCGTGCACGCTTGACGACGCCACTCAGCTGCGGCAGGAGCGTCTGCGCGCGGGGGCTGCCCGAGAGCCCGAGTCCACGCCTCCCCCGCGACCAACGACCGGTCAAGCATGGCTCGGGCCCGTGACTCGATCAGATCGGCGCGTTCATGCAGGGCTCGCCGCATGTCGGCATCCATCGGGCCGACTGCCTGTGGGATGAGACCGGCGATCAGGCGTGGCCTCCGTCGCGCCCGACCGGCAGCGGATTGCGCGCCGGCACCCTGCGCGAAGGCTGCTGCCAGCCTGGCGCGGAGTACGGCAGCGACATCCGCCGCGTCCTCGAACCCACGCAAGCGAACCACGTTCGCAAGCAGTCGCTCGACCTCGAAATGATGCGACTCGGCCCGCCGCAATTCCGCCGCCAACGGCCCGAAGGCATCCGACTCGATAGCAGCATCCGCCTGCTCCGGCGTGAGCCCAGAAGCGCGCACGACTGCGACCCATCGGTCGTGCTGCGCGGCGGCCGCGATGATCTCGTATTCGGCCGCGAGTTGCGCGATCGAGCCCCACGTGTCCTGTTCCGCCGTGAGCGTCTCGTGCGCGGACTGCTCGGCGCCGACATGCTGCAGGACACCGAACAGGATGCTCCGCGCGGTCGGTTCCCCGTCGTCGCCGGGTCGCGGGCCGACGTGCGCGACGTCTGGGCGGTCGATGGCGACGTAGGCGGTGTTCGATTCTCGGCCACGGGTCATCGCGACGTAGAAGTTCTCCCTGGTCATGCCGGGGGCAGCGACGACGTGCGCAGTGTCGGTCGTGATGCCCTGGGCGCGGTAGGAGGTGACGGCGTATCCGAGCTCGACGTGCTGCCGGACGTATGCGGCGGGAATGACCACCGCGCTCCCCCATCGGTGCTCGGGCCGCCGTACTTCGAGCGAGCCGTTGCGATGCACTGCGCAGACCGTCCACCGGTCGCCGTTGCGCACCCACCGTCGCCCCGCGCGCAGCCGGCGGTCGTTGCGCCTGGTGATGATCGTGTCGCCGACTGCGGCGCGGGTGCCGTCGTGCAGGTCGATCTCGCGGAGCGCGTCGATGCGGCCGTCGAGGATGAGTTCGGTGCGAGCACGCTGGTTCAGCGTGGCGACCGCGTCGTTCGAGTCGCTGATCAGCACGGTCGCCCGGCCGGCGCGGGCATCTGCCCGCCAGGCAAGGTACGCGGCATCCGCCATCGCCTCGGTCTCGCCCTGTCGGACCCGTCCGTGAGCGAGGTACCGGTCGACCGATTCAGGATCGCCACGACGCAGGCCGAGTGATGCGGCCTTCTCCCACTCGTTCACGAAGCGGTGCACTCCGACGAGCTCAGGAGCATCCTGCCGGTCGTGGAAGAGCAGGGCGAACGCACCGCCCGCGTCAACCGACTGCAGCTGGGCCGGGTCACCGACGAGCAGCACCTTCGCCCCTGCCGCTGCGGCGAGCGTGGCGATGCGGTCGAGCGGAAGGGTGCCGGCAAGGGATGCTTCGTCGACGATCACGAGCTGTCCGGGCCGGAACGTCGCGCCGTGTGCCTGGTGGTCATGCCACCATTTCGCCAGGTTCTCGGTAGCGATGCCGAGATCCTCGGCGAGCACGTGTGCGGCGGCGGCAGATGGCGCGAGACCGATGACGGATGCTCCGCCATGAACCTTTTCCCAGGTGTGGCGGAGGGCGTTCATCGCGGAGGTCTTACCCGCGCCAGCCGGGCCGACGAGGACATCGACGACGCGGCCCGAGCCAGCGATCCTCTCGAGTGCCACCAATTGGTCATCGGCAAGCACTCCCCCGCCGGGTAGTCGCCTGCGTGCGACCTCCCGCAACACCGTCGACGTTAGGCGTGGGCCAGTCTTCTCGGCGGCGCGTTCGAGCAGCCGAGACTCGGCGTCGAGCAGCTCCGTCGACGTGAACACGGTCGAGTGCTTCGGGCGGAACACGGATGTCCCGTCCTCCCGGCGGAAGGCTGCCGGGCTCGAAACGAGCTCAGGCGGGCTGAGTCGCACCGACGCGCGCTCAGCGGCATCGACCACGAGTCCTACGACGGCATCGCGATCGGATGCCGACGCAAACCGGTAGCGCATCGTCTGTCGGGCGGCCTCAGCGGCGAGGTTCCAGTGCCGCCATGTCGCGCGCTTCTTGCTCACCGCCGCGAGGACGTTTGCGCCGAGAGCGGCGATCTCGACGAGGGGCACGTCCTCTGCGCGAAGCGCTTGCTGTGCAGGGTTCGCAGTTGCGGTGTACGCCCAGTTCGAGGCATCCGTGCCGAGCACTTTCGCCGCGCGATTGCGCCATTCCGCCGTGAGGTCCGCAAGCGAGCGCACCTCTTTCGCCGGCCGCGTTGCAAGCGTCGCCTGCGCACGTAGCTTCATGATCGTCGTCGGACTCGGTCGGCGACCGCGCGTCTGCACGAATGCGTCGATCAGGCGATCAGTCTCGGCGTCGATATGGCGCGACCGTGTCGAGAACTCCCGGACCAGCGACTCCGGCACCGACGCGATCGCCCACGCCGGATGCCGATTATGACCGCGCTCCCGCTGCTCCCACTGCACGCCGAGCTCGCGGGTCAGCGCGTCGGCGAATAGCGCCTCGTGCAACTCGGAGAGCGCGACGACCGCGGCGTGCATCGGACGGCCGTCGAGCGAGCGCCACCGGCCGTCGAGCACGGTCTGCACCTTGTTGCTGATCACGACGTGCGTGTGCAGGTGCGGATCGCCCGCCCGACTGTCGAAGTGATCGAACGCCGTTGCAATCACGCCGGTGACATCGACCTGCGCAACCGCACCGTCGCGGGATGTTGCACCAGTGCGTGTGGCCGCAACCTCCCGCTCGAGGAACGTGACCGCCTCCGCAACGGCAGCGTGGTGCGCGCGCACAATGCGCTCTTGCGTCGCTGCATCCGCAATGCCCCAGAGCACGCTCGCCGACTTGGGAATCGAGAACGTGAAGTCGTAGCCAGCCACCGCACGACGCCGACGGGATCGGGGCTCGTATGTCGGGTACGCGCGTCCGAGCGGCTCACCGATGACCGGATCCCTGCCCATCCCGATCAGCAACTGCAGCTGCGATTCTGTGACCTCAGCGCCCTCGGCGATGGAGCCCGCGCCGATGCCGGAAAGCCCGCTGCCCACCCAACGCCCCGGCGGCGTGCCCTTCGCACTGTAATAGCGCGTCAGCGGCGTCGACAGCGACCGCTCCCCATCGTTGGCTGCGACGGTGCGCAGCAGGTAACGGAACCCGTCGCCCGCGCTCATCACCCGCATCGACACCGTCACCGCGCCACCCCAACCGTCGCGGAGAAGGTGCACGCCCTCGATCTGCAAGAGGCGTGGGATCGCCATGGGTCAGGGACGAAGGGGCGGCGCTCGACGCCGACATCCCAGAGGACGTCCACTGAGGGCTGGATCTTGGTCGTTCATGGATACGGCCGGCGCAAGTCAGCTCGCGTCGGCTGTTGCGTTCGAGGCAGGCGGCCCAGTCAGTCGGATTCGGTTCTCGCGGTCATCGTGCGACCGCCACCACCTTCGTCTGGGTCATCTCCTCGTAGGCGAAGCGGACGCCCTCACGGCCCATGGAACCGTACTTGCTCCCGCCGAACGGCATCGCGTCCAGGCGGTAGTCAGAGGAGTCGTTGATCATCACTCCGCCCGCATCGATGGCGCCGGCGACACGGAGCGCGCGGTTCAGGTCGTTCGTGAAGATGCCGGCCTGCAGCGCGTACTCACCGTCGTTCGCGGCGATCACGGCAGACTCCTCATCGTCGAAAGGCTCGACGATGACAATGGGGGCGAACACTTCCTCTTCCCACAGCGTGCACGTGCGCGGAACACCTGTGAGCACCGCCGGGGTCAGCAGGGAGCCCTTCAGCTCACCACCGGTGAGGAGAGCCGCACCGAAGGCTACGGCCTCCTGAATCTTCGCCCTGGCACCCTCAGCTGCCTGTGCGCTGATCATCGGGCCCACATCGGTCGCCTCCAGGCGGGGGTCGCCGGTCAGGAGCTTCTCGGTCGCGGCGACGAAGGATTTCAGGAACGCCAGGAACACCGAACGGTGAACCAGGATCCGCTGCGCGCCGATGCAGTTCTGTCCCGCAGCCCAGAAGGAGCCGGAGACCGAGGCCTTGACGGCCAGGTCCAGGTCGGCGTCCTCGAATACGAGAACAGGGGCGTTGCCGCCCAGCTCCATCGCGAGCTTCTTGATACCGGCCGTGGCGGCGATCGCCCGGCCGGTGGCGAAACCACCCGTGAAGGACACCATGCGCACGTTCCACGCCTGGACGAGAGCCTGAGCCACGTAGCGGTTACCACGCACAACGGTGATGACCTCTTCGGGGAGGCCGGCCTCGACCAGCAGGTCGACCAGCAGCTGCGCGGTGAGCGGTGTCTGCTGGGCGGGCTTCAGGAGGACGGCGTTGCCTCCGGCGATGGCCGGACCGATCTTGTGCGCGACAAGGTTCAGAGCGTCGTTGTACGGCGTGATCGCGACGATGAGCCCCAGCGGTTCCCGCGTGTACCAGCCCTGGCGGTTCTCTCCACCGGGGAACGAGTCAAACGGGATCACCTCGCCGGCGTTCCGCAGCGCCTCCGCTGCAGAGAGCCGAAGCGTGTTGATCGCACGGCAGACTTCCTTGCGCGCCTGGCGGATGGTCTTGCCGGCCTCGGTGACGATCAGGTCTGCGACGCTCTCGGAGCGCTCCTTCAGGAGAGCAGCAGCGCCTTCGAGAATCGCAGCGCGCTTGTGGCGCGGCAGGGCTGCAGCCGTCACGGTTGCCCTCTGTGCATCTGCGATAGCGTCGAGCGCCTGCTCCACCGTGAGCTGGGAGACGGTCGCGATCTCGTCGCCCGTGAACTTGTCACGGACGACGAGGTCGTGGGCGTGAGGGGCTGCGGCGAGCGTGTCAGACATTGACCTTCTCCTTCTCGCGCGTGTGGATGGCGATGATGTCGGTAATGAGAGCGAATGCCGTCTCGATGCGTCCTGCTCCGGGACCGGTGATGGTGACCGTGCCGAGCAGATCCGTGTCGAACGACACCGCGTTGGTCGCGCCGGGGATGTTCGCGAGCGGGTGGTCTGCAGACACCGCGTTCGGGGCGACCTTCGCGACCACACGGCCGTCCTCGCCGCGGTACGCGGATCCGATGAGCTTGTAACGCTTGCCCTCCCGGGCGGCGCTGATGATGTCGTCGGCCGAGATGCCGGTGATGCCCGTGGTGTCGACATCAGCGGGCGTGATGCTGGCGCCCAGCAGCTCGTTGGCGAGGATCGTGACCTTCAGCTGCACATCGGAGCCGCCGATGTCAGCCGTGGGGTCGGCCTCGGCGTAGCCTTCGGCCTGAGCCTCGGCGACGGCCTGCTCCAGGGCGAGTCCGGCCTCCATACGTCCGATGACGTAGTTCGAGGTGCCGTTCAGGATGCCCTGGACGCCCTTGATGGTCAGTCCGGCGAGCTGGTGGCGCGCTAGTCCGAGCACTGGCGTACCGCTGAGCACAGCACCCTCGTAGGCGAACACGGCGCCGTTGTCGGCAGCGAGCTGCTTGAGCGCCTCACCGTGAAGGGCGACGGGGCCCTTGTTGGTCGTGGTGACGCTCTTGCCGGACTCGAGTGCCCAGCGCACGTGCGAGGTCGCGGGCTCACCGTCGATGGGGTTGGTGAAGGTCGCCTCGGCGATGATGTCGGCGGGGCTCTCCCGGATCACGGTCTCGTTGTTCACAGTGGCGGAACCGCCGGGGAATTGCTCGAAGGTCGTGCCGCGCCGCAGCGCGAGCACCGTGCCGACGTCAATGCCATCAGCCTGCACGAGCGAGCCCATGGCGAGGTCGGTGATCGCCACAACCTTGAGGTCGAAGCCGAGATGGCTAAAACGAGTGGGGTCCTCATCGATGAGCTGAGCAAGTGCGCGGTTGACGCCGCCGAAACCGATGAGTGCCAGGTTGTAGGTGCGCATTTCCTACGAACTCCTTTGCGTTGAGGTGATGACTCAACTCTCGGGCCGCAAATGCATCACGAGCTACGTTCAAAACGCCTGACCCACATGCCGTTTCGCCCGAGTTCCAGCAGGACTCGTGCCGTTTCGGAGGACCGCGGCTCCCGCAGTCCCAGGGAGCGTAACCGGCGAGCATTCTCCGTGGCGGGCAATGGCAGCCGAGGGAGCGATCAGTTGCCGATCGCTCCGCCTGGGTGCGAACGGGTTTGGAGATCACTGACGCGCTTGTCAGCCACAAGAGGCGGGCTGCTTGCAGGGGTTCAGCTCTGTATCGGGACATGCTCGATGCCGAGCCCCGGCTGCCCATAGGTACTCAGCACCTCAGCGATCACGACGCGATGTGCACCGATCCATCGCTCGTATTGAGATTTGGCATCCTTGTGGTCGGGCATGCCTATCAGCTGCTGAAGAGCCTCCAGGCTTTCCCAGTAGTACACCTCGGAATGCAGCCCGGCCACAGGGTTGTGCCATTCTTCTTCGCCCAGGAACCCCGGGATCTTTCGCGCACGCTCAGCGATCGTGTCGTTGAGCTGATGGAAGTCCTCGTCGTAGGTCTTCGCTTCGAAGATGAAGGTGGAGGTGTACATCGTTGGTTCTCCTGTTCCCGCTTGAGAGGACTGTTGTTCCTTCGTGAGCCGGCGTGTGTCGTAGATAGTCACCAGGTGTAGGTGCAGGGCTGCCGCCGCCGAACCTGACGACGATCTCGTCGCCAAAGCCTCCCACTTTCCGACCCCATTCGCTCGCGTCGACCAGGACTTCCCCGTCGACGCTGAGAAGAGTGGCTGTGGTCCGTGTCAGCACCTTCGGAGTGCTTGGGGATGATGTTCGGCTCGACACCGACGTTCCTGCTCTTCGCCGCAATCGCCGTATCGCTGTTCTTCGTGTGGCGCGCCGTCCCCGAGACGAAGGACCGCTCGCTCGAGTAGCTCGAAGAGGTCTTCCGCACCCAGGCGATCCGTACCATCCCTCGCCGCGAGCGCCGCGGCGCCTGAGACCAACAAGATGAGGGCGCTCCAGGGTAACGCGAGGCGCCATCATCGTCAGGCAAACACTCCTACCGGAGCTGCATCGGGTCATTGTACGTTCGCCGGGCCGAGTGCGCGTCGCCCAATTAGGATGCCGAGGGTGAGCAATACGCCGAACGACCTCGCCGCCGTGATCGGCTTGCGCGTCAAGGAGCGCCGCAAAGCGTTGCGATGGACGCTCGAGCGGCTGGCGGAACAAGCAGGGGTCAGTCGCCGGGTGCTCATCAACATCGAACAGGGCTCAACCAATCCGAACATCGGCACTCTGCTCCGGGTAAGCGACGCTCTCGGCGTCGGCCTTCCAGAACTCGTCGAGCCGCCGGAGTTGGAACTAGCTCGCGTGACCCGTGACGGCGAAGGCGCGATTCTATGGACGGGCGACCATGGCGGGCGAGCTGTCTTGGTCGCTGGCACCAAGTCCCCGAACGTCGTCGAACTCTGGGAATGGTCCCTCGGCGTGGGCGACCTGCACACCAGCGAAGCTCACATCACCGGCACTCGCGAGTTGATTCAGGTGCTCACTGGGGTCGTCGAGGTAACCGTGGGGACGGAGCGGTTCACGCTCAACCCGCGCGACGCCATCACGTTCCGCGGGGACGAGGCACATTCATACGCAAACGCAGGCGACATCGAAGCGCAGTTCGCGCTCACTGTCTTCGAGCCTGTGCCCGGGGGTGCGCACCGGTAGCGGACGGACGACGGTTTAGGGGCGCTGCCTGACCCGTGGTTGGCAGTGCCCCACCTGTCACCGTTGCGACAGGCGAACCCCTCGAGTATCCCCCGATACTTGGACGGGGACTCTCGTCACAGCTGATGCTCCTCCACACGCTCAGACTTGCCGGCGGGCACGAGCTTGAGTCCGATCACCGCAGCGATGATGCCTGCGATGAAGATGATCCGAGCAGGAGATGCCGGTTCAACGCTTGTCACCATCGCGTACGCGACAGTGAGGGCTGCGCCGATCCCGACCCACACCGCGTACGCCGTGCCGATAGGAATGGTCTTCACCGCCCACCCCAGACCACACATACTGAGAACGACGGCGACGATGAAGACGGCGACGGCGACGGGCTGCGTGAAACCATCAGTGAGCCCGAGCGCAGTAGCCCACACCGCCTCGAACACGGCACTGATCAGCAAGACGATCCACGGCATCAGCTGACCACCTTCAGTCCGATCACGGAACCGATCAAGAGCAGTAGCAGCAAGACCCGGGCCACCGTCAAGCGCTCTTGCTTGGTCACGAAACCCCAGATCAGGGTAAGTGTTGCCCCGATCCCCACCCAGACGGCATAGGCCGTTCCCGTCGGGATCGAGTTCATCGCCCAGGCGAGCCCCACCAGGCTCGCACTCATCGACACGAAGAACAGCACACTGGGCGCCCACCGCTTGAACCCCTTAGATGCGGACAGGGCTGCCGCCCATACTGCTTCGAGCATTCCTGACAGGATCAGGATCAACCACGCCATAACGGCTTCTTTCTGAGTCAGTATTGTCCAGTGCCGGTACTGCCTCCTTGTCCGCGAGCACACATGCTGCGGAGGTGAGGATAACCGGACTGCAATTCATGATGCCACATTGACTGCACTTTGTAGTGCAGTATTATGCACTACGTGACTGATCCCACTCGCTCCCTGTCGCAGGCCATCGGCGTGCGTGTGAAGCGCGAGAGGACCGCGCGACGGTGGACTCTCGATCGGCTCGCGGAGGCAGCCAGCGTGAGTCGCAGGATGGTCGTCAACGTCGAGAAGGGTGAGGCGAACCCGAGTGTGGCGACGCTCGTTCGCATCAGCGATGCACTGGGGATCGGCCTCCCCAGCCTTGTCGAAACTCCTGCCACGTCAGAGACGAGAATTACCCGAAACGGCGAGGGTTCCTCGCTGTGGCGGGGCCGAAAAGGCGGCCAGGGCATTCTCCTCGCGGGAGCGCAGACCCCCGAGTCGCTCGAGCTATGGGAATGGACGATGCTCCCCGATGAGGAGCACCACAGCGATCCGCATGCTGCAGGCACGCGTGAACTGCTGCAAGTTCGCGCGGGCACCGTGAGTGTCTGGTCGGGAAATCACGTGCATGCCCTCAGCGCCGGAGACGCCATCGTTTTCGCCGGCGATGCCACTCATGGCTATGCCAACACAGGCACCGAGTCGGCAGTCTTCTCGCTGGCTGTCTTCAAACCGGATTCAACCAAGAACTAACGAAAGAGAGGCTGCTGTGGCAACCACGCAAGAACTCGAAGCGTACCTCGCCGACGCACACATCGCGCCAGAGGTCTTCGACCTGCGCCCGGACTACCGGGCACTGCTGCTCGCTGTCGACGGCATCGAGCCCGGTGCCAGCGACATCCGCAGCGAGACGCTCCTGCTGAAGGCGGAGAGCCACGCGGCGGCATCGCTCGCCGCCCAGGCGGTGGAAGACCTGCCTCACATCGCCGCGTGGCGTGAGGCATACCGGGCGTTCGGAGCGAAGCCGCAGCGTACACGCAACAGCCTCGAGGCGCTCACCCGTCGCGCCGAAAGTGGGCTGCCGCGAGTGAACCGTCTCACCGACATCTACAACGCGATCTCAGTGATACATCAGATTCCCCTCGGCGGGGAGGACCTTCAGAAGTACCGCGGCGCACCGCATCTCACGCGTTCTGAGGGCACCGAGGCTTTCGACACCGTTGCAGCCGGGGAGACCATCCTCGAGCACCCGGATGCCGGCGAAGTCATCTGGGGCGACGACGAGGGCGTGACCTGCCGTCGCTGGAACTGGCGTCAGGGTCGGCGCACGGCCCTGACGGATGACACGCACACAGCGCTGTTCATCCTCGACGCGCTGGAGCCGATGACCGATGGGGCTCTGACAGCGGCTGCGGATGACCTCGAGGACGCGCTCAGCCACCTTGGCCCGAACATCACCCTCGCTCGTCGCCTTCTGGCGAACAACTCGAAGTAGGAGAAGAAGATGGCAACGCATCCCGACAAGCACAACCCCGACTCCGTCGACTTCCTGACCTGGGCCGTCCACGGCGGCAACAGCATCGACGAGGGCACGGGCGCCGTGCGCACGCCCCTCGTGATGGCGAACTCGTACCGCCTGCCGCAGGACCCGGCGTCGATGGATTGGTCTGCGACCGACCGACTGACGTACACCCGCAACGGGGGCGCCAACCAGCAGGCCCTGGAGACGAAGCTGGCCGCCATGGATCACGGCGAGGCCGCCGCGACTTTCGCGACTGGTGTCGCAGCGCTGCACGGCGTGTTCTTCACTCTCCTCAAGAGTGGCGACCACGTGGTGGTCTCGAACGTCACCTATGAGGCTGTGTGGCGCCTGTTCGCCGAACTGCTCCCGGAGCGTTACGGCATCGAGGCGACCTTTGTCGACGTCGGCGACCTCGACGCCGTGAAGGCAGCTATCCGCCCGAACACCAAGCTCGTACACGTCGAGACCATTGCCAACCCGACGACGAAGGTCGCGGACGTCCGCGCGATCGCCAACATCGCCCGCGAGGCCGGTGTACTGCTCACGGTCGACGGGACGTTCACTCCGCCGCCGTTCTACCGCCCTCTCGACGATGGCGCCGACCTCGTGATCCACTCACTCACGAAGTACATCAACGGCCACGGCGACGCGATGGGCGGTGCCGTCATCGGACGCACCGAGCTCGTCGAGCACATCCGTCACGACGCCGTGGTCGACGTGGGCGGTGTGATCTCGCCGTTCAATGCCTGGATGATCATGCGCGGTTCTGTCACGCTCCCGCTGCGTCTGGCTCAGCACCTCGCTTCGGCGCAGAAGGTCGCCGAATTCCTCGACAGCGATCGCCGCATCGCCTTCGTCGAGTATCCAGGCCTGCCCAGCCACGCCCAGCACGAGCTGGCTACTCGTCAGTTCGGCGGTCGGGGGTTCGGCGGCATGCTGGCTTTCGCCGTCGACGGCGATTCCGACACGCAGAACCGCTTCGTCGACAACCTGGGCGTCATCACCTCTGCAGTCTCGCTCGGTCACGATGAAACCCTTGTCGTGCACGTGGGCCCGGACGCTCGTGGTGGCAGCGAGAGCTACCCGGCCGGATTCCTCGAGTACGGGCACCTTCGTTTGTCCGTGGGCCTGGAGTCGGTCGACGACCTCATCGCCGACCTCCGCAGCGCCCTCGACAAGACCGAGATCACCGGAGCCAGGAAGTCCGTCAAATGATTGCGGCCGTCAGCGGGGTCAGCGATTTTCCGTTGACCCCGCTCGCAGAGGACAAGCTCGACACCGTTGCATATGCGCCTTGCTGCCCGCTGTGAGTACGCCCCACTGGCAGCACGAGGACAGGTCTTCGTCTGGGTCGGCGCTCTCAAGATCTCCGCCGGGTCGCTGGACACTGCCGCCGCGGGAACGCTCAGCGGTGACGCACGTCTTCCGCCGGTCGTGGGGTCATGCCTAGCCGTTCTCATGTCGGTGATCGCCACGACGGATCGTCGCATGTTGTCGCACTCGAAAGGAGCACTCCAATGATCCTGTCCACGGACCTCGTACGCACCCTCGCCGAGATCGCAGAGACCGGGTCGCTCGATGCTGCAGCGCGCCGACTGGAGATCACACCGTCAGCAGTCAGCCAGCGGCTCAAGTCGCTTGAGACCTTGCTTGGCCGGGTGGTCCTCGTTCGTTCAAAGCCTGTCCGGCTCACTACTGCCGGCGACTCGGTAGTCCGCTTCGCCCGTCAAGCTCAGCAGCTCGAGGATGAAGTACTGCGTAACCTCGGCGTGGTCTCAAGAGGTATCCGCCCACGCATCTCGGTCCGAGTCGACACGGACCTTCGATCCTATTGGGTGGCTGCTGTTGCCAGCGCAGCAGCAGACATCCCAGTGGACATCTCGATGTTCGAGGAAGGCGTCTGGGACGATGGCCGCGAGAGCGGGCAGGCTGCAATTGCCGTGACGGTCCGTCCCGAAGAGGCGCCGGGTTGGGAGACCATCTCCCTCGGCTCCGTGGGATTCGATGCCGTCGCATCCCCCGCATTCGTCGAGCGTTGGGGCCTGCTCAGAGCAGGCAGTCTCAGTTTCAGCAATGATGCCCCCACGGTGATCGTTCGTGGACGTGAACGACGTCACAACACGTTCCTGACGGCTGACACACACACAGTCAGCGATTCCATCACCACCGTCCCGTCGACGGAGATAGCCCTTGCCTTCGCGGAGGCAGGACACGGGTGGTGCCTCCTGCCGCGCACTGTGACCACGACGAGCCTGCAACGAGGGCGACTGCTCCGCGTGTCCACGACATCGATTCGCGAGGATTACCAGCTGCAGCGGTGGGGCATCCACACCCCCGCAGTGGAAGCAGTCATCAGCCGCCTACAGCAGACCGCCGACACTCTGTTCACCAGTGACATCGGGGGGATTGAGCGAGGAGGACTCTCAGATGCGACAGCTTGACGCGATCGATGAACGGATTCTGGTCGAGTTGCGGACAAATGGTCGCGTGAGCCATGCCCAACTCGGCGAGATCGTGCGGCTCTCCCGTAACGCCGTGCGCCAACGGATCGAACGGCTGGAGCGGGACGGCCGCATCCTCGGCTACACGATCCGAGAGAAGGAACTCGGCTCCCCCACACTGAGTGCCACCATGCTCGTCTATCGACAGGATCGGATGCGGGGCGCAGACGTCCTGGCAGCTCTTCAGCAGATCCCGGAAGTCGTGGAATGCGACGTCGTCGCGGGTGAGCTGGATCTGGTGGTCCGTGTGGAGGCGTTCTCACCCGAGCGGATCCAGGAGGTCTGGACCGCCGTCGCTGTCCTCCCCGGCGTGCGCGACATCACAACGGCGATGTCGCTGCGAACAGTGATCGCGCGCCCAAGGAGCACAGCGGGACACGGCCGGTGACCTGCACCGACCCCGAGCTCTTCCGTTCCGTCAATGCCGGCCCGACCGGCGTGGCGGCGAGGAGCTCGGTCTGGACAATCACGCCTTGACAGTAGCGGCCATGGTGCCGCCCTCGACTCATCAACCGTCAACTGAATCGTCGCCGCACCGAGCTGCGTCCGTGTCGTCAGCGACGAATCGGATGAGCACCCGCGCTGGCTTCTGCGTACCGATACGCTGAACCTCCACCTCGACCAATGGGTCGATCCCACGTGCTCGGTAGCCCCAGTGCTCGGCGAAGCGGGGCCGGCGTTGCGGACGATCGCGGTGACGCGATTGCGACGCGCGACCGCTTCAGCGACGATACGTCGACCGGCAGCGCCGCCGGCCCCGAACACGGAGATGGATGGCATGACGGTGCTTCTCTGTTTCGTCGACACGGTCGGACGACGCCTGAACTTCGAGATCGGTGGGGTATGCGGGCGCCGTCCACCGTGCGCGTCAAACCAGCGTTTCGAGGGGGGTGGGTGCGTAGCCGGCAAGATCCTGGACGGCGGTGGTGATGGTGTCTAGGTAGCCTTCGCGGGCTGAGGCGCCGAACGCGGACAGCAACTCAGCCAGCGAGTGGGGTAGTCCGGCTCCAATCAGGCTTGCCGTATAGGCGGCGTCGTCGACCTGGACAACCTCAACCTCGCTACCGATTTTCGCTGCGGCAATGCGTGCGAGGTCGTATGGCGTGTATGCAGTGAGACCTGACACTTCTACGGCCGCGTCGTCGCCCGCAGACACAAGGGCGCCGACCGCTGCTGCAGCGCAGTCGTCTCGCGTCACGTAGGCGGTGCCGCCGTCCCCGGCGTTCGTTACCAAGCGCCCGGTATTCATCGCCTCATGCAAATCGCGCAGCGGCACCTCGGCATAGATGTTGTTACGCAGCAACGTCCAACCCAACCCGCTGGCAGCCAGGTACTCCTCAGTGCCTTTGTGGTCGGGCACGACTACCGCAGGGTTGCCATCGACCGGATTGGGGACTGAGGTGTAGAGCACATGAGCGACACCTGCAGCCTTGGCCGCATCGATCGCGGTGCGGTGCTTCTCCAATCGGGCGCCGAACGCGTCGACGGAGATAAGCAGAAGACGCTCTACTCCCCTCAAGGCAGTGCGTAGCCCATCCGCATCCGCGAAATCGGCGGCCCGCACGGCCGCGCCACGGTCTGCGAACTCCTGAAGCAAGCTCGGAGTGCGTGTAAGCAGGACAACCTGCGACGGATCGACCCGTTCCATGAGGCTCTCCGCGGCCCGCCGGCCAAGCTGTCCGGATGCCCCTGTGATTGCGTAGACCATCTGCCCTCTATTCGTAGTCGAATCAGTTATGTTATTAATGTAGCCATACGGGTTCGAATAGGGCAAACTGGCTTCATGTCCGGTCGAGCAAGCACGCATTTCTCGGTCGCGGTCCATGTGCTGACGTACCTTGCGGGCCGCGGTGGTGGCCGCGCCGTCAGTTCCGACGAGCTCTCCGAAAGCGCCAACGTGCATCCGGTATACATCCGTCAGGTTCTCGCTCCTCTGCGGGACGCGCAGATAGTACGCGCACGCCGCGGTGCGCACGGAGGGTGGGAACTCGCGCGCCACAGCGCTGACATCCATCTAGACGAGATCTTCGATCTCACCACCAGCGAAGAGCCGATGCTGGCCACGCATGGGCCATCGCCAGAGTGCTCGGTTGGGCGAGAGATTTCGGGGATACTGAGCACCCTCCAGGCCGACGTCGCGTCCGCAGTACGAGCACGACTGCGAGAGCGCACAGTAGAGGGTCTCGTCTCCGATGCTCTGCTCGCCGCATCTAACCGGGCCAGGCAACAGACAGACGTTCATCCTGCTGGGGTTGCTGCTACACGGCTTCCATAAGAGTAAAGATCCGCTGCGCAACCGGTGCCCCGTGAGTTCGCGCCTCACCCACCAGCGGAGCCAAGCAAGTCCCCTGTGCTCCGCTCGACGATCCCCACGCTCCAGTTCGACATGAAATGGAACCGGCCGAGCGATAGTCCGAACATCAGCGGATGTGCCGCACTGAAGAATGCCCCGGCTCTGCGGGAGAACCGCTCCTGCTACCGACCGGCATCAGTCTGGCCAAGGACCATCCATACCTCTTGTATCGGCAGTAGGCCCGGCGGGCCGCGCAAGCGCGCCCGCATCGCGGGTTGCACGTTGAGGGAGATACCCCTCGCGGATTCGGGCTCGTACGAGCAGCAGCACATGGCCGAAATCACGATTGCAAGTTCCGGAGCCGCTTCCGACGGGCGGTCCTTCAAGCATTCAAACGCGGACCGGATCGGTTTGACCCAACACCGAGCTGCGCAAGATCACCGTTCGATATGATCATCCAGCATGGTGACCACGGTTGCCCGCCAACGCTCGGCGTCGGAGTTCCACGTCATCGTGTGGTCCGCATCAAAACGCTCGAGCTGGATCAGATCGGGTCTGCGATCCCGAAGGCGCTCCGCTACTCCGATCGACGCCGACGTATCGGCGGATCCGTGGAGGATGAGCGTCGGGGCGGCGAGTTCATCGGCACGCGTGATCCAATCGAAGTGGCGCAGCCCGACGGGCGCACCGAGGCCTGTGATGCGTGACAACTGCCGGCTGTCGAGCCACGGCACGGCGAGCCCGCCGGTCCACGCGGGTAATCCCGATCTCACGCAGTTCGACTTGATCGTCGAGACCCAGTCAAGCACCGGCGACTCGAGAACGAGCCCGGCGACGATACCGCGAAGCCTTGGGTCTGCGGCGAGTTGCAGCGCAATGGCCGCGCCCATCGACCATCCGAAGAGAATGACTCGGCTTGCGCCGTTCGCGAGCGCAAAGAGTACGGCGGCCCGCCCGTCGTCGGCTTCGGTGGTGCCGAGCGTCGACCGTCCTGAACCAGTGGTGGGGCCCTCGCCGTCGTTCCGATAGGTCACCACGAGCGACGTGAGTCCGGTCTCGGCGGCGACCTGCACGCCGCGGAGCGTGCCGGCACGGGCGCTTCCGAGACCGTGAATATGGATGGCCCAGGTCGTCGATGAGCCAGTTCGAGGGCGGATGAGCCAGGCGGGAGCCGGGCCGGCATCCGTCGGGATAGCGACGTCCGATGCCTGAAGCCCGGCATCCTCCGGGCTCGAGAAGTAGATGCCGCTCCAGGACGCCCGCTCGCCGATATGCAGACCTGCGCGCGGCTCACCCAACACGCCGCGGCCGACGAGCCCCGGACCGAGGTCCTCGACTTCGCTCGACAAGCGAACCCAGCGCCCGTTCTCGAGCAGAAGGCTGTAACGACCGGGCGCGGCCGTTTGCGGCGTACGGTCGAGCGCAACGATCACTCGCTCCCCCGATTCATCCAACCCACGAATGGTGAGGTCGTACCTTCGACCGCCTACAGGTGCGGTGAGGCGCCTCGCGATACCCAACCCCAGACCCCCGAGCGCGACGCCGACCGAGGCAACCGCGCCTGTTGCTGCCCACCTCACGCTCATCGCTTCTGCTGCCCCCACCCGGCACTCGGGTGCCCGTGTGCCACCGATGCAGGAGCGCCCAGACCAGCTCCGAGCAGATGCCGCTCCGCCCGATCGACGAGCACTCGTTCGTCATCGCTCACCTCGAACGACACCCGCGTGTCGATCATCGCATCGCGGATCTCAACGACTTGGCGGTGCAGCAGTGTTTCGCGGTCGTCAGTGTGTAAAGGGGCACCCTGGCTCTGGCTGATACCGGGCCGCACTGCGGTTGCTCGGGCCCACAGCGGCTCGAGCTCGCGCGCCAGTGCACGCGTTGTCCGTTCCCGAGACCGTGCATGCAGTGTGCGGGCGACTGGCTGTCCGGCGAACCCGAAGCAGAGGAAAAGGAACGTCAACAGGTACAGCGGGCTGTAGGCGACGGAGACTGCCGTCATCAGATCGATGTCGCCGGCGACGTGCGCGACATCCATTGTGATGACGACGCCGGTGAGCGCAACACAGAAGACGCTGCCGAGGACCAGCGAGGCAGGCGGCAGAAGTTGCACGCCCCGGTTGACTCGCAGTTGCCTGGCCGCGAGCACTGCCATCGCCGTGAGCACGATCGCGTAGTAGGCGAAGTGAATCGTCGAGTAGGCGGCTGCCGCTCGCTGATACCCGAGGTCGAGCATGAAGGTCGTGGTGGTGGAGCCCCGGTCGATGAGGAAGAACGCGACGATCGCACACACCAGCGCGGTCGCGAGTGTGGGTGTCCCGAGTGCAAGCTGTACGGATCGCGGCTGGTGATCGGACGCCTTCATGACGCCACGGCCGAGGAAGAACACGCCGACCGTGAGGCCGAGATCGGCGATGAGCGTCACCAGGTTGGTATCGCCGACAATCCGGTCGAGACCGACGTAGACCGAGTCGATGTTCAAAGTCATCGCGATTGCGATGATGAGCGCGGCGTAGGTGATCGTGCGCTCTGCACGGCCCCGGCGCACAATGAGCAGGCATGCGAGCAGCAGCCACATCAGCGCGGAGACGAGGACCGGAATCACCCGAAGATCTCCAGAAACCGCGACCCGTGCATGGCTGACTCGCGGATCGCGGCGGCCAGTCGATCCGCCAGGGATTCCGCCAATATCTCGTCGGCAGTGTCCAGGTCCTGTCGCCGCAGGAGGCGCCGCCGGGTCTCCGGCGGGATGTCCGGCAAGAGGAAGTCGGGTTCCGCGGGATCATCGTCGTCGCCGTGATCGAAGATCATGTGCGCGAGCTCGTGCAGCACGAATTGCTGCCTATGAAGCGCTGATTCGCTGTGCGCGTGGAGTACTAGATCCTCCGCATCGGTCTTCAGCCAGATCGCGCAGAGCCCGTCGTGATCACCGAGCTCGGAGAGTTCGACGATCCGCAGGCGACGCCCCCGCCGGGACTGCACCGCGCCGATCAGCTCGTCGAACGTGAACACGTCCCCGAGGGCGAGTTCGTCGAATGCCGCCGACACGGCCGCCTCGCTGTTCACGGTTCGTCACCTCCGATTGGGACAGTTGTAGGATTGCCGGCGCCTTGGGCGCAGTCGCGCCGTCGGCTACGTTCTCATGATCTCCTCGTCGAGGAACTTGCTGATCGCCTGGAGTGCATTCGGCGAGATGTCACCGAGCGTGCGAGCGGCATAGGACTTCACGCGAGCGGCGCGCATCGAGCGAACGAGATCGAGCTGTGCGTTCACCCTCTCCGGAGCTTCCGCACCTTCAGTGCCCAAAAGGAACTCGGTGTCGACGTCGAAGAATGCGGCGAGCCCGTCGAACAACGCGCGGTCCTGCACGTATCGGTGGCCGTTCACCATGTACGTCCAGCGGGATCGCGACAGGTTCGTTCCGCGCTCCTCGAGGTACGCGGCGATCTGCGCATACGTCGGCTCCGACCCCGATTCAGCAACCGCAACGTCGAGGAGGAGGCGGAGGCGCTTCGCCAGGTCCTCTGCGGCTGCTTTGCTCTCGTCTTCGTTCATGTCTCGCATCACCATCACCCTCGGGATAGGTCTGGCATCGCCGATCTGTGTCGCCCGGAGTTGCGGTGTTGGGCATGCTCAATTTACCCGTTGGGCATGACCAACGCAAGCGTTGCGCATGCTCAAATCACGTGGTATGAACGAGGCGAACCGAACGATTGAGCATGCTCAACGAGGGAGGTAGCGAGCAAGCTCCGAACTCCCGTGAGTCCGCGCTCCTCGCGCGCGGCTCTGCGATACCGCTCACCTGCGCCCGGAGCATCCGTGCGCAGACGGGCACACCTATGCGTAAGCCTCGCACAATGCGCGCCGGCGGTCGTTCCGAAAGGTGGTCACCCGTGTCGACGAAACCGCAACCGACTCACGACCGGGAAGCGAAGCTCGTCGAGCTGCACGAGCACCTCGTCGCGTCCGTCGAGACGCTGGTCACCGGCGACGAGTGGAAGCGCGCCCTCGAGTTCGCCGCCCGATTCCGCACGCGATCGTTCAACAACACCCTGCTGATCTGGTGGCAGCACGAGGCCGCATACCGGCAGGGACGCGTCCCCGACCCGATGCCGACGTACGTCGCCGGATTCAAGCAGTGGCAGACCCTCGGCCGCCGAGTAATCGCCGGACAGCGCGGGTACATGATCTTCGCGCCGCTCACCGCGCGGTTCGCAACTTCGTCGCCTATGGATGCGGATTCGTGGCGTCGGCTCGAGCGGAGCGAGCGCCCGCGCGCCGGCGAGATCGTGCGCTCGCGAATGGTCGGGGTCCGGCCCGCCTACGTATGGGATGTCTCGCAGACTGACGGCCGCCCTCTGCCGGAACTGCCGAGGCCGAACCTGCTCCACGGCGAGGCGCCGCCGGGACTCTGGGATGGGCTCGCCGCGATCGTGCGCGACGAGGGCTTCAGACTGTCGACGGTGACGGATGCCACCGAGTTGCGCGGCGCCAACGGCGTCACTGACTTCGGGTCGCGCGCGGTCATGGTTCGCGCGGACGTGGACGCCGCAGCCCGTGTGAAGACTCTGGCGCACGAACTCGCGCACATCCGGATGCATGCACCCGGCACTGACGCCGCCTCGCATCGCGGCATCGGCGAGGTCGAGGCAGAGTCGGTCGCACTGATGATCGGCGCCGCGCACGGGATGGACACGAGCGACTACACGATCCCGTACGTCTCGTCGTGGGCGAACGCTGTGGAGGCGAAGACACCGACCGAGGTGATTCAGGAGACCGGTGAACGAGTGCGACGAACCGCCGCCGCGATACTCGACCAGCTCCCCACCACCCAAGGCGGGGCCGGGGATCCTCCCGGACTCGACCGGCCGACGCCCGCCCAGCACGTCAGCGCGACCGCCGCCGCATCGCCCGAGCGGCAACCGGAGTCGCTCGAAGCGCGGAGCCTCTGATGGACATCGCAGAGCTGCTGTTGACCACGAACCTCATGCCGACGCGCAACGCGGCGATCGCGTTCGCCCGTGCCGGAGTCCCAGTCTTCCCGTGTGCCCCCGAGGAGAAGCGTCCCCTGACCGCGGCGGGGTTCCACGATGCCAGCTGCGACGTCGACCAAGTCGAGACGTGGTGGGCTCGTTGGCCCGACGCGAACCTCGGCATCCCGACCGGCAGCGCCTCCGGGATCGACGTCGTCGATGTCGATGCGAAGGGAGTCGCGGGATCGGGTTTCCCGGCGTTCGAGCGCGCCGCCACGGTCGGACTCGTCGACGGCGAACTCGCCCGGGTTCGCACGCCATCTGGCGGACTACACGTGTACTTCCCAGCGATGCAGTCCCGGCCTCAGCGCTGCTGGCAGGCAGCCGTCGCGCGAATCGACTTCCGCGGGACGGGTGGCTACGTGATCTCGCCGCCATCGATCCTGGCGACGGATCGCGGCCGGGTCGCTTACCGGCTCTTCTCCGTGTCATCCGCTCACACGAAGCCCGTCGACGCCGTCGCGCTTCGCGAGTTCATTGACCCGCGCCCGTCACCACCAAGCACGCGCTCGGCAGAGCCGGCCAAAGCCGCA
This sequence comes from Agromyces albus, assembly GCF_004134825.1. Lineage (GTDB taxonomy): Bacteria > Actinomycetota > Actinomycetes > Actinomycetales > Microbacteriaceae > Agromyces > Agromyces albus. Next base: position 74,779 of record NZ_SDPN01000016.1, read on the forward strand.
CCACTCGACCCGAGAAGGCTCGCCGGGTGGGTAGGCCGCCTCCAAGAAGGTGAGCGAAACGCCGGTCTCTTCTGGGCCGCCTGCCGACTCGCTGAAGCCGGCTTCCCACCTGACGCCGTCGCATCCGCACTCGCGCCGGCGGCGGCGAGCGCCGGCCTCCCGGATCGTGAGATCGCAACCACGATCCGATCCGCGAGCCGTCAAGGCTCGGCGAGGCCAACGCGGCCGTCAAGCCCGAGGCAGATTCCGCCGACCCCCTGGTCCGTCCCCCCGTCTCCACCACGAAGGGCAGGTGACACGCGATGCCTGCCCTGACCCGCTCGAACCCTCTCCCTCGCCCCGACGGCGTCCGCCTCGCAATGATCACGGCTGTAGTCGGCACCATCTTCATCGCGGCCGGGGCGTTCTGGCTCTCATTCACCTCACTCAGCGACCTCGCGCGCCGATCCGGACTCGACCCGGCGCAGTCGTGGGTGTGGCCGCTCATCGTCGACGGCATCATCGTGGTCGCGACCGTCGCCGCCGTCGCTCTCGCGCGGTCGCGCGTCGCCTGGTATCCGTGGATGCTCCTCATCACCGGTGCCTCCATCTCTGTCGCCGCGAACGCCATCCACGCGATCGTCGCCGACACAACCGAAGTGCCGCTGCTGCTCGCGGCATCCGTGTCGGCCGTCCCGCCACTCGTGCTGCTCGCGATCACCCACCTGACCTCGGTCCTCATGCGCCATGACCCCACCCGGGCCGCCGCGCCCGCGAGCGCGAAACAGCCGGCCCAGGTCCCGATCACCCCAGCCCCGCCAGACCTCGAACTCACCCCTGCCGCTCCAAACCGTTCGGATGCCTCATCCCTCCGCGCGCTCGGATGGTCGAACTCCGCGATTGCCCGGCACCTCGGCGTCCACCCGTCGACGGTCGGCCGCTGGTTCCGTGACCGCGTCGTCACACCTGCAATGCAGACCAGCACCGTGAGGGAAGGCACGACCGATGGATGAAGACGACTTCGAGAAGGCACGCCCCGAGGCATCCGATGCAGCGGGCACCGACGATGTGACGAACACGACGGCGATGCATCCCGTCGATGACGACCGCGCCCCCTTCGCCGCGCTTCGTCGGCGTGTGAGATCCGACCCGAGCCACACGCTCGGACCGCTCCGCGATACCGCCGACCGCCCCGGAATCATCTGGGTCCGGGCATCCGATCTGCTCAGTACGAGCACCGGACGCCTCGCCGGCCGCGGCCTCGACTTCGAGACCGAACTCGCCCGCCGCCTGCGCCGCAGCCACGCCACCGCCCGCCACGTGATCCGCGAGCGCGCCGACCGGCTCCCCCCACTCTCCGAATTCGGGCGATCGCGCGAGCATCCACAGGTTCGCCGCGAGGGGCTCGGCCGGCGGTGACCCATGCGCACGCTGAGGAGCGCGATGACACACGCCTACGTAACTGGGGGTGCGCGATGAACTGGAGTACACGGTCGGATGCCGCTTCGGCGACGTTCCGCAATTCCGAGGGCCTGCGAACACTGCTCGACCGCCTGCAATCCAACGGCGGTACCGGATGGCGCACCGACCCCGAGGCCGCAGAGCTCATGCGCTACGCGGCCGACCGCTACGCGGCCCTGGCGCGCAAGCACGGCCTCGACCCTTGGGAGGCGGCCGCGGCCGCGTTCGACGCCATGCGTGCGCCGGCGACACTGCGGGCAGAAGACCCGTGGGCGATCGTCACTCGCGCCGTGCAGGTGACGTGCATCGCCGAGGAACGAGCTCAAGGGCTACTGTGCTCGGTGCATCAGGCCCGGCGGCCACGGGTATCGTCGTACCACGACGCCGAGCGTTTCAGCGATCGTGAGCACGCCCTCCTCGACTACCACCCGGCGTTTCGGACCGATCCAGTCGATGCGCTGCCCGAGACATCCGAACCGCCCCGCCAAGTGCAGTCAGCCGTCGAAGATGCGATCTCGCTCTTCACCCTGCTCGGCTGGCAGCCGGATCGCGCGCGCGGCGCCGTCGAGTACATCTGCGGCCGGCTGGCGGATGCCGTGTCGCGTGCGTCCGCGTACGAGTCCCTACGGCGGGACTACGAGGCACGGGCGCTGCTCGACATTCCGCAGCGCGCGTGGATCGCGATGCTCCGCGCGGTCCTCGGTATCAGCGACCACATGCATGAGCACACGACGGCGGGAAGGGGCATCCTGCTCCGATTGCTAGTCGGTGAGCACCTGCGGTCGCTGCTCCACGACGACGACCTGGTGGCCGATATCGTCGACAACCTCCCGAGGGCGCACGAGTGACCGGCACGCCGGGGCACATCGAGCTGGAGCGGTCGATCGACTCCATTCGGATCGGCTCGCGCCACCGCGCCGACCTCGGCGACATCGACGCCCTCGCCGCGTCGATCGAACGACAGGGTCTGCTGCAGCCGATCACGGTCACACCCGACGGGGTACTCGTCTGCGGCGCTCGCCGGCTCGCCGCTCTCCGCCAACTCGGCGTGCGCAAGCTCAACGTCTGGGTTCGCGCAGGCATCTCCGACCGACTCACGGAACTCCTCGCCGAGCAAGACGACAACACCCTTCACAAGCCTCTCAGCCCCACCGAATCCGCCACGCTCTACCGAGAGTTGAAGCAGCTCCTCGCTGAGGAAGCGGCGCGTCGGCAGGAGGCGTCGCGGTTCCATGCGAACGGGGAAAACCCCCGATCAGACGGTGGGGCCGATTCGGCCCCACCGTCTCAAGGGCTCGGCCGCTCTCGGGAGCGTGCAGCGCGCCTGGTGACCGGTCATGGCTCGTACTCGCGGCTCGAGCAGATCGGCGACATCCAACGGATCGCGGGCGACGAGAGCACGGATGCCTCAGTGCGGGCGCTCGCCGTCGCGGAGCTCAATGGTATCGACCGGGGCGGAGCTGTTTCGTCGGCGCATCAGCGGGTGAGCGCGCATCACTCGTTGGCGGAGCTCGAGGCGATCGCGGCTGATCTCTCGCGACCGGCTGGAGTGCGGCACGCATCCTCGGCGAGCGCAGCGAGGCTGCACGCGGTCGAGCGGACCGCGAGCGCGGCGGAACTCGAGCAACTCGCGCGTGAAGCGCTGGCGCGGGTGAAGGCGGCGAAGAAGTCAACGAATGGATCGCACCGCCCAGCACCCTCGCGTGCGACAAGCACCAGCGACGAGGCGAAGCTGCCCGTTCGCGCGTTCGTGTTCCTCTGGGGCGACCTCGACCACTGGTGGACGCAGTATGACGTTGCGGAGCTCGCGGCTGCGCTCACCGATGAGCAGTGGGAGCAGTTCGAAGAGACGCTCGCCGGCACGATCGCGTTCGCGGAGTCGCTGCGGGCGCTGCGTGCGAGAGCGCGTACGGCGGCGCGATGATGCAGCTCCGGATCCGGTTCCAACACCGACGCCGGTTGATCATTGCCGTCGCCGTGAGTGGTGCCGTGCTGCTCATGCTCGTGGCATTCGGCGTCTACGGACTACTCCGCGGGCCGGCGAGCGCGAGCCCACCGAGAACGCCGACACACGAGGCATCCGCGCCGTCGGAGCTTCAGAAGAGACCAGAACGGCCGCAGCCAGTTCTCGCGTCCTCAGAGCCCGAGCGGTTCGCTCGGAGCGTCGCGCGGGCACTCTTCACTTGGGATACGCGGCACCCTGGCGGGCCATCCGCGTGGGCGCAGGCGCTGGTCGACGTCGCCGATGTGGATGAGGCGGCCGCTGTGGCATCCGATGTCCGAAGTTACCTGCCCGGGCCGGAGATGTGGCAGCAGCTCAGCGCCTACGGCACTCGGCAGTGGCTCGAGGTGGAGTCCGTCACCGTGCCCGACGCGTGGCCGACCGCGCTCGCGCAGGCTGCGCAGGGTCAACTCCCCCGCGGCGCAACCGCCTTCACGGTCGAGGGGACCCGCCAGCGCGAGGGCACATGGGGCACCGAGGTTGTCAGCACCACGCGGCACGTGTCGTTCACGGTGTTCCTCGCCTGCGCAGGCCAGGAGCCGTGCACCCTCCTGCGGATCTCGCAGCTCGACCGACCTCTCGAATAGGGCGGCCGGATGAAGAAGCTGTTCGGCATTCTCGCGGTCGCCCTGCTCCTCGGCCCGTCCGTCGGCCTCGTGAGCGTCGCGGCACTGATGCACCCGGCCGCGATCTCCTGTTCGTCTGGGTCTCTCCTCGTGGGCGACATCCCCGATTCGCTGACCGCCAAGACTCGCGACGGCGGATCGATCAAGCTGAACCGGCAGCAGCTCACCCACGCCGCGACGATCATGACTGTCGCCGGGCGTACCGCGGGCGTCGGCCGCGAGGGCGTGATCATCGCGCTCATGGCCGCGCTCACCGAATCGACGCTGCGGATGCTCGCCAACCCGAGCGCCTACCCCGAATCGCTCGGATTCTCGAACGATGGCGTCGGCTCGGATCATGACTCGCTCGGGCTCTTTCAGATGCGACACGCCTCCGGCTGGGGAACGATCGCCGAACTCATGGACCCGGAATACCAGGCGCTGGCGTTCTTCGGTGGGCCATCCGGCCCGAACGGCGGATCACCGCGCGGACTGCTCGATATCCCCGGCTGGCAGTTCCTCGACCCCGGCGAGGCAGCACAGGCCGTCGAGGTCAGCGCATACCCCGACCGGTACCAGAACTACCAACCGGTCGCCGAAGCGATCGTCACTGCGCTCACCCGCACGCAGTCCAACGGTGGATCGGCTGCGGCCGCCGGCGGTCCCGTCATTCCCGAGACCTCACGCGTAGTGTTCCCCCTCCCGGCGGGCACCTACACGAGCACCGACAGTTTCGGACCGCGGATCGACCCGTACACCGGCGTGCAGCGATTCCACGCGGGCAGCGACCTCGCCGCACCGATGGGTACGCCGATCCTCGTGATCGCCGACGGCGTCATCACGTTCGCCGGCCAGCGTGGCACTTACGGCGGGCTGATCATCGTCGAGCACACTGTCGGCGGCGAGCGCGTCGCGTCGTACTACGCCCACATGTACGACGACGGCGTGCATGTCACTGAGGGCGACACCGTCGCGGCCGGCCAGCACATCGGCGACGTCGGCTCCGCCGGCAAGTCGACCGGCGCCCACCTGCACCTCGAGATCCATCCCGGCGGCGCGAAGGCGCCCGCCGTCGACGCCATGGACTGGCTCACCGAGCACGGCGCTGCCGGCCTTGCCAATGCGGAGGTCTCGACCGCGGGATGCAGACCGGAAAGGACGCCCTGATATGGACATCTTCCCCGACTTCGGCGCCGTCGGCGGCGCCGAAGAGCTGCGGAGCATCGCCGGCGCCCTTCTGATGGTCGTGCTGGTCATCGCTGTGCTCATGATGGTCATCAGCGGGATCACCTGGGCGCTGGCGTCGGCGAATGGGCAGTTCCAGATCGCAACACGCGCGCGGCTCGGGCTGTGGGTGGCGTGCGGGGCGGCGGCCCTCGCGGGCGCGGGCGTCGCGTGGATCAACTTCCTGCTCGACGTCGGCTCAGGCCTTTGATGACCGAAACTCGAACCTCCCGGTTGGCGTGGAAGCTGGCCGAACGCAGCTGTCGGGTCTCTAGCAGGCGACCAGGTGGGGGGCTCGTCGCTGCCACCCGCTCAGCCCGCGGAGCATGGTCACCTCAATGGGCGAGGACGACGTCCGCGCGGGCCTCGAGGGCGGCCCGGACCGCTGCGGCGATCGCAGGGGCGTCGTCGGTGTCGCTGTGGACGCATAGCGTCTCGATCGCCCCGAAGCCCGGGCTGCCGAGCATCTCGTCGACCCTGCGGACCGCATCCGCCGGCGAGCCGAGCTCTGCGTACGACCAGCCGAACATCACGACCTCAGCACCCCGGTATGGGCGATCAACGAAGAACTCGGGCCGAACCGCGAGGCCGTCCTCGGCCGCTGCGATTGCCAGTTCCGACCCTGGGAGAGCGTAGACCGCCAGCGAACGATCGACGTCGGCGACGGCCCGCACGATGCCCATGGCGAGGTTCCGCTGCTCCGAGGCCATCATGTAGAGCGCTCCGTGCGGCTTGACATGTCGCAATCGGCCGCCGGCCGCACGAACGAAGCCCTCGAGGGCCCCGATCTGGTACACGGAGTAGTCGTAGGCGTCCTGCGCGCTGATTGCGAGGTTCCGGCGACCGAAGCCAAGACGGTCCGGCAGGCCAATGTGTGCGCCGACCGCCAGGCCGAGCTCCAAGGCCCGGGCGACGGAGGCGCGCATCGTCGCGGCGTCTCCGGCGTGGAAGCCACACGCGATGTTGGCGGAGGTGATGATCGGCATGAGCGCGTCGTCGTTGCCGTAGCGGTAGATGCCGAAGCTCTCGCCGAGATCGGCATTGAGATCGATCCGCCGGACGGTGGTGGCGTATCGACCGTCTCGGGTCGTCTCCTCAGAGGTCAAGGGTCGGTGCCTTACGCGCTGGAGCCCATCGCTCTAAGGCTGCCGCAAACCGGAGCATTCGTCGCTCGGCGTACGGCGGGGCGACGAGCTCGAGGCCGACGGCGAGTCCATCGCCAGTGAAGCCAACCGGGATGGTGAGGGCCGGAAGGCCAGCCTGCGAAGCGATGACCGTGTTGGTCGGGAAGGTGAGCGCCGTGTACAAGCCAGCCTTCAACTCCTCGAGGGTCGGCGCCGGCACCTGAACGGTCGGGTAGACGAGGAAGTCGACGCCGGCGTCTGCGAAGCGCCCGAGCACGAGCCGCTGGAAGTCGGCCTGCTTGAGGCGGCGCCGAGCCACCTCAGGATCGCCCTCAACCGTGTCGGGACCGTCCGCGATCCCTGGGATGAGATCGTTGAGCGGCTCCCATACGCCGGTCGCGTAGAGCTCATCGAACGAGGCGACTGGCCCAGGCCTGGAGGCGAAGAACGCCGTGAGGTCCGACTTGGACTGGTGGAGGTACACCGAGGTGTCCGCGATCCAGTCCGCCAAACGCTCGATCCGGAGGCCGTCGACGACGCCGACGCCGTGCTCGCGCAGTGATCCGATCGCCGCGCGCACCACCTGGTTGACGAGCGCCTGGGCCTGGCCGGAGCCGAAGGCCGTCTCCAGCACGCCGACCCGCCAGTCCGCCTGATCCGGCGCGAGTCGCACCGCCTCCGCATATCCGCCGACTCCGGGCGCGGTAGCAGCGACGACCGTGTGCTCATCGGCCGGATCGTACCCGACCATCGCGTCGAGCAGTACGGCGAGGTCGGCGACCGTGCGCGCCATGGGCCCCGGTGTGTCCTGAAAGTGGATGAGCGGGGAGAAGCCCGCCCGACTGACGAGGCCTGTCGTTACCCGCAGTCCATAAAGGTTGTTGAACGAGGCCGGGATGCGGATCGAGCCTCCCGTGTCTTCGCCGACGCCAACGAGCCCGAAGTTCGCGGACACTCCGGCGCCCGTCCCGGCACTCGAGCCGCCAGAGTCGCGAGTCGGGTCGTACGCGTTCCTCGTGTGCCCAGTGCGCGACGAGGACGAAAACCAGCCGGCGGCCAGATCGCACATGGTGGTCTTCGCAAGGATCACGGCGCCCGCTTGCCGGAGAGCGGTCACGACGGTGGCGTCCCGCGCCGGTACATACTCGGCGAAGAGCGCAGATCCGAACGCTGTGGGGATCCCGGCTGTCTCCGCCTGATCCTTCACGAGCACTGGCACACCGTGGAGAGGACCGGAAAGCTCGCCCGAGGCGGCGAAGGCGGAGTCCCGCTCCGCCGCCTCGGTGAGCGCCGACGGGTTTACTGTGACCACGGCGTTGATCGCAGCCCCGTCGACGTTGTGCGCCGCGATGCGGTCGAGGTACCACTGGGTGAGTTCAGTCGCTGTCGTCCGCCCCGCGAGGATGTCCTCGTGGAAACGGGAGATCGTAACGTCCTCGAAGTCTCGCGGCCCAGTCATGAGTGCCCTTCCCGCTTCTCGGCTGATGGTCATACTGCGTCCGTTTCTGTCGACGCCGCAACACTCACCGGATGAACGACCTCCGCTTTCGCCGTCACGACGCTGAGGACGAGATAGGCCGCAGAGGAGACCACGAGCCCAGTCACGACGGTCGACAGCCACGGCGCCTGCAAGTTGACGAGGAGCGCGGCGCCGGAGCCGATGGCCCAGGCGGCGAACGGCTGCCAGCGGACGGCGGCGATCGCAGTCTGGGAGACAGCGGCCGCGCGGCGCACGAGCAATTGGTCGGCGATGATGATGGCGCCGATTGGCGGCACGATGACGCCGAGAAGGTTGAGCCAGTTGATGAAGAAGCCCCAGATCCCGAGTGTCGCAACGATGACGCCGACCGCGCCGAGGACGAGCGTGAGGATCCGCATGCGGCCCCTGAGGATCGTCGACCAGCCGACGGCGGCGTTATAGAGACAGTGTGTGCAAACCGAGCCGAGGTTGACCACGAGGAAGATGACAGCGAGCACGGGGAAGATCCCGCCTTGCAAGGCCAGGATGCCAAACACGTCACCGGAGCCAGCGGTGGCCGCCGCTATGACGCCACCGATGACCATCGCGAAGAGGTTGCCGATCGGGAAGGCGGAGGCGGTCGCAATCCAGGCGTGTCGGGTGTTCTTCGCCCAGCGCGTAAAGTCGGCGGTCATGGTGCCGGAGTCAGCGAAGAGGGCGAAGACGAGCGTCACTCCGACACCGAGGGCGATCGACAGCGACGAGTCGCCTTCATAACCCCAGACGTCGGCGCCTGTGGTGCCGGCCTGGACCGCCGCGTACAGACCGAGGAAGAGGAAGAGCGGCACGGAGATCGCGCCGATGATCGAGAGGGCCCGAATGCCGAGGAGGGTGAAGAGCGTGAAGAGCACGCCGGCGACTAAAGCGACGATCGTCGCATTCCACCCGAAGGCGCCCTCCATGCTGGCACCGACAAGCCCGGTCTGCACGGCGAACCAGCCAAGCACGAGCGTCGACAGGAGCGCCGAGCACGCGATGTAACCGGTGCGGCCGAAGGTGCGCGAAGCCTGGAGGGAGAAGTTGAAGCCGGTCTTCGCGCCGAGGGCGCTGAGCAGCCCAACGTAGGCGAGTAGTAGCAGGTTGCCGATGATCATCGCCGTGAGGCCGCCGGCGAAGCCGAGACCATGCACGAGCGTCGCGCCGGTGACGGCACCGGTGATGATCATGGGGAAGCCGGCCCAGACACTGGCGACAGACAGGAGAGACCGACGCTTGGACTGAGGAACGGGCGAGGACTCGTACTCGTCCTGGAAGAGCTCGTGCTCGACGGTTTGCGACATGACTGACGTACCTCCGTTGGGGAGTGCGGGCGCGATGGTCCGCTGCCGGGGTAGTGCGCGTCGACCGCGGGGTGCGGCACGACGGTGTTTCAGTTGTGCGCCGGGCACGCCGATCCCGGCGGTCTGGATCACTTGGGCGGGGCGGCGCCCTCCAGGGCGGCCACGACGGTCCGGGCGGTGTAGTCGAGATGCTCGGCGGTCGCCGTGAGGAGGGCGGAGAGCCGCCGTCCGCGGATGAGCTCGAGCATCTCTGAGTGCTGGCGCTGTGCCTCCGCGAAGTCCTGGACCGTTGAGGCATAGATGGCCATGTACGGTTCGACCTTGTCCCAGACGTTGCGGATCAGCTCCAGCAGGTGGGGGCTTCTGGCGCAATCGTAGAAGCGGCGGTGGAAGTCCTGATTGAGGTGCCGCCACTCGTCGACCCCGATGTCGGGACGGTCCATCTTGGCGAGGATGGACTCCAGGTCCGCGATGTCGTCTTCGTCCACCTGGTCGATTGCCCACTCCGCGGCGAGCTGTTCGAGCCGAAGGCGGATCTGGAACACCTGCTGCACTTGATCGGTCGACAGAAGGGTGACTGTGACGCTGCGGCGGCCGAACACCACGAGCCCGTCGGACTCGAGGCGGCGAAGTGCCTCCCGGACCGGCATTGTGCTCACACCGAAGGAGTCGGCGATGGAGCGGATGGAGATCTTCATTCCGGGCAGGAGTGTCCCGGTGGTGATCCACTGCCGAAGCCGTTCGTACACCTCGTCGTTCACCGTGGAGACTCGGATTGGTAGCGAGTCCATGACACCTCCGATTTGTGATGTGTGATCACAAATCATAACGGCATCCTGTTGCGAGGGGAACCCCCAAAGATCGCCCCCGTCATTGATTTGACCTCACAAACTCGGAGACCGGCAGGGAGAAAGTCCAGCGAGCTGGCGTCTGAGTGAGCCTCGTGGCGGATGCGGCGCACCTTCAAGTCGATCTCACCATCGACCGAGGGAGCTCATAGTGATTGACATCGATCCGAACGGCACCGGGCTTCCCGGTATCGAACAGCTCCGCGTGATCGTTGGCGCCGTAATGACGGTCGGCCTGATTCTGAGCGTGCTCGCGCTGATCATCTCCGCGATCATATGGGGATTTGGCGCGAACTCGTCGAACCCGCACCTCGCGGCCCGCGGCAAGCTCGGCGTGCTCGTCTCCTGTGCGGCGGCGGTCATCTGCGGCGCATCCGTGACGCTGATCAACTTCTTCTGGAATGTCGGCCAAACCGTCTGACCAAGACGATATGAGCCGAGCATGACGCAGAGCGGGCCGAGACAGTGAGCGTCTGCGACATCCCCGTTATCGCAGAGGTTTGCGGCGCCGTCGGCGAAGGTACCGCATCCCTCGTCGCTGCGCCATTCGATTGGCTCGCGCACGCGATGGGCGCCGCCGCGGCCTGGCTGTTCGAAGCGGTCTGGACCGCGTTCGACACGACCACACTTGTCGACCTCACCGACCCGGCCTACATCGCGGTCTACAACGTACTGTTCGGCGTTGCGGTCTTCGTCGCGCTGATCTTCTTCTGCCTGCAGCTCATCACCGGACTCGTGCACCGCGACCCCGGCGCACTGTCCCGCGCCGCGCTCGGGCTCGCGAAGTCAGTGCTCGGATCGTTCGTCATCGTTACCATCACCGGCCTGCTGCTGGAGATCACGGACCAACTCGCAATCGGCGTCGTTCAAGCCTCCGGCAACACGATGGAAGGCATGGGCGACCGGATCGCGCTCCTAGCCGCCGGCCTCACGACGATCAACATCGGCGCACCAGGTGTGGGCGCGATCGTGACGATCTTCCTCTCCGCACTCGCGATCAGTGCGGCCGCGATCGTCTGGTTCTCGCTCCTGATCCGAAAGGCTCTGCTGCTGGTGGCGATCGTGTTCGGGCCGGTCGCACTCGCGGGCGCGACGTGGGATGTCGCGAAGGGATGGTTCACGAAATGGGTCGCGTTCGTGATCGCGCTCATCCTGTCCAAGCTCGTCCTCGTCGTGATCTTCCTCGTCGCAATCGCCCAAGTATCTGCGCCGATCGACGCGGACCTCGCATCGATCAGCGACCCGATCGCCGGGATCGTGCTGATGTTCATCGCCGCGTTCGCCCCGTATCTCACGTACAAATTCCTCAACTTCGTCGGCCTCGATATGCACCACGCCATGTCCAGTGAGCAGGAAGCCAAGTCAGCACTGAACCGACCGGTCCCGGTTCCCAACGGCCCAATGACGGATGCCGCGAAGCAGATCCTCGGGCCCCGCGAGAACGGCGGCGGGGGCAGCCGGGCCGCGCGCGGCGGTCATGGCGCGACGGCAACCGGCGGGCCATCCGCGGGAGGCGGCGCCGGGCCAGCCGGT
>NZ_SDPN01000017.1 GCF_004134825.1 Agromyces albus
CGGCCGTTCGCGAGGAGCTCGCCGCGGCAACCGGCGAGGGCGCACGCAGCCCGCAGCCCGCCGAGGGCGACGACGAGGCGGCATCCGCCGAAGAGCCGCGTCAGGGCCGCAACCGCAACCGTGGCCGCCGAGGCGGCGAGCGTGCTGAGCGCACCGAGCGCGGCGAGGACGCACAGAAGACCGAGGGCCGCCAGCCCCGCCAGAACGGCGACCGTGCCGAGCGCGGCGAGCGCCAGAACGGCGACCGTGGCGACCGCCAGAACGCAGGCCAGGCCGAGCAGGGCCGCAAGGTCGACGAGGGTGCCAAGGCCGACGCGGCCCGCCAGGTCGACGTCGACAACGGCAAGCAGCAGAACGACGGCGCACGCGGCCAGCAGGGCCGTGGCCAGCAGGAGCGCGGCCAGCAGGAGCGCGGCCAGCAGGAGCGCGAGCGCGGCCAGCAGGAGCAGCTGCAGGAGGGCGAGGGCGGCCGTCGCAATCGCTACCGCGACCGCAAGCGTCGCGGCCAGGGCGCCGGCGACGAGCTCGAGCCCGAGATCCTCGACGACGACGTGCTGATCCCGATCGCCGGCATCCTCGATGTGCTCGACAACTACGCGTTCGTGCGCACGACCGGCTACCTCCCGGGCCCGAGCGACGTCTACGTCTCGCTCGGCCAGGTGAAGAAGTACAACCTGCGCAAGGGCGACGCGGTCGTCGGCTCCATCAAGCAGCCGCGTGACGGCGAGTCCAACAGCCGCCAGAAGTACAACGCCCTCGTCAAGGTCGACTCCGTGAACGGGCAGACGCCCGAGGAGTCGGCGGCGCGCGTCGACTTCCAGAAGCTCACGCCGCTCTACCCGCAGGAGCGCCTGCGGCTCGAGACCGAGCCCACGAAGCTCACGCAGCGCATCATCGACCTCGTCGCCCCGATCGGCAAGGGCCAGCGCGGCCTCATCGTCGCGCCGCCCAAGGCCGGCAAGACGATCGTGCTGCAGCAGATCGCCAACGCCATCTCGACGAACAACCCCGAGGTGCACCTCATGGTCGTGCTCGTCGACGAGCGCCCCGAAGAGGTCACCGACATGCAGCGCACGGTGAAGGGCGAGGTCATCGCCTCGACCTTCGACCGTCCCGCCGAAGACCACACGACGGTCGCCGAGCTCGCCATCGAGCGCGCGAAGCGGCTCGTCGAGCTCGGTCACGACGTCGTCGTGCTGCTCGACTCGATCACCCGGCTCGGGCGCGCGTACAACCTCGCCGCACCGGCATCCGGTCGCATCCTCTCCGGCGGCGTCGACGCCTCGGCGCTCTACCCGCCGAAGCGGTTCTTCGGCGCGGCGCGCAACATCGAGAACGGCGGATCGCTCACCATCCTCGCCACCGCGCTCGTCGAGACCGGTTCGAAGATGGACGAGGTGATCTTCGAGGAGTTCAAGGGCACCGGCAACTCCGAGCTCCGGCTCTCGCGCCAGCTCGCCGACAAGCGAATCTTCCCGGCCGTCGACGTGAACGCCTCGTCGACGCGTCGTGAGGAGATGCTGCTCTCGCCCGACGAGGTCAAGATCACCTGGAAGCTCCGGCGCGCCCTCGCGGGCCTCGACCCGCAGCCGGCGCTCGAGGCCGTGCTGGGTCGCCTGAAGGAGACCCAGTCGAACGTCGAGTTCCTGATGCTCATGCAGAAGTCGATGCCCGTCGCGGGCGGCACGGCGGCCTCGCACGGGCACGAGATCGACCACCGGTAAGGCTGTGTTCGAGTCCGTCAGCAACCTCCTCGCCGAGCATGCGCAGCTCCAGGAGGAGCTCGCCGACCCTGCGCTCCACGCCGACGCAGCGCGCGCGAAGAAGGTCAATCGGCGCTATGCCGAGCTGAGCCGGATCGTCCACGCGCACACGACGTGGCTCGAGGCGCAAGACGACCTCGCCGCCGCGCGTGAGCTCGCGAAAGACGACACCGCCTTCGCCGAGGAGGTGCCCGCTCTCGAAGAGGCGCTCGCCACGGCACAGGAGCGACTGCGGCGGCTGCTCATTCCGCGCGACCCCGACGACGGACGCGACGTGATCATGGAGATCAAGGGCGGCGAGGGGGGCGCGGAGAGCGCCCTCTTCGCGGGCGATCTCCTGCGCATGTACATGCAGTACGCCCAGGCCAAGGGCTGGAAGGTCGAGCTCCTCGACCAGAACGAGTCCGACCTCGGCGGCTACAAAGACGTGCAGGTCGCGATCAAGTCGAACGCGACCGACCCGTCGCAGGGCGTGTGGGCGCACCTCAAGTACGAGGGCGGCGTGCACCGCGTGCAGCGCGTGCCCGTCACCGAGACGCAGGGCCGCATCCACACCTCCACGACGGGCGTGCTCGTCTTCCCCGAGGTCGACGAGCCCGAAGAGGTCGCGATCAGCCAGAACGACCTGAAGATCGACGTCTATCGTTCGTCGGGTCCCGGCGGCCAGTCGGTGAACACCACCGACTCCGCGGTGCGCATCACCCACCTCCCGACCGGCATCGTCGTGTCGATGCAGAACGAGAAGTCTCAGCTGCAGAACCGCGAGGCGGCGATGCGAGTGCTTCGTGCCCGCATCCTCGCCCGCCAGCAGGAGGAGCTCGCGGCTGCGGCATCCGATGCCCGCAAGTCGCAGATCCGCTCGATGGACCGTTCCGAGCGCATCCGCACCTACAACTTCCCCGAGAATCGCGTTGCAGACCACCGCACCGGCTACAAGGCCTACAACCTCGACGCCGTCATGAACGGCGCGCTCGACCCGATCGTCGAGTCGGCCATCCAGGCCGACGAAGAGGCGCAGCTCGCGAGCATCGGCGACGAGTGACAGAGGGTCTCACGATCCGGCCCGCTACGGCGCTCGACTGGGATGCGATCCACTCGATCTTCGAGCAGGTCGTGCGTGAGGGCGAGACCTACGCGTACCCGATGTCGCTGACATCTGATGACGCGCGCGACCTCTGGATGGAGCAGCCCCCAGGGCTCACCGTGGTCGCGGAGATCGACGGCAAGATCGTCGGCACGGCGAAGATGGGGCCGAACCGACCGGGCCATGGCGACCACATCGGCACCGCGTCCTTCATGGTCGATGCCACGGCACGTGGTGCGGGCGTCGGCCGGCGGCTGGGCGCCTACGTGATCGACTGGCACCGGCGCCGAGGATTCGAAGGGATCCAATTCAACGCGGTCGTGGCGTCGAATGCGGCGGCGGTGCATCTCTGGACGTCGCTCGGCTTCGAGATCGTCGGCACCGTGCCGAACGCCTTCCGTTCCCCGCGCTTCGGCCGAGTCGGCCTGCACGTCATGTTCCTCGCCCTCTGAGCGAGCGGATGCCGCGGCATCCGCTCGCTCCGGTCCTGCGAGAGCGCGCGCCTAGATGTGCCAGTCGTGCACGCCGCGGGCGGCGTCGGCCGTCTCGTGCGAGAGCGGCTTGACCGTCGCGGGGATGCCGACGATGAGCGAGTGCGAGGGTGCGTCCTTCGTCACGACGGCGTTCGCGCCGATCGCACTCCAGGCTCCGATCGTGACGGGGCCGAGCACCTTCGCGCCCGCCCCGACGGTGACGCCGTCTTCGAGCGTCGGATGCCGCTTGGCCCCGCGCCCGGCGCCGCGCCGCGCCTTTCCGCCAAGGGTGACCCCGTGGTAGAGCATGACGTCGTCGCCGAGCACGGCCGTCTCGCCGATCACGACGCCCATGCCGTGGTCGATGAAGAAGCGCCGGCCGATGGTCGCGCCCGGGTGGATCTCGACGCCCGTGAGGAAGCGCACCAGTTGCGACAGGATCCGAGCGGGCAGGAAGAGTCTGCTCCCCCAGAGCCGGTGCGCGACGCGGTGACCCCAGATCGCATGCAACCCCGAGTAGGCGAGGAACACCTCGAGCGATCCGCGTGAGGCGGGATCGTGGGCGCGTGCGGTCGAGATGTCTTCACGAAGCCTGGCGAGGAGTCCCACCCGCTCAGTCAAGCAGACCTTCGTACAGCACCGTCGACAGGTACCGCTCGCCGTAGCTCGCCGCGATCACGACGATGGTCTTGCCGGCGTTCTCAGGTCGCTGCGCGAGCTGCGCTGCTGCGTAGATCGTCGCGCCCGAGGAGATGCCGCCGAGGATGCCCTCCTCGACGCCGAGGCGGCGAGCGGTGGCGATGGCCTGGTCGATGTTCACGTCGATGATCTCGTCGTAGATGTCGCGGTCGAGGATCGCCGGCACGAAGTTCGCCCCGATGCCCTGGATCTTGTGGGGGCCGGGCGCGCCGCCGTTGAGGATCGGCGACTCGGCGGGCTCGACGCCCACGATCTTCACCTCGGGCTTGCGCTCCTTGAGCACCTGGCCGACGCCCGAGATCGTGCCGCCGGTGCCGATGCCCGACACGAAGATGTCGACTTCGCCGTCGGTGTCGTTCCAGACTTCCTCGGCCGTCGTGCGGCGGTGGATCTCGACGTTCGCCTCGTTCTCGAACTGCTTCGCGAGCACTGCTCCGGGGGTCTCGGCGACGAGCTGCTCGGCGCGGGCGACGGCGCCCTTCATGCCCTCGCTGCCGGGAGTCAGCACGAGCTCAGCGCCGTAGGCCCGGAGGAGGCCACGGCGCTCCTTGCTCATCGTCTCGGGCATCGCGATGATCACGCGGTAGCCGCGTGCTGCGCCGACCATCGCGAGCGCGATGCCGGTGTTGCCGCTCGTGCCCTCGACGATCGTGCCGCCGGGTGCGAGCTCGCCCGAGGCCTCTGCGGCGTCGACGATCGCGACGCCGAGGCGGTCTTTCACGCTCGCCGACGGGTTGTAGAACTCGAGCTTTGCGAGCACCGTGGCGTCTGCGCCGTCGGTCACTCGGTTGAGACGCACGAGCGGGGTGCGCCCGAATACCTCGGTGATGTTGTCGAAGACCTGTGCCATGATCATCCCTCTCGTGACGGCGTGTGCCGCGCTCAGCCTATGGTCGGGGTGCCCTCACCGGCTCGTGCGTTACATTCCATTGCGTGGATCAACGGATGCCGGGGCCCGGCGCGCACCCTCTTCGGGCGATTCGCGACGGCGTCGTCGCCCGGCTGGCCGCCGCGGGCGTGCCCGATCCCGAGGTCGACGCCGAGCTGCTCATCGGCCACGTGCTCGGCCTCTCGCGCGGCGGAGTGCAGGCGAAGCTCGTCATGGACGGCGAGCTGGGGGAGTCGGATGCCGCGTCGCTCGACGCGCTCGTCGCGCGTCGTGTCCGCCGCGAGCCCCTGCAGCACCTCACCGGCCGTGCCGCCTTCCGTTCGCTCGAGCTCTTCGTGGGTCCGGGAGTCTTCGTGCCGCGTCCCGAGACCGAGGAGGTCGCCCAGCTCGCGATCGATGCCCTGCGGGCGGCGGCCGAGCCCGAGCCGATCGCGGTCGATCTCGGTTCGGGCACGGGTGCGATCGCGCTCGCCCTCGCGACCGAGGTGCCGCACGCGCACGTCTGGGCGGTCGAGAACTCGCCAGAGGCGTTCCCGTGGACGCGCCGCAACGTCGAGGCGATCGCCGCGTCGAACCTCGACCTCGTGTTCGGCGATCTTGCGCTCGCGCTGCCCGAGCTCGACGGGCGCGTCGCCGTGGTCGTGTCGAATCCGCCGTACGTGCCGCTCGCCGAGATACCACGCGACCCCGAGGTGCGACTCTACGATCCCGAGCACGCGCTCTACGGCGGCGCCGACGGGCTCGACGTCGTGCGGGCGCTCTCGAGGCGCGCGCTGGGGCTGCTCCGGCCTGGCGGCGTGCTCGTGATCGAGCACGGGGAGCGGCAGTCGGCGGGCATCGCCGCGCTGCTGGCATCCGACGGCTGGCGGGCCATCGCCCATCACCGCGACCTGACCACTCGCGACCGGGCGACGACCGCGCTGCGCTGACTCACGGTCGGCGGTTGCGCTCGAGCTGCTCCCGCTCTCGTCGTTCGGTCTTCTCCCGTTCGTGCTTCTCGCGCTCGAGTGCGTGCTTGACGGCCTCGCGTTCGCGCTTCTGCGCCTCGCGCAGAGCCTTCTCCGCCTCGCGGCGAGCCTTCGTCGCCTCGCGCACGGCCTTGTCGCGGGGGAGGAGCAGCGCCGGCTCGGGCTCGGGGCCCCTCGCCGTCGTGGGCGCGCCCGATTCGAGTCGGCCGACGTGGTATTCGATGCCGTCGAGGATGCGCTCGAGGCCGAACGAGAAGTCCGCGTCGGCCTCGTCGTCGGCCGCTTCGGCGCCCGCGATGTATCCGCCCGTCGTCATCAACGGGCTCAGGTAGGGGAATCGCTCTGGGGTCACGAGCTCGATGAGCGCCTCGAGGAAGTTCTCGCCCGTGACGTCACCGGCGTCGCGCGCAGCGGCCGCGGCGGCGACGAGGTCGCGTTCCTGCGCGCTCGTCGCGCGTGCGTAGCTCGTCACCAGGAGGAGCGCCGACATCTTCTCGCCGTCGCTCAGGGGGAGAGACCGCACCTCACGCAGGAACCAGTCGACGAACATGAGGTTCTTCGGGGTGATCGGGGCACCTGAGATCGGGATGTCGACGATCCAGGGGTGCGCCCGGTACGCCTCCCGGATCGCGAGCACCCACGCCGTCACCCCGTCGCGCCACGTGCGCTCGAGCGCGTCGTCGGGCACCGACACGTCGATCGCGCCCTCCTGCATGAGCAGGATCAGGTCGTCCTTGCTCGTGACATAGCGGTAGAGCGACATCGTCGTGAAGCCGAGCGACGCGGCGACCCGGCTCATCGACACCGCCGAGAGCCCCTCGGCGTCGGCGATCTCGATCGCGGCGTCGACGATGCGTTCGATGGAGAGCTCGCGTTTCGGGCCGCGTTGCGGATGCGTCGCAACCCCCCACGCGAGCGCGACACCGCGGGGGAGCTCGGGGTCGGGTCGCACTCGGCTCACATCGGCTCCCGTTCTCGATTTCCTGTTGACCCACAGTCTAGAACTGTGTATTACTTAAACAACAGTGCACCATATAAACAGTTTGCGGCGTACGCAGACGATTCACCTCGAAAGGACCGGGACATGACTCTCGCCATCGACGCGCGAGGCCTCCGCAAGCGATTCGGGCGCACCGACGTGCTTGCGGGCCTCGACCTCGCCGTGCCGGCCGGCACCGTCTTCGCCCTGCTCGGGCCGAACGGCGCGGGCAAGACGACGACCATCAACATCCTCACGACCCTCGTCCAGGCCGACGCGGGCACCG
Organism: Agromyces albus; assembly: GCF_004134825.1. GTDB lineage: Bacteria > Actinomycetota > Actinomycetes > Actinomycetales > Microbacteriaceae > Agromyces > Agromyces albus. Next base: position 7,142 of record NZ_SDPN01000017.1, read on the forward strand.
CCCACGTGGCCGGCTTCGACGTCGCCGCGGAGCCCGAGGAGGTCAAGCGGCGGATCAGCCTCACCGGCCAGTCGGCCGCCGTCGACGAGGTGCTCACCGGCACCGAGAATCTCGTGATGATGGGCCGCCTCTCCGGCCTCGGCCGCACAGAGGCGCGCACGCGAGCGGCCGAACTGCTCGAGCGCTTCGGGCTCACGGATGCCGCAACCCGCCGCGTCGGCACGTACTCCGGCGGCATGCGCCGCCGACTCGACCTCGCGCTGAGCCTGATCCTCGCCCTGCCGGTCGTGTTCCTCGACGAGCCGACCACGGGGCTCGACACCCGCAGCCGCCAGGAGCTCTGGAGTGTCATCCGCTCGCTCGCCGACGCAGGCACGACGGTCTTCCTCACGACCCAGTACCTCGAGGAGGCCGATCGGCTCGCCGACCGGATCGCCGTGCTCGACAACGGCCGCATCGCCGCCGAGGGCACCGCCGACGAGCTCAAGGCGCGGATCGGCGGCGACGTCGTCGAGCTCCGCGACGCCGGCGGGGAACTCCTCGTCGAGCTGCCCACCGACGGCACGGTGCACGGGCTGCGCGCCGCGATCGACGAGCTCGATCGGCGCGCGGCATCCGGCGCACCGGGTGTCAGCGTCACGATCCGTCGCCCGAGCCTCGACGACGTGTTCCTTGCGATCACGGCCGGCGGATCGCCGGCCACTCCCTCCGCCGACGGGCTCGCCCGCCCCGAACTCATCGAATCGAAGTGACGACCATGACGACCCTCGTCCAGACCCGCCCTCGCCTCAGCCCCTTCACCGCCGAGGCGACCTTCATCAACCGCAGCTTCCTCCACTCCGTGCGCGACGTCGAAGCGCTCCTGATGGCCGTCGTGCTGCCCGTGATGCTCATGCTGATGTTCACCTTCATCTTCGGAAACGCGATCGACCCCTCGGGAGGCTACGTCGACTACGTCGTGCCCGGCATCATCCTGCTCTGCGCGGGCTTCGGGGCGTCGTCGACGGCGATCTCGGTCTCACGCGACATGACGACGGGCATCATCGACCGCTTCCGCACGATGCCGTTGCGGAGCGGGGCCGTGCTCACGGGACACGTCGTCGCGAGCCTCGCGCGCAACCTCTTCGCGACTGGCGTCGTGATCGCGGTCGCGCTGCTCGTCGGATTCCGCCCGGTGGCGTCGCCACTCGAGTGGCTCGGTGTGTTCGCCATCGTGGGGCTCTACATCCTCGCGATCACGTACCTGTTCGCGGCCATCGGCCTCGCCGCCTCGACCCCCGACGCGGCGAGCGGCTACGGCTTCATCCTGCTCTTCCTGCCGTACATCTCGAGCGCGTTCGTGCCCGTCGAGACGATGCCCGGGTGGCTGCAGTGGATCGCCGAGAACCAGCCGATCACCCCGGTCATCGAGACGATCCGCGGGCTCCTCATGCACACCCCGATCGGCGACTCGGCGTGGCTGGCCGTCGTCTGGTGCCTCGGCATCATCGCCGTGTCGGTCGTGTGGGGGGCGTGGTTGTTCCGGCGCAAGGCCGGGCGCCGCTGACGGCGGGGTGAGACCGGCGGATGCCGCGGCGCGCATGCGTCGCGGCATCCGTCGCGCTTTCTGCTGCCCTCGGCCTCATCGGGCGCTGGTCTAGAATCGAGCGGTCATGACTGCCACCTACGACTGTTCGGTCGATTCCCAGCTGCTCGCCGGAATGCGACTCGCGCGCGGCGCCATCGGGAGGGGCGAACTCGTCGTGATCCCCACCGACACCGTCTACGGCGTCGCCGCCGACGCCTTCAACGCCGAAGCGGTCGCGAGGCTCCTCGATGCGAAGGGCCGCGACCGCACGTCGCCGCCGCCCGTGCTGATCCCCGGGATCCCCACGCTCGATGCGCTCGCGAGCGAGGTGCCCGGCCCGGTGCGCGACCTCGTAGCCGAGTTCTGGCCCGGCGGTCTCACGGTGATCCTGCACGCGCAGCCGTCCCTGCAGTGGGACCTCGGCGAGACGCGCGGCACCGTGGCGCTGCGCATGCCGGCGAACCCGATCGCCCTCGAGCTCCTCTCCGAGACGGGGCCGCTCGCCGTCTCGTCCGCCAACCTGTCGGGCATGCCGTCGGCCACGACGGCAGCGGCCGCCGCCGAGATGCTCGGCGACTCGGTCACCGTCTACCTCGACGGGGGAGCGGCGGGCGAGGCCTATGCGCCGATCGGCGAGCGGCCGGGCGACACCTCGTCGACCATCATCGACGCGACCGGCCTCGCCGAAGAGGGCGGAACCCTCCGCATCGTGCGCGCCGGCGTGATCTCACGTGAGCAGATCGCCGCGGTCGTCGGCGAGGAGCTGCTCGCCCCCGCCCCCGGCGGGCCGCGTGCCGATGACGCGGCATCCGAATCGCCTACCCCTGCCCCCGGCGACGACGGAGCGGATGCCGCCATCTCATGACCCTCTACCTCGCGCTCGCCCTCGTGGCCGCGCTCGTGACCTTCGGCGGGTCGATCCTCGTCTGGAAGCTCAGCCTCAAATACCGGCTGTACCCGAAGATCCGCGACCGCGACGTGCACACCCGGCCGACGCCGCGACTCGGCGGCATCGCGATGTTCGTCGGCATCGTGATCGCGATCGCTGCGGCCGCGTTCCTGTCATCGCTCGGCTCGTCCCGCTTCTCGATCCTCTCGATCGTCTTCCAGAATCCGGGCCAGATGCTCGCGATCCTGGGGGCGGCGCTGCTCATCGTGCTCATCGGCGTCGCCGACGACATCTGGGACCTCGACTGGACCACGAAGCTCGCCGGCCAGTTCATCGCCGCGGGCCTCATCGCCTGGCAGGGCGTGACGATCGTGTCGCTCCCGATCGGCGGCATCACGGTGGGATCGTCGTGGATGAGCGCGGCGATCACGGTGTTCGCGATCGTGCTCGTCATGAACGCGATCAACTTCATCGACGGGCTCGACGGGCTCGTCGCCGGCGTCGCGCTCATCGCGAGCGGCACCTTCTTCCTCTACACGTACCTCCTCGTGCAGAAGACATCGCCGCAGAACTACTTCAACATCGCGTCACTGCTCGCGGTCGTGCTCGTCGGAGCCTGCATCGGGTTCCTGCCGCTCAACTGGCACCCCGCGAAGCTCTTCATGGGCGATGCAGGGGCGCTCCTCATCGGCCTCCTGATGGCCACCTCGGCGATCGCCGTCACGGGCCAGATCGACCCGTTCTCGATCGGCGGCGGCGAGCTCTTCCCGGCGTTCATCCCGATCATCCTGCCGTTCGCGGTGCTGCTCATCCCGCTCCTCGACTTCGGGCTCGCGGTGATCCGGCGCCTCAGGGCCGGCAAGTCGCCCTTCGCTGCGGATCGCAAGCACCTGCACCACCGCCTCCTCGACATGGGCCATTCGCACCTTCACGCCGTGCTCATCTTCTACGCCTGGACGGCGGTCGCGTCGATCGGATGCCTCCTGAGCTTCGTATTCCCGGTCTACTACGGCATCTCGTCGATCTGGGCGTTCCTCCTCCTCGGCATCGGATTCATCGTCTGCGCCGCCTTCACGCTCGCGCCGCTCGGCCGCCGCAAGCGCCTCACGGTCGCCGCCGAGGCGGATGGGCCCGAGGGGCCGGCCGCGGCGCTCGACGAGCTCGAGGGGCCGTCGCCGGCGCTCGACGAGCTCGAGGGGCCGCCGTCGGCGCCCGATGAGCCGGAAGGTCCGGCCACGACGCCCGACGCATCTGTCACGCACATCCGGCCGGCGGCATCCGGCAGTCCCGAACTGGAGCATGATGACCGACCCGCGTCCTGAACCCGCCGACCGCACGCCCACCTCGAACCCGGTGCTCCGCAAGGCGCTCACGTGGGGCGGCGTGCTCGCCGGCGTCATCGCGATCGTGAGCGCCTCGCTCGGATTCGTCTTCGACGGAACGTCGGGCCTCGTGAGTGGCCTCATCGGCACGCTCATGGCAGTGGTCTTCATGGGCATCACGGCCGCGAGCATCCTCGTCGCCAACCGGTTCGCCGGCAGCGACGTGTTCGTCGGCGCGTTCTTCGGCATCGTGCTGGGCGGCTGGCTCCTGAAGTTCATCGCCTTCATCGTGCTCGTCGTGCTGCTGCGCGACGCCGCCTGGCTCAATCCCACGGTGCTCTTCCTGAGCCTCGTCGCGGGGGTCATCGCCTCGCTCGTCGTCGACGTGCTCGTCGTCGCGAAGTCGCGCATCCCGTACGTGAGCGACGTGCAGCTCCCGAAGCCTCCGGTCGACGACTGAATGGGCTGCGGCGATTCGTCCGCTGCCGGAAGTATTGCTAGAGTATTGACGATCCCCCACGGTTTCCACACGGCTTCGGCATGTGCGGAATTCCGTTCCGATGTTCGTCGTCGCGAGAGCCGAGCTCCACGCCCCGAAACAGGAGATAGCGCTGCTAGCTAACGCTCTGGACCTGCTGGTTCCGATGTCAACCGACGATGGTGGCTTCCACGGGCCCTCGATCGACGAGTTCTTCCCTGGAGCTCTGCTCTTCGAGGGCACCGACTTCGAGATCAACCGCATCATGCTCGTCCGCTTCGTCGCGGTCGCAGCGCTCCTCCTCGTGTTCTGGCTCGGCACGCGCCGCATGACCGTGGTGCCCGGCCGATTCCAGAGCCTCGTCGAGATGGGGCTCGACCTCGTTCGCGTCAACATCGCCGACGACCTGCTCGGCAAGCGAGACGGCAAGCGGTTCCTGCCGATCCTCACCACGATCTTCTTCATGGTGCTGTTCATGAACCTCACGGGCGTCATCCCGTTCCTGAACATCGCCGGCACCTCGGTCATCGGCGTGCCGCTCGTACTCGCGATCGTCGCCTACGTCACGTTCATCTACGCGGGCATCAGGAAGAACCCCAAGAACTTCTTCAAGAACTCGCTCTTCCCCTCAGGGGTGCCGTGGCCGGTCTACATCATCGTCACGCCGATCGAGCTCATCTCGACGTTCATCATCCGGCCGATCACGCTCACGCTCCGACTCATGATGAACATGATCGTCGGGCACCTCCTGCTCGTGCTCTTCTTCGCGGCGACGCAGTTCTTCGTCATCCAGCTCAGCGGCGGGTGGACCCTCCTCGGCGTCGGGACGCTGGCCTTCGGCTTCGTCTTCACGCTCTTCGAGATCCTCGTCGCAGTCCTGCAGGCCTACGTCTTCGCCCTCCTCACCGCGGTCTACATCCAGCTCGCGGTCGCAGAAGAGCACTGAGCTCGGGCACCCGCCCAGCACATCCCTAGGAAAGGAAAACCCAAACGTGGACGCAACTACCGTTCTCGCTGAGATCAACGGCAACATCGCGACGGTCGGTTACGGCCTCGCAGCGATCGGCCCGGCCATCGGCGTGGGCATCGTCGTCGGCAAGACCATCGAGGGTGTCGCCCGCCAGCCCGAGCTCGCCGGTCGCCTGCAGGTGCTGATGTGGATCGGCATCGCCTTCACCGAGGCGCTCGCCTTCATCGGCATCGCCACGTACTTCATCTTCGTCTGATCCGCCCGCCCCAACTGAGGAGGCCAACGTGCTTCATGCAGTACTGAGCGCTGCAACCGAGGGTGGCGAAGCGAGCCCGAGCCCGGTCATCCCCGAGTGGTACGACATCATCTGGTCGTCCGTCTGCTTCGTCATCATCCTCGTCTTCTTCTGGAAGTACGTGCTTCCGCGCGTCCAGAAGCTGCTCGATGAGCGCGGCGAGGCGATCGAGGGCAACATCGCGAAGGCCGACGAGGCGCAGCGCAAGGCCGAGGCGGCGCTCGAGCAGTACACCGCCCAGCTCGCCGACGCGCGCACCGAGGCCGGCCGCATCCGCGAATCCGCGCGTGACGACAGCAAGACGATCGTCGCCGAGGCGCGCGAGCAGGCTCTCAGCGAAGCCGCACGCATCGCCTCGAGTGCACAGGCGCAGATCGAGGCCGAGCGCCAGGCGGCGCTCGTATCGCTTCGCTCCGATGTCGGCACCCTCGCGATCGACCTCGCGTCGGGCGTCATCGGTGAGAGTCTCACCGACGACGCGAAGGCGCAGAGCGTCGTCGACCGCTTCCTCGCCGAACTCGAGGCGTCCGAGCAGGCCGCCGCCGGAGGGAAGAGCTAGCCCATGGGTAGCGCTACCAGAGGTGCCCTGGCCGATTCGCGAGCCGCGCTCGCCGAACTCGGCCGGGCCGACCTGTCGGTCGCCGAAGACCTGCTCTCCGCGGGTCGGGTCATCGGCTCGTCGTCGCAGTTGCGCTCGGCGCTCACCGACATCGAAGCGGATGCCGCACAGCGGCGTGCGCTCGTCGAGGCGGTCTTCGGTTCTCGCCTCTCCGCCGGCGCCGTCTCGCTCCTGCTGAGTGCCGCGGCTCGCCCGTGGTCGTCAGGAGACGACTTCCTGGCCGGCATCGAAGAGATCGGCATCCGCGTCGCGGCGGATTCCGCTTCCGACGACGTCGACCTCGCGGCTGAGCTCTTCACGTTCGAACGCGCGGTCACCTCCGACGACGAGCTCGAACTCGCGCTCGGCAGCAAGCTGAGCCCGCGCGACGAGAAGACGAAGATCGTCGACCGGCTGCTCGCCGGCAAGGCGACCCCGCAGACCGTCGTGATCGTGCGCCACCTCGTGCAGCAGCCCCGCGGCCGGCGCATCGGCGAACTGCTGCGGCACGCGGCATCCATCGTCGCCGACCAGCGCGGATTCGACATCGCGACCGTCACGACCGCCGTACCGCTCACGCCCGCGCAGCTCTCGCGACTCGAGCAGGGCCTCACAGCCCGCGCCGGCCGTCGGGTGCGGTTCGACACCATCGTCGACCCGGCCGTCCTCGGCGGGGTTCGCGTGCAGATCGGCGACGACGTCATCGACGGCAGTGTCGCCGCACGCCTCAGCTCGCTGAGGCAGAAGCTTGCCGGCTGACGCCGGAGAAACGACCGGCGTCCGCGCCGTGACAGACCAGTAGCTGTACAACCGGTACAGAAAAGGGAAAGACAATGGCAGAACTCACCATCAGCCCCGACGAGATCCGTTCGGCTCTCTCGGAGTTCGTCTCGTCGTACGAGCCGGGCCAGGCGCAGAAGACCGAGGTCGGACACGTCACCGACGCCGGTGACGGCATCGCGCACGTCGAGGGCCTGCCCTCGGTCATGGCGAATGAGCTCGTGCGATTCGCCGACGGCACGCTCGGCCTCGCGCTGAACCTCGACGAAGACGAGATCGGCGTCGTCGTGCTCGGCGAGTTCACCGGCATCGAAGAGGGCATGGAGGTGACCCGCACGGGCGAGGTCCTCTCGGTTCCCGTCGGTGAGGGCTACCTCGGCCGCGTCGTCGACCCGCTCGGCAACCCGATCGACGGCCTCGGCGACATCGCGACCGACGGCCGCCGTGCGCTCGAGCTCCAGGCTCCGGGCGTCATGCAGCGCAAGTCGGTGCACGAGCCGTTGCAGACCGGCATCAAGGCGATCGACGCGATGATCCCCGTCGGCCGCGGCCAGCGCCAGCTCATCATCGGCGACCGCCAGACCGGCAAGACGGCCATCGCGATCGACACGATCATCAACCAGAAGGCCAACTGGCAGTCCGGCGACCCGTCGAAGCAGGTTCGCTGCATCTACGTCGCGATCGGTCAGAAGGGCTCGACGATCGCGGGCGTGAAGGGCGCGCTCGAAGACGCCGGCGCCATGGAGTACACGACGATCGTCGCGGCCCCCGCTTCCGACCCCGCCGGCTTCAAGTACCTCGCGCCCTACACGGGCTCGGCCATCGGCCAGCACTGGATGTACGACTCCAAGCACGTGCTCATCATCTTCGACGACCTGTCGAAGCAGGCCGAGGCCTACCGTGCGGTGTCGCTCCTCCTGCGTCGCCCGCCGGGACGCGAAGCCTACCCGGGCGACGTCTTCTACCTGCACTCGCGTCTGCTCGAGCGTTGCGCGAAGCTCTCCGACGAGCTCGGCGCCGGCTCGATGACCGGCCTGCCGATCATCGAGACCAAGGCGAACGACGTCTCGGCGTACATCCCGACCAACGTGATCTCGATCACCGACGGCCAGATCTTCCTCCAGTCCGACCTCTTCAACTCGAACCAGCGTCCTGCGGTCGACGTCGGCATCTCGGTGTCGCGAGTCGGCGGCGACGCGCAGGTCAAGTCGATCAAGAAGGTCTCGGGCACGCTGAAGCTCGAGCTCGCGCAGTACCGCTCGCTCGAGGCGTTCGCGATGTTCGCGAGCGACCTCGACGCCGCGAGCCGTCGCCAGCTCGCCCGCGGAGCGCGCCTCACCGAGCTGCTCAAGCAGCCGCAGTACTCGCCGTACCCCGTCGAGGAGCAGGTCGTCTCGATCTGGGCCGGCACGAACGGCAAGCTCGACGAGGTGCCGGTCGAAGACATCCTCCGCTTCGAGCGCGAGCTGCTCGACTACCTCGGCCGCAACACCGAGGTGCTCTCGACGCTGCGCGACACCAACGTGCTGAGCGACGAGACCGCCGCGACCCTCGAGGCGGAGATCGACAAGTTCAAGCTCGAGTTCCAGACGGGTGAGGGCAAGCCCCTCGCCTCCGTCGGGTCGGAGCAGTTCGAAGCGATCGCTGAAGAAGAGGTCGTCCAGGAGAAGATCGTGAAGGGCCGCCGCTAGTCGGATGCCTCGTTCCCTGGGGTTCTCGGGAACGAACCCCTCGGGGTCGACTCGAGAACCTCAGGTACCGGAACACAGGACACAGGAGAAACATGGGAGCGCAACTTCGGGTCTACCGGCAGAAGATCAAGACTGCCCAGACGACCAAGAAGATCACCCGAGCCATGGAGCTGATCTCCGCGTCGCGGATCCAGAGGGCGCAGGCGCGGGTCGCCGCATCGACGCCGTACTCCAACGCGATCACCCGAGCGGTCTCGGCCGTCGCGAGCTACTCGAATGTCGCGCACGTGCTCACCACCGAGCCCGAGCGCGTCGACCGTGCAGCGATCGTGATCTTCACCTCCGACCGCGGCCTCGCCGGCGCGTTCAACTCGCAGGTGCTTCGCGAAGCCGAGGAGCTCACCGAGCTGCTGAAGAGCCAGGGCAAGTCGGTCGACTACTTCCTGGTCGGACGCAAGTCGGTCGGGTACTTCTCGTTCCGTCGTCGTGATTATGAGCGCAGCTGGATCGGCGGCACCGACAGCCCCGTCTTCGAGACCGCCAAGGAGATCAGCGACGCGGTGCTCGAAGCGTTCCTCCGCGATGCAGCAGACGGCGGAGTCGACGAGATCCACATCGTCTACAACCGCATGGTGAGCCGCATGACCCAGGTGCCGGTCGTCACGCGACTGCTCCCGCTCGAGGTCGTCGAGAGCGACGAGGCGCCGAGCGACAAGCAGGAGGTGTTCCCGCTCTACGAGTTCGAGCCCGACGCCGAGACCGTCCTCGACGGACTGCTCCCGGTCTATATCGAGAGCCGCATCTACAACGCCATGCTCCAGTCGTCCGCGGCGAAGCACGCCGCGACGCAGAAGGCCATGAAGTCGGCCAGCGACAACGCCGACAAGCTCATCACCGACTACACGCGCCTTGCCAACAACGCGCGCCAGTCCGAGATCACCCAGCAGATTTCCGAGATCGTGGGCGGCGCCGACGCACTGTCGTCCGCCAAGTAGCCATTCAGAAGAGAGAGAACACATGACTGACACCGCTACCGCCCCGGCCGCGGCAACGCCCGTGGCCGGCGCCGTCGGCCGCGTCGCCCGGGTCACGGGCCCCGTCGTCGACATCGAGTTCCCGCACGACTCGATCCCCGAGATCTACAACGCGCTGAAGACGACGATCACGATCGGCGACCAGAGCAACGAGATCACGCTCGAGGTCGCGCAGCACCTCGGTGACGACCTCGTGCGCGCCATCGCATTGAAGCCGACCGACGGCCTCGTCCGCGGCCAGGAGGTCACCGACACCGGCGAAGCCATCTCCGTGCCCGTCGGCGATGTCACCAAGGGCAAGGTCTTCAACGTCATCGGCGAGGTGCTCAACGCCGAGCCCGGCGAGACCATCGAGATCACCGAGCGCTGGCCGATCCACCGCAAGCCCCCGCGCTTCGACCAGCTCGAATCGAAGACGCAGCTCTTCGAGACCGGCATCAAGGTCATCGACCTGCTCACGCCGTACGTGCAGGGTGGCAAGATCGGCCTCTTCGGTGGTGCCGGCGTCGGCAAGACCGTGCTCATCCAGGAGATGATCCAGCGCGTCGCGCAGGACCACGGTGGTGTGTCGGTGTTCGCCGGTGTCGGCGAGCGCACCCGTGAGGGCAACGACCTCATCCACGAGATGGAAGAGGCGGGCGTCTTCGACAAGACCGCCCTCGTCTTCGGCCAGATGGACGAGCCGCCGGGAACGCGTCTTCGCGTCGCACTCTCCGCGCTCACGATGGCGGAGTACTTCCGCGACGTGCAGAAGCAGGACGTGCTGCTCTTCATCGACAACATCTTCCGCTTCACGCAGGCGGGCTCCGAGGTGTCGACGCTCCTCGGCCGCATGCCCTCCGCGGTGGGCTACCAGCCGAACCTCGCCGACGAGATGGGTGTGCTCCAGGAGCGCATCACCTCCACGCGCGGTCACTCGATCACCTCGCTGCAGGCGATCTACGTGCCGGCCGACGACTACACCGACCCGGCACCGGCGACCACGTTCGCCCACCTCGACGCCACGACCGAGCTCTCCCGTGAGATCGCGTCGAAGGGCCTCTACCCGGCCGTCGACCCGCTGACCTCCACGTCGCGAATCCTCGACCCCCGTTACCTGGGTGAAGACCACTACCGCGTCGCGACGACGGTCAAGCAGATCCTCCAGAAGAACAAGGAACTGCAGGAGATCATCGCCATCCTCGGTGTCGACGAGCTCTCCGAGGAAGACAAGATCACGGTGTCGCGTGCGCGCCGCATCCAGCAGTTCCTGTCGCAGAACACCTACATGGCGAAGAAGTTCACCGGTGTCGAGGGTTCGACCGTGCCGCTGAAAGACACGATCGAGTCGTTCGACGCGATTTCCAAGGGTGAGTACGACCACGTCGCCGAGCAGGCCTTCTTCAACGTCGGATCGATCTCCGACGTCGAAGAGAAGTGGGCGACGATCCAGAAGGAGAACGGCTGAACATGGCCGCCCTCAACGTGAGTGTCGTCTCGGCTGACCAGGAAGTCTGGTCGGGCGAGGCGACCATGGTGGTGGCACGTACCGTCGAAGGTGAGATCGGCATTCTGCCGGGTCACGAGCCGATGCTCGCGATCCTCGCCGGCGGCGAGGTGCGGGTCACCCTGCCCGGAGGCGAGAAGATCACCGCGAACGCCGAAGACGGCTTCCTCTCGGTGCATTCGAATGCCGTGCAAGTGGTCGCATCGCGCGCCGAGCTCGCCTGAGAGGTGACGGATGCCGGGGGAGCAGCCGATCGACCGCCAGTTCGGTGACCTGAGCGTCACCCAACTCATCGTCATGGCCGGGTTGCCGGGCGCCGGGAAGTCGACGATCGCTGAGATCGTCGGAGCCCGCCTCGGCGCCACGGTCGTCTCCGTCGACCCGATCGAGTCGGCCATCCTGCGAGCTGGCATCGACGCCGACCAGCCGACCGGGCTCGCTGCCTACCTCGTGGCCGAGGAGATCGCCGAGAAGGAGCTCGACTCGGGCCGCACGGTCATCGTCGACGCGGTCAACGCCGCCGAGGCGGCACGCCTGCAGTGGCGCGACCTGGCCGAACGTGCCGAAGTGCGGTTGCGCGTCATCGAAGTGGTGTGCTCCGACGAGTCGCTGCATCGCGCGCGACTCGAGAAGCGGGAACGTGGTCTGCCGCACCTCGAAGAGACCACTTGGCGAGCCGTCGAGCAGAGCCTCGAGGGCTACGCGGCATGGACCGGACCGTCATCGGCCCTGCCGCGCGTCACGATCGACAGCATCGAATCGCTCGGATCGAACGTCGACGCCGCACTCGCCTTCATCGGGTCGTAGTGCTCCTGATCCTCCCTCCGTCGGAGTCCAAACGCGACGGTGGCACCGTTCGGCCGCTCGACCTGGCGGCGCTGTCGTTCGCTGAGCTTGCGCCCGCGCGCGCTCACGTTGTCGACGCCGCAGTCGCTCTCGCGTCCGACGCCGAGGCGACGATGCGTGCTCTCAAGCTCGGGCCACGCCAGGCGGCGGAGGTCGATCGGAATCGAGCGCTGTGGTCGGCGCCGACGATGCCGGCGATCGACCGCTACACCGGGGTGCTCTTCGACGCGCTCGACGCTGCCAGCCTCGACGCTCGGGCGCGCAGGTTCGCCGCGTCGCACCTCGCGGTGCATTCGGCGATGTTCGGCCTCGTGGGTGCCCTCGACCGGATTCCGGCGTATCGTCTCTCGCACGATTCCCGACTGCCCGGCATCCGGTTGAAGCACGTGTGGAGCGAGCGCCTCGGCGAGGTGCTGGCCGCGAGGCCGGGACTCATCGTCGACCTTCGCTCCGAGGGATACACCGAGCTCGGGCCCGCGCCGGTGCGCTCCGGCAGCGTGTACGTGCGCGTCGTCTCGGTCGATGACGGAGGGCGACGCCGTGCCCTCAACCATTTCAACAAGCACGCCAAGGGCCGCTTCACGAGGGCCTATCTCGAGCACCGTCCTCGGCTGCGCTCGGTCGACGGACTGCTCGAATGGGCCCGTCGCGCGGGGTTCCGGCTCGAACTCGGGTCGGACCGGCTCGGGGCGCCGCTCGAGCTCGAGCTCGTCGCCTGACCAGCGCTGTCGCGGGCGGCGAGCCTTACCGACCGGACTTGGCTCACCGCGCGACGACGAGCGGCACCGACGCGCGGAAGCAGCCGCCGAGATGGTCGTCGACGATTCCGGTGGCCTGCATGAGCGCATACATCGTGGTGGGGCCGACGAACCGATAGCCGCGCTTGCGGAGCTCTTTGCTGAGCGCCGCGGACTCGGGTGTGATTGCCGGCACCTCGGCGAACGTCGTGGGCGGCGTGGCACGCGGGGGAGGCGCGAAGCTCCAGAGCAACTCGTCGAGCGGCTGGTCGAGGGCGATGGTGGCTCGCGCATTCTGGATCGTGGCTTCGATCTTTCCGCGGTGGCGGATGATGCGGGCGTCGCCGAGGAGCCGTTCGACATCGGATTCGTCCATCGCGGCGATGCGTTCGACATCGAAGTCGTGGAACACCTCGCGGAAGGCCGGGCGCCGGCGAAGGATCGTGATCCAGGAGAGACCGGCCTGGAAGCCCTCGAGGCACACCTTCTCGAAGAGCCGCACGTCGTCGTGCTGCGGTGTGCCCCACTCCTCGTCGTGATACCTGCGGTACTCGGAGTCGAACGCACCCCAGCCGCATCGGGTGAGGCCGTCGTCGCCGAGCACGAGCTCAGGGCGTGGAATGACGCTCACGCCGCGAAGCCGATGCGCTCATGCCCGAGCAGCCAGAGCTTGGTGGGGACGCCGTTGCCGCCCGAGTAGCCGGTGATGCGGCCGTCGGAGGCGAGCACGCGGTGGCAGCCGACGATGATCGGCACGGGATTCGCGCCGACCGCGCCGCCGATGGCGCGCGCGGCGCCGGGCTTGCCGACCGCGGCCGCGAGCGCGCCGTAGGAGATCGCTTCGCCCCAGCCGAGCCGCTCGAGCTCGGCCCAGACGGCCTCTTGGAACGGTGTGCCGCTGAGGCGGACCGGGATGTCGAAGTCGGTGCGTTGGCCGGCGAAGTATTCCTGCAGCTGGGAACGGGCGGACTCGAGCACGGCGTTGGAGCGTTCGGGTTCGTCGTCGTGGGGGAGCACGCCGGCGCGTTCGATCGTGAGCCCGATCACGGTGTCGGCGTCGGCGACGAGCTCGATGCGGCCGATCGGGCTGTCGAGGCGGATGAGGAACACGTTGTTCATGATTCGAGCGTAGCTGCGGCATCCGACACCGGCTCGCGGAAATCAGACATCGCGAGAGCCGCCGTGAAGGCCCGGTTGGGGAGGACGAGTCGAGTGCCCGGCCAGGGTTCCGCGACGGGAACGCGCGGCTCTCGCGGCCTAGTGTGGAGGGATGACCGACCTCGCCTACCGTTCCCTCGGCCGTTCCGGCCTCCGCGTCTCGGCCGTGGGGCTCGGCGGCAACAACTTCGGTCGCATAGGCACGGCGACCGAATCGCAGCGCGGCACCGATGCCGTCGTGCACGCGGCGCTCGGCGCGGGCGTGAACTTCATCGACACCGCGGATGTCTACGGCAAGGAGTACGGGCTCAGCGAGACGCTCCTCGGCAATGCCCTGCGCGGGCGCCGCGACGAGGTCGTGATCGCGACGAAGTTCGGGCACTCCTCGATCGGGTCGCCGCTGCCCTCATGGGGCGCGCGTGGGTCACGGCGGTACGTGCGCCTCGCGATCGAGGGCTCGCTGCGCCGACTCGGCACGGACTGGATCGACCTCTACCAATTGCACACTCCCGACCCGCTGACGCCGATCGACGAGACGCTCGCAGCGCTCGACGACCTCGTGCGCGACGGCAAGGTGCGCCACATCGGCCACTCGAACCTCGCCGCTTGGCAGCTGGCCGAGGCCGAGTTCGTGGCGCGCGAGCTCGGCGCCACGCGTTTCGTCTCGGCGCAGAACGAGTACAACCTCCTCTCCCGAGGCGCGGAGGCCGAGATCCTGCCGGCCTCCGAACGGTTCGGCGTCGGGTTCCTCCCGTACTTCCCGCTGCAGAACGGATTGCTCACCGGCAAGTTCCGCCGAGACGACCGGCCCGCCGACACGCGCATCATGCGCCAGCGGCCGCACCTCGTCGAGCGGGCGCCGTGGGACGTGCTCGACCGCTACCGCGCCTTCGCCGACGAGCGAGGGATCAGCATGCTCGAGGCGACCTTCGGCTGGCTGCTCGCCCAGCCCGCGCTCTCGAGCGTGATCGCCGGCGCGACCTCACCGGAACAGGTGCGGCAGAACGCGGCGGCCGGCGGGGCATGGCAGCCGAGCGAGCACGACGTCACCGAGGTCTCGGAGCTCTTCGCGGTTCGCTGACTCTTCCTCGACAAGCCGGCCGCCGCGGCATCCGTCACCGTCTGAACGGAACGTCGGCACCGAGCGGATGCCGCACCGCCACGCTGTGGCCATGACGACGATCATCCGCGCCGAGGCGGCGCACGACTTCCTGGCCCTCGTTCCCACGCTCGCGGGCTTCCGCCCTGAGCGCTCGATCGTCTGCGTGGCCTTCCACGGCAATCGGACGGTCGGCGTGCTTCGCCATGACCTGCCGAGGCGGGCCCGCGACCGTTCGGCCCTCGTGTCCGCGATCGTCGGCACGCTCTGCAGAATGCCGCGCGTCGATGCGGTCGTCCCGATCGTCTACACCGAGGCGACGTTCGAGCGTTCTCGCGGCGTTCCAGAACGCGCGCTCCTCGGTCTCCTCGTGAAGCGGGCCGAGGAGGCCGGATTCCTCGTGCGGGATGCGCTGTGCCGAGCGGCCGACGCGTGGGCGTCGATCCTCGATCCGAATGCTCCCGCGGCGGGGCATCCGCTCGCGCTCATCGACGAGAGTCCGGTCACCCGACTGGCGCCGCACGAGGTCGAGGTGCTGGCTTCCCCCGGAGCGGCCGGTGACCTGCCGGAAGCCGACCCCGAGATGGCGGCGGCGATCGCGGCGGCGATCTCGGCGTTCGAGGCGGACGAGCGCGCCGAGGCGGCGATCGCACGGCTCGGGCGCAACGCCGATCCCGTCGAACTCGTCGAGTCGCTCGTCGCGCGCGCCGGGGTGAAGCACCCGGCGCTCCGACTCGCGTGGTTCCTCCACCTGGCGTCGCGGCCACCCCTGCGCGACGTCATGATGCTGCAGTTCGCGTTCGGCGTCGTGGTGGGTGAGGCGGCATACGACGACGCGATGTCGAGCGTCGAGCGTGCCGATCGGAGCGGTGAGACCATGGACGAGCTCGTTCGACGCGAGATAGCCGAGGGCGAGACCGACGAGGTCGCCGAGTTGCTGATACGGCTCATGCTCGGGCAATCGACGCTCCGCCCCGATCGTCGCCGGGTCGAGCGGGCACTCGCGCTGCTCCGTTCCCTGATCGCGAATGCGCCGCCGGAGCTGCGCACGGGCCCGTTGTGCATCGCCGCGTGGCTCGCCTGGTCGCTCGGTCGCGGATCGGCGGCGGGCGCGTTCATCGACCTCGCGCTCGAGGCGGAGCCCGAGCACTCGATGGCGAGCCTGCTCCATTCCTTCATCGGCAGCGGTGCGCTGCCCGAGTGGGCCTTCAGCGCCCCCGATCGCTCGGATGGCAAGGCGGACCGCCGTGGCGGATCTGCACGCCGGCAGGCTCAGTGACCCGTGAGCGGCGCGAGCATCCGTGCCGTAAGCGACGGCCGGCCGGTGTAGCGCTCCTCGGCGTCCGCGAGCCGCATGCCGAGGATCCCGAGGTTGGCACCGACGAAACGCAACGGCTCGGGCTCCCAGAGCGGAGAGCGGTGGTTCGCCCATGGCAGGCGGGTGAGCTCCGTGTCGCGCCCGAGCACGAGGTCGGCGAGCGTGCGGCCGGCCAGGTTCGTGGTGGAGAGCCCGTCGCCGACGTACCCGCCCGCGAGGCCGACGCCGGTCTTCGGGTTGTAGCTCGCGGTCGGGTGCCAGTCGCGGGCGACGCCGAGCGGTCCTCCCCAGCGATGGGTGACACGAGCGTCACCCATCGCCGGGAAGAACTCCCGGAGTGTCTCGTGCAAGTGACCGAACACCTCCTCGACCCGCTCGAACGCTGGATCGACCGCGCTGCCCCAGTGGTAGCGGGCGCCGCGGCCCCCGAACGCGAACCGGTTGTCGGCGGTGCGCTGCCCGTAGACGAGGAGGTGCCGGTAGTCGCTGAACGTCTGGCCGTGTTCGAGACCGATCTCGTCCCACGTCGCCTCGGGAAGTGGCTCGGTCGCGATCATGAGCGAATAGAGGGGGAGGATGCGCCGCCGCACACGTGGCAATCGGGCGCCATAACCTTCCGTGGCCACGATGACGTGCCGCGCCGAGACCGTGCCCTCACTGCCGCCGTGGAGCGCGCGGAAGCGCACTCGCCCTGCGGACCAGTCGATGACCTCGGTGCGCTCGAAGACCGCCACACCGAGCGACTCCACGACCCGGGCGAGCCCGCGCACGAGCTTGCCCGGATGCACTCGCGCACACGAGGGGTCGAACATCGCCGACGTGCCGTGATCGCCGGATCCCGGCACGCCGAAGCGCGACCCGATCGTGCGCTCGTCCCAGTACTCGAGCCGGTCGACGCCGAAGCGCCTGCCCTCGTCGACCTCCGCCCGAGCGAGTACGCGCTGGGCGTCACTGCGCGCGAACACGAGCGTGCCGCCCTGCGCGAAGTCGCACTCGATCCCCTCGAGCTCGGTCACGCGGCCGACCTCGCCGACCGTGTCGATCATCGCCCGGCGCATGGCGATCGCGGCGTCGTAGCCGTGCTCGCGTTCGAGCGAGGAAGCCGATCGCGGGAAGAGCGCCGAGCACCACCCACCGTTGCGGCCGGATGCCCCGAATCCGGCGATGTCGCGCTCGAGCACGGCGATCCGCAGGTCGGGGTCGGCCTTCGCGAGCGAATACGCGGTCCAGAGCGCCGTGAGACCGCCGCCGATGAGGCAGACGTCGAATCGCGCGCTTGCCGTGAGCGGCGCGCGCGGACGCAGGTCGTCGATGCCCGAGGCGGCGAGATCGTCGAGCCAGAAGCTCACCTGACGGTAGGCGTCGGGTGAGGCATCCGACACCGCACCGCCCGGCCGGTGCATCAGAGCCGGTTCGAGGCTTCGGTGAGCACGTTGCGGAGGATCTGCTCGATCTCCTGGAATTCGGGCACGCCGATCGTGAGCGGAGGCGCGAGCTGGATGACGGGGTCGCCGCGATCGTCGGCGCGGCAGTACAGGCCGGCGTCGAAGAGCGCCTTCGACAGGAACCCGCGCAGCAGGCGCTCGGACTCGTCGTCGTCGAAGGTCTCGCGGGTGGCGGTGTCCTTCACGAGCTCGATGCCGAAGAAGTAGCCGTCGCCGCGAACGTCGCCGACGATGGGCAGGTCGAGCAGCTTCTCGAGCTCGGCGCGGAAGAGCGGCGAGTTCTCGCGCACTCGTTCGTTGAGGCCCTCCTCCTCGAAGATGTCGAGGTTCTCGAGTGCGACCGCGGCCGAGACCGGATGGCCGCCGAACGTGTACCCGTGGTAGAACGACGTCGTGCCCTTCGAGAACGGCTCGTAGAGCTTCTCGGAGACGATCGTCGCGCCGATGGGGGAGTAGCCCGACGTCATCGCCTTCGCGCACGTGATCATGTCGGGAACATAGCCGTAGGCGTCGCACGCGAACATGTGTCCGATACGGCCGAAGGCGCAGATGACCTCGTCGGAGACGAGCAGCACGTCGTACTGGTCGCAGATCTCGCGAACACGTGTGAAGTAGCCGGGCGGCGGCGGGAAGCATCCGCCCGAGTTCTGCACCGGCTCGAGGAAGACCGCGGCCACCGTCTCGGGTCCTTCGAAGAGGATCATCTCCTCGATGCGGTTCGCGGCCCAGAGCCCGAACGCCTCGAGGTCGTCGGTGGGCGCTCCGACCTCGGCCGCGCGATAGAAGTTGGTGTTCGGCACCCGGAACCCGCCCGGCGTGATCGGCTCGAACATCTCCTTCATTGCGGGGATGCCCGTGATCGCGAGCGCACCCTGCGGCGTGCCGTGATAGGCGACCGAGCGCGAGATGACCTTGTGCTTGGTCGGACGACCCTTCAGCTTCCAGTAGTGCTTCGCGAGCTTGAAGGCCGTCTCGACGGCCTCGCCTCCGCCGGTGGAGAAGAACACCCGGTTGAGGTCGCCTGGCGCATAGCCGGCGAGTCGGTCGGCGAGCTCGATGGCAGCGGGATGCGCGTACGACCAGATCGGGAAGAACGCGAGCTGCTCCGCTTGCTTCGCGGCGACCTCGGCGAGGCGAGCGCGGCCGTGGCCGGCGTTGACGACGAAGAGGCCGGACAGGCCGTCGAAGTACTTGCGCCCCTCGATGTCGAAGATGTGGTGGCCCTCGCCGCGGGTGATGATCGGCACGCCCGACGTCTCCATGGTCGATTGCCGCGCGAAGTGCATCCAGAGGTGGTCTTTCGCCTTCTGCTGCAGCGCGGCGTTGTCGTAGCCCGTGTCGGTGCGCGCGGCGGTGTCAGCGACCGTGTCGGTCATGGTGTTCCCTTCTCAGCGAGTGCCCCAGTTGTAGAACTGCTTCTGGAGCTTCAAGTACACGAACGTCTCGGTCGTCTGCACGCCCTCGAGGATGCGGATGCGCGAATTGAGCAGCGAGATGAGCTCCTCGTCGTTCTCGCACACGACCTCGGCGAGCAGGTCGAAGCTGCCCGCGGTGAGCACGACGTAGTCGATCTCGGGGATCTCGGCGAGCTGCTCGGCGACCACCCGGGTGTCGCCCGCGACGCGGATGCCGATCATGGCCTGCCTGGTGAACCCGAGTTGCATCGGGTCGGTCACGGCGACGATCTGCATCACGCCCGATTCGGTGAGCCGCTGCACGCGCTGGCGCACGGCGGCCTCCGACAGGCCGACCGCCTTGCCGATGTCGGCATACGAGCGCCGACCGTCGGCCTGGAGCTGCTCGATGATCGCCTTCGACACCTCGTCGAGCTGCACCGGGCGATGCGCTGTAGGGCGAGCCGGGTTCGTCATGGGTCGATTGTGACAGTGACGGATGCCGCAGGCAAGCGATTCCGTCGATTTCGAACGCTTGAGCAACTGATTCCATGGTCTCGCCGTGAAGCAGCTGCGCCCCTCATGACGCGATCGGAAGGTGCCAGACTGGACGACATGGTCGCCGGCACGTTCTCCAGTTCCGCGACGACCGGCGCGCCCGCGTGGGACGTGATCGTGGGCGACCGCTTCATCGCGGCACTCGCCGCGCCCGCGCCCGATGCGACGCTCTCAGCGCTCGCGGAGCGGGCGAGCGACCCGTCGCCGAGCATCGAAGCGCTCGTGGGGCTCATCCCGATCGGTCGCGAGCCTGCCGTCGAGTCGTTCGCGCTCGTCTGGTGGGACGACGACGACGTGACGACGGTCACCGCGGTCGTGCGCGGTGAAGCGGTCGTCGACCTCGACTCGCCGGGCGGAAGCCGGCGCTTCGACTCACGAGGAATCCGGCCCTGGCACCTCGCCGACTTCCGTGACGTCGTGGCGTTGCGGCTCACCGGCTCGGACACGCCGCTCGGGCCGCTCGGCGAGGCGCCGCACGACGTCGAGCACGCGCGAGCGAGCCTCCGCGCCTCCGCCGTCGAGTGGTCGTCGGTGCCGAGGAGGAGACCTGCCACGGATGTCGCGAGCGCTGTCGTGCCGCCCGCCGTGAAACCCGACGCCTTCGATGAGTTCGCCGCCGACACGGTGCTGCGCCCTCGCCCGTCCACGATCGACGCCGACACCGCGCTCACGCCGAGACCGGCCGCGAAGCCCGAGCCGACACCCACCCCGACGGTGCCGATCGATGTTCAGCTCGACGGTCTCCGACCCGCCGTGCCGAGGGCGCCCACGGCGCACCCGGTGCCGTCACGCCAGCCGGCGGATGCCGCGCCATCCGCGCCATCCGGGCCATCCGCTCCGTCCGCTCCGCTGAAGGAAACGGATCCAGTGCCGACCGGCCCGCGATTTCGCATCGCGGGTGAGCTGCCGCGCACCATCACGGGACCGGTGCTCATCGGGCGGCGCCCCCTTCCGCCACCGGTCGGCAGAGCCGGCGCAGCTCCCGAGCTCGTGGCGGTCGACTCGCCCACCGCAACCGTCTCCGGAACCCACCTCGAACTGCGGCTCGAAGGGGAGCGCCTCGTGGCGACCGACCTTCGCTCGACGAACGGCACGATCGTCCGAACGGCGCGAGGATCGCGTCGGATGCGGGCCGGCGAGTCCATCGTCGTGACACCCGGCACCACCCTCGACCTCGGAGACGATACGATCGTCGAGATCCTCCCCGCCCACGGAGCTCCGTTCCCCCAGTGAACCGAACAGACAGCAGGCCGCACCGGTGACGCAGATAGGCAATGGCAACGCCCGCCATCGGGTCACCCTGCCAGACGGCACCGAGATCACCCTCGCGTGGGCGGCGATGACCGACACCGGCCTTCGTCGTGAGGTCAACGAAGACAGCTACATCGCCCAGGCTCCGATCTTCGCCGTCGCCGATGGAATGGGCGGCCACGCCGCCGGCGACTTCGCGAGTGCGGCCGTCGTCACGAGACTCGCCGAGCACGGCGGCAAGATCCTGATCGGAACTCCAGAGGTCGACGCAGCGCTGCGTCTCGCCGTGCAGGACATGGGCCGCGGCGCAGGCGTCACCGACGAGGGCAGCGGCACGACGGTCACGGGAGCGGCGCTGGGGGCGATCGCCGACGAGCCCGCCTGGATCGTCTTCAACATCGGCGACTCGCGTGTGTACCGGCTTGTGAGCGGAACGCTCGAGCAGTTGACGGTCGACCACTCCATCGTGCAAGAGCTCGTCGACGCCGGCCAGATCACGCGCGAAGAGGCCGACACGCACCCGCACTCGAACGTCATCACGCGCGCCGTCGGCTTCCACGAGGCGCCGATTCCCGACTACCGCGCGATCGCGGTCGAAGAGGGGATGCGGCTCCTCATCTGCTCCGACGGGCTCACGAAGGAGCTCACCTCCTATGGCATCCGGCACTTCCTCGTCGCCAACGCGAAAGCGGAGAAGGCAGGTCGGCAGTTGCTCGATGCAGCACTCGGCAACGGCGGACGCGACAACGTGACCGTCATCGTCGTCGACGTGCTGCGAGTCGTTCGCCCGGAGGCCGCGCAGAGCTGACGCGACCGCCTCGGGAGTTTCGCGACGCCGAGTGTCGCGCATCTACAATGAGGGACACCCGGCGCCGCCGGCTCCGGTCGACGTGGATCGGCCCGAAGACCACTGGGAGGACTGTTGTCGAGGCGACTGCCGTCCACTCCGCCGAGCCTGCCCGGCTTCGCATTCATCCGCGTGCTCGGCTCCGGCGGCTTCGCCGACGTGTTCCTGTATGAGCAGAACATGCCGAGGCGCCTCGTGGCCGTCAAGGTGCTCCTCGCGGAGGTCGTGAACGACGGGCTCCGCCAGATGTTCCAGGCCGAGGCCAATCTCATGGCCCAGCTGAGCTCGCACCCGTCGATCCTCACCGTGTACCAGGCGAGCGTCGCCGCCGACGGGCGCCCCTACCTCGTGATGGAGTACTGCTCGGCGACGCTCGGCCAGCGCTACCGCGCGGTGCAGCTGCCGATCGCCGAAGTGCTCTCGATCGGCGTGCGCATCGCGAGCGCGGTCGAGACGGCACATCGGCAGGGGGTGCTGCATCGCGACATCAAGCCCTCCAACATCCTGACGACGGCATACGGGCATCCGGTGCTGTCCGACTTCGGCATCGCCGCGACCCTCGGCGAGGCCGAGTCGGTCGAGGCGATCGGCCTCTCCATCCCGTGGTCGGCACCCGAGGTGCTGCACGATGAGGTCTCCGGCTCCGTCGCGAGCGAGGTCTGGTCGCTCGGTGCCACGGTGTACTCGTTGCTCTCGGGGCGGAGTCCCTTCGAGGTCCCTGGCGGCGACAATGGGTCGAGCGCGCTGATGGCACGCATCGACGAGGCGAAGCCATCCCCGACCGGCCGAGTGGACGTGCCGAAGACGCTCGAGGCAGTGCTCGCCCGCTCGATGTCGCGACGTCCAGCGATGCGGCAGGCGAGCGCACTCGAGTTCATCCGCGATCTCCAAGCGGTGGAGGAGGAACTCGGCCTTCGCCAGACTCCGCTCGAGGTCGCAATGGACGACTGGGCGCTCGCAACCGCCGTCGACCTCGACGACCGTACGAGGATCACGGGTGGGAACGCCGCCGGAGCCGTGGAATCCCGCCGCAAACGCCGACGCGCTGCCCGGGTCTCGGGCACGGTGCACGGCCTCGAGTCCCGCTCTCCCGAATCCAGTTCCGGTCGAAGCCGTCGCACGACGCCCCCCAGCACGAGGCGCCTCGCCTGGGGCGTCTCGATCGTCGCGGCGTTGCTCGTCGCGATCGTGAGTGCCGGCGTGCTCGCCATCGTGCAGGGCACGCGATCGATCCCCGTCGTCAGCGACGTGCAGGCGGTCGTCGAGGATGCCGCGGTCGTCTTCTCATGGGACGACCCGGGGATCGAGCGAGGTGACGCGTACATCGTCACGGTCGACGGCGAGGCCTCGCCGATGCAACGGGAACCCCGCTTCCCCGTCGAGATCGACGGCCGGAATCGGGTCTGCGCGAGCGTCACGGTCACTCGCGACGGCAAATCCGGTCAGCCGAGCGCCGAACGCTGCATCGATCTCGACGGGGCGGCGGGTTGATGCGCCTGCCCCGTCTCAGCCCCCACCGGTCCGCACTCGCGACGGCCGGTGCCGTGACGGCGATCGTCGCGCTCGTCGCCGGAGTGGCGGTGGCATCCGGGGGATACGCTGCGCAGCGCGTCGACCTGGGTGACGCGTCGGTCTGGGTCGCGAGCGAGGACCTGCAGTCGGTCGGCCGGGCGAACACCGCGGTGCTCGAGCTCAATTCGATCGTCGACGCGGGCGGTTCGGATCTCGAGGTCGTGCAGGCGGGCTCGACGGTCCTCGTGCTCGACCACGAGCGGGTGAGCGTCGGCATCGTCGACCCCACGACCTCGACGATGATCGACACCGTCGCGGTGCCGCCCGGCGAGACGTCGCTCGCCTTGGCCGGCTCACGCGTCGTGATCGCTGCCGCCGGCGACGTCTGGTCGGTGCCCGTGTCCGAGCTCGCCGAGTTCGACAGCGACGCCGAGCCCGTGCTCACCTTCGGCGCCGGATCCGTCACCTCGGTCGACGAGGCGGGAACGCTCTTCGCATACACGCCGTCGACGGGCGTCGTCGCCCGCGTCGACGCAGCCGAGGCCGAGACGGTGGCCACGCGCTGGCAACTGGAGCCGCTGTCCGGAAGCCCCGAGGTGCAGATCACCTCCGTCGGAGGACGATGGGCGGTACTCGATGTCGGCGGGCGCACGCTGCACCTCGAAGGCCGCTCCCCGGTCGATCTGTCCGGGATGCTCTCACCCAACGAGGGCCCCAAGCTGCAAACGCCGTCGCTCACGGGCGACGACGTGGCGATCGCGTCCCGCCGCGGCCTCATCGCCGTGGGGCTCGACGGCTCGGAGCCGCGCGAGCTCGTCGGCGGACGCTCGGGCACGCCGGCCGCGCCTTTCGTCCACGAGGGATGCCTGCACGCGGCCTGGGCGGTCGGCTCGGCATGGCGATCGTGCGCTACGGGCAACGAGCGGCTCATCGAGCTCGACGCCCGTGCCGGCGCCGAGCTCTCCTACCTCGCCAACGGGGGCGCGCTCGTGCTGAACGACCGGGACTCCGGCATGACGTGGGCCGCGTCGGCCGACTACGGCCTCATCGACAACTGGGACGTGCTGCTCGCTGCGGAACGCGACGAGGAGACTGTCGAGCAGAACGACCCCGACAAGAAGCCCACGATCGAGAAGAGCCAGGTTTCTCCCGTGGCGGAGGCCGACGAGTTCGGAGCACGACCGGGCCGATCGACCGTCCTGCCCGTGCTCCTGAACGACTACGACGCGAACGGCGACGTGCTCGTCGTCGACTCGATCGACGGCGAGCTGCCGCCGGGCGCCCGGCTCGATCTCATCGCGAACAACCAGCAGCTGCAGCTCACGCTCGACGACGCGGCATCCGGCGCCCTCGCCTTCGGCTACACCGTCGGCGACGGCCGGGGCGGCGCCGCGCACGCCACCGTGCAGGTCGCCGTGCGCGAGCCCGATGAGAACGCACCGCCCGAGCAGAAGCGCCAGTCGCGCGCCTCGGTCGAGTCGCAGGGGCGGGTGACCACGCCGGTGCTCGGCGACTGGGTCGACCCAGACGGTGATCCGTTCTTCCTGCGTCGCGTAGATGCGGAGGCGCCCGACGCGATCTCGTCGACGGCCGACGGCATCGTCGTGTTCGACGAGAAGGGCGCTCCCGCTGCGAAGCGCACGGTCTCGCTCGTCGTGTCCGACGGCCGTCAGGACACCGGCGGCACTCTCGAGATCTCGGTGCGGGCACCAGGCGACGTCGAGCTCGTCGCCGACCCCTTCGTGGCGCTCGCGACCGCCGGGCAGGAGATTCGCGTCGAACCGCTGCGTTACGTTCGCGGCGGCTCGGGCCAGGTGCGGCTGAGCGCGGTGCCCGCGAAGCCCGATGTGCAGCTCACGCCCGACTTCGACGGGGGCACCTTCCGCTTCACGAGCGCCGTGGAGGGTACCCACTATCTCGAGTACACGGTGACCGACGGCTCCCAGACGGCGACCGGTCTCGTGCGCGTCGAGGTCTCAGCGCCGCCCGAGCGCGACACGACGCCGATCACCGTGCCGCACACCGCATACCTCCGCGCGAACCAGCCCGTCGACGTCGACGTGATCGCGACCGACATCGACCCGACGGGCGGTGTGCTCATCGTGACGGGCCTCACCGACACCGCCGAAGACGAGGGCGTGCGAGTCGAGGTCATCGATCACCGCATCCTCCGCGTCACACTCTCGCGACCCCTCGATACCGGATCGACCACGTTCGGCTACCGAGTCAGCAACGGGCTCGCCGACGCCGAGGGCGAGGTGACGCTCGTCGGGGTCCCGGAACCCGACCGAACCCAACCGCCCGTCGCCGCCGCCGACACGATCTCGTCGCGCACCGGCGATGTCATCGACATCGCCGTGCTCGACAACGATGAGCATCCCGACGCGCTCCCCCTCACGCTGGCCGCCGATCTCGACCAGAAGCCCGCCGCCGGCCTGCTGTTCGTCGACGGCGACCACCTCCGATACTTCGCGCCCGAGGAGCCGGGCGAGTTCGAGGCCGTCTACCGGGTGTTCGCGCCAGACGGGCAATACGCCACCGCGAGCGTGGCGATCTCGGTGCGGGCCGCCGACCCCGAGACGAACACCCCGCCCGTGCCGGCGACGGTCACCGCACGGGTGCTCGCCGGCGATACGGTGCGCATCCCCATCCCGCTCGGCGGTGCCGACCCCGACGGCGACTCGGTGCAGCTGCTCGGCCAGGAGTCGAATCCCGATCTCGGCACGGTGATCGACAGGGGCGGCGACTGGCTCGAGTACCAGGCGGGCGAGTACTCGGCTGGAACCGACACGTTCCAGTACGCCGTCGTCGATGCACTCGGCGCTCGCGCCACCGGCACCGTGCGCGTCGGTATCGCGGCGAGGCTCGATGGTGCCCGTGCCCCGATCGCCGTCGAGGACAAGGTCACCGTGCGCCCCGGGCGGACCATCTCCGTGCGAGTGCTCGAGAACGACTCGGATCCCGACGGCGGAGCGCTCACCCTCCGCTCGGTCGAGCCCATCACCGGGGGAGCCACTGCTGTCGTCGACGGCGACCACATCGAGGTCACCGTGCCCGACGGCGAGCGGCTGCACGGATTCATCTACACCGTCGAGAACGAGCATCTCGGCGCGGCGTCGAGCTACCTCACCGTCGAGGCTCGGCCCGACGCCCCGCTTGCACGACCCGAGGCGTCCGACACCGTGCTGACCCTCAGCGACATCCTCGACAAGGAGCGGATCGACGTCCCGGTGCTCCGCAACGTCTTCCTTGCCGATGCCGCCGCCGCCGACCTCATTGTGGGCCTCGTCGACGGCTATGCGCGCGGTGTCGAGGTGCGCCGAGACGGCAGCATCCGCGTCGAGATCCAGGATCGCCGGCGCATCATCCCCTTCTCGGTCAGTCACCCCGAAGACCCCGGCATCACGGCGTACGCCTTCATCTGGGTGCCCGGCCGAGACGACGCCCTGCCGCAGTTGCGCCGCGATGCGCCTCGAGTGCAGGTCGTGAGCGGCGAAGAGGTGCGGATCGAGCTCGAGGAGTTCGTGATCGCGGCATCCGGGCGTCCGGTTCGGCTGACGGATGCCGCGAGCGTTCGCGCCTCGCATGACGACGGCACCGAGCTCGTGATCGACCACGACTCGCTCCGCTACCAGAGCGAGAACGGCTACTTCGGCCCGGCATCGCTCTCGTTCACCGTGACCGACGGCGAGTCCGCCGCGGACCCCACGGGCCGCACCGGCACGATCGTGATCCCGATCAAGGTCCTGCCGACCGAGAACCAGCCTCCGGTGTTCACCGGCGGAGTCATCGACTTCGAGCCGGGCCAGTCGAAGACGATCGAGCTCGTGAAGCTCACGAACTACCCCTATCCCGACGAGGTCGATCAGCTCGAGTTCGAGGTGCTTCCGCCGTTCGCCGAGGGCTTCGACGTCTCATTGGCGGGCGACGAGCTCACGATCGAGGCCTCGGAATCGACGGAGAAGGGAACGAGCGCGTCGGTGGCGGTCGGCGTCACCGATCCGGCAGGCGCCGGGCGGGCCGGGCGGATCGACCTGCGTGTCGTGCCGTCGACCCGGCCGCTCGCACAACCGGCGGACGACAGCGCGATCGCAGCTCGTGGACAGACGACGTCGATCGACGTACTCGCGAACGATCGCGCCACGAACCCGTTCCCGCAGACCCCGCTGCGAGTGGTCGGCGTGCGCGGCCTCGACGACGGGAGCCTCCCCGCGGGGGTCTCGATCGAACCCAGCTCCGACAGCTCCACCCTCGCGGTGTCGGTCGACCCGTCGGCCGCGCCCGTGAACACGACCCTGCAGTACCAGGTCGCCGACGCCACCGACGACCCCAGCCGGTACGCGTGGGGAACGGTCACGATCTCGGTGCAGGACCGGCCCGATCCCGTCACGGGCCCGCAGGTGACCGGATTCGGCGATGGCACCCTCGACGTGACGTTCGGCGCCGGCGGGTTCAACAACTCACCGATCAGCGGATACGAGATCGCGCTGCTCCTCCCGGGCGGGCGCGACGTCGTGCAGACGTCGACGTGCGCGGCCACGACCTGCACGATCGCGACGCCCGGCAACGGCGAGGCGAACGCCGTCATCGTGCAGATCCAGGCACGCAACGGCATCGGACTCTCCGACCCCGTCGAAGCACCCGGCCCGATCTGGTCGGACGTCGTGCCGCCGCCGCCAACCGACCTCCGCGCATTGCCGCTCGACGGCCGACTCCGCATCGAGTGGACGCCCGTGTCGACTGGGGCGGGCAGCAGCGTCGGCTCTTACGTCGTGACCGTCGCCGGCGTCTCGACCGAGGTGTCGGCGGCGAGCGCCTGCACGGCGACCGTCTGCGGCATGGAGTCGCAGTCGCTTGAGAACGGCAGCCAGGTGCCGTTCACCGTGAGTGCGCGGAACCAGGCCTATCCCGCGCTCACCGCATGGAACGAGGCAGGCGGTTCGGGCACGCCGTTCGGTGCGCCCGTCGCGGGAGCCGTCGCGGTGACCGGAGACGCGTTCGCCGGCACCGTGACGGTCTCGTGGTCGTCCTTCTCGGGCAACGGCGACGCGATCGGCGGGTACTTCGTGCAACGACTCGTCGAGGGCGAGTCGAGTGTGCCGACGGGGCCGCAGGCGTGCGGGGTGACGAGCCCGGCTCCGGGAACGGTCATCGCGCCCGTGACCGGCGGGACCGTGGCAGAGGTCGTCCAGGTCGGGCCCGAGGCCACGAGCCTGCAGTTCGCCGGAACGGCCACCGAGGCGGCCAAGTACTCGTTCCTCGTGTGGGGCTACAATCGCGCCGGATGCGTCAACACCGAGGTCGCGAGCACCGTCGTGCGCCCCGCGCCGGGCAGCGCGGGGCCGGTGCGGAGCTCGATGGCCTGGATGAACGTCGAGACCTGGGACCGCTACATCGAGAAGGTCGAGGGGAACGCCTGGCGATACGAGATCGTCGCGGTGGACTCCAACGGCGCCCACATCGCGGGAACGGTGAGGGACTTCAACGGAACCGGATGGCTCCGCTCGCTCCTCAACCGCCCGTTCGGCGAGGTCGCGCGATTCCAGGTGCGGGCCTGCACCCTGTGGGGAAGTTGCGGGCCGTGGTCGCAGACCCAGCCGGCCGACGCCCTGCCCTCGCTCACGTTCGCCCTGCCCAGTCGCACGTGGAACGGCACGACGGCGACGTGGTCGTGGACCGCCGCACCCGAGAACGCCGGCCTGCCCGCGACCTTCAGTTGCGGCGTCGATGGCGACCGCAACGGACACCCGGCGCAGACCGAGACGACCTGCCAGATCCCCGACGCGAAAGCAACGGATCGCGTCTGGTTGGATGTTGAAGTCGCCGGCGTGACGGCCCGCTACCAGAACTTCTAGTCGAAGGAGCCACGATGACCATGACCCCCGAGGAGGCCACGCGGTTCTCCGCGAACCTCGACCGACTCGTCGGCGCGGTCGAGGAGGTGCTGCTCGGCAAGAATCGGGTCGTGCGACTGGCGTTCACCGCGCTCCTCAGCGAAGGGCACCTGCTGCTCGACGACGTTCCGGGCACGGGCAAGACCTCCCTCGCGCGTGCCATGGCGCAATCGGTGGCGGGCACGAGCAACCGCGTGCAGTTCACGCCCGACCTGCTTCCGGGCGACATCACGGGAGTCACCGTCTACGACCAGCGCTCAGGGCTGTTCGAGTTCCATCCCGGGCCGGTCTTCGCGAACATCGTGCTCGCCGACGAGATCAACCGGGCGAGCCCCAAGACGCAATCGGCGCTCCTCGAGGTCATGGAGGAGGGACAGATCACCGTCGACGGGGTGACTCACGCCGTGGGACATCCGTTCATGGTCATCGCCACCCAGAACCCCGTCGAGCAGGCCGGCACCTACCGCCTGCCCGAGGCGCAGCTCGACCGGTTCCTCATGCGCACCTCGATCGGCTACCCCGACCACGCGTCGACCATTCGCATCCTCGAGGGCGCCGACCAGCGCGCCCACGGTCATCGCATCGAGCCGCAGCTCCGCGCCGACGAGGTCGTCGAGCTCGCCGCGCTCGCGCGCACGGTGTACGTCGACCCGACCATCCACGACTACGTCTCACGGCTCGTCGACGCCACACGCACCGCGCGCGAGGTGCGGCTGGGCGTGAGCGTGCGCGGAGCCCTCGCGCTCATCCGCGCTGCGAAGACCCACGCCGCCGGGCGCGGCCGGCACTACGTCGTGCCCGACGACGTGAAGGCGCTCGCCGATCCCGTGCTCGCGCACCGGCTGATCCTCGATCCCGAGGCGGAGTTCGACGGCGCCACCGCGTCGAACATCATCGCCCAGGTGCTCATCGAGACCCCGCCGCCATCCTCCAGGCAGGCCGTGTGACCCTCGTCCAGACTCGCTCGACGATTCCCGAGGAGGCCAAGAAGACCGGCCTGCTCGCCGTCGTCATCGGGCGTGCCGTGGGAATCGGGGCCGCTGCCGGCGCCGTCGTCGCCGAATGGGCAGGCACCGTACGCGGCGTCGTCACGTCGATCGGCTGGGCCGTGATCGTCGCGGCGATCGCGGCCCTCGTGGCGGGCTACGCGTGGGGATGGCTCGAGGTCATCGTGCTCGGGTGGGGGTTCGGGGTGCTCGTGGCCGCGGCATCCGTGTGGCTCATCGGTCGCGGCGCCTCGACGATCGAACTCGTGCTCCCGATGCCGCGCGTCGTCGTGGGCGAGGCGGCCGAGGCGCGGCTCATCGCGGCCAACCCCGGTCGCCGGCGATTCGGCGGCGTGCAGCTCGAGGTGCCCGTCGGCGGACGCGTCGTCGAGCGCGTGCTGCCCGGGCTGCCTCGCGGCGGCGCCTTCGACGAGCAGTTCCCGATTCCGACCGAGCGACGTGGGGTCGTGCCCGTCGGGCCCGCGCGCACGGTTCGCGCCGACCCGATCGGCCTCATGCGCCGCGAGATCGTGTGGTCGCAGGTCGTCGACCTGCACGTGCATCCGCGCACCGTGCCGATCACCGCGCTCAGCACGGGATTCATCCGCGACCTCGAAGGGGCGCCGACCCGCGATCTCACCGCGAGCGACATCGCCTTCCACGCCCTGCGCGAATACGTCCCGGGCGACGATCGGCGGCACATCCACTGGCGCAGCTCCGCGAAGACCGGCACCTTCATGGTGCGCCAGTTCGAGGAGACCAGGCGCAGCCGGCTCATGATCGTGCTCGACCTCGACGCGGCCGCCTACACGGATGCCGCGGAGTTCGAGCTCGCCGTCAGCGCGGCGGCGTCCGTGGGCGCTCGAGCCATCCGCGACGCCCGCACCGTGTCGTTCGTCGTGTCGGGGCCGGCCGGGGGCAACGGCGCCGCTCGCGGCTCGACGCGGGAGCTGCCGACCGTCTCCCGCGATCGGCTGCTCGACGCCCTCTGCGTCGTGGAGACCGAGGAGCGGGCAGCGATGCTCCCCGACGTCGCACACGCCGCCGCCGAGGCGCTCACGGGAATCTCCCTCGCCTTCCTCGTCACCGGCACGGCGCGGGGAATCGCCCCGCTGCGGTCCGCGGCGACCCGGTTTCCCGTCGGGGTCGAGGCCGTCGCGGTGCAGTGCGCACCCGAGGGGGAGCCGTCGGTGCGCTCCATCGCGGGACTCACGGTGTTTCGGATCGGGTATCTCGAGGACTTGCGCGCGATGCTCGCGAGATCGGCGTCCGTGGCATGACGCAGACCCGCTCGCAAGCAGGTGCCGACCGGTTCTGGGCGACCGCGGTCAGCACACTGCTCATCGCCGCGATGCTCGCCGCGGCCCTGATTCCGTGGTGGCCGATCTACGAGAGCACCGCGTTCATCGTCGCGGGTGCCGTCGCGATCGTCGCAGGTGCCGGCATCGGCGTCGCCGGCGCACGCCGACGCTGGCCCGCGTGGATGGTCGTCGTCGCCGTGTTCGCCGCGTACCTCGTGCTCGGCGTGCCAGCCGCGGTGCCCGGGCGGGCACTGGCCGGGATCGTGCCGACTCCTGTCGGGGTCGCCGACCTGCTCGCCGCGGCTGCGCTGTCGTGGAAGCAGCTCGTCACGATCGCGGTGCCGGTCGGCTCGTACCAGGCGCTGCTCGTGCCTCCCTTCCTCTCGGCGCTCGTCGCGGCGACCACTGCGGTGACGATTGCGCTGCGGAGCCGTCGGCCCGCAGCAGCGGTGGTGCCTCCTGCCCTCCTCCTCGTCGGCGGCATCACGTTCGGCGTCGTCCACACCGCCTTCGCGGTCGAGGCGGGCCTCGCCTTCCTCGTCGCCGCAGTGGCCTGGCTCGTGCGGGTCGCGATCTCGAAGCGACGGGCGATCACGAGCGGTCGACCCGTCGAGACCGCGCTCGCCGATGCGCGCCGCGTATTCGGTGCGTCGGCGCTCGTGGCGATCGCGCTCGTCGGCGCCACCGCGGCATCCCTGGCCCTGCCCGTGCCGCAGCGCAACGTGCTGCGCGCGGAGCTGCAGCCCCCGTTCGAGCCTCGCGAGCACGAGAGCCCGCTCGCAGGGTTCCGGGCGGCGTTCGACCCCGACTCGAGTGAGCGGGCCATGCTCGGCGTTCGCGGCCTGCCGGAAGGCGCCGGCATCCGGATCGCGACGCTCGACACGTACGACGGCATCATCTACTCGGTCGGGGGCATCGACGGCACGGCGCTCTCGGGCCGGTTCACGCGCTTGCCGTACCGGCTCGACCAATCGGGTGCGGTCGACGTGCGCATCGAGGTCTCGGTGCTCGGATACGCCGACGTGTGGGTGCCCGGCGTCGGTCGCCTCGAGCGCATCGCGTTCGGAGGTCCGCGTGCGGAGCAGCTCGCCGAGGGATTCGTCTACAACGACGTGACGGGCACGGGCGCCGTGCAGGAGGGGCTCGACTCGGGCGACTCCTACACCGCGTTCTCGGTGACCCCGGCCGATCCGGGGTCTCTCGTGGGGTTGCGCCCGGGAACGAGCGTGCTTCCGCCATCGCCCGACCTGCCGGCCGAGCTCGCGCAACTGCTCGACGAATGGGCGCCGGCAACCGGTGACCCCGGCCGACGACTCGCCCAGCTCATCAAGGGCTTCCACGACGAGGGGTATGTCAGTCACGGCCTGGTCGAGGAGCGACGGAGTCGATCGGGGCATTCGCTCGACCGGCTCGCCGAACTCGCCACCGAGAGCCCGATGGTCGGCGACGGCGAGCAGTACGCCGTCGCAGCGGCCCTGATGGCGCGGCGGATCGGCTTCCCGGCGCGGGTCGTCGTGGGCTACCTGCCTGGTGCAGAGCCGTCCGAGACGGATGCCACGCCTCCGGCGGAATCCGACGTCACGGTGTTCGAGAGCGCCGACCTGCAGGCGTGGATCGAGGTGCAGACGGCCGAAGGCGACTGGCTTTCGATCGATCCGAACCCCGACGTGCGCGAGATCCCTGAGCGTCATCCCGACCAGCCGACGGTCGTGTCGAGGCCGCAATCGGCGTTGCCGCCGCCCGCGGAGCGCACACCGGTCGACGATCTCGACCCAGATCCCGACCTCTCGCCCGACGATCAGGACGACGACGCCGCCGCCTGGTTGCAGGTGCTGCTGGGCGTGCTCGGGGTGACCGGCATCGTGGTCGTCGTGCTCGCGCTCATCGCGAGCCCGTTCATCGCGATCATCGCGGCGAAGCTCAGACGGCGCCGGCTGCGCCGCGGTGCAGCGACGGTGGTCGAGCGGATCGAGGGAGGGTGGCAGGAGTTCGCCGACTCCGCATCCGACTTCGGCTACCCGATCCGCCCGAACGCGACCCGTGCGGAGCAAGCCGCGACGGTGGGCGGACTCGCGCCGCTCGTGCTCGCATCCGTGGTGGACCGCGCAGTGTTCGCTCCCGACGGACCGTCCGACGACGACGACCGGCGGGTCTGGGAGTCGGTCGACGAGCTCCAGGAGCGCCTCGGGGCCCCGCGCACTCGCCGCGAGCGCTGGAGGGCCGCGGTCTCGCTCACCTCCCTCGGCGGGTACGCTGTCACCCGGAGAGGAGCGCGGTCGTGACCTGTCGGATCTGCGGGGCCGAACTTCCCCCAGGGGCGATGTTCTGCGGCGAGTGCGGCAGCTCGACGAGCGCGACACCCGAGTCGAGGCGAAAGCCCGACCCGCGCCCGGGCGACACGACGGCGATCGAGCGACCGGCACGCCGCAACAGCGGAGTGATCAGCATCCCGCTCGAGGGCTTCCGTGCAGCAACGGCGATCCCGTCGTTCGTGGAGGCGCCCGTCTCGGCCCCCGTGGCGCCGCCGGCGGCCACGCGGTTCGTCTTGCGGTTCAGCACCGGTGAGACCCGCACGGTGTTCGGCACCGGGCTCATCGGGCGGCGCCCGCTGCCGCAACCGGGCGAGGTGTTCGACCACCTCGTGCAGATCACCGACCCCGGCCTCTCGGTCTCCAAGACCCACCTCGAATTCGGCGAGCACGACGGCGTGCTCTGGATCGCCGATCGCTTCTCGGGCAACGGCACGATCGTGCGACGCCCAGATGACGGGGCGCTGCGCTGCGAGCCCGGGCGTCGTTATCTCGTGCCGCGCGGGAGCCGCGTCGAGCTCGCCGAGCACTTCTTCGTGGTCGACTGATCGGGTCGCCGCGGCGCCGGGGCGCCGGGGCGTGTCCGGCTGGCGCGCTGTGCCCGGCCACGTGCATCGACTCGTCCTCGACAGGCGGGCGGGCGCGTGGATGACGGGCGTCTGCGCGGGCGTCCCGTCCGCGCGGCGCCGGTGGTGCTCGGATGGCTGAGTGGACCGTCTCGACCTCGCCTCGCCGCATCCGATCGACCTTCCGCTCGCGCTCCCGCCCGTGCCGCCAGAGGCGACTCGAGCCGGGTTCCCGCTCCTCGCCACGCTCGCGCCCGTCGTCGGGGCACTCGGGCTGTGGGCCGTCACCGGATCGATGTTCGCACTCGTCTTCGCCGCCCTCGGCCCGGTCGTCGCGATCGCCTCGCTCTTCGACTCCCGTCGACAGGCACGGCGACAGCGGCGGCGAGCCGAGTTGGAGCGCACCCGTCGTCTCGACGCGCTCCATGCTGCGATCGACGAGCGGCACGAGTACGAGCGCCACGCGGCGTGGCGGCGGTCGCCGCCCCCGCGACACCTCGTCGACGGAGACGCGGCGCCGAGCTGGAACGACGGCAGGCCCGGGCCGGTGGTGCTGGGGCGGGGGAGCGCCTCGAGCACGCTGCGCATCGACGGGTCGCCGGCAGACGACGTCGATCGTGCCGTCCTCGAGCACGCGGCACTCCTCGCCGATGCGCCCGTGACGGCCGACCCCGAGGCGGGCATCGGGTTCGTCGGCACACTGCACCTGGCCAGCGCAGCGGCCCGGGCGGCGCTCCTCCAGGTCGCCCATCACGGTGTGCCCGGCGCGCTCGCGATCGAGGTGCCCGCCGGCGAGCACTGGGCCTGGGCGCGGCGACTCCCGCACCACGGCGGCGGGAGCCAGTGGCGGGTCCGGGTCGTCGACGCGGCGTCGCCGCATGCGCGACACGTCACGGCCGAGCGCGTCGGCGTGGGCGCATCCGTTCCCGTGTCGATCATCGCCGTGGGTGCCGATGCCGCGAGCCTGCCTCCCGGCATCGAGACGGTCGTCGCGATCGAGGGGCCGGGACTCGCGATCGTGCGCCGGCGCACGGGCGCAGCCGCCGATCGCTCGATCGTGCCCGGCCTCATCGGCAGCTCCGAGGCGCTCGCGTGGGCCGGCGATCTCGCGACAGCGGCGAAGCGGGCGGGGGTCGGCGGTGCGCACGGGCTGCCGAGGCGCGTGCCGCTCGACAGCCTCGAGCCACCGGTAGCCCCGGCCGGCAACCGTGCCACGCTCGCCGTCGCGGTCGGCGTCACGTCCTTCGGAACGCTCGAGCTCGACCTCGTGCGCGGCGGACCCCACGCGCTCGTCGCCGGGACGACGGGGAGCGGCAAGAGCGAGTTCCTGCTCGCATGGCTCACGGCGTTGGCGCGAGCCCACCGGCCCGACCGCGTGTCGTTCCTCCTCGTCGACTTCAAGGGCGGCGCCGCATTCGAACCGATTCGCAGCCTTCCGCACGTCGCGGGCATCGTCACCGATCTCGATGAAGCCGAAGCCGAACGCGCCGTGCTGAGCCTCCGCGCCGAGCTCCGGCACCGCGAGTCGGTACTCGCCGCGGTAGGTGCACGCGACATCGCCGACCTCGCTCCCGAGGTGTCCCTCGCGCGCCTCGTGATCGTGGTCGACGAGTTCCAGGCGATGATCGAGCGGTTCCCCGGCCTCGGCGCGGTGATCGGCGACATCGCCGCTCGCGGCCGCTCGCTCGGCGTGCACCTCGTGCTCGCCTCCCAGCGACCGAACGGCGTGGTCCGTGAGCAGGTGACGGCGAACTGTGCGATCCGCGTCTCACTTCGCGTCATGCAGCGTTCCGACAGCGTCGCGGTCGTCGGCACCGACGCGGCCGCTTCGATCCCGCCCGATGCTCCGGGCCGCGGCGTGATCGATCCGGGCGACGGATGCCCCGTGCCGTTCCATTCTGCCGTCGCCGAACCCGCGCTGCTCGCGGCCACTCGCGCCATGACCGCAACCATGCCGCGCGCTCGACGACCGTGGCTCGATCCGCTGCCGCACCGCATCGCACCGGATGAGCTCGATCGGCTCGTGACGCTCTCGCAGCCCGTACCTGCGTCGACGCAGGATCAGATGCTCGGCAGGCCGCACGGCGAGCCGCACGGTGGCTCGTCGGGCTGTGTCGCGCTCGGCCTCGTCGACGAACCCGAGCTCCAGCGACGCGCCATCGCGAGCTGGACGCCCGATGACGACGGCCACCTCCTCGTGCTCGGCGCGCCGGGAAGCGGGCGCAGCACGGCGCTGTCGCTCGTGGCACGGGCGATCACCGAGCGGCACGGCCCGGCGGCGGTGGTGAGACTCGAGGGTCCGCGCAGCGCCGTGTGGGACACGATCCAAGCGGTGCTCGTCGCCGTGCGACGCGGCGGTGAGCCTCCCCGGCTCCTCGTCATCGACGATCTCGACTCCCGATTCCGCGGGTGGCCCGACGAGTACCGGCAGGCGGCATCGGAAGCCGTCGCCGCGGTGCTCCGCGAGGGCCGTTCGCGAGGACTTGCGGTCGTCGCGAGCGCTGCGCAGCCGCATTCGCTCGGTCCCGGTGTGCGTGAGAGCTTCGGCGAAGTGGTTCGGCTCCGGTACCCGAGCCGTTCCGACCTCGTGCAGGCCGGAGGAGCCGGGGAGCTCTGGCGCGCCGGCGACCCGCCCGGCGCGGGCCAATGGCGTGGCCGGCGCGTGCAACTCGTCGACGACGTCGGGCTGCCTCCGGCCGTGCCGCAGCCCGTTCCTCCGCTGACGATCGACCCGGCCCGCGTGCATGCCGTTGTGACGCCGACACCTCGGGCCGCTGCCGAGGTGCTCGCCGCACACGCGAGCACGGTGATCGTGCTGGCTCCGGGTGGCGAAGCGGCGATCCACGCCGCACTCGCGGCCGCGCCTCACGGCGGGCGACCCGTGTTCATCGGCGACGCCGACGCGTGGGCGATGAACTGGAGCCTCGCGTCGGCGATCCGCGAGGAGGCCGTCATCGTCGCACAGGGCGGTTCCGCCGAGTACCGCGCGCTCGTGCGTGACCGCACCCTGCCGCCGCTGCTCGACGATGGCGCACCGCAGTGCTGGGTCGTCGGCGCGGCGAGCGCGGCGGGCCCGGCGGGCGCGGCAGGCCCTGCGGTCAGGGCGACGTGGCCTGTTGCGCTCGGCAACTGAAACCGACGCTCAAACCCTACTTCGAGCACTGATTCCGTGCCGGATGTTCGAAATTCTTAACGATTCGGACATGATCCGATGTAACTGGTCGTGCAGTGTGGCAGTATCTTCCCACCATGCATGAGCTTGCGACCCGATAGGAGTCTCCGTGACCACACGGCCCTTTCCCCAAGACCCGATGATCCGCGCCATCATCACCCAGGCGCGCCAGGCGCAACTGAATCGTCGCACGCTCCTCACCGGCGCTGGTGCCGGTGCGTCGGCGCTCGCGCTCGCAGCGTGCTCGACGAGCGGCCCACAGGCCAAGCCCACGCCCGCGGCCGACGAATCGGCCTCCGACAAGTCCCTCAACTGGGCGAACTGGGCCGCATACATCGACGAAGATGACGACGGCAACTACCCCACGCTCGAGGCCTTCCAGGAGGAGACCGGCATCGCGGTCAACTACGAGGTCGCCGTCGATGACAACAACACCTACTACGGCAAGGTCAAAGACCAGCTCGCGCTCGGCCAGGACATCGGCGCCGACCTGGTCTGCCTCACCGACTGGATGATCGCCCGGTGGATCCGGTTCGGCTACGCCCAGGAGCTCGACCACGGCAACATCCCGAACGTCGCGAACCTCACGCCTTCGCTTCGCGACGTCGACTTCGATCCGGGCCGCACGATGTCGCTCCCGTGGCAGGGCGGCTTCGCCGGCATCTGCTGGAACAAGGAGGCCGTGCCCGGCGGTCTCGCCTCGGTGTCCGACCTGTGGCACGCCGACCTCAAGGGGCGCGTCGGCGTGCTCTCCGAGATGCGCGACACCATGGGGCTCCTCATGCTCGAGAACGGCGTCGACATCTCGGGCTCGTGGGGCGACGATGAGTACTCCGAGGCGATCGAACTCCTGCGCCAGCAGGTCGCCGACGGCCAGGTCCGCAACATCAAGGGCAACTCCTACCTGGAAGACCTGAAGAGCGAAGACACCCTCGCGGCGATCTGCTGGTCGGGTGACATCACCGTCATCAACGCCGAGGCGGGCGACAAGTGGGAATTCGCCATCCCCACCGCGGGCGGCACGCTCTGGAACGACAACTTCCTCGTGCCGATCGGCTCGCCGCGCAAGGCCAACGCCGAGGCGCTGATCAACTACTACTACGAGCCCGAGGTCGCCGCCGAGGTCGCCGCGTGGGTGAACTTCATCACGCCGGTCGTCGGCGCCCAGGAGGCCGCAGCCGCGATCGATCCCGAACTGGCCGAGAACCAGCTCATCTTCCCGAACGAGGAGACGCTCTCGAACGCCTACGTGTTCCGCGCGCTCGACGGCGCAGAGGAGCAGAAGTACCAGGCCGAGTTCCAGAGCATCCTGCTGGGTTCGTGAGCATGCCGGCAGGAGCGTTCGCCGAACGGGGCGCCGACCTCGAGCTCGTGGGCATCCAGAAGCGGTTCCCGGGCTTCACGGCGATCGACGAGCTCGACCTCACGATCCCCGCCGGATCGTTCTTCGCGTTGCTCGGACCATCCGGCTGCGGCAAGACGACGACGCTCCGGCTCGTCGCCGGCCTCGAGGAGCCCACCCGAGGCCGGATCCT
This sequence comes from Agromyces albus, assembly GCF_004134825.1. GTDB lineage: Bacteria > Actinomycetota > Actinomycetes > Actinomycetales > Microbacteriaceae > Agromyces > Agromyces albus. Next base: position 46,180 of record NZ_SDPN01000017.1, read on the forward strand.
CATCGGCGGTGTCGACGTCACCGACACGAAGGCGCACGAGCGACCCGTCAACACCGTGTTCCAGAGCTATGCGCTCTTCCCGCACATGTCGATCATCGAGAACGTCTCGTTCGGGCTCAAGCGGCGACGCATCGCGGATGCCGCCGGGCGGGCCCACGAGGCACTCCGGCTCGTCGAACTCGACCACCTCGCGCAGCGCCGGCCCCAGCAACTGTCGGGCGGCCAGCAGCAGCGCGTCGCGCTCGCTCGCGCGATCGTGAACCGCCCGGCTCTCCTGCTCCTCGACGAGCCGCTCGGCGCGCTCGACCTGAAGCTGCGCCGCCAGATGCAGCTCGAGCTGAAGACGATTCAAGAAGAGGTGGGCCTCACCTTCCTGCACGTGACCCACGACCAGGAGGAGGCCATGACCATGGCCGACACCGTCGCGGTCATGAACAAGGGCGCGATCGAGCAGATGGGCCCGCCGGCAGAGCTCTACGAGTCGCCGCGCACGGTGTTCGTGGCGAACTTCCTCGGCCAGTCCAACCTGTTCTCCGGCGACGTCGTCGACTCCACGGGCACGGCGATCACGGTCGATGCGGCCGGAGCACGCCTCGTGGTGCCGACCGCGCGTGCGAGGCGTCACCAGGGCAGCGTCACGATCGGCGTCCGACCCGAGAAGGTCGCCCTGCATCGTGAGGCGCCTGTCGAGTCCGCCGAGCGCAACGTGCTCGGCCCCGGTCATGTGATCGACGTCTCGTTCTCCGGGGTGAGCACGCAATACCTCGTGACCGTCCCGGGCGTCGGCACGCTCACGGTGTTCGCCCAGAACATCGGCTCGGGTCCCGTCGCGGCCGAGGGCGCCGAGGTGTGGGTGAGCTGGGATGTCGCGCACGGATTCGGCCTCGACGACGACGCCGACTCGGCGCCGCGATTCGCTGCCGACGACGACACCGAGTCGATCGCCGTGCACCGTCGTGAGGCGCTCGTCGCGGAGCTCGAGGAGCACTGACCATGGCCTTCGCAGCATTCGCGACCGCGGAGGCACAGACGCAGGCCCCGAAGCGGAAGAGCCGCATCGCGCTCTTCCTGCTCCTGCCCGGCATCGCCTACCTCGTGCTCTTCTTCCTCGCCCCGCTCATCTCGCTGCTGCTGACCTCGCTGCAGGCGCCGCGAGAGTTCGGCGACATCGGCCAGTTCGACTACGCGTTCAACTGGCAGAACTACACGGCCGTCGTCGAGAGCTACCTGCCGCACATCCTGCGTTCCTTCGGGTACGCCCTCGCGGCCACGCTGCTCGCGCTCGTCATCAGCTATCCGCTCGCGTACTTCATCGGCGTGAAGGCGAGACGCTGGCCGATGCTCCAGGGGCTCATGCTCGTGCTCGTGATCGCCCCGTTCTTCATCAGCTTCCTGCTGCGCACCCTTGCGTGGAAGCAGCTCCTGTCGGATGAGTCGTTCGTGATCACCTCGCTGAAGGCACTGTCGCTCATGGCGCCCGACGCGCACTTCACGGGCACCCCGTTCGCCGTCATCTTCGGCCTGACCTACAACTTCATCCCCTTCATGACGCTCCCGCTGTACACGACGCTCGAGCGGCTCGACACGCGCTACCTCGAGGCCGGCAGCGACCTCTACGCGAGTCCGTTCACGGTCTTCCGCAAGGTGACGATCCCGTTGTCGATGCCCGGCATCGTCGCCGGCACCCTGCTCACCTTCATCCCTGCCGCCGGCGACTACATCAATGCGAGCCGCGACTTCCTCGGCGGCACCGAGACGCAGATGATGGGCAATGTGATCGAGGCGAACTTCCTCGTGCTGCTGAACTATCCGGCGGCCGCGGCGCTCTCGATCATCCTCATGGCGGTGATCCTCGTGCTCGTCGGGGTGTACGTGAAGCGATCCGGAACGGAGGAGCTCCTGTGAGCGGCGAAGTCCAGGCGGCGGCGGTCCTCGGTGATCTGGCCGGGAGCGAGGCCCGCGACCCCGGGAGCCGCCCCCCGCGCCGGCGGCGCATCGGACTCGGCGACTGGCTGCTTCCGGCCTACACGATCATCGCGTTCGTGTTCCTGCTGATCCCGATCGTGTACACGTTCGTGTTCTCGTTCAACGACTCGCTCAAGTCCAACATCTCCTGGCGAGGGTTCACCTTCGACAAGTGGCTGAACGTCTGCAACGTCGAGGGCGGCGCGGTCTGCCAGGCGTTCGGCAACAGCATCGTGATCGGCATCGCCGCGACGGTCATCGCGACCACGCTCGGCACGATGATCGCCCTCGCGCTCGTCCGCTATCGCTTCCGCGCGCGGTCGGCGATCAGCCTGCTGCTGTTCCTCCCGATGGCGACGCCCGAGGTCGTGCTGGGCGCCGGGCTCGCCGCGCAGTTCCTCGCCGTCGGCGTGCCGAAGGACATGACGACGATCATCCTGGCGCACACGATGTTCTGCATCAGCTTCGTCGTGGTCACGGTCAAGGCGCGCATCTCGAGTCTCGACCCGGCGCTCGAGGAAGCGGGTCGCGACCTCTACGGCTCGCCGGCGCAGGTGTTCTGGCGGGTCACGTTCCCGCTCCTCACCCCCGGCATCCTCGCCGCGGCGCTGCTCTCGTTCGCGTTGAGCTTCGACGACTTCATCATCACGAACTTCAACTCCGGATCGGTGTCGACGTTCCCGAAGTACGTGTACATCTCGGCGTCGCGGGGCATCCCCGCCGAGGCCAACGTCATCGCGTCGGCGGTGTTCCTGTTCGCCCTCGCGCTCGTGGTCGTGGCGCAGGTCTCGCGCACGGCTCGCGCGAAACGGCTCGCACAGCTCGGTTGACCCGACGGATGCCGCCGCGCCCAAGTGGGCGGCGGCATCCGCGAGTCGGTGTCAGAAGTTGGCCCGGATCTGTCCGACCCGGCGCTCGCCACCCATGACCCACAGGTCGAGCTCGGTCTGCACCGCGTCGACCGCGTCATGCTCGACCGCGCCGGCGTCGGCGAGGAGACGGAGCGCGATGATCGTCGAAGCCCGTGACGAGCCGTCGAGCACCTTGAGCGCCGTGGTCGTGCCGTTCGGCGCCGTCATGACCATGATGCCTTCGGCCCCGACCTTCGCGAACACGCCGAGACGTTCCATCGCGATGGTGTCGGGCTGACCGGGGCCGCCGACCGCCCACGGATTGGCCCGAGCCGCCTCGGTGAGCGCGGCCGCCTCGCGGTAGAGCGCGAACGGGGATGCCGTCGCGGCGGTGGTGATCTTCTGGATGCCGCGTGCCAGCGCGTTCAGGCTGATGGCGTGCACTGGTGCGCCGCAACCGTCGACCGCGGTGGCGGCGGGCCGCTCGCCCGTGAACCGTTCGATAACGTCGAGGACGCGCTTCTGGAGCGGATGCCCGGAGTCGAGGTAGCCCTCGAGCGGCCACTCGTTCGCGACGCACGCGAGGAGCATGGCGGCGTGCTTGCCCGAGCAGTTCATGTAGACGCGCTCGCGTGCGCCGCCCGAACGCACGAGCTGGTCGCGAGCGGCCTGGTCGGACGGCGCCGCCGGCGGGCAGCCGAGCGCCGAGACGGGCAGCGATGCGCGGTCGAGGAGCCCGCGCACGAGGGCGACATGTGCCGCCGTTCCCGAGTGGCTCGCCGTCGAGATGGCCGCGTCTTCACCCCGGAGGTTGACGCCGGAGGTCATCACGGCCACGGCCTGGAACGGCTTCAGGCAGGAACGTGGGAAGATCGGCGACTGCACGTCGCCGAGCGCGCGCACGACCTCGCCGTCGGGGGAGAGCACGACGGCCGAGCCGGCATGACGGGACTCGATGAAACCACCTCGTTCGACTACGGCGAGTTCGACGGCGTCAGTGATGCTGAACGTGCCTGTCACCGCGCTACCCGAGCGAGGCGAGGGCGTCGTCGAGCACGCTGAGCCCGTCTTCGATCAGGGCATCGCTCACGGCGAGGCTCGGCAGGAAGCGCAGCACATTGCCCCACGTGCCCGCGTTCAGGAACAGCACGCCGTGCTGCGCCGCATAGGCGACGAGGGCGGTGACGGCTTCGGGGTTCGGCGTCTTCGTGGTCGCGGCGGTGCCGGGCTGCACGAGCTCGATGGCGACCATCGCGCCCTTGCCACGGATGTCGCCGATGATGTCGTAGCGCTGCTGCAGTCGCTCGAGTCCGGCCTTCAAGCGGGCTTCGATGCGCGTCGCGGCCTCGAGGAGGTGGTTCTCCTGGATCGCCTCGAACACGGCGATCGCCGCGGCGCATGCGACGGGGTTGCCGCCGAAGGTGCCGCCGAGCCCGCCGGGCTGGGAGGCGTCCATGATCTCGGCGCGGCCGGTGACCGCCGCGAGCGGGAGGCCGCCGGCGATGCCCTTCGCGGAGAGCACGAGGTCGGGCTCCCAGCCGAAGTGCTCGCTCGCGTAGTAGTGACCGGTGCGGGCCATGCCGCTCTGGATCTCATCGGCGATCATCACGACGCCGTGCTCGGTGCACCACCGCTGCAGGATCGGAAGGTAGCCCTCGGCCGGCACCATGAAGCCGCCCTCGCCCTGGATCGGCTCGACCACGAGGCAGGCGAGGTCGGCCGCGCCGACGACCTTCTCGAGGTAGGCGATCGTGTGCGCCGCGGCATCCGCACCGCTCAATCCGTCGCGATAGGGATAGGAACTCGGAGCGTGATACACGTCGCCGGCGAGCGGGCCGTACCCGGTCGCATACGGGTGCGCCTTGTAGTTCATCGCCATCGTGAGGTTCGTGCGACCGTGGTACGCGTGGTCGAGCACGGCGACGGCTCGCCGTCCGGTGAACTTGCGGGCGATCTTCACGCCGTTCTCGACCGCCTCGGCGCCGGAGTTGACGAGCACCGACTTCTTCTCCCACGTGCCGGGCGTGTGCTCGGCGAGGAGTTCGGCGACGCGCACGTACTCCTCGTAGGGGGTGATCGTGAAGAGGGTGTGGATCACGTCTTGGAGCTGGCTCGCCGCCGCCGCCACGACACGTTGCTCGGTGTGTCCGACGGTCGTCACGCCGATGCCGGCGCCGAAGTCGACGAACCGGTTGCCGTCGACATCGACGAGGATCGAGCCGTTCGCGCGCTCGATGTAGACGGGCAGGGCAGAGGAGACGCCGGCCGAGACGACCTTCGCGCGCCTCGCGTGCAGCTGCTCGGACTTGGGACCGGGAATCGCGGTCACGACCTTGCGCTCCTGCGGCACGGAATTCACCGGCGCGGGCTCGGTCTGCGCGGAAATCTGGGTGTCAGTCATGGTTCTCCCACCCTATCGCTGCCGCTCGTGCTGCGCCGCGGCCGTCCAAGGGGGCAGAATCGGATGCAGCTCACTCGCCATCGATCGGAGGCCACATGCTCGGCGAACACCACTACTCGATCGAGGTCGAATGGCAGGGCGATCGCGGCGAGGGAACCTCGGGATACCGCGCCTATGGCCGCCAGCACCTCGTACGGGCGGCTGGAAAGTCCCACGACATCGACGGATCGAGCGACCGGGTGTTCCACGGCGACCGGGAGCGCTGGAATCCCGAGGAACTGCTGATCGCGGCGCTCAGCCAGTGCCACATGCTCTCGTACCTCCACGTCGCGACCCAGCACGGCGTGATCGTGCACGGGTACACGGATGCCGCGAGCGGCACGATGGTCGAAGACGGGCTCGGTGGCGGGATGTTCACCGAGGTGACCCTGCACCCGCGCGTCATCGTGGCCGACGAATCGATGGTCGAGACGGCCCAGCGGATTCACGCCGAGGCCGCCGAGAAGTGCTTCATCGCGGCTTCCGTGGCGTTCCCGGTGCACCACGAGCCAGTTGCGGTCGTCACGCCGGTGATCGCCTGAGCAGGCGAGTCAGCGGCGCTCGACTGCAGGCCTGCTGTCGACCGCCGGCAGCGTGGGCACCGGCCCAGGACACGCGTGGCCGCCCACGAGCCTCGTGCAGGGCGGGAAGAACGCCGGGAAGCGCTCGGACTCGGGATCGCCGAACCACCGATGCCAGATGCGCCAGAAGTTGAGGTTGCCGAACGCCGAGCACGCGTCGCCGGCTCGCGGGTCGTCGATCGTCGCGTCGTTGGGCTGATACGGCGTGTAGTTGTAGAGGTTCGCGGTGGCCTGGTTGCGGATGGTCACCGATGATGCGCCGCACCCGGCATCGGGATGGAACTGCACGTCGACCGTGCCGACGTGGAACTTGCGGTCGGGCTCCTCCGTGTACTGCCGGAACTGCCACGCCGCGTTGTACACCTGGTTGAAGAAGCCGAAGTACTTCGCATCGCAATCGGCGGTGTCGGGGCAGCCGTACCCCGTGGCCCGCAGATATCCCGAGGCTGTCGGCCGGGTGAGCAGCGACTGCTCCTTCTGCAGCAGCACGAGCAGCATGCGCGGGCTCACGCCGCACGCTTCGGCGACCTTCGAGATGATGCGGCTCGCGCGCTCACGGATGCCGCCGCGGTACTCGGTGCAGTGCCCGGGTCCGGCGGGCGGCTTCGTCTCCGTGCTCTGCGAGAAGTCGGCGAGGCATTTCACCCCGGGCTCCGGCCGGCATGAGACCCCCTCGAGGAACGACTGGATCTCGCGTTCACTCAGCGCGCCGCTGTCGTAGAACGCGTCGTCGCTCACGATGTACCCGGGGTCGAACCGCGATGCCGGCGGCACCGGCAGGTCGACCACGCTTGCGCTCGGCGACGAGGTCGCGACCCGTGGTGCCTCTGCCGGCGAGGTGCACGCAGCCAGCGCGACCACCACGAGCGATGCGGCGGCGACGCGGGCTGCGGCCTTCGCGATGCTCATCGAAGCGACGATACCCGCCCACTTCGAGTCGAGGCTGGGAATCACGTCAGATGCGCTCGCGCGGCACCACGCGATCGGCGATCTTCGCGAACGTCCCCTGCGGCGGCGTCTCGTTGTAGCGTCCGGCGAGCTCCTGCCCGCTGAGGGCGTGGATCGCGGCCATGACCTCGTCGGTGGCGGCGCGGCGGGCACGACCGGAGGTCGCGGTGCCGTGCCGGCTCAGGTCGAGCGGTTCACCGAAGCGCACTGTGACGGGACGCACTCGCGGAAGCTTGGACCCGACGGGCTGGATCTCCTCGGTGCCCACGAGGCCGACAGGCACGACGATCGCGCCGGTCGTGAGCGCGAGCCAGGCCACGCCCGTGCGACCCCTGTAGAGACGGCCGTCGAGCGAGCGAGTGCCTTCCGGGTAGATGGCGAACGCGTTGCCGGCGTCGAGGATGCGCCGCCCCTGGTCGAGCGCCTCCTGTGCCTGGGCGCCGGCGCCGCGCTCGACGCTCACGGCGCCGATGGCCCCGAAGAAGGTGCGCGAGATCGCTCCCTTCACCCCGGTGCCGGTGAAGTAGTGCGACTTCGCGAGGAACTGCACCGGCCGGGGCGATGCCAGCGGGATCACGATGCTGTCGACGAACGAGAGGTGGTTGCTCGCGAGGATGACGGGCCCGTGCATCGGCACGTGCTCGGCCCCGGTGATCGTGGGCCGGTAGACGGTGCGGACGACGGGCCGGAGCACTCCGCGAACGACGCGATAGAGCGGTCCCTGCTGGACCGCGGGCGCGGCGGGGACGGCCTCGGCTTCGATCTCAGTCACCTTCCGACCCTAGGGGCGAAGGGATGCGCCGAACGGAATATGCCGTTCGCCGCGCGCTCGTAGGGTGGTAGGCCCCAGTGCTGCTCACATGAGCACTTCTGCGCCGCGAATGCGCGAGTGCGCGAGGATAGGGACCATGGATGCCACGGTCGACGGCGAGCTCCTCGAGCTCGAGGGCTCCGGTGCGCACGTACTCGTGCTCGCCGGGGGCCGCCGCACGCCGGGCGCCGATGGAGTGCTTCGCGGTCTCCTCGCGAGATCGGCGGGTGTTCCCGCCGACGACGTCGAACTCGTGCACGCGTGCGTGGAGTGCGGGGCGCGGCATGGCCGCCCGCACGTGGCGTATCCGGCGACGCCGTCGGGCGCGCAGTGGTTCGCCGATGTCGCGATCGCGGGCGACGCGGTCGTCGCAGCGGCGGCGACCAGGCATCCGCTCGGCGTCGGCATCGAGACGGCGGCGCTCGACGCCGGTGCCGTCATCGACGAGGCGGCATTCCACGCGAACGAGCGCGAGGCGCTCGATGAGCTCGATCCCGCGCGCCGGCCGCTCGTGCGGGCCGCGCTGTGGGCCCGCAAGACCGCACTGCTCCGCGCGGTCGGCCACACCGAGTTCATCGAGCCGTCGCGGCTCGAGCTCTCGATCCCCGGCGCCGACGGCGGCGTCGGCCGCATCGTGCGCAGCGTGCCCGAGTTCGGCGAGGGATGGCGCGAGGTGCGGTTCCACGATGTGCCGGTGCCCGGCAACCGCGCGGCATCCGTCGCGACCCTCGGCTGACACGCTTCTTCGGCCACCGGCCTACAGTGGAGGCGTGCGCAGCGTCATCATCCTCGGCTCGTCAGGCTCGATCGGCACCCAGGCTCTCGAGGTCATCAGGGCGAACCCGCGCCGATTCGACGTCGTCGGACTCGCGGTCGGCTCGAACCGGGCCTTGCTCGAGGCGCAAGCCGCGGAGTTCCACGTCGAGCACACCGCGGTCGGCGTCGACGAAGCCGTGCAGCTCGTGCGCGACGTGCACGCCGACGTGGTGCTGAACGGCATCACGGGGTCGGTGGGGCTCGCGCCCACGATCGCGGCCCTCGAGCGGGGTGCCACGCTGGCGCTCGCGAATAAGGAGTCGCTCATCGTCGGCGGCGACCTCGTGACCCGACTCGCGCAGCCGGGGCAGATCGTGCCCGTCGACTCCGAGCACTCCGCGATCGCGCAGGCACTGCGGTCCGGAACCGACGACGAGGTGCGCCGGCTCGTGCTCACGGCCTCCGGCGGCCCATTCCGCGGCCGCACCCGCGCCGAGCTCTCCGACGTGACGCCTGCCGAGGCGCTCGCCCATCCGACGTGGGACATGGGCCTCGTCGTCACGACGAACTCGGCGACGCTCGTGAACAAGGGACTCGAGGTGATCGAGGCGCACTTGCTCTTCGACGTCGAGTACGACCGCATCGACGTCGTGGTGCACCCGCAGTCGATCGTGCACTCGATGGTCGAGTTCGTCGACGGGTCGACGATCGCGCAGGCGTCGCCGCCTGACATGCGCCTGCCCATCTCGCTCGGGCTCGACTGGCCGCACCGCGTCGCGGCCGCCGGCAAGCCGCTCGACTGGACGACCGCGACGAGCTGGACGTTCGAGCCGCTCGACGTCGACGCCTTCCCGGCCGTGGCGCTCGCCAAGCAGGTCGGCCGCGCCGGCGGCGAGTACCCCGCGGTGTTCAACGCGGCGAACGAGGAGGCGGTCACGGCGTTCCACGCCGGTCGCATCGGGTTCCTCGACATCGTCGACACGGTGCGTGCGGTCGTCGAGTCGCACGAGGCATCCGGATCGGAGCTCTCGGTCGCCTCACTCGCCGACGCCGAGCTGCACGCCCGCCGGGTCGCGAACGAGCGGATCGGCCGCGTCACGCGCTGAGCGCGGCATCCGTCGTTCACAGCCGGCGGACAGCGCACGCGGAGGCTCCGGCACTACGCTGGCTGGGTGGATTCCGTACTCGCGTTCGTGATCGGCGTCGTCATCATCGTGATCGGCCTCGCCGTGTCGATCGGCCTGCACGAGATCGGGCACCTCGTACCCGCGAAGCTCTTCGGCGTGAAGGTGACGCAGTACATGATCGGCTTCGGGCCGACGCTCTGGTCCAAGCGCAAGGGCGAGACCGAGTACGGCGTGAAGGCCATCCCGCTCGGCGGCTACATCGCGATGATCGGCATGTTCCCGCCCGCGAAGGGCGAGCGCGCGGGCTCCGGCAGCACGGGGTTCTTCCGCGCCCTCGTGCAGGACGCCCGTGACTCGAGCGCCGAGTCGATCACGGCGGGCGACGAGCACCGCGCCTTCTACCTGCTTCCCGTGTGGAAGCGCATCATCGTCATGCTCGGCGGCCCGTTCATGAACCTCGTGCTCGCCGTGCTGCTCTTCGCGGTGCTGCTCATGGGGTTCGGCGTCGCCCAGGCCTCGACCACCGTCGGATCCGTGTCGGCGTGCGCACTGCCCGCCACGAGCGAGCGGCAGACCTGCGAGCCCGGCGACCCGGCGGCTCCCGGTGCCGCCGCCGGCATCGAACCGGGCGACCGCATCGTCTCGGTCGACGGCACGCCCATCGACAGTTGGGTGCAGTCGACGGCGATCATCCGCGACCACCCCGACGAGCCCATCGAGCTCGTCGTCGAACGCGACGGCTCCGAGGTCGCCCTCACCGTCACACCGATGCTGAGCGAGCGTTACGCCACCGATGAGCGGGGCCGTGTCGTGACGGATGCCGCGGGCGATCCGGTCACCGTGCAAGCGGGCTTCGTCGGCATCGGGGCGGCGACCGAGACCGTGCAGCAGCCGGTGACCGCCGTGCTCCCGGCCGTCGGCGAGAACGTGGCCGGCGTCGCCGGCATCATCCTGAACCTGCCGCAACGCATGGTCGACGTCGCGAATGCGGCGTTCGGGCCCGAGGAGCGCGACCCGAACGGGCCGATGAGCGTCGTCGGCGTCGGCCGGGTCGCCGGCGAGATCGCGAGCCTCGACGAGATTCCGCTCGCGTCGAAGGCCGCCGGCCTCGTGGGCATCCTCGGCTCGCTCAACATCGCGCTCTTCGTCTTCAACCTCATCCCGCTGCTCCCGCTCGACGGCGGGCACGTCGCCGGCGCCCTGTGGGAGGGCATCCGTCGTTCGTTCGCCAAGCTCTTCCGCCGACCCGATCCCGGGCCCGTCGACATGGCCAAGCTCATGCCGCTCACGCTCGCGGTCGTCGTGATCCTCGGCGGCATGAGCGCGCTCCTCATCTACGCCGACATCGTGAAGCCGGTCGTGCTGTTCTGACGTGCTGTTGATGCTCCTGATGCGTTACTCCCGAGGGAGTAGGGGATGAGCATCCGGCGGGCCGATCCGCGCAAGCGGGCACCGGGCTACGATCGAGGAATGCCCGTGCCCCAGTGGGACGGACGCCCCGAGCGATTCCGGCCGCCGCCCGGCTTCGTGCTGTTCGCGCCCGTCATCGTCAGCCTCCTCGTGCAGGTGCCGGCGGCCATCGTCATCGCGGCCTGGACCCACGCGGGCTGGCTCGCGGGAGCACTGCACGTCGTGCTCGCTGCACTCGGCCCGATCGCGCTCCTCGCGTCGGTCCGCTTCCCGGGGCCGACCGTCGCCGTCGTCGCGGCCGCGGCGCTCGCCGACCTGTTGATCGGGCCCGACCTCGGTCCGCCCTACGTGGCGCTCGTGTTCGCGATCGTCCTCGCCGTCGCCCGCGGTGCCATCGTCTGGGCAGCAGTGTCGGTCGTGATCGCGTGGGCGGCCGCGCTCTCGCTCGGCGCAGTGCTCGGTGAGACGTGGCATCCGTTCCGCATCGCCCTGGTGACGCTCGCGCTCGCCGCGAGCTTCGGCATCGGCTCGTTCGTCCGCACGCGCCGCGCGCGATTCGCCGAGTTCCGCGCCGAGGCGCAGCGCCGCCGGAAGGCCGCCGAGCAACGTGAGCGCGTGCGGATCGCCCGCGAGCTCCACGACGTCATCGGGCATGCGCTGTCGCAGATCAACGTGCAGGCGAGCGTGGGCCTGCATCTCATGGACCGCGATCCAGAGCAGGCGCGCACCGCGCTCGGCAGCATCAAGGAGACCTCGAAGACCGCCCTCGACGAGGTGCGCAGCGTGCTCGGCGTCATCCGCGACGGGGAGGCCCCGCTCGCCCCGCAAGCGGAGCTCGCCGAACTGCCTCGACTCATCGCGGGCGTGCGCTCGCCCGGGCTCGAGCCCCAGCTCGTCGACCGCCTCGAGTCGGCGCCGCGACGAGCGGTGCAGTTCGCCGCCTACCGGATCGCGCAGGAGGCGCTCACGAACGTCGTGCGGCACGCCGGTGCCGCCCGGGTGATCGTGACCCTCGACCGGGCGGGCGACGATCTCGTGCTCACGGTCGACGACGACGGCGCGGGCTTCGACGACCACGAGGGCAGCGGTATCCTCGGCATGCGCGAGCGCGCCGCGCTCCTCGGCGGCTTCGTCGAGATCGGCGCGTCGCCGATCGGCGGCACGAGGGTCACCGCGCGCCTGCCCTGGGGAGGCGTCGCATGATCCGCGTCGCGCTCGCCGACGACCAGCACCTCGTGCGGGCGGGATTCCGTGCGCTGCTCGAGGCCGAAGACGACGTCATCGTCGTCGGCGAGGCATCCGGCGGTGAAGAGCTGCTCGCCCTCGTTCGCCGCGAGCCCGTCGACGTCGTGCTCATGGACATCCGGATGCCGGGCGGCGACGGCCTCTGGGCGACGGAGCAGATCGCGGCCGACCCGGCGCTCGCCGGCGTGCACGTCGTGATCGTCACGACCTTCGAGCTCGACGAGTACGTCGCCCGCGCGGTGCGTGCCGGCGCGGCGGGGTTCCTCGTGAAGGACACCGAGCCGGTCGACCTCATCCGCGCCGTTCGCGTCGTCGCGGCCGGCGATGCCCTGCTCTCGCCGGGCGTGACGAAGCGCCTGCTCGAGCGGATGGCGGTGGGCTTGCGCGACGCACCCGACGAGCAGCGCCTCTCCGCCCTCACCGACCGGGAGCGCGAGGTGCTCCGGCTCGTCGGCCTCGGACTCACGAACGACGAGATCGCGACGCGCCTCGTGCTGAGCCCGCTCACCGCGAAGACGCACGTCTCGCGCATCATGGCCAAGCTGCACGCGCGCGATCGCGTGCACCTCGTCGTCGTCGCCTACGAGTCGGGCCTCGTGGCACCCGGCTGGCAGTAGCCGCAGTCGGGATCATGCTCCCGGGGGAGCAGGGCAAGTGACTCCACCGGTGGGATTCGCGGATGCCGCGACCCGGCGAGACTCTCATCGACGGCCCGATCCGGGGTCGCATCGATCAAGGGAATCTCACATGCTCGCCACCCTCGCGACCACCGCGGTGGTCACCCACGCCGGCCCCTGGGCGGCCGGCTTCGGATGGGCCTTCCTCCTCATCCCGATCTTCTGGATCCTCGTCATCGGCCTCATCATCTTCCTCGTGAGCCGCAGGCGCCACGCCTGGATGATGCACGGCGGCCCCGAGGGCTATGGGCCCCCGTGGATGCGGGGCGCAAGCGCCGAGTCCACGCTCTCCGAGCGGTTCGCCAAGGGCGACATCGACGAGACCGAGTACCGAGCCCGGCTCGAGGTGCTGCGGTCGAACCGGCCGAACGCCTGACCGTGAGGTGGGAGGGGCGGATGCTGCGGCATCCGCCACTTCCACGTTCACGGCTGCAGCGGCATCCGTGAACGCGATCAGCTCACGCCAGTGCGCGCTCGAGCGCCGCGGCCTGGTGCCGATGGCCGACCGTCTCGTAGCCGACCACGACGACGAACGGCGAGACGGCCGTGAGCAGGATGCCGACTCCGAAACTCGCTCCAGCAGACACCGCGGCAACCGCGAGCACGAGGGCCAGCATGCTTCCCACGAAGAGCCAGATGTGGAATGGGTCGAACTGCTGCAGCAGCAGCGAATAGACCGTGAACAGCGCGACCATGAACAACCCCACGGGAATCACGACGGTGAGGAGCGCCTGCACGATGCCGATGTGGGCGACCCCTTCGATCACGAACGCGGCGACGTGCAATCCGGCGCCGGTGCCCGCCAGCGCGACGAAGATGAAGTAGTGCCCGTAGCCCCACACGAAGCCGCGTTCGCGGAAGCGCGCGAGCACCTTCCCCGACGGCATCGTGAAGTACACCCACCACAGGCCGAACGCGAGCGCCGTACCGCCGAACGCGACGAGCACGGTCTCGACCGACCAGCCCTGCTTCTCGATCACGGCCGAGAGCGCGAGGATCGTACCCAGCACGATCTCACCGAGCGTGATGATGACGAGGAGGCCGTAGCGCTCGGCGATGTGGTGGGCGTGCCACGGCGTGCCGCCCTCGCGTCCGTGCTCGGCGACGTAGGGGCCGACGAGCTCGAGGAGGACCAGCAGCAGCATGAACGCCATGGTGGTGGGGAGCGGCAGGTCGACGAAGATGAGCACCACCCAGCCGACCTGCGCGACCGATACGAACGCGACGTACGTGAGTGCGGTCCGCCGACGCGCCGGGTCGTGCGCCGCGGCCCGCAGCCACAGGGCGAGGGTCGCGACGCGCATCACGACGTAGCCGGCGACCACGATGGCGTTGTCGACGTGCTGCCCCTCATCGAGCGAGGTGAACAGCTGCGGCAGGCCGAGTGCCAGCACGAGCACGCCGAGCATCTCCACCATGGTGGCGATGCGGAAGAAGATGTCGTCGTTGTCGTAGGCGGAGGCGAGCCAGGAGTAGTTGATCCAGGCCCACCAGATCGCGAAGACGGCGAACGCGAACCCGCCGATCGCCGGACCCCAGTGACCGAGCTCGAGCAAGTGCGCCGTCTGCGCGCCGGCCTGGCTGAAGGCGACGACGAAGGTCAGGTCGAACAGCAACTCGAGGGGCGTGGCCGCGCGGTGCGCCTCGTCGGGGTCGCGTCCCGTCATCCTGCGCAAGCGGTGATCGAGCGGAGTGCGAGCGGATGCTGCGGATTGCACGTCGCTCGTCGGCCGCTCACTCATCGTGCGTTCCCTCCGTGGCGCGCGTTCGGCACCGGTGGCATCATGCTGCCACAGGCGCCGCGCGACTGCACCGCGAGCAGGTTGTCGCGGACGACCAGCGGTCAGCGCGAGAGCAGCAGTGCCTCTCCCTGGCCGCCGCCGCCGCAGAGTGCCACGGCGGCGCGGCCGCTGCCGCGGCGCGACAGCTCGAGTGCCGCGTGGAGGGCCAGCCGTGCGCCGGACGCGCCGATCGGATGCCCGAGCGCGATCGCGCCGCCGTGCACGTTGACGACGTCGGACTCGATGCCGAGCTCGCGCATGGACTGCAGCGACACGGCGGCAAACGCCTCGTTGATCTCGACGAGGTCGAGGTCGGCGGCGGAGTCGCCCGTCTTCTCGAGGGCCGCGGCGATCGCGTTGGCGGGCTGCGAGTGCAGGGAGTTGTCGGGGCCGGCGACCTGCCCGGCCACGCCGACGAGTGCGAGCCACGGAAGACCGCGCTCCTCGGCCCACTCGCGGCTCGCGACCACCACGGCGGCCGCGCCGTCGGAGAGCGGCGAGGAGTTGCCGGCCGTGATCGAGCCCTCGGCGGCGAACGCCGGTCGCAGCTTCGCGAGCACGTCGACCGTGGAGTCGGGGCGCACGCCCTCGTCGGTGTCGACGACGACCGGGTCGCCCTTGCGCTGCGGCACCTCGACGGGCACGATCTCGTCGTCGAACACCCCGCCCGACTGGGCGGCGCCCGCGCGGCGGTGGGACTCGGCGGCGATCTCGTCCTGCTCGGTGCGGGTGAGTCCGTAGCGCCCGTTGAAGCGCTCGGTCGAGGCGCCCATCGAGTCGTGATCGAACGCGTCGGTGAGGCCGTCGTGGGCGGCGCTGTCGAGCATGGAGGTGGCGCCGTAGGTGAAGCCGCGCCGTGAGCCCGGCAGCACGTGCGGCGCGTTCGTCATCGACTCCTGGCCGCCGGCGATGACGACGGATGCCTCGCCGAGGCGGATCAGCCGGGCGGCATCCGTGATGGCGGCGAGCCCAGACAGGCACACCTTGTTGAGGGTCGTCGCCGGAACGCGCCACGGGATGCCTGCGGCCACGGCCGATTGCTTCGCGGGATTCTGGCCGGCGCCCGCCTGCAGCACCTGGCCCATGATCACGGCGTCGATGTCGTCGGCAGCGACGCCCGCGCGATCGAGCGCCCCGCGGATGGCGGTGGCGCCGAGCTCCACCGCGGTCTGCCCCGCGAGGTTGCCGTTGATGCGGGCGAACGGGGTGCGCGCTCCGCCGATGATGACGACGTCGGGGGTGCTCATGCCGGGTGACTCCTTCGTCGATGATGAGTGGATTTCTCCAGTCTATGTTCCGGATCGGGGTGCGAGGGCGGTGATCAGGGTGTGCGAAACCGCAGATGCGTGCTGCAATTCTCACCATTTGCGATGCGAATTCGCGCAGTCATACTCGGACTGCCGGCACCCTCCGGTTGATTCGCGCGGGGGCAGGCCATGACTCGACGAGGAGGAACATGACCAAGCTCACCGGACGACGGGCCGTCGTCACGGGCGGTGCGAGCGGCATCGGACTCGCGTGCGCCGAGGCCCTTGCAGCAGCCGGCGCCGAGGTGACGATCGCCGACATCGAGGGGGCGGCCGCCGAGGCCGCTGCGGAGCGCATCGGCGGCACGGCATGGCGAGTCGACCTCGGCGACACGGGCGCACTCGCCGACCTCGTGCTCGACACCGATATCCTCGTCAACAACGCCGGCGTGCAGCACGTGCGGCCCATCGTAGAGTTCGAGCCGGCGCAGTTCGCGCTCATGCTGCGCATCATGCTCGAGTCGCCATTCCTGCTCATCCGGGCGGCCCTGCCCGGCATGTCCGAACGCGGGTTCGGCCGGATCATCAACGTGTCGAGCGTGCACGGCTTGCGCGCGTCGCCCTACAAGTCGGCGTATGTGGCCGCCAAGCACGGTCTCGAGGGGCTCTCGAAGGTCGCCGCGCTCGAGGGCGGCGAGCACGGCATCACGTCGAACTGCATCAACCCGGGGTATGTGCGCACGCCGCTCGTCGAGCGCCAGATCGCCGACCAGGCACGCGCACACGGCATCCCCGAGGAGGAGGTGCTGCCGAGGATCATGCTCACCGAGTCGGCGATCCCACGGCTCGTGGAGCCGCATGAGGTCGCGAGCCTCGCGCTCTGGCTCGCCGGCGACGACGCGCGCATGGTGACCGGGGCGAGCTACACGATGGACGGCGGATGGAGCGCGAGATGAGCCGCAGCCCGAGTAGCGTGATGCCTGTGCTCCGCTCCCGCCTCGCGGCCCCGGAATCACAGAAAGGTGCATCGTGACACTCGACAAAGTCGTCGGGTCCGCTCGAGAAGCGGTCGCCGACATCCCTTCGGGCGCGAGCCTCGCCGTCGGCGGCTTCGGCCTCTGCGGCATCCCGATGGTGCTCATCCAGGCCATTCTCGACGCGGGCGTCGACGGCCTCTCGATCGTCTCGAACAATTGCGGCGTCGATGACTGGGGCCTCGGCGTGCTGCTCGCCGAGCGGCGCATCGCGAAGATGACCTCGTCGTACGTGGGTGAGAACAAGGAGTTCGAGCGGCAGTACCTCTCGGGCGAGCTCGAACTCGAGCTCACCCCTCAGGGCACGCTCGCCGAGAAGCTCCGCGCCGGAGGCAGCGGCATCGCGGCGTTCTTCACGCAGACCGGCGTCGGCACGCAGGTCGCCGAGGGCGGGTTGCCGCAGCGGTACAACGGCGACGGTTCGATCGCCGTGGCGAGCGCTGCAAAGCCCGTGCAGTCGTTCGAGTTCGCGGGTGCCGCTCGTGAGTTCGTGCTCGAGGAGGCGATCACCACCGACTTCGCCCTCGTGCACGCGCTGCGGGGCGATCGCTACGGCAACCTCGTCTTCGACAAGTCGGCGCGCAACTTCTCGCCGCTCGCGGCGATGGCGGGGCGGGTCTGCATCGCGCAGGTCGAGGAGATCGTCGACGTGGGCGAGCTCGACCCCGACGCGGTGCACCTGCCCGGCATCTACGTCGACCGCATCATCGTGGTCGGCACCGACATCGAGAAGCGCATCGAGCGCCGCACGGTCAGGGAGGACTGAGATGGCACTCACGCGATTCGAGATGGCTGCGAGAGCGGCTCGCGAGCTGCCCGACGGCTCCTACGTCAACCTCGGCATCGGGTTGCCGACGCTCGTGCCGAACTACGTGCCAGAGGGCATCACGATCCTACTGCAGTCCGAGAACGGCATCCTCGGCGTCGGGCCGTACCCGACCGAGGCCGAGGTCGATCCCGATCTCATCAACGCCGGCAAGGAGACCGTGACGGTGCTCCCCGGCGCCGCGTTCTTCGACTCGGCCACGAGCTTCGGCATGATCCGCGGGGGCAAGATCGACGCGGCCATCCTCGGGGCGATGCAGGTCTCGGCGGCGGGCGACCTCGCCAACTGGATGATCCCCGGCAAGATGGTGAAGGGTCCGGGCGGCGCCATGGACCTCGTGCACGGCGCCCGGCGTCGCATCGTGCTCATGGAGCACGTCGCGAAAGACGGATCGCCGAAGATCGTGAACGAGTGCTCGCTGCCCCTGACCGGCAGGGGCGTCGTCGACCGCATCATCACCGACCTCGCCGTCATCGACGTGACGCCCGAGGGCCTTCGCCTCGTCGAACTCGCACCCGGCGTGACCGCCGACGAGGTCGTCGCCGCCACCGAGCCCACGCTCGACACGACTGCCGTCGCATAGCGCGGATCCGGCGATCGCGCGCCGAATCCGCATGGAGCACGCGGGCCAGGACCCGGAACGTGACAAGGAGTCCGAGCGACCACGCTGAAGCCGTTTCGGCGGGGCATCCGCTCGCAGCCTGCGCGGATGCCGTGCGCCGTAGACTGAACCCGTGCCTGCTGTGAATCTCGGAATGCCCAAAGTCCCTGAGGTACTGGCCCCCCGACGCAAGTCGCGCCAGATCAAGGTGGGCAAGGTCCTCGTCGGCGGTGACGCCCAGGTGAGCGTGCAGTCGATGACGACGACGCCGACCACGAACATCAACGCGACGCTCCAGCAGATCGCCGAGCTCACGGCATCCGGTTGCGACATCGTGCGCGTCGCCG
Organism: Agromyces albus; assembly: GCF_004134825.1. Lineage (GTDB taxonomy): Bacteria > Actinomycetota > Actinomycetes > Actinomycetales > Microbacteriaceae > Agromyces > Agromyces albus. The sequence goes on from NZ_SDPN01000017.1 coordinate 64,827, forward strand.
TGCCGAGTCGCGACGACGCCGAGGCGCTGCCGATCATCGCGAAGAAGAGCCAGATTCCGGTCATCGCCGACATCCACTTCCAGCCGAACTACGTCTACGCGGCGATCGACGCCGGCTGCGCCGCGGTGCGCGTGAACCCGGGCAACATCCGAAAGTTCGACGACCAGGTCGCCGAGATCGCGCGGCGCGCGAAAGAAGCCGACGTCTCGATCCGCATCGGCGTGAACGCCGGCTCGCTCGACCCGCGGTTGCTGCAGAAGTACGGCAAGGCCACGCCCGAGGCGCTCGTCGAGTCGGCCGTCTGGGAGGCGAGCCTCTTCGAGGAGCACGACTTCCACGACTTCAAGATCTCGGTCAAGCACAACGACCCGATCATCATGGTGAAGGCGTACCGCATGCTCGCCGAGCGCGGCGACTGGCCCCTGCACCTCGGCGTGACCGAGGCCGGCCCCGCGTTCCAGGGCACGATCAAGTCGGCGACCGCGTTCGGCATCCTCCTCGGCGAGGGCATCGGCGACACGATCCGTGTCTCGCTCTCGGCGCCTCCGGTCGAAGAGGTGAAGGTGGGACTGCAGATCCTGCAGTCGCTGAACCTCCGCGAGCGCAAGCTCGAGATCGTCTCGTGCCCGTCGTGCGGGCGTGCGCAGGTCGACGTCTACAAGCTCGCCAACGACGTCACCGACGGGCTCGAGGGCATGACCGTGCCGCTCCGCGTCGCCGTCATGGGCTGCGTCGTCAACGGGCCGGGCGAGGCTCGCGAGGCCGACCTCGGCGTGGCATCCGGCAACGGCAAGGGCCAGATCTTCGTCAAGGGCGAGGTCATCAAGACGGTGCCCGAGTCCGAGATCGTCGCGACGCTCATCGAAGAGGCGAACCGCATCGCCGATGAGATGGGCACGGATGCCCCGGTGGGCGCGCCCGAGGTCCTGACCCCGTAGTCGGCCGGCTCGTCCGCGAGTATCGTGGGCGGCATCGGATGCCACGACGCATCCGTGCGCGAGAGGGGACCGCGATGAGCGGAGACGGCACCGAGTTCGAGTACCCCGACCAGGCTGGGTACCCCGACGGAATGGGCACGCTGCACGAGGGCTCCGAGAAGGATGCCGCGACGGCGGCCGAGGACGAGCTCGAGCACTTCGCCATAGAAGACGAGGAAGACGACGACGAGGACGTCTGAGCCAGTTCGTCCCATTCTCGGCATGTCGTGCGCCGCGGCGCGCGAGAACGACCTCTGACCTGCCTTAAACCGCGGGTGCTTGGTCGTGGCAGCCCTGAGGCCGTTTCGGGGTACACACTGACGTGAGCCGCACTCACGTTCCCTAGCGTGAGGCCGTGCGCGGGGGCGCTCCGAGCGACATCAGCCGCCCGTCCTCGGGCATCGACAATCCGAGATCCGTCGACGACGGACTCAAGAACGGAGCGATCCCATGAACACACGAACAAGGTCGCGCACGCGGCTGGGGCTCGGCTTGAGCACCGGCGTCGTGATTGCGACGTTGAGCCTGGTACTCGTCCCCTTGACCGCGCATGCGGAGGAATCGCCCGCCGAACCGGTGGTCGAGACTGCGGTCGTCGAGCCGCCCGCGGCGGAGGCCGAGCCCGCCGCGGTAGCCGAGCCCACTGCTGAGGCGGCAGAGCCTGCGGTCGAGCCGGTGGCGGAACCGACAGACGAGACATCCGTCCCGGCCGAAGGCACCTCGCCTGATCCCGTGCCTGCGGCGGCGGAGGTCGTCGTCGCTGAACCCGGCGCGAGCGTCGAGGAGACGCTCGCCGAGCCGGTCGCCGAGCCGACCGTCACCCTCTTCGCGGCGCCCGACGATCCAGCCGTCGCGGCGGTCCCGGCACCGGGAGACCCCTGCTACCCGGCCGTCTGCATCACGAACGGCACGGTCCTCCTCGCGGTCAATCCGACCGGAGAGCTCAACACGAGCGACGCGACCGGTTCTGCCGCTGGTTCGGGGGACGCCGGGCTCACGTATGTGCCGACGGGCAACGATGGGACCTCGCCCGGATGCCTCTGCGAAGGCTGGGGCGTCGCTGATCCGGCGAGCGGCGTCTGGGGCGGAGCGAACCTCGACACCGAGGGAGAGGGCGGCACGAATCTCGTCGTCGAGTCCTTCGAGTACACCGGATCGACCGCGACATCCGTCGTTGTCATCGAGGATGCTGCAGATGAACCCGTCTTCCGGGTCACCCACGAGTACGTGCCGTCAGCGGCCACGCCGAACCTCTATCAGGTCAACGTGACGATCGAGAACCTCTCGGGAGAGGCGATCGCGACCGTGCAGTACCGACGGGTCATGGACTGGGACATCGAGCCCACGGCGTTCGACGAGTTCGTCACGATCGACGGTGGCACTGCGAGCGCGCTGTACTTCTCGAGCGATGACGGGTTCGCCAGCCCGAACCCGCTGACGGGGCCTTCGCAGATCCTGTTCTCGGGGAACGCCACCGACGCCGGGCCGAGCGACATCGGTGCGCTGTTCGACTTCGCGTTCGGTCCGATCGGGCCCGGCGGCTCGATCAGCTTCGTCATCTTCTACGGGGCAGCAGCGAGCGAGGCCGAGGCGAACGCGGCGCTCGCCGCGGTCGGTGCTGAGGCGTATTCGTTCGGGCAGACGGCCGACGACCCGGCGGGAGGCGCGCCCAATACGTTCATCTTCGCCTTCGGCAAGATCGGCGGTGCACCGATCTTCCCGGCGCCGACGCCACCGCCGCCCGCGCCGGCACCGCCGGTGGTGACGACCGCCGGCGCGGGAGCCGCCGCGTCGATCGCGAGCGTCCCGACGCTCGCCTCCACCGGCGTCGACACGTCGAGCGTCGTGTGGATCGCCTTGGCAGCGCTCGTGCTGGGTGGCGCGGCGATCGCCATCGCGCGCACGCGCCTGCGTCAGGGCTGACCCCCATCGACGAGCGGGTGGCGGCGTGCTTGGGCACGGCGCCACCCGCTCGTCGCCGCGAGAGGCGTCCGCCGCGGCGCGCAACCGTCATGGCCCGCGTGCCTCCGACCGACGGTCAGGGGTGGACGATGAGCCAGGTCGCCACGGCCGGCCGGCTCGAGCTGTTGCGGATGCGGTGCGGCTTCGAGCACGGGTAGCTGATCGAGTCGCCGGGCGCGAGCACGACCGTCTCGTCGTCGAACTCGATCGTGAGCTCGCCCGACACCACGCTGCCGATCTCATAGCCCTCATGCCGGAAGAGCGCATTGTCGCCGGTCGCCGTGCTGCCGGGAGGGTAGACCGATTCGAAGAGGTCGAGTTCGCTCGTGCTTCGCGGCGAGAGCCGGCGGAAGGTGACGCCGCTCTCGAGCGCGACCGGCGTCGCCTGGTGGGCGCGGACCAGCGTGTATCCGGCGTGCTCGTCACCGGATGCCGCGTGGCGCTCGTCGCTGTCGCCGGCGTCGTCGAACACGTCGGCGAGCGGCACGCCGAGGGCGTCGGTGATCGCGATGAGACGGGAGACCGACGGCTGCATCACTCCGCGTTCGATCTGGGAGACGGCGCTCGCCGAGATGCCGAGCGACTTCGCGAGCGTGCGAGCCGAGATTCCGCGCGCCGTGCGAAGCGCGCGGAGACGGCCGCCGAGGCTCCGCACGTCGGCGGAATCCATCGGGTCGCTTGGCGCGGCCAGTGACGTCATGACTCGATCCTAAAGCGCGGTCTCGTCTCGATCGGCGAAACATATGTGAAGTGAACACTGAATTTCATCTTCACACAGCCGTTACATCGCGGAAACCTCGCGCCGAACGTGAATCTATAACTTCATTCACATCCCCCATCCGGCACTCGAAAGGCTTCCGCTCATGACCGAACAACTCGAGGGTGCGCCCGTCGCTCCCGTGTCAGTCGCGCCGGCTCCGCCGACCGGGCCGCACGACGTCGTCGAAGCCGCCGGCATGCCCGTCGGCTCGGGCCTCGTGAAGCCCGGATACGACCACCGCCTCGCCAACGAGGACCTCGCTCCGCTCAAGAAGCAGAAGTGGACCTCCTACAACATCTTCGCGTTCTGGATGTCGGACGTGCACTCGGTCGGCGGGTACATCACGGCCGGCAGCCTCTTCGCGCTCGGCATCGCGAGCTGGCAGGTGCTGCTCGCGCTCGTCATCGGCATCGTCATCGTGCAGGTGTTCGCCAACCTCGTCGCGAAGCCGAGCCAGAAGACGGGCGTGCCCTATCCGGTCATCAACCGTGCGATCTTCGGCATCAAGGGCGCGAACATCCCCGCCATCATCCGCGGCCTCATCGCAATCGCGTGGTACGGCGTGCAGACCTACCTCGCGGCCGCGTCGCTCAACATCGTCTTCCTGAAGTTCATCCCGGGCAGCGCGGCGCTGCTCGAGTCGAGCTTCCTCGGGCTGTCGACCCTCGGCTGGATCTCCTACGCGATCCTGTGGGTCGCGCAGGCCGCGCTCTTCTGGAACGGCATGGAGACGATCCGTCACTTCATCGACTGGGCCGGGCCGGCGGTCTACGTCGTCATGATCGTCCTCGCGATCTACCTCGTCTCGGAGGCGGGCTGGGAGAACATCAGCCTCGACCTCTCGGCCGGCGAGCCGCTCGAGTTCTGGGCCTCGATCCCCGTCATGCTCACCGCCATCGCGATCGTCGTGTCGTACTTCTCGGGCCCGATGCTGAATTTCGGCGACTTCGCGCGCTACGGCAAGTCGTTCGAGGCGGTCAAGCGCGGCAACTTCCTCGGCCTGCCGATCAACTTCCTGTTCTTCTCGCTGCTCACCGTCATCACCGCGTCGGCGACCGTGCCCGTGTTCGGCGAGCTCATCACCGACCCCATCCACACGGTCGAGCGCATCGACACGCCGTTCGCGATCCTCCTCGGCGGACTGACGTTCGTCATCGCGACCGTCGGCATCAACATCGTCGCGAACTTCATCTCGCCCGCGTTCGACTTCTCGAACGTGGCGCCGCACCGGATCAGCTGGCGCATGGGCGGCATGATCGCGGCGGTCGGCTCGGTGATCCTCCTGCCCTGGAACTGGTACAACAACGCCGACGCCATCCACTACACCCTCGGCGTGCTCGGTGCGATGATCGGCCCGCTGTTCGGCATCCTGATCGCCGGCTACTACGTCGCGGCACGCCAGCGCGTGCTCGTCGACGACATGTTCACGATGTCGGAGCAGGGCAAGTACTGGTACACGAAGGGCTACAACACGAACGCGGTCAACGCCCTGCTTCTCGCGGGCATTCCGACCATCGCGCTCGGAGTGCTGCCGAAGCTCATCGCCGACCTGGGCGGGTTCGACATCTCGTGGATCGGCAACTTCACGTGGTTCATCGGCTGCGGCCTCGGCTACGCGATCTTCGTGATCCTCGAGCGGCGCAATCCTCGCGTGCCGAACCTCGCCGACCTGAGCGAAGGCGTCTCGGACGGCACGGTCGACGTGGCCGGCGGCACCATCGACGTGGCATCCGTCACCGCGGCGAAGTAGCGATGCGCGTCACCCTCATCAACCCCAACACCTCCCGGGCGATGACCGACAAGATCGGCCGGTCCGCCCGGGAGGTTGCGGGGCCGGGCGTGGAGATCGCGGCGGTCTGCCCGGAGTTCGGGCCCGCAGCGATCGAGAGCCACACCGACGAGGTCGCCGCGGCGGCGGCCGTGCTGCGGGAGGTCGAGGCGGGCCAGACGGCCGGCGTCGACGGGTTCGTCATCGCGTGCTTCGGCGACCCGGGCCTCGACGCAGCACGCGAACTCGCGACCGGCCCCGTGGTCGGCATCGCCGAGTCCGCGATGCACGTCGCGACGATGGCCGGCCGCACCTTCAGCATCGTCACGACGCTCTCCCGCACGCTCGGCCGGGCGCACGACCTCGTGCGCCGCTACGGGTTCACGGAGGCCTGCGTCTCGAGCTACGCGACCGGTATCCCGGTGCTCGACTTCGAGGAATCCACGACCGAGGCGTTCGAGACGATCGCAGCCGTCTGCGAGCGAGCCGTCCGAGCGGATGCCGCGGACTCGATCGTGCTCGGCTGCGCCGGCATGACCGACCTCTGCGCGGCGCTCTCGGAGCGGGTGGGGGTGCCGGTGATCGACGGTGTCGCGGCATCCGTCGGTCTCGTCACCGGCATGGTGCGCATGGGGGTCGGCACGAGCAAGCGCGACGAGTATGCGCTCCCGTTCGCTCGGGCAACCGTGCTGTGAAGTGCCGTCGAGCGCGCAACTAGAATCGTCGGGTGCCCACACGTCTCACGAACTATTTCCTCCGCACGCTCCGCGAAGACCCGGCCGAGGCCGAGGTCACGAGTCACCGGTTGCTCGTGCGCGCCGGCTACATCCGGCGCCAGGCGCCAGGCGTCTTCGCGTGGCTGCCGCTGGGCCTTCGGGTCAAGGCGAAGATCGAGGCGATCATCCGTGAGGAGATGACGAACGCGGGTGCCCACGAGGTGCATTTCCCGGCGCTGCTCCCGCGCGAGCCCTACGAGACCTCCGGCCGGTGGGAGACCTATGGAGACGGCATCTTCCGTCTCCATGATCGCAAGGGGTCCGACTACCTGCTCGCCCCCACGCACGAAGAGGTCTTCACGCTGCTCGTGAAGGACCTCTACAACTCGTACAAGGACCTCCCGCTCGCGATCTACCAGATCCAGGACAAGTATCGTGACGAGGCGCGTCCCCGCGCCGGTCTCCTGCGCGGTCGCGAGTTCACGATGAAGGATGCGTACTCCTTCGACATCTCCGATGAGGGGCTCGATGCCAGCTACCAGGCGCAGCGCGACGCCTACGAGCGCATCTTCACGCGTCTCGGGCTCGAGTACGTCATCGTGAACGCCGACAACGGGCTCATGGGCGGCGCGCGGAGCGAGGAGTTCCTTCACCCGACACCCATCGGTGAAGACACCTTCGTGCGCTCGGCAGGCGGATACGCCGCGAACGTCGAGGCGTTCGAGACCGTGGTGCCCGAACGCGTTTCGTTCGACGGTCTGCCCGCACCGGTCGTGCTGGATTCGCCGAACACGCCGACGATCGCGACGCTCGTCGATCTCGCGAATGCCGAGTACCCGCGCCCCGACGGTCGCCCCTGGACTGCGGCCGACACGCTGAAGAACGTCGTGCTGGCCGTGGCACATCCCGACGGCGCCCGCGAGGTCGTCGTCATCGGCCTGCCCGGCGACCGTGATGTCGAGATGAAGCGTGTGGAGGTGGCGTTCGCACCGGGCGAGGTCGGGCCCGCGACCGAGGCGGACTTCGCGAAGCACCCCGGCCTCGTGAAGGGCTACATCGGACCCTGGTCGACCGATGGCGCCGTGCTCGGCGCCGAGTCGGCCACCGGCATCCGCTATCTCGTCGACCCTCGCGTCGTCGATGGCACCGAATGGATCACCGGGGCGAACGTCGACGAGAAGCACGTGTTCGGGCTCGTCGCCGGCCGTGACTTCGTGGCCGACGGCACCGTCGAGGCGTCGGACGTCCGAGCCGGCGACCCCGCGCCCGACGGCTCCGGCCCGGTCGAGCTCGCCCGAGGCATGGAGATCGGCCACGTCTTCCAGCTCGGTCGTTTCTTCGCCGAGGTGCTCGGGCTCAAGGTGCTCGACGAGAACGGCAAGCTCGTCACCGTCACGATGGGCTCCTACGGCATCGGCGTCACCCGTATCCTCGCGATCATCGCCGAGGACAACAACGACGGCAAGGGCCTCGTGTGGCCCGCGTCGGTCGCGCCGTTCGACGTGCACGTGCTCGCGACGGGCAAGGACCCCGCCGTGTTCGAGGCAGCCGAGGGAGTCGTCGCCTCGCTCGAGGCGGCCCGCTTCGACGTGCTCTTCGACGACCGCCCCAAGCTCTCGCCGGGCGTGAAGTTCGCCGACGCCGAGCTCATCGGCGTGCCGAAGATCGTGATCGTCGGCCGCGGCGTCGCCGACGGCGTCGTCGAGGTGTGGGATCGGGCTACGGGCGACCGCGAGAACGTGCCGATCGGCGAGGTCGTCGCAGCCCTCGGCTGAAGACGGAGAGCGGATGTCCCGGCCTGATGACCGCCGGGTGTACGCACCGTTCCCCGCGCGTTCACCCCGCGTTCACGCCTCATCATGAGTCGCGACGGATTCCCCGAGCACTGTGCAAGAGGAATCCCGACCCCGAGCGTGAGGACCGATCCGTGACGATCACCGACATCCAGTTGTTTCCGATGGCCGACCACGTGCGGGGCAAGCGCTCGCCCGTGACGTGCCACTTCAAGTGCGGCAACGCCTGCCTCGGCCCCGAGTGCAACACGTCCGCGAATCCCCACTTCCGCGACATCGCCTCCGCCGCGCTGACGCGGCGGTCGGTGCTCGGCCTCGGCGCCGCGGGTGCCTTCGGCATCGCACTCGCCGCCGCGACCCCGGGCGGCTCGGCGGTCGCGGTACCCGGCGGCGGAGCATCCGGCGGTCAGGGTGGCCTGGCGTTCGACGCGATCGCCCCGGTGCCGAAGATCGTCGACGACTTCAACGTGCCGGCCGGGTACACCTGGGCGCCCATCATCCGATGGGGAGACCCGCTCTTCTCGAGCGTGCCGGCCCTCGACTTCCAGAACCAGACGGCCGAGGCGCAGGCCGGCCAGTTCGGCTACAACTGCGACTACATCGACATCATCGCCGACCGGAGCGGCCGCACCGCCGTGCTCGCGAGCAACCACGAGTACGTGAACCCGGGCATCATGTTCCCGCCGTCCGAAGACGCCGCCGAGCTGGACCGCCGTGCCGCGATCTTCAAGGCCGCCCACGGCTTCTCGGTCGTCGAGCTCCGCCGCAGCAAGATCGGGCAGCCGTGGCGCTACCTCGTCGACGGTGGCCGCAACCGCCGCATCACCGCCGACACCGTGTTCGAGGCGACCGGCCCCGCTGCCGGGAGCGACTTCCTGAAGACCGCCGAGGACCCCGAGGGCCGGTGGATCAAGGGAACGCTCGGCAACTGCGCCGGCGGCACGACGCCATGGGGCACCGTGCTCTCGGGCGAGGAGAACTTCGACGGCTACTTCGTCTGGGCGGCCGACACCGCCGGCCAGAAGCGCTACCGTGCCACTCCCAGCACGAAGTCCACGTACACGTTCGAGCGGATCGACCCCCGCTTCAACGCCACGGATCCCGGCTTCGTGAACGAGCCCAACCGCTTCGGCTGGATCGTCGAGATCGACCCGCAGGACCCGACGTCGACGCCGCGCAAGCACACCGCGATGGGCCGCTTCAAGCACGAGGGCGCGAACGTCATCATCGCCGAAGACGGCCGCGCGGTCGCGTACATGGGCGACGACCAGACGAACGACTACCTCTACAAGTTCGTGTCGAAGGGCACGTTCGACCCGGGTCACACCCCGGTCGCGCGCCGGAACAACCTCGGCCTGCTCAGCGAGGGCGACCTCTATGTCGCGAAGTTCACCGGCAACTCGCCCGTCGCCGAGATCAACGGCACCGGCGTGCTCCCGTCCGACGGCCTCTTCGACGGCAGCGGCGAGTGGATCCCGCTCACGCAGAACGGCGAGAGCGTCATCCCCGGCATGACGACCGAGGAGGTGCTCGTCTTCGCCCGCCTCGCGGCCGACAAGGTCGGCGCGACGAAGATGGACCGCCCCGAAGACGTCGAGCCCAACCCGAAGACCGGCAAGGTCTACCTCGCGCTCACGAACAACTCGGCGCGCACCCTCGCGACGGTCGACGAGGCGAACCCCGTGACGGGCAACCGCAACGGCCACATCATCGAGATGACGGAGACGGCAGGGCAGTCGGGCACCACGTTCGGCTGGAGCATCCTCCTGCTGTGCGGCAACCCGGCCGTCGACACGAACACCTACTTCGCGGGCTTCCCGAAGGAGCTCGTCTCGCCGATCTCGTGCCCCGACAACGTCGCGTTCGACTCCGAGGGCAACCTGTGGATCTCGACCGACGGCGCGCCGAGCAAGATCGGCTTCAACGACGGCCTCTTCAAGGTGCCGCTCGAAGGACCCGACCGCGGCCGCGTGCAGCAGTTCCTCTCGGTTCCGCGCGACGGCGAGACCTGTGGTCCGGTCATCCACGATCGGGAAGGGATGGTCTTCGTCGCCGTGCAGCACCCGGGCGAGGAGGGCACGGTCGCCGCGCCGAACTCCTACTTCCCCGACTACGTGCCGACGCATCGCCCCGAGACCGGCCTCGTGGCCGCCCCGCGCCCGTCGGTCGTGCAGGTCTGGCGCGGCTGAGCGCGCACGACGAGCGGTGCGGATGCCGCGGCGACCCGAACCCGGGCGCCGCGGCATCCGTCATTCGGCGCTGCAGCCGGTCGCCGCCGCTCGGGCGTGGATGACGGGCACTGCGACATCCGGTACCGTAGAGACGTGTCCGCTCCGAGGGGAAGCGGCGAAAGAGCTGAATAGAGGAGGCCGGCAATGGATATCGACCTCAGCGTGCTTCGCATGATGGAGCGCGAGAAGGAAATCCCGTTCGACGAACTGGTTGAGATCATCGAACAGGCGATCCTGATGGCCTACCTGAAGCACACGAATCCCGGCCAGCACGGCCACGCGAACCCCAACGGCGCCCGTGCACACATCGACCGCAAGACGGGTCACGTCTCGGTGTACGTTCCCGAGCACGACGAAGAGGGCAACGTCATCGGCGAGGCTGAAGACAGCCCCAGCGACTTCGGTCGCATCGCCGCATTCGCTGCGAAGCAGGTCATCAACCAGCGACTGCGCGATCTCGCCGACGACGCCGTGCTCGGCGAGTTCCGCGGCCGCGAGGGCGACATCGTCGCCGGCATCATCCAGCAGGGGCCCAATCCCCGCATGGTGCACATCGACCTCGGCACCGTCGAGGCGATCCTCCCGCCCGAGGAGCAGGTGCCCGGCGAGGAGTACCCGCACGGGCAGCGCATCCGCGTCTACGTGACGAGCGTGTCGAAGGGCCACAAGGGTCCGTCGATCACCGTGTCGCGCACGCACCCCGCCCTCGTGCGCAAGCTGTTCGCGCTCGAGGTTCCCGAGATCGCCTCCGGCGTCGTCGAGATCGTCTCGCTCGCACGCGAGGCGGGCCACCGCACGAAGATCGCGGTGCGTGCGAACCAGCCCGGAGTCAACGCGAAGGGCGCAGCGATCGGCGAGCTCGGCCAGCGCGTGCGAGCGGTCACGGCAGAGCTCGGCAACGAGAAGATCGACATCGTCGACTACTCCGATGACCTGGCGACGTTCGTCGCGAGTGCGCTGTCGCCGGCGAAGGTCACCCGCGCGTTCGTCATCGACGAATCGATGAGAGCCGTCCGCGCGCTCGTGCCCGACTATCAGCTCTCGCTCGCGATCGGCAAGGAGGGCCAGAACGCCCGTCTCGCCGCGAAGCTCACCGGTGCGAAGATCGACATCCAGCCGGACTCGATCCTCGAGTCGAGCTGACGCGGCCCGCCGCCGTCGGCGGGCGCACAGCGCAGAGGTGTAGGATGGAACCCGTCAGAACGTGCATCGGATGCCGTTCGCGCTCCCCGCGGTCCTCCCTGTTGAGGGTCGTCGTCCAAGATTCCCACGTCGTCGCAGATGCTTCGGCCGTGCTTCCGGGCAGGGGTGCGTGGCTGCATCCGACACTCGAGTGCTACCACCTCGCCGTGCGGCGACGCGCCTTCGGGCGTGCGCTCCGCATGACCGGCGAAGTGGACACCAGCAATGTAGAGAACAGGCTGAACGGCTAATGGACAACTCATGAGCGGCTCGAAATGAGACCCGTCCGTCATTGATGGTCCCCCTGTTTCGGGGCGGACCCGGAACAGGAGAGAAGTGGCTGCCAAACCACGCGTACACGAGATCGCAAGCGAACTCGGTGTCGATAGCAAGATCGCCCTTGAGAAGCTCAAGGAGATGGGCGAGTACGTCAAGGGACCGTCGTCCTCGATCGAACCCCCCGTCGCGCGCCGCCTGAAGGCCGCGCTCGAAGGAGCCGGCAAGGCCGGCACCCCCGCCAAGGCGGCACCGGCACCGGCGCCTGCCCCTGCGGTCAAGCCCGGTCCGAAGCCGGCACCCAAGCCCGCGCCCGAAGAGGTCGTCGAGGCCCCGGTCGTCGACGTCCCCATGACGGTGGCGGAGCGCCAGGCGCAGGCCGAGCAGAAGGCCGCGCAAGCGGCGGCCGAGAAGGCCTCCGAGACGCCGGCAGCAGCACCCGCCGCGCCTGAGGCCCCTGAGGCCTCCGATGCCGTGAAGCCGGCGACCCCGAAGCCCGCGGGCGTGGTTCCGCGTCCCGCGCCGCGACCTGCATCCGCGCGTCCCGGCAACAACCCGTTCTCGAGCTCGCAGGGCATGGGCTCGCGCCCGGCGCAGCCCCGACCGGGCAACAACCCGTTCTCGAGCTCGCAGGGCATGGGCCAGCGCCCGAGCCCGAGCCCCGGCAACATCCCGCGTCCGCAGGCTCCGCGTCCCGGTTCGCCGCGACCCGGCGCTCCGCGCCCGGCAGGTGCAGGCGGCCGCCCAGG
>NZ_SDPN01000018.1 GCF_004134825.1 Agromyces albus
GATCGTCGACGACCCGGCCGCCGCCGCCGACCGCGCCCTCGAGCTCGCCGAGACGGGCGGCATCACGGCCGACGACGGCAGCCGAGTCGAACTCGCCCCCGACTCGCTGTGCCTGCACGGCGACACCCCTGGGGCGGTCGCGATCGCCCGCGCTGTGCGCGCCGCGCTCGAAGGCGCCGGCATCGCGATCGAGGCGTTCGCGTGAGCCGCCGGCTGCTGCCGAGCGGCGACTCGGCCCTCCTCGTCGAGTGCGACAGCCTCGACGAGGTGCTCGCCCTGCACGACGCCCTCGCCGCAAGCGACCAGCCCGGCGTCGTCGAGCTCGTGCCGGCCGCGCGCACGATCCTCGTCGCCGTCGATCCCGCAACGCTGCCCCTCGAATCGGCTGCGACGTGGGTGCGGCGCATCCCGGCGGAGCCGGCCGTCCGTTCGGCCGGTCGTTCCGCCGACGGCGTCACGATCCGGGTGACCTACGACGGGCCCGACCTGCGCGCGACCGCCTCGCTCCTCGGCGTCACGGCCGACGCCCTCGTCGAGCTGCACTCCTCGATCGAGTGGCGGGTCGCGTTCGGCGGCTTCGCTCCCGGCTTCGGCTATCTCGTGAGCGACGACTGGCCCTTCGAGGTGCCCCGGCTCGACGCGCCGCGCACGCGCGTGCCGGCCGGATCGGTCGCGCTCGCCGGAGCGTTCGGCGGGGTCTACCCGAGGCAGAGCCCGGGCGGGTGGCGGCTCATCGGTCGCACCGGCGCCGAGCTGTGGAATCCCGAGTCGCAGCCCCCGGCGGTCCTCGTTCCGGGCCGGCGCGTGCGGTTCGAGGCGGTCGGCGCCGGATGACCCGGCTGCGCGTCGAGCAGCCCGGCCCGCTCGCCCTCGTCGAGGACCTCGGGCGCCCCGGCCTCGCCCATCTCGGCGTCGCCGGTTCGGGAGCGCTCGACCGCGGCGCCCTGCGGCTCGCCAACCGGCTCGTCGGCAATCCCGACGGGCTCGCCGCGCTCGAGCTCCTCGTCGGCGGCTTCCGGGCGCGCTTCGACGGTGAGGCGTGGTTCGCGGTGACGGGTGCGTGGGGCCCGGTGACGCTCGACGGCCGGCCGGTCGCGCCCTACACGGCGGCCAGGGCGACCGACGGCTCGGTGCTCGAGCTCGGCATGGCCGAACGCGGCATCCGGTACATGCTCGGCGTGCGCGGCGGCATCGAGGTTCCGCCGGTGCTCGGCTCGCGGTCGCGCGACACCCTCGCCGCGATCGGGCCCGACGCGGTCGAGGCAGGGCAGGTGCTCGCGATCGGGCCGGAGCCCGCGGCATCCGTGCCCCTGCTCGACCAGGAGGCGGCCTTCCCGCCGCCTGATGGCCCGGTGACGATCGCCCTGCTCCCCGGACCCCGAGCCGAGTGGTTCACCGATGCCGCGCTCGCCGCGCTCTTCGACTCCCCGTGGCGACTCTCGGAGCAGGCCGACCGCATCGGGGCGCGGCTCGTCGGCCCGCCGCTCGAGCGTCGCGTCCAGGGCGAGCTCGCGAGCGAGGCGACGGTGCCGGGCTCCATCCAGGTGGCCGGCGGCGGTGCCCCCACGGTCCTGCTCGCCGACCGGCCCGTGACCGGCGGCTACCCCGTCATCGCGATCGTCGCGCCGGGCTCGCTCGATGCGGTCGCGCAGCTCCGGCCCGGGCAGGAGCTGCGCTTCCGGCACGCGTGAGCGGCCGAACACGCAGCAACGCGGCGCGCGAGTACGAGCGGGGGAGCGGATGCCCCGTCAGCCGCCGGGCTTCGAGAGGAACACCGATCTCGCGGGCGGCGGTGAGGGCACCGCCGTGGCATCCGTCACCACCGGGGCGCCCGCGATGAAGCGGCGCAGCTCCTCGCCGTCGACGAGCTTCGCGGGGGCGGGATCGCTCGCGAGCCGCCGCGGCATCCCGCCGAACGGCAGCTCGTCGTGCGAGGCGTACATGACGACGTTGCCGAAGCGCCGGCCCTTCAGCATCGAGGTGTCGGCCGCGATCGCGAGGTGCCCGAACACGTGCGCGAGTGTCGCCGCCTGCGAGCGCGCGAACCCCAGGCCGGCGCCGTCGGCCACGTTCACGGCGAGGATGCCGCCGGGCGCGAGCCTCGGCGACACGAGGCCGTAGAACTCGGCGCTCGTCACGTGCGCTGGAGTGCGAGCGCCCGAGAAGATGTCGACGATCGCGATGTCGACGGCGCCGTCGAGACCCCCCGGCAGCTTCGCGAGCACCTCGCGGGCGTCGCCGTGCCGCACCCGCACCTGCGCCCCGCGGGGGAGCGGAAGGTGCTCGCGCACGAACTCGACGAGGTCGCTCTCGAGCTCGACCACCTGCTGGCGCGAACCGGGCCGCGTCGCTGCCACGTAGCGCGGGAGCGTGAGGGCGCCGCCCCCGAGGTGCACCGCCGTGATCGGCTGCCCCTCGGGCCGCACGAGGTCGACGGCGTGACCGATGCGCCGCACGTATTCGAAGCCGAGCCAGTCGGGCCGGTCGAGCTCGACGTGCGATTGCGGCGTGCCGTCGACGTAGAGCGTCCACGAGCCGGGCACCTGCCGGGACTCCTCGAGGCGCGCGAGATGCCCGCTCACGGCGAGGCGGCGTTCGAGGTCTGGCACGGATGCCACGCTACCCGCCGCCGAGCTGGCGCCGTCGCCCGCGCTCAGCACGCGCCCCACAGCACGGTGTCGAGCCGGTGCCCCGTGAGGACGGCCGCGGGGAACGGTCCTGCCTCGAGCAACCGCTCCTCGAGTCCGGCGGGGAGGCCTCCGAGCGCGGCGACGAGGATCGCGTTGCCCTCCTCCGCGCCCGACAGCACCGCCGGGTCGCCGGCGACGAGGAGCTCTGCCCTGGGGTCGGCGCGGGCAATGGCGCGAGCCTGCGCCCGAAGCCGTGCGAGGCCGGGGGCGTCGGCGACGTTCACGATGACGAGTCCCGACGGCGCCAGGATGGCGAGGCATCCGGCCATGAACGACGGCTCGTCGACGAACGCGGGTGCCTCGAGCCGGGCGTAGAGATCGACCACGACGACATCGGCCGGTGGCCGCTGCGTGAGCGGACCGAGCACGTCGCGCGCATCCGCGATGACGATCTCGATGCCGGAATCGACTGGAAGAGGGAGCCGGTCGAGCACGATCGCCATGACCTCGGCGTCGTGGTCGACCACGAGCTGTGTGGAGCCCGGCCGGGTCGCGGCGACGTAGCGGGGGAGCGTCAGCGCGCCGCCGCCGAGGTGCACCGCCGAGATCGGCTCCCGTGCCGGCCGCATGGCGTCGAGCACGTGTCCGATGCGCCGGACGTACTCGAAGAAGAGGCGCGTCGGATCCACGGGGTCGACGTGCGACTGCGCCGTGCCGTCGACGAGCAGCGTGAGGCCCGACGGCGTGAACACGTCGGTCTCGAACTCGATGCGCTCGGCCATGCATGCATCGTGGCACGACGCCCGGCGATCGGCGTCGCCGGTGCTGCGGATGCCACGGCCGCGTCGTCGTCCATCGGCCGCGGCCCCCGAAAACGCCCCGCACGAGCCCTCATTCGGGGGGTGAAGCTGGGTTATACCCGAGTTTTGCGAAGAGGTCAAGATTCGACTGGACACGGGGCCGGGATCGACATATAGTTAACCTTTGCGCTCCCAGACCCACCATGCCTTCATATTGCGGTCGGCTTTGCGTGCCGGGGTTATGAACCTCGAGCATTCGCATACGTCTGAGGGGTACCACTCTCCGCTACCGACAGTGAACCGGCCCGACGGGGTCGATGGAGGTTAATTCACTTGGCTGCTGCGCGCAACGCGACCACGCCCACTCCCAAGAACGGACGCGGCGCAAGTCGTCTCTCGTTCGCAAAGGTCACCGACACTCTCACCGTACCCGACCTCCTCGCCCTCCAGACGGAGAGCTTCGACTGGTTGGTCGGCAACGACGCGTGGAAGGCGCGCGTCGCTGAAGGGAAGGCTGCCGGTCGCCAAGACCTGCCTGAGACCACCGGCCTCGAGGAGATCTTCGAGGAGATCTCTCCCATCGAAGACCTCGGCGAGACCATGCAGCTCTCGTTCACCAACCCCGAGCTCGAGCCAGAGAAGTACTCGATCGACGAGTGCAAGGAGAAGGGCAAGACCTACTCCGCACCGCTCTACGTGAACGCCGAGTTCATGAACCACCTCACCGGTGAGATCAAGACCCAGACGGTCTTCATGGGCGACTTCCCCCTGATGACCCCCAAGGGCACCTTCGTCATCAACGGCACCGAGCGCGTCGTCGTCTCGCAGCTCGTCCGTTCGCCGGGTGTCTACTTCGAGCGCACCCCCGAGAAGACGTCCGACAAAGACATCTACTCGGCTCGCGTCATCCCGAGCCGCGGTGCCTGGCTCGAGTTCGAGATCGACAAGCGCGACCAGGTCGGCGTTCGCATCGACCGCAAGCGCAAGCAGTCGGTCACGGTCTTCCTGAAGGCCCTCGGCCTCACGAGCGAGGAGATCCTCGAGGAGTTCGCCGGCTACGAGTCGATCGCGATCACCCTCGAGAAGGACAACATCCTCACGAAGGAAGAAGCCCTCAAGGACATCTACCGCAAGCTCCGTCCGGGCGAGCAGGTCGCTGCCGAGGCCGCGCGTGCGCTCCTCGACAACTTCTACTTCAACCCGAAGCGCTACGACCTCGCGAAGGTCGGCCGGTACAAGATCAACAACAAGCTGGGCCTCGAGGCGCCGCTCACCGATTCGGTGCTCACGGTTCAAGACATCGTCGCCACGATCAAGTACCTCGTCGCCCTGCACGACGAGCGCACGACCCTCGCCGGTCGTCGCGGTGGCAAGGCCGTCGAGCTCCGCCTCGACGTCGACGACATCGACAACTTCGGCAACCGTCGCATCCGCGCGGTGGGCGAGCTCATCCAGAACCAGGTGCGCACCGGCCTCAGCCGCATGGAGCGCGTCGTCCGCGAGCGCATGACGACGCAGGACATCGAGGCGATCACGCCGCAGACCCTGATCAACGTGCGACCCGTCGTCGCCGCGATCAAGGAGTTCTTCGGCACGTCGCAGCTGTCGCAGTTCATGGACCAGAACAACCCGCTCGCGGGTCTCACGCACAAGCGCCGCCTCTCGGCGCTCGGCCCCGGTGGCCTCTCGCGTGACCGCGCCGGCGTCGAGGTCCGCGACGTCCACCCGTCGCACTACGGCCGCATGTGCCCCATCGAGACCCCTGAAGGCCCGAACATCGGCCTCATCGGCTCGCTCGCGTCGTTCGCGCGCATCAACTCGTTCGGCTTCATCGAGACGCCCTACCGCAAGGTCGTCAAGGGCAAGGTCACCGAGCAGATCGACTACCTCACCGCAATGGAAGAAGAGGAGTACATCGTCGCGCAGGCCAACGCCCCGCTGACGAAGGACTCGCACTTCGCCGAGGAGCGCGTGCTCGCCCGCAAGAAGGGCGGCGAGGTCGACCTCTTCCCCGCCGACGAGATCGGCTACATGGACGTCTCGCCGCGCCAGATGGTCTCGGTCGCGACCTCCCTCATCCCGTTCCTCGAGCACGACGACGCGAACCGCGCCCTCATGGGTGCGAACATGCAGCGTCAGGCGGTGCCGCTGCTGCGCAGCGACAGCCCCTTCGTCGGCACGGGAATGGAAGGCTACGCAGCCGTCGACGCGGGTGACGTCATCACCGCCGACAAGGCCGGCGTCGTCGTCGAGGTCTCGGCCGACTCGGTCACCGTGCAGCTCGACGAGGGCGGCACGCAGACCTACTACCTGCGCAAGTTCGACCGCTCCAACCAGGGCACGAGCTACAACAACCGCGTCGTCGTCAGTGCGGGCGACCGCATCGAGGTCGGCGAGGTCGTCGCCGACGGTCCTGCGACCGACAACGGCGAGCTCGCGCTCGGCAAGAACCTGCTCGTCGCGTTCATGCCGTGGGAGGGTCACAACTTCGAGGATGCGATCATCCTGAGCCAGAACCTCGTGAAAGACGACGTGCTCTCGTCGATCCACATCGAGGAGTACGAGGTCGACGCCCGCGACACGAAGCTCGGCAAGGAGGAGATCACCCGTGACCTCCCGAATGTGAGCCCCGACCTGCTGGCCGACCTCGACGAGCGCGGCATCATCCGCATCGGCGCCGAGGTTCGGCCCGGCGACATCCTCGTCGGCAAGGTCACGCCGAAGGGTGAGACCGAGCTCTCCGCCGAAGAGCGACTGCTCCGCGCGATCTTCAACGAGAAGAGCCGCGAGGTTCGCGACACGTCGCTCAAGGTTCCCCATGGTGAGCAGGGCACGATCATCGGCGTCAAGGTCTTCGACTCGCAAGACGGCGACGACGAGCTCGGCTCCGGCGTCAACCAGCGCGTGGTCGTCTACATCGCCCAGAAGCGCAAGATCACCGAGGGCGACAAGCTCGCCGGACGCCACGGCAACAAGGGCGTCATCTCGAAGATCCTCCCGGTCGAAGACATGCCGTTCCTCGCCGACGGAACTCCGGTCGACGTCATCCTGAACCCGCTCGGCATCCCCGGCCGCATGAACTTCGGCCAGGTCCTCGAGACCCACCTCGGGTGGGTCGCCAAGCAGGGCTGGAAGGTCGACGGCAACCCGTCGTGGGCCAAGAAGCTCCCGAAGGACGCTCACGAGGCCGCGCCCGGCACCAAGGTCGCGACCCCCGTCTTCGACGGCGCGCTCGAGGAGGAGATCGCGGGTCTGCTCGACTCGACGCTCCCCAACCGCGACGGCGAGCGGCTCATCGACTCGAGCGGCAAGACGCAGCTCTACGATGGCCGCTCCGGTGAGCCGTACCCGCACCCGGTCTCGGTCGGCTACATGTACATCCTGAAGCTCCACCACCTCGTCGACGACAAGATCCACGCGCGCTCGACGGGCCCGTACTCGATGATCACCCAGCAGCCGCTCGGTGGTAAGGCGCAGTTCGGTGGACAGCGCTTCGGTGAGATGGAGGTGTGGGCACTCGAGGCCTACGGTGCCGCATACGCGCTGCAGGAGCTCCTCACGATCAAGTCCGACGACATCCTCGGCCGCGTCAAGGTGTACGAGGCGATCGTCAAGGGCGAGAACATCCAGGAGCCCGGCATCCCCGAGTCCTTCAAGGTGCTCATGAAGGAGATGCAGTCGCTCTGCCTGAACGTCGAGGTGCTCTCGGCCGATGGCACCGCCGTCTCGCTTCGCGACACCGATGACGAGGCCTTCCGCGCGGCGGAGGAGCTCGGCATCAACATCTCGGCACGCTTCGAGTCGTCGAACATCGACGAGATCTGAACCCGGCCAGAACGACGACTGAGACTTTTCTAGGAGAGAAATTGCTCGACGCAACCACTTTTGACGAGCTTCGCATCGGTCTGGCCACCGCCGACGACATCCGTCGTTGGTCATATGGCGAGGTCAAGAAGCCCGAGACCATCAACTACCGCACGCTCAAGCCCGAGAAAGACGGCCTCTTCGGCGAGCAGATCTTCGGACCTTCCCGCGACTGGGAGTGCGCCTGCGGCAAGTACAAGCGAGTGCGCTTCAAGGGCATCGTCTGCGAGCGCTGCGGTGTCGAGGTCACGAAGTCCTCGGTGCGCCGTGAGCGGATGGGCCACATCGAGCTCGCCGCCCCCGTCACGCACATCTGGTACTTCAAGGGCGTGCCCTCGCGCCTCGGCTACCTGCTCGACATGGCGCCGAAAGACCTCGAGAAGGTCATCTACTTCGCCGCCTACATGGTGATCGACGTCGACGACGAGGGTCGTCACGCCGACATGCCGGGCCTTGAGAACGAGCTTCGCCTCGAGATCAAGACGATCGGCGACCAGCGCGACGCGCGCATCGCCGAGCTCATGACCCGCAAGGAGACCGAGCTCGAAGGGCTCGAGGCCGAAGGCGCCAAGAGCGACCAGAAGAAGCGCGCAGAGGCCGCCGCCGACAAGGAGATGGCCGGCGTCCGCAAGTCGGCCGACGAGCAGATCGCGCACCTCGAGCGCGTGTGGGAGGACTTCCGCACCCTCAAGGTCGGCGACCTGAAGCCCGAAGACTCCGTGTTCCACGAGCTCCAGGACCGCTTCGGCATGTACTTCGACGCCTACATGGGCGCCGAGGCCATCAAGAAGCGCCTCGAGGCGTTCGACCTCGCGGCCGAGGCGGAAGACCTGCACACGCAGATCGCCGAGGGCAAGGGCCAGAAGAAGATCCGCGCGATCAAGCGACTGCGCGTGGTCAACTCCTTCCTCTCGACCGGCAACTCGCCGGCCGCGATGGTGCTCGACGTCGTCCCGGTGATCCCGCCCGAGCTGCGCCCGATGGTGCAGCTCGATGGTGGCCGCTTCGCGACGTCCGACCTCAACGACCTCTACCGTCGTGTGATCAACCGCAACAACCGCTTGCGTCGCCTGCTCGACCTCGGTGCTCCCGAGATCATCGTGAACAACGAGAAGCGGATGCTCCAAGAGGCGGTCGACGCGCTGTTCGACAACGGTCGTCGTGGTCGCCCGGTCACGGGCACCGGCAACCGCGCCCTCAAGTCCCTCAGCGACATGCTGAAGGGCAAGCAGGGCCGGTTCCGCCAGAACCTGCTGGGCAAGCGAGTCGACTACTCGGGCCGTTCGGTCATCGTCGTCGGCCCGCAGCTGAAGCTGCACCAGTGCGGTCTGCCCAAGCAGATGGCGCTCGAGCTCTTCAAGCCGTTCGTGATCAAGCGCCTCATCGACCTGAGCCACGCGCAGAACATCAAGGCCGCCAAGCGCATGGTCGAGCGTTCGCGCCCGCAGGTGTGGGACGTGCTCGAGGAGATCATCCGCGAGCGCCCCGTGCTGCTGAACCGTGCGCCCACGCTGCACCGCCTGGGCATCCAGGCGTTCGAGCCGCAACTCGTCGAGGGCAAGGCCATCCAGCTGCACCCGCTCGTGTGTGCCGCGTTCAACGCGGACTTCGACGGCGACCAGATGGCCGTGCACCTTCCCCTCTCGGTGGAGGCGCAGGCCGAGGCCCGCATCCTGATGCTCGCGTCGAACAACATCCTGAAGCCGTCAGACGGCCGTCCGGTGACCCTGCCCACGCAGGACATGATCATCGGCCTGCACCACCTGACGACGCAGAAGGACGGCGCAGCAGGTGAAGGCCGTGCGTTCTCGTCGATCGCCGAGGCGATCCTCGCGTTCGACCAGAACCGTCCGGGCCAGATCGCGCTCGACCTCAACGCCACGGTGAAGATCCGCCTCGAGGGGCTCTACTTCGCCGAGGGCCAGGCTCCCGAGGGCTTCGTGCAGGGCAAGCCGTACCTGCTCGAGACCACGCTCGGTCGCGCCCTCTTCAACGAGGCGCTCCCGGTCGACTACCCGTACATCAACGAGCAGTCGGGCAAGAGCCAGATCTCGGCGATCGTGAACGACCTCGCCGAGCGCTACCCGAAGACCGAGGTCGCCGCGACCCTCGACCGGATCAAGGACGCCGGCTTCCGCTGGGCGACCCGTTCCGGCGTGACCGTGGCACTCTCCGACATCCTGACGCCGCCCAACAAGGCGGAGATCGTCGGGCGGTACGAGAAGCAGGCCGCGAAGGTCACGTCGCAGTTCGAGAAGGGTCTCACGACCGACCTCGAGCGCCGCCAGGAGCTCATCCAGATCTGGACCAAGGCCACCGACGAGGTCGCCAAGGCCATGCAGGAGAACTTCCCCGAAGACAACACCATCAACCGCATGGTGACGTCCGGTGCTCGTGGTAACTGGCTGCAGGTGCGCAACATCGCCGGCATGCGAGGCCTCGTGAACAACCCGAAGGGTGAGATCATCCCTCGCCCGATCATCTCCTCGTACCGCGAGGGGCTGTCGGTGGCGGAGTACTTCATCGCGACGCACGGTGCCCGCAAGGGTCTGGCCGACACGGCCCTCCGTACGGCCGACTCGGGTTACCTCACGCGTCGTCTCGTCGACGTCTCGCAGGACGTCATCATCCGTGAAGACGACTGCGGCACGACGAAGGGCCTCGACCTCCGCATCGCGACCACCGACTCGACGGGCGCGCTCGTGCGCGACCCGAACGTCGAGAACGCGGTCTACGCGCGCAGCCTCGCGGCTGACGCCGTCGACCCGAAGGGCAAGGTCGTGGCCGTCGCCGGTTCCGACGTGGGCGACGTGCTCATCGCCGAACTCATCGGTGCGGGCGTCGAGACGATCAAGGTCCGTTCGGTGCTGACGTGCGAGTCCGGCGTCGGCGTCTGCGCTCAGTGCTACGGCCGTTCGCTCGCGACGGGCAAGCTCGTCGACATCGGCGAGGCCGTCGGCATCATCGCGGCGCAGTCGATCGGCGAGCCGGGCACCCAGCTCACGATGCGTACCTTCCACACCGGTGGCTCGGCTTCGGCCGACGACATCACGCAGGGTCTTCCCCGCGTGCAGGAGCTCTTCGAGGCACGTACCCCCAAGGGTGCGTCGCCCATCGTCGAGGCTCCCGGTCGCATCACGATCGACGAGACCGAGCGTCAGCGCAAGGTCATCCTCACGCCCGACAACGGCGACGAGCCGATCGCGTACAACGTGCTCAAGCGCTCGACCCTGCTCGTCGAAGACGGTCAGCACGTCGAGCTCGGCCAGCAGATCATCGTCGGCACCGTCGACCCGAAGGAAGTCCTCCGGGTCAAGGGTGTCCGCGAGGTGCAGAAGCACCTCGTCGACGGTGTGCAGGATGTCTACCGCTCGCAGGGCGTGCCGATCCACGACAAGCACATCGAGGTCATCGTGCGCCAGATGCTGCGCAAGGTCACCGTCGTCGACCACGGCGACACCGACCTGCTGCCGGGCGAGCTCGTCGACCGCTTGAAGTACAACGGCATCAACCGTGCGGCGCTCACCGAGGGCAAGAAGACGGCATCGGCTCGCCAGGAGGTCATGGGTATCACCAAGGCCTCCCTCGCGACCGAGTCGTGGCTGTCGGCAGCTTCCTTCCAGGAGACGACCCGCGTGCTCACGCAGGCCGCCATGGAGGGCAAGTCCGACCCGCTGCTCGGGCTCAAGGAGAACGTCATCATCGGTAAGCTCATCCCCGCCGGAACGGGCCTTCCCAGGTACCGGAACGTCGTGGTCGAGGCCACCGAGGAGGCGAAGGCGGAGCGGTACCCGAACCGCATCTTCGCCGACGACGCGGCATTCACCGAGGGCGACCTGAGCTTCGTCGACTTCGACGCATTCTCGAGCGACGACTTCACCCCCGGCAACTATTCGTAGTCACCGAAACGACTGAAGGGCCCCGGAGCGATCCGGGGCCCTTCGGCGTTCTCGCGGCGGAGTGCCGCGGCATCCGCTCAGGCGACGCGCGGCGGCATCCGCTCAGGCTTGCGTTCCTCGAGCACCGCTGCGCGCGCAGCGAGCCACTCGGCCTGGCGCTGCCACTGCACGCCCTGCCCGCCCTCGTGCTCGTTGAACTCGTACTCGACGATGTCAGCGTGGGCAGCGTAGTGGTTGCGGGCGGCGTAGACGGTCGAGGGCGGGCACACCGGGTCCATGAGCCCGACCGAGAACAGGGCGGGCGCTGTCGCGCGCTTCGCGAAGTTGACGCCGTCGAAGTACGAGAGCGTGCGGAACGCCGTCGCCGCGGCGCCGCGATGCACCGAGAGGAAGCGCACGATCTCCTCGTACGGGTCGCTGCCGGTGAGGCCGACGGCTCGCTCGAAGTGGCAGAGGAAGGGAACGTCGGGCATCGCCGCGACGAGTCCTTCCGAGAGCCCGGCCGCCGCCAGGGTGATGCCGCCGCCCTGGCTGCCGCCGCACACCGCCACCCGGCTCGCGTCGACCTGCGCGAGTGAACGCACTGCGTCGATGGCGAGCACGGCGTCGGTGAAGACGCGGCGGTAGTAGTAGTCGTGGGGATCGGCGATGCCGCGAGTCATGAAGCCGGGCACCGATGCACCGGAGCCGTGCGGATCGGGCGTGCCGCCGCCCGAGCCCCACACGCTGCCCTGGCCGCGGGTGTCCATGATGAAGTGCGCGTATCCGGATGCCGCCCACGCGAGCCGCTCGTGCGGCAGGCCGCGCCCGCCACCGTAGCCGACGTACTCGACGATCGCCGGGAGCGGCCCGGTTGCCCCTGTCGGCAGCACGAGCCACGCGAGCACCGGCTCTCCGCCGAATCCGCTGAACGTGACGTCGTAGACCTCGAACGACGAGAGCGGCGAGTCGATCGGTGTGAGCCTGGGCGGCGCGGCGAGCGACCGGGCCTCGCGCAGCGTCGTCGACCAGAACTCGTCGAAGTCCTCGGGTTCGGTGACCGAGGGCCGCAGATGGCGGAACTCCTCGATCGGGGCGTCAATGCGGGGCACGGTGGGTGGTCCTTCCGTCGATCGGCTGCGGTGGCGATTTCGAAGGCCCAGCGTATCGGACCAACGGCGAGGCACGTTGCGCGGGTCGAGCAGCGACCGGTGCGCGCCTTGATGACTCGGCACCCATCGGGGCGATACGCTCTGCGCACAGCTTCATGCGGCCCGAATCGAAGGACACGCGATGACCCAGTCCGTACCGCCCGAACCGCCGGCTCAAGAGCGACCGATCACGCGCAGGCCGCTGTTCTGGCTGATCATCGCCATCGTGCTGCTGCTCCTCGTGATCGCGATCCTCGTCGGCATGGCGATGGGGTCGACGAATGACCCCGACCCGACGGCACCGCCGTCGGGGCCCCCGACTCCGACGAGCAGTCCCACACCGACCAGCAGCCCGACACCGAGCGACGGGCCGACTCCGAGTGACGAGGCCACGCCGACGCCCGCCGGAGCACAGATCCCCTCGGACTGCGCCGATATCTACACGCGCGACCTGACCGCCGAGTTCGATGGACTCGTCCTCAATCCGGCGTGGACGCTCGAACCCGGGAGCGGTGTGCGGCGCGGCTCGAAGGATGAAGTCGCCGTCGCGCTGCTCGAATCGACGGCCGAGCTCACCTGCAGCTGGGCGAACCCGCGAGGCGGCTCGGACCGCGGACTCACGACGGATGTCGCACGAGTCGATCCTGACGAGGCCGCCGGCACGCTCGAGCACTTCGCCTCCGCGGGGTTCACGTGCTACGAGGAGCTGGAGGGCACCCGATGCGTGATCGAGTCCGCCCCGAGTCCTGACGGGAAATCAGGGGAATCCCACTTCATCAGGGACGGCGTCTGGATCGCAACGTGGTGGGTCAACGCCGGCCCCGACGGCTATACGCACGACATCGTCGCGGCGCTCTTCGGCTGATCCACGCCCCACACGGCCTCGCGTCATGCGGCGCGGGCTGCCGGCTCCCGGCGCGGCTCGTTGGTACAGTGGCCGCACCGCGGGCGCGCAGTGCGCCCGGAAGGAGCGCGATCATGAGCAGCACGACTCCCGGAACAGAGCCGGGCGACGCAGAGCGGCCGGTCGACGACACCGCCCCAGACGTCGAGCCCGTATCCGACCCCGGCGCCCCGACCCCGGCGTCCGTGGACACGGGCGACGGGCCCGATGCAACGGCTCGCCTCGATGCGGCCGTCGAGCGCGCGAAAGCGGAGGCTGCGGCATCCGGTTCGCCCGCCACCGATGCGACCGATGACGATGCGACGGATGCCGATGCGTACGCCGAGCCCGTCGCCGCCGATGCCGTGCGTCGCGAGACGTACGTTCCGTCAGCGACCATGACGCCCGGCGCCGCGGCCGGCGCCGCGACGCTCGCCGAGGAACCGGCCGTTGCGCCCGCTGCGTCGCAGCCCGCCGGTCCGCAGACCATCTACGTGCAAGCGCCGACTCCGCCGAAGCGACGCGGCAATCGCGGCTTCGGCGTGTTCGTCGCCCTGATCGGCGCCGTCGTATTCGCAGTGCTCTACGCGGGTGTCGCCTACCTCCTCGTCACGTGGTACGGGGCGGGCCGTACCGACGGCGTCGGGGTCTTCACGGAGTTCCTCGCGCGCCCGGTCTTCTGGGTGCCGGTGGCCGCGTTCTTCATCGGATTCGCCCTGCTCGCCGCGATCGTGAACCGGGGGGCGTGGTGGTACTACGCGGTCTTCGGGCTGCTCGTCGGCGTGCTCGTGTACTTCTCCTATATCGGAGGCTCACTGCTCACGGTCGAGGCGTGGACCCTCACCGCCGACGAGGCGGGCCGGTTCATCGCAGAGCGCTGGCTCGACCCCTTCGCGCTCGCGGCCTTCATCATCGCCCGTGAGATCCCCGTCTGGTTCGGCGGCTGGCTCGCCGCGCGCGGCCGCACGGTCACCGAACGCAACAGGGTCGCCCGCGAGGCGTACGACCGCGAGCTCGCGGCGGGACCGCAGCCGCAGCGCCGCTGAGCCTGAGTCGTCAGGCCTCGAGTACGAGGGCGGCGACCGTCGACCCGCCTCGGCTCACGACGCGCAGTCCACGGCCGGGTCGATCGGTGCGGACACGTCGACCGGTTCACCCCATGCCGTGAAGGCGAAGTTGCCGTCGCCCGTGCCGTCGCCGGCCGTGAACGTCACCGGCAGCGGCGGGCCGGATCGTTGAACGGCCATGGAACCGACCGGCCCGTCGGATGCCCCGACGGTGACGGAGACCGTCGGCTCCTCGCCGGCCGGCGGCGTGACGGTGAGCGATTCGCTCGACTCGAGCAGTGCGGCGACGAGATTCGCCGGCCGCAGCAGCGGCGCCCACTCCGCGAGGAACGTCTCCTCGCCGATCGAGCACACGAAGCCCTGTTCGACCTCCACGAGCCCGGTGTGCGCAGCGTACGCGGCGTTGCCGCGAACGTAGGTGCGTCCGTCGACGAGCACGGCCTCGAACGCGACGTCGCCCGCGCTGATCCGCGCGATCGCCTCCCCGGGGCGCCCGGTGAAGTCGACGGCGAGCGTACGCCCGGGGGCTGGCTCCGTGTCTGGGGTGCCGAGCGTGAGCTCGGTGAAGGTGCCGGTGTAGTGCACCGAACCGGCCGCGTGAGCTGCCGCGACGACCTCATCGGCGACCGCGGCTCCGCTGAGCAGCCAGAGGCCGTTGCCGGGGGTCGCGGCCGCGTCGAATGCCTTGAGGTCGACGCCGGCCGCCGGCGGCGGGTCGGCCGATGCGCCGCTGCACGCAGCCAGCGGAAGGACGCCGAAGGCGACGAGGACCGCGACGGCCGGATGCCGCATCCGCATCACTCGGCCATGTCGGCGACGCACGTGCTCTGTCCGCGCTGCCCGTCGAGGGTGGACGCGTCGAGTGAGACGTCGTCGCCGATCGACGCCGGACGCACGACGAAGCACGTGTCGTCGTCGTAGAGGCCCGCGGCAGCGGGGATCCATGCCTCGGTGCCGCGCACGAGCTGGCTGAGATCGACGATCTCGCCGTCGCCGTGCACCGCGAACAGCGCGTACGCCGCGTCGGGTCCGCTCCAGTCGAGGTGCGCGTTGCCGGCGTCGTCGCTCACGGTCACGCCGCTCACGCGCACGGAGTCGTCGGTGAGCGCGGAGACGATGAACCACGCCGCGGCGCCGAGCAGCGCGAGCACGGTGAGACTCATCGAGACGATGAACGCCGGATGCAGCCACCACTTGCGCTCGCGCACCGGAGCCTCGGCGAGCTCTGGAAGCACCGAGCCGGTCGTCCCGAGCGGCCGCGCCGCGACCGCGGTGTCGAGGCGGGTCTGCCCGGGTGCCGCACCGAGCATCGTCTTGGCCGCTGTCGTCTGCGGTCGCAGGCTGTCGGACATCGCTCCCCTTCGTCGACCTGGCAAGCGGCCGGGCTCGTCGGCCGGCGCCGACCGCGTACCATGCTATATCGGGCGCTCAGTCGCTCGACGAGCGCGACGACGGGAGAACGATGGCGGGGGCGATCGGGCGCGGCATCACCGCTGCCGCCGTGACGCTCGTCGTTGTCGCGCTCACGTCTCCAACGGTGGCGGGCGCGGCGGAGTCGGCGCCGTCGCCGTCAGGTCCCACCGACATCGCGGTCCCGTATCTCGGCACCGCGTCGATCGAGCCGGCCGAGGGCTGGCAGATCGTGGATTGCCAAGGTCCGGGTGCAGCCTCACCGCTCGTCGTCGCGTGCGACGCCGAGCACATCGAGCTCGCCGCGACGACGTTCGACCCCGATGCCGGTGCGACCGTCATTCCCGTCTCGCTCTCGAACGGGCGCACCTCCCTGGCGTTCGACTACACGGTCACGACGGAACCCCCTGAGGCTCCGTCCGTGGCGTCCAACCGTTCGGCCGCACCCGCAGCGGCAGGGTCGGTCGTGATGGTGCCCATCAGCGATCTCGGCGTCGAGTGCACCGTATGCACGAACGGCGGTGCGCTCGAGGTCGTCGGCGTGCGTCCAGAGGGCGCGGGCACCGCGAGTGCGACGTCGACGCACGCCGTGTTCCGGCCCAAAGCAGGCTTCGAGGGCGAAGCCGAGCTCGTCGTCCGCTTCGTCGACGACTTCGGCACGCCCTCCGGCGAGACGAGCTACCTCGTGCCCGTCTACCGTCCCGGATCGCATGCGCTTGTGGCGCTCAGCGTCTTCGCGCCGCTCGCGCCATCGGGCGCGACCTCGCTCGACCTCAGCTCGCTGGCGTTCTCGAACGGCGGCAGCGAGCTGCGCTTCGTCGGCTGCGGCGCCGCGGTGCACGGCACGGTCGTGTGCGGTCCCGATGGCACGGCCGAGTATGCACCGGCCGCCGGCGCTGCGATCGATCAGTTCAGCTTCCGGGTCGCCGCTGCCGACGGCGAGCAGGCGACGGGATCGGTGACGCTCGTCGCCGACGACGGTACGCGGCCGGCCAGTGGCCTCGTGGCGGCTGCGGCGGTCGACGCCGGCGAGCCTGTGGCATCCGACATCGTGCCGGCGGTCCCCGTCGAGAGCACTGGCGACGAACGCGAGGGCGCCTTCGCTGCGCTCATCGCCACATTGAACCGGGTAGGCGCACGATGAGCGCCGTAGGAGGGTGGAACTCATGACGGTTCGCGTCACGATCGACGATCCGGCACAGCACGGCAGGCCGACGTCCTGGATGCTCGAGACCGACGAGGCCACGACCATCGGCGAGGTCGCGGAATCCCTCGGCGTGCCGTCCACGCTCCTCGATCGCGCTGCGCCGGCGAACACTCCGCTCGCGGAGTCCCCCCTCCTCTCGGGCGCGACACGGCCGGCCGCACCGATCGCGTCGGCGGCTCCCGGCACCCTCCGCCTCGAGGTCGTGGGCGGCCCGTTCGCGGGCGAGACCCTGCCGCTCGCCCGAGGGGGGTCCTACGACATCGGCACGGCGACGAGCGCATCGGTCACCATCGCCGATCCTGCCCTCGCGCCCGTGCACGCGACACTCGCCGTGAGTGCCCCGACTGCCGCGGCCGACGGACGCATCGCTCCGCTCACCGCCACGGTCGCGGCGGCGGTCGAGGGCGCGACGATCTGGGTCAATGGCGAGCCCATCGAGGGGCCCACCGAGCTCGTGCCGGCCGACCTCTTCCACCTCGGCAGCAGCATGTTCCGCATCGGCATCGCCCCGTCGCCTGATGCCGACCTCACCCGCGATGCGCTCGGCGCGCGCGAGTTCAACCGGCCATCGCGCATCCGTCCGTCGAAGGTGCAACCGGTGGTCCAGCTGCCGGGCGACAAGCCGGAGGATCCCGACCAATCGCCGATGCCGTGGCTATCGGCGATCATCCCCGTCGTGCTCGGCGTCACGATGGCGATCGTGTTCGGGCGCGCGATCATGCTGCTGATGGCGGCGGCGAGCCCGATCATGGTGATCGGCTCGTTCATCGCGAATCGGAAGATGGCCAAGAAGAAGGGCCTGAAGACCGAGGCCCAGTGGATCGACGACGTGAAGGCAGCCGCTCGGCGCATCGCGGAGCTCGCTCGCATCCAGCGACTCGAGGCCTGGTACCGCCTCCCCGACCCGGTGGTCGTCGCCGACATCGCCATGGCGCCGTTGTCACGACTCTGGGAGCGGCGCCGCGGCGACGACGACGCGCTCCTGCTCCGCGTCGGTGTCACCGAGGTGGCCCTCGACGTGCGATTCGAGGGCGGTGGCAAGGACCGCGCGACGACCCCGCGGGTCGGCGTCACACCGGTGCCTGTCGCTGCCGACCTCAGGAAGGGCGTCGTCGGCATCGCGGGTCCAGCGGATGCCGCGCGCAACACGGCACGCGCAATGCTCGCGTCGTTCGTCGCCCTGCGCTCCCCGCGCGACGCGGAGGTCATGGTCATCTGCGATGCCGACGACGCCGCTGCGTGGGAATGGGCGCAATGGCTGCCGCATGCGCAGCCCGGCGGCCCGGTGCCCGCGATGTTCGGCAACACCGACGACAGTCGCAGGGAGCGCCTGCGCGAAGCTGCGGTCATGGTCGAGAACCGGATGCGTGCCGCAGGCCAGCGCGGCATGGAGGCGCCCGGCGACGTCGTCATCATCGTCGACGGGGCCCGGAACTTCCGAATGCTGCCGGGCATGGTGCCGGTGCTCGAGCACGGCCCTGCGCACGGCGTGCACGTCATCGCGCTCGACTCCGAGCGCGCGCGCCTTCCCGAGGAGGCGAAGAGCGTCGTCGTCATCGACCCCGTCGATCCGTCGCTCGCCCGGTTCGAGACGGGAACCGAGTACTTCCCGACGGTGCTGCTCGACGGCCTCTCGCTCGTGCGTGCCGAGGAGCTCGCGCGGAACCTCTGCTCGATCCGTCACGTCAGTGGTGTCGGCGATGACGCGATGCTGCCGACGAGCGTGCGCATGGTCGACCTGCTGAAGATCGACCTCGACGACCCGGGCCAGCTCGTGCAGCGGTGGCAGCGCCAGCCGCGGAACACGTTCGTCGTGGTGGGCGCGAACGCCGACGGTGAGTTCGCCCTCGACATCTCTCGCGACGGCCCCCATGCGCTCGTCGCCGGTACGACGGGCTCCGGCAAGTCGGAGTTCCTGCAGGCGCTCGTCGTGAGCCTGGCCATGGCGAATCGCCCCGACGCGCTGAACTTCGTGCTCGTCGACTACAAGGGCGGGTCGGCATTCGCGGATTGCGAGCGACTGCCCCACACCGTCGGAATGGTGACGAACCTCGACGCCCGCGAGACCGAGCGCGCGCTCGCCTCGCTCGACGCGGAACTGAAGCGACGCGAGCGCGTGCTGCGCGATATGAACGCGAAGGACGTCGACGGTGCCTGGGCGAAGGACGCGGAGACCGCGGCCCGGCGCGGCCTCGCCCGGCTCATGATCGTCATCGACGAGTTCGCCGAGCTGAAGACCGAATTGCCCGACTTCATCGACGGGCTCGTGCGCATCGCGCGCGTCGGTCGTTCGCTCGGCGTGAATCTCGTGCTCGCGACGCAACGTCCATCGGGCGTGGTGACGCCCGAGATGCAGTCGAACATCAGCCTTCGCGTCGCGCTTCGCGTGACCGACCGCGGGGACTCGACCGACATCCTCGGTTCGGGCGAGGCGGCTTTCATCAGTCCGTCCACTCCTGGTCGCGGCTACGTGCGACTCGGCCCGTCCGCCGCACCCGCCGGGTTCCAGACAGCACGCGTCGCGGGCATTCGGCCGGGCGTGCAGCGCACGGTGAAGGTGCTTCCGCGGAAGGCGCCGCTCGAGTGGACCTCGCTCGGATTCCCGGTGAAGTACCCGCCCTCGCCGGCGATGCACGCGGTGAACACCGATCACGACGACACCGATCTCCGGGCCCTCGTGAACCTCATCACCGCCGCGACGCAGCAGCTCGGCATCGCGAAGAACCCGTCGCCGTGGCTCATGCCGCTGCCGACGGCGTTGCCGCTCGAGCGATTCGAGGACCAGCAGATCTCCCCGACCTCCATCGTGCTCGGACTCGAGGATGTGCCGGGGGAGCAGTCGCAACGCAGCCTGACCTGGGATGTCGCCGACGCGTCCCACGTGCTCTTCTTCGGCGGCTCCATGTCGGGGCGAACGACGGCGCTCCGCACGATGCTCGCCCAAGCGGTGCAGCAGTTCTCGCCCGCCGACCTCCACCTGTACGTGATCGACTTCGGCAACGGGGCACTCCTCCCGTTCGTCGACGCTCCGCATTGCGGTGCCGTCGTGACGCAGCTCGACGCAGATCGCCTGCCACGACTGCTCCAGCGACTGTTGGAGGAGCTCGGCCGGCGTCAGGCGATCCTCTCGACCGCCGGTGTCGGACACATCAATGAGCAGCGCGCGCAGGCGGCGCCGTCAGAGGCCCTTCCGTACATGATCCTCGCGATGGACGGGTGGGAGCGCATGCTCTCGACGATGAACCCCGACCAGCTCATCACGTTCCGCGACCAGTTCATGCGGGTCCTGCGTGAGGGCCCCGCCGTCGGCGTGCGGGTGCTCATCACGGGCGATCGCGGCATCTCGGGCGACAAGATCACCTCGTTCATCGACGAGCAGTATGTGCTGCCGATGCGCGACATCAGCGACTATCGCACCGCAGGAATCCTCGCCAAGGACATCCCGCTCGATCTCCCACCGGGGCGCGTGCTGTACGGCGCCACGGGCACCGAGGCGCAGCTCGCGGTCCTGGTCCGGGACACCCGCGGCGAGGCCCAGACCACGGCGCTCAGGCGAACGGTCGAGCACGTGCGCGACCATTTCGACCAGTTCGGCCAGCTCGCGGAGCTCCCGCAGCCCTTCCGGGTCGATCCGCTGCCCGCCTACCTCGCCCTCACCGCCGCGTACGAGCTCCCGCTCGGAGACTCCGGACCGATCGACGGCCCGGTCGTGGCGGTCGGCGGCGACCTGCTCTCCAAGCTCACGCTCGACTGGCCCGCCGAGGGCGGATTCGTGGTCACCGGCAGCCGCAAGTCGGGTCGATCCTCCGCCCTCGCCGCGATCGTGCACCAGCTCGCCTGGCGCAAGGAGCCGATCCTCGTCGTCTCCCCGCGCAATTCGATCCTGACGGATGTCGCGGCCGGCCACTCCGCGCCGATCATCACCGCGGGCGACACGACACCCGCCCAGCTCGACGAGATCCTCGACCGACTCGGCGAGCACGTGACGATCGTCGTCGACGACGCGGAGCAGTTCAAGAACGCACCGATCGAGCACGCCCTGACCGGCGTCAAGCATCGCTCGACGTTCATCGTCGCCGTCGACACCGAGTCGGTCTCGACGCTCTTCGGAGGGCCGCTCGTCGAGGCGAAGAAGGCGCGGCGCGCCCTCGTGCTCCGGCCCGAGAGTGCGATCAACGGCACGCAGGTGATCGGCTCGCCGATCCCGAAGTTCATGCTCGGCAGGGCGTCCGCGGGCGCCGGCGTGTTCACGACGGCGGGCGGATGGCTCCCGGTCAGGGTTCCCGACATCCGCCAGTGAACCATCCGGTCGGCCAATACACTGGATGCCGGTGTGGCGCTGCCGACCGCACTCCTCGACGAAGGGAAGATCTCCGTGGCCTCTGCGCGCTGTGCATATTGCGATGCGACGCTGCAGCCGAACAGCATGTACTGCCTCGAATGCGGGCAGCTCATCCCACAGCAGTCCACGAGGCCGCCCGTGCCCGCCCAGTTCGCGCCCGAGCGGTCGAACCCCGTTCCGACGGATGCCGCGGCGCCGGCGGCCCGCGTGCCGTCGCGCATCGAGCCGGTGCCGCTTCCGGGTACCCTCCCGTGGCAGCAGCGCCCCGGCGCCGCGTCCGAGGCGAATGAACCCGCGGCATCCGCGGCATCCGTCTCGAAGCCCAAGCCACGCACCCCGGTGGAGCGAGTGGAACTCGCGTTCTCCACCGGACAGCGAGTGACCGTCGGCGGCAGCGCCGTGATCGGCCGGAAACCCGGCGACACCGCCCTCGCCATGGGCGTGCAGGGAATCGAGGTCGACGATGACACGCGGTCGGTCTCCCGTGTGCACCTGTTCTTCGACCTCGTCGACGGGAGCATCTCGGTCGGTGACGCCGGCTCGAGCAACGGCTCGGCGGTCGAGCGCAACGGCAGCCACATGCCGCTCGAGAGCGCGGGCCAACGGCTCGAGGTCGCTCCGGGTGACACTGTCTGGGTCGGCGACGTCAGCTTCGTCATCCGCCAGGTCTAGTCCGGCATGGGGACCGCTCCCCATCACGCTTCAGGGAGAGTGCGCGGTAACGTACGGGAACACCCTGAATTTCAACGGAGGAAACCATGGCGGAGATCCGCGTCACTTCTGACTCGCTTGCCGGCGTCGCCGGTCAGCTTTCGTCCGGCTCGCAGTCGATCGAATCCCAGCTGTCGAACCTGAAGTCCCTCGTCGAGGGCCTGATCTCAGGCGACTGGTCGGGCACGGCTTCGCAGAGCTTCAATGAGCTGTACGGGCAATGGGACCAGGCCGGTCTCCAGTTGAAGGAATCGCTGCAGGGCATCAGCGACCTGCTCAACCAGGCCGCGCTGTCCTACGAAGACAGCGAGAACGCGATCGCCGGCACGTTCAACGGCTGACATCCGCGGGTTCGGTTCCGACGCGCGGCTCGCGCGTCGGAGTCCGACCACGACCTAGGGATCTGGCATGGTCTACTTCAAGGTTCGCTCCGACTCGCTGAGCGAGGTCGCGGCCCTCATCGGCAACGTCGTCGTGACGTTCGACTCGAATCTCGCGTCGGCCGATCAGGTCGTCGCCCGCATGGCGGGCACGACCTGGGTCGGTGAGGACGCGGAGAAGTTCGGTGAGAACTGGGACACGTTCATGACGTTCGCCGGGCAGGTCCGGCTGGCCTTGACGGCCCTGCAACAGGGACTCATCTCGGCCGACGGCTCGTACACGCAGACCGAGTCGGGCGTCGGCGGCAGCTTCCGTGGCCGCCAGCAGGGTCTCGTCACCATGCGCAACGCCACCGGCGGACTCGGCAAGCGAGTCGCCTCGGGCGAGGAGAAGGCAGAGGACATGGCCGAGTTCTTCGGCAGAGACTACGCCGGCGACAACGAGGTCGAACAGTTCGGCGGGGGCATGCTCGGCTCTCGGAAGACCGGCCAGGCGACGGGCGGAGGCCCGGGCGACACTGACGGCGACGGCGACGACGACTCGATCGGCACCGGCGTGTTCCGCCTCGGCGCCGACGGAGAGCCGTTCGTCGCGGTCGAGCCCGTCGTGACGGCCGAGCCGTCCGGCGACGTCGCCGGCTCAGGAGATGGATCGCCGACGGCTGACGTCGAGGACGGAGCCGATCGTGGCTGAGCAGCAAGCCGACACGGCGGAGTTGCGCGCGCTCGCGCAGACGATGACCGAGCTCATGGGATATTGCTCCGCGCTCAAGCAGGGCGCGAGCGGCTTCGCATACATGCTGCCCGCCGAGTGGCAGGGGCCGGCGATGCAGGCCTTCCTCGGCTCGTTTGCAGCGTGGACGGTCGGTGCGACCGGAATGGAACAGACCGCGGAGGCCCTGCAGAAGCAGGCGCAGGCTGCGTTCGACGCGTATGACGCGACGATCGAGAGCTTGAACACCGCGTGGAAGACGATCGAATCGGACCTCGGGTAGGACACAGATGGCGAACGTGAAGCTGGATCCGGCACGCCTGGTCCAAGACGGCGAAGATCTCTACAGCATCGCGAAGTCGCTTGACAGCGCCGTTTCGACGCTGCAATCGCGGCTGAACAGCAGCGGCGGCATGGCCGGCGACGACAACGCGGCGGAGGAGTTCTGCGAAGGCAGCGAGGGGTACGACGCCCTGGCAGGCCCGACGATCGACGGTGTGGCCTCGTTCGGCAACGCCCTTCGGATCCTCGATGCAGCCCTGTCGAACACCGCGCGAGCCTACGACGGTGCGCAGAAGGTCGGCGCAGGCATCGATCCCGCGTCGGCTTCTCCTGCCGAGGCGACGGCGACCATCGACGAGTCGAAGGCGAGCGTGCCCAGCGCGCTGGGAGCCGGCTGGCCGGGAGCGCTCGGCGAGTTCCAGGAGCTCATCGAATGGGGACTCTCGCAGATCGGCGTCGTCATTCCGACCGGCGACGAGGACAAGCTCCAAGCCGCCTCTGAGGCCTGGGGCACCTTCGGCGACAGCATCCAGTCGGCACGTTCGCGGGTCACGAGCAGTATGCCGAACGTGTCTGCGATGACGCTGCCCCAGCAAGACAAGATGCTCTCGTGCCGCGCAAGCCTGGCCGAGGGACTCAACAGCATGCGCGAGAGCGCCGACGGCATGCAGCAGTGGATCGCGGACTTCCGCACACAGCTCCGCCAGATGCGGGAAGAGCTCGGCTGGTTCCTGAAGCAGATGGCCATCGAGATCGCCGCCGAGCTCGCGATCGGCGGCCTCCTGACGGTCGTCACCGCCGGGCTCGGAGCGCTGGCGACGGCTGCCAAGGTCGGCACGACGGTGATCCGCTGGTGCTGGAAGATCGCCAAGCTCATCGATCGACTCAAGGACTTCCTCCGCGGCATCCGCGGCATCAAGGGCGCCTTGGTCCGTGGCGGCCTGCGGGCCGCGAAGGAGGGCCTGCAGGCGGGCCTCGCGAGCGCGATCGCAACGACCACCGTGAACCACATGCGCGCCGACGAGAAGGGCTATACCCCGCAGGATGTCGGGACCGCCTTCATCTCAGCGTTCGCCGGCGGGGCTGTGGCGTCGCCGGTTTCGCGGACACTCGGTGGCAGCGGCGGCCCCGGGTTCGGGCCGGGCGCCCGCCAGATCGCCGGTGAGACCGGAGCAGGCGCGGTCGACGGCCTGGCCAGTTCGGCCGTGGAGTCCGGCATCACCGGGCAGGAGTTCAATCCCATCTCCGGCATGGTGCTCGGCGCGCTGCTCGGTGGCGGGCTCACCGCCGGCGGTCGCGGCATCAACGCCGTCCGTCCCGGGAACAGTGCGAACTCGCCCGGTGTGACGACGACGACGGATGCCCCGACGCCGGGGAGCGGCGCGGGATCGGGCTCGAACGGCAATGGGTCCGGAACGACCGTCGACACCGACTCGTCGGGCATCCCCACTCCGGGTTCCGGCGGCGGCAGCAGCACGACCGGCGACGGATCGAGCGTCGATGTCAGCGTCGACGCACCGTCCACCGGCGACGGTAGTGGTGCGGCCGACACCTCCGGCTCCTCGCCCGATGTGAGTGCGCCTGCTTCGCCTGATGTGAGTGCGCCTGCTTCGCCTGATGTGAGTGCGCCTGCTGGGCCTGACGCGACGGCTCCTGCTTCGCCTGACGCGACGGCTCCTGCTTCGCCTGATGTGAGTGCTCCGGCTTCGCCTGACGCGACGGCTCCGGCTTCGCCTGATGTGAGTGCGCCTGCTTCGCCTGATGTGAGTGCGCCGGCTTCGCCTGATGTGAGTGCGCCGGCTTCGCCTGATGTGAGTGCGCCGGCTTCGCCTGACGCGACGGCTCCTGCTTCGCCTGATGTGAGTGCGCCGGCTTCGCCGGACGCGACGGCTCCTGCTTCGCCTGATGTGGCTGCTCCTGCTTCGCCGGACGCGACGGCTCCTGCTTCGCCCGATGTGGCTGCTCCTGCTTCGCCGGATGCGACGGCTCCTGCTTTGCCCGATGTGGCTGCTCCTGCTTCGCCCGACGCGACGGCGCCCACGGCGCCCGACGCCGGGTCGACGAGCCAGCCCGAGGCGCCCGTCGCCGCTGCGCCCGCCTCGAGCACGACCACGACGGCGACCGATGCCGACGCGCCCGCCACGGACGCGCCCGCCACGGAAGCCGGCACTGACTCCGAGACGGGAGCGCCGGAGGCATCCGATGCCGGCGACGGCGATGACGTCGTATCGCCCGAGGACGTCGCCGCGGTCGGCGGCGCTGCCGCCATGGCCGGTGCCGCGGCGATGCTCGGCAAGCCGTCGTTCCTGCCGACCCACACGCCTGGGGGATCGACCCCGGCAGCG
Organism: Agromyces albus; assembly: GCF_004134825.1. Taxonomy (GTDB): domain Bacteria; phylum Actinomycetota; class Actinomycetes; order Actinomycetales; family Microbacteriaceae; genus Agromyces; species Agromyces albus. Next base: position 25,663 of record NZ_SDPN01000018.1, read on the forward strand.
CCGACGTCCCCTGCGGCCCCGCCCGCGAGCGGCCCCGATGGCACGGCGCCCGACGGTTCCGTCCCCGACGGCACGAACCCCGACGCAGCCGATGGCACCGCCTCCGACGGATCGGGCGAAGACGGAACGGGCCAAGACGGATCCGGCCAAGACGGATCGAAGGACGCCGAGAAGCCCGACACCAGCCAGAACAACCGCTCGGAGCGCACCCTCGACGAGATCAAGGCCGCGCTCGACGAGATCAACCCGAATTACGACCCGTCCGATCCCGCCAACGGCTACGCGACGAACTGCGGCAACACGTCGTCGATCATGAACGACTTCTTCAACGGGTCTCCGACGACCGAGTCGCCCACCGGCACCCTCTCCACGCCTCAGATGGAAGCGCGCACCGGCAACCCGCAGACGCCGATGACGCCGGAGCAGATCGAGGCGTCGCTGCGTGCGCTCGGCGCCGGATCGCACTGCGTGGTCGGCATCGACCGGTCCACCGGCGACGGTCACTGGTTCAACGCCTACTTCGACGGAACGAACGTGTGGGTCGTCGACGCCCAGCCCGGCACGATGAGCCCCTGGCCGCCGAACGAGCCGAACGCGACCAACTGGGATGCCTCCATCCCGCCCGAGCACGTCGCGCCGGCGGCCCCGGATGCTTCCAGCACTCCGGCGGCACCAGATGCCTCAACCACTCCAGCAGCGGCACCGGATGCCTCCGCACCGGATGCCTCCGCACCGGCTACGCCCGAGGGTACGAAGCACTCGCCCGACCCCGCAGCAGCGCCACCGTCGCCCGTGCACTCGGAAGCGACGCCCTTTGCGGGCGCTCCCGAGGCATCCGCGCCCGACGGCGACCGCTCCGCGAACACGAGGTATGCGGGGCAGGCGACCGTCCCAGCCGATCACGCCTCCGACGGCTCGCAGAAAGCCGGCACGACGTACAACGGGTACCAAATCCCCGAACTCACCCCCGAGATTCGGGAGCAGCTCGACGAATTCGCGTCGCGGCCCGACTCACCGATCATTCGCAATGACGACGGCTCGTACTCGCTGAAGGACCCGATCGAGGTCGAAGCCTTCGACATGTCGAACGCCAAGCACGACTGGGTCGAGTTCCAGCGCCAGGTGGGTCTACAGCAGCAGGGGCTCAACAAGCTCTCGATCGCCGAGTGGCGGCACAACGTCAACTACTACCTGAAAGAGGGCCGGGTAGCGCAGACCCTACAGGCCGCAGCCAACCATGCCCTCGCCGATGCAGGCGTGACCATGAAGGGCCAAGCCGTGCTGCATGGGCCTGATCAGGTCGCCGGCGGCCGGGCCGACCGGTTCGACGGCGCCGGCTCGCTGGGCGAGAACAGCTCGTTCGGCAGGCAATGGCGGGACCGGATCGACGACCTCCGCCAAGACGTCGCGGGTGCGATGGCGGATGTCCCTGCGACACTGCACGCACACGTCAAACTCAACGTGCACCTGGGTGCGACGGACTCGGTCGGCGTCAGTCCGGATGCCACACAAGCGACGCTCACCTCGGCGCTTCCGGTGACGGGACACCCCTCCGCTCCGCCGACCCGAGCCGGAGTTGTGCCTCAGCCCACGGTCAGCCCGTTCGGAGACGCGGCGCCGGATGCCCCGGCAGGGCCTGCCCCCTCGGGTGCCTCGGATGGCGAGGCATCGTCGACCGGATCGGAGAGCCCCGAGCAGACCGCTCCCGCGGATGATTCAACCGGATCGGAGGGCTCCGAGGGAGAGTCGGCTCCGGCTGACGAGGACGTTTCCGAGGGATTGGGCGCGCCCGATGCATCGGCGTCGTCGGACCCCCACGGGGAGGCGGAAGCCGAGCCCGTACCCGCGACGATGCACGATCCGATCCTCGACGCGGCCTTCCCGCGCTTGTTCGACGCCGAGGCTCCTGCCGTTTCGATCTCCACCGTCAACGCAGCGGGATGGGCGGCTGATGCGGGCCGGTTCTTGAACAACTGCCACTTCGTCGTCAACGCACTCGAGCTCCGGTTCCGCGGCTACAACGTGATCGCGAGTCCGACCGTGCTGGGCATCGCCTCCAACCCCGCGACCGGTGCGACGAACGCTCAGTACGAGGCCAGAATCCCGATGCAGATTGCTTCGGACTGGGTTCAGGCCGATGGCACGCGGCGCGAGTTCCAGAACCTCGACGACGTCGAGGGTGAGTCGACGATGAAGAAGCTGGAGCGGCTGACCGAATCCTGGCCCGAGGGCGGCCGCGGGTTCATCGGCGGCTTCTGGAAAATGGGTGGTGGCCACGTCTTCACGGTCGTGAAGGGAGCCGACGGGATCGAATTCCATGATGGGCAGACCGCGATGGTGGACGCGTCGGCTCATGTCCACAAGATGAACACGATCAAGGTGCTCAGGGTCGACGATCTCCATCCGTCCTCGGAAGTGCTCAAGACCTCGAAGCCGTGGACGGTGCCCGAGGCGCAGCTTCTGAAGGATTGGGCGGCAAACCCCGACATTGCCAAGAAGCCCGAGATGATGATCGACCGTGAGCTGGCGGCGAACGCCCGGTGGCGGGATCGCAACAATGAACTGACCCTTGAGCTCGAGAAGATCCTCTCCGATCCCAGCGCGAGTCTGGCGGACAAGCAACGCGCCTGGGACAATAAGGGCTTCCTCCAAGCGCAGAACCTGCGGCTCGCGGGGGGTGCCGGCTACATCGAGCAGGCGGTCAAGCCCAAACCGCCTGTGCTGCCCTCCGGCCCGTCGGCGCAGCCCCCCGCGCCGCCGGAACCGTTCACATCTGCCGGAGCAGCGGTACACGACGTGACCGTTGGCCACGACAACACGACTGGTCTCGGCGAGACCTGGGCATAAGGACTGGAGCCATGGTGACATTGGAGGAAGCGAGAAGCGCGCTCGAACGGCATTTCGCCGAGCACCCGCCGGCGATCGCGGGCGAACTGTACATCGCCGAATGGTACGAGGACGATTCCGACTACCTGCCGGTGTGGGGCGCCCGCGAGTTCCTGGTCGAAGGCCGTGAGGCGTTCGGCCGGTGGGACAATATGGTCATCTTCATCGACAAGCAGTCCGGGGAGATTCGTGAGGATGTGCACACCCTGAACCTGGAGAAGATCGAGGAGATGAGACCGGTCGCGGTGTCCGAGTGACCCCTGCGGCTCGGCGGAGCCGCCCGGGTAGGCTCGGAGCGTCCGCTCCAGCGTGAAGGGAAGTCCGATGCTCGATGTGTCGACCCGCCGGTTCGTCGACGACGCGGCGGCGCTCCCGCCCGAAGCGCTCGCCGCGACATTCGATCGCGCGGTCGCCCTGCGTCGAACCGGTGGCAAGGAAGCAAGCCGCGCGACGAAGCCATCGGCCGCGGAGAACTCGGAGCTCGAGCGAGCTGTTCGTTTAGCCCTGCTGCCGAGGGCCGAGGAGCTGAACGCCTTCCGCGACGGGTTGCACGCCGATGCCAAGAGTGCCGTGGTGATCGCGGCTCGCGCGATCCTGAAGGCCGAGCAGCTGTCCGGTGAGCAATACCACGTTCTCGTCGACCCGTTCGTCACTGTCGGCGTCGATGTCCCTGCCCATTCCAGGCGCGTGTCGAGGAGCTGACCCGGTCTGCGCCAGGGTTCCGCACCGCCGGGCCCGGCGCGATCGCCACCTGGAACCGAGGCATGGGGAGAGCTCCCCATTTCGCAGTCTGGCGCAGTCGATAGACTTCCGCAGGGTGGCACGGCCATCGAATCCGGGTGATGCCAGCCAACGGGCAACCCCGGCGCACTGACGCAGTTACACATCTCAGAGAGGCACGAATGACCAGCTTCCGGAGCTTCGACCTCGTCGCGCCGATCGCCGAAGAGACGATCGCACAGTTTGCCGGGCAGGTGCCCGCCGGGGTCGTCGAACTGTGGCGGGCGCAGGGCGCAGGTATCGTCGGCGACGACGGGTTCTTCCGTGTCGTCGACCCGGCGCGCGCGGCGTCGATGCTCGAGGGCGTGTTCGGGCTGCCCGACGGCGCGACGGTGCTGTTCACGACCGCGCTCGGCGATGTCGTTTTCCACGCGAACGGGCTCTACCTCGTGGTGAAGTCACGCTTCGGGGCGATCGACGTCATCGAAGGGCGATCCTTCGACGAGCTCGTCGCACTCATCGAGGACCCCGCACGACGCGACGTCGCTTGGGAGTGGCAGCCGTACCCGGCCGCGCGCGAGCGCGACGGGGTGCCCGCGTTCGAGGAGTGCTTCGGATTCGTGCCGCTGCTCGCGCTCGGCGGCCCGAACGATGCCGGGCACCTGCAGCTCGGCGGGCTCTACGAGCACCTCGCGCTCATCGCCCAGCTCGCCGGCCAGCCGCAGGTGCGCCGGCCCTTGCTTGTCGCGTCGGATGGTGGCGGCACGGCCGAAGCCGGCAGCACCGAACGACTGATCGAGCTTGGCACCTCACTCTTCGCGAAGCTCACCACCGACCCGGTCCTGAACACCATCGAGCTTCCCGACGGGCTCGGCATCTGCCTCGTCCACGCCGTGCGCGGCGGCGGCAAGATCTACATCGCCCCCGACGAGTCGGTGTTGTTCGTCGGTTCGGCCGTCGATTTCGATGCAGGTCTTGGAGCCTTCCGCGACGGGGTGCGCACGCCGATCGAGAAGTTCGACCTCACGGGCGGGGGTGCAGGCGCCTGATGGCCGAAACACTCGAGCAACGCTGCGACCGACTGCGGGAGCCGGTGACCGAACTCGTGGGCGTGAGCATCTCGGCGACGCTTCGTCCGCAGGACCTTCCCGAACTCGCCAGGGCGATCACCACTGTTCGCGGGATTCTCAGCGAGGACGCCTCGAGCATCCCGCCGGGACCGTTCCTCGATTGGCTGCCGACGGCGTTGCGCAACCTCGACCGCATGCACGAGGCCGTGAGCTCAGGGGACGCCGCGACGTCCTACGCCATCCTCACCGACAAGCACGACGGGTTCATCCGCCTCACCGATGGATGCGCCGGATTCCCGGGCTGGGCGCGCGCCTGACCGATCGTTAGTTCCGCAGGAACGGGTCGAGGAATCCGTTGACGACCGTCTGGCTCGCTCGGGCGCCGTAGTTGTCGATCGAGAGGCGGCTGATCGCCTCGTAGGCGTTGTCGCGCAGCGGCACGAGCGGCAGAGCCTGCCAGTCTCGCCCCGACCGCACGGCGATGCCGACATAGGCGATCGCATCCGCGCGCGCGAGCCAGACGCCGAGCACCACGTTGCCGTTCTTCGCGACCGGCACCGGCAGGTAGATGCGCGGGTCACCCGTTCGGAATCGCTCGAGCAGCTCCGCCGCCTCGTGCGGTGCCACGCGCACGTATGAGGCCGCTTGCTTGGTGAGTCTCGCGCCGGTCGCGATGCGCTCCCATCGGTACGAGTACGCGAAGAACCAGATGAGACCGCCGATGACGGCGGCGGCGCTGAGGAACACCGCCCCGGGGGCGACGAGTCCCCGCATGCCGGATCGCCGTCCCTCGTAGTCAGCGGAGAGGTCGACGAGCGCGCCGAACAACGTCACGGAGAGGACGAGCGCCAACGCGCCGACGCCGATCATCACCGCGGCGCCGATCATCTGTGCGCGTGAGCGAACCCGCCGCACCTCTTCCGGAGCGGCGTAGAGCGGCTGCTCCTGTGGTTCCATCACGTGCGCTTCTCCTTCTCTGCCAGCCACTTGTGGTCGAGCATCGGGCCCTTCCACTCGAAGTACGCGAACACCGCGGTGAAGGACCGAGCGGGAATGCCGCGGCGTTCCGCCTCACGGACGAGCACCTGCGCTGCCTGATGCGCCGTCGCGTCGTCGACCACGACGTCGAGCATGAGCGGGATGAGCCCGCGGCGGGTGCCGTCGAACTCATCGAAGAGCGTGACGCGGTCGGCTCCGCGAGCACCGCCGAACGCCTGCTTGAGCCGGACGCCGTCGCGGACGCCGATCTCGCACAGCAGGGTGGGGCTTCCGGCGCGAACCGTCGCGCGTGCGAGCGGTCCCGATACCGGGAGACGCTGCAGCCGGCCGGTGCGCTCGCGATCGTCGATCACGCCGACGAAGGCGATCTGCTCCCATGCGATGAGCGGTGCGCCGGCGAGGCGCACCCCGGCCGCGTCGACGGTGAGGGCGATGTCGTCGCCGGTGACGAGCAGCGCCAGCGCACGCCCGCGGCGCACGGCGAGGATGGCCGAGGTCACGCACGCGGTCACCCCGAGCGAGGCGATGAGGATCGTGAACCAGCCCATGCCGGTCATGGCGGCGAAGGCGAGGCCCACGGCCAACGTGGCGGCGAGAGCGAGGCTGACGATGAGCATGCCCGCGTTCCACCGACGTACGCCGTCGGTCTTGGCGTGATCGACGCGTGCCACGTACTGGGATTCCCCCACGGCTCTCCTCCGGGTCGTCATGGGCCACGGCGGGCCCGAGGGCTCCCATAGCCTATCCGTCGTGCATCGGCCGGTGCTCGCGCATCGACGGAGCCGACCGGATGTGGACGTCGCGCCGACGCTCGCACCGTTCGCGAGCGTAGGGTCGGAGCATGGAGGAATCCCGCCGCCGCGCCTGGGTCGTGGCCGCGTTCGCCGCGGCCCTCTATCTCGCGCTCGTCGTCTGCTTCTACGGGTTCGCGAGTCTGCTCACCGATGCCGAGGTGATCCCGAGCGGCGCAGCGGGGCCGTTCGTCGGGCCGGCCGCCGTCGGGGCATCCGTCGCGGCGCTCCTCCTCTCCCTGGCACGCGGCCTGCGACCACCGTTCGCGACGCTCACGACTGTGCTCCTCGCAGCGCTCTGGACGTGGCTCGCCGCGGTCGTGGTGGCGATCGTCGGCTACGCGGTCGCGACGGGCACCGTCCTCGCGAGCCTCATCTTCGGGCTCGCCTTCGGCGTGAGCCTCTTCGGGCTCCTGATCCCTGCCTGCGCGGCGCTCGTGGCATGGCTCGCCTCTCTCGTCGCGCAAGCGCAATCGGGTGGAGCGCGCCGCCCGCGCTGGCCGTGGGAGCGCGACGAGGAGGAGTGACTCCCGGCTCACGGCGCGCCCAGCCGAACGACGATCGACGTGCCCGGATGCCTCGGGCAGTATCGTGAACGCGTGGAGGGTTCCGTCGAGGCGCGCGTGAGCCACGAGGTCGACCGCTGGCTCGCCTGGCTGCCGCGGTGGCGGCCGGGCACCCATCGCGCCCGCGTGCGGCTCTGCACGAGGTGCTTCGGTTCGCCGATCCTCGCCGCGGCCGGGCTCGACGTCGATGTGCCGCATCCCGTGCAGCACGCGTTCTCGATGCGCATGAAGGGCATCGTCGACGCCGCCGTCGACGACTACACGGCGCGCAACCTGCCGATGCTGCACCGCGAGATCCGTCTCGCCGAGGAGCGCAAGGCGCGCCGGCCGTATCGCGCGGGGGAGGGGCTCGACCCCGAGTTCCTCGGACTCGACCTCGACCCCGAGCCGGTGCCCGACCAGCCGTTCCTCTTCACCCTGACCGGGCTGGAGGCGGATGTCGCGGCCGCGACGAACGAGCCCCCGCCCCGCCCATTCACCCTCGAGGAGAAGGAGGCCCTCCGTGAGGAGGTCCGGCTCGCCGACGACTTCGCGAAGCAGCTCGGGCGTCGCATCTGCGTCGAGCTCGCGCAGCACCGCCACCGCATCGGCGAGGCCGTCGTGGAGTTCGTGGAGCCGCAAGTGGAGGAGCTCCTCGCCGACCTCGATCGGGAGCTCGATGCACCGGGATGGCCGGGCTGAGCCGGGCAGGTTCACCGGGGCGTCGCGGGCCGCTCGCGGCATCCGTCGTCATTTGACCGGATGACACCCGCCGACTACTATTGACCGGGTGTGCGCGTTGACGCGCGCTTGAACCGTGCCCATGGCGGCACGCTAGGTTCGCACAAGTCGCACACTGCAAGGGCCGCCCAATGGGCGGGCCCCCACGGCATACCCACCATCTCACAGGCGCTGCAGCTCTGCAGTGCCGGTGGGTCATGATGTGAAATTCATCACGCTGTCACCGTGCAGCAATAACAAGGAGAAGCAGTGCCAACCATTCAGCAGTTGGTCCGCAAGGGTCGCTCGCCGAAGGTCACCAAGACCAAGGCTCCCGCCCTGAAGGCCAACCCCCAGCAGCGCGGCGTGTGCACGCGTGTGTACACCACCACCCCGAAGAAGCCCAACTCGGCGCTCCGCAAGGTCGCCCGTGTGAAGCTCTCGAACGGCACCGAGGTCACCGCCTACATCCCCGGCGAGGGCCACAACCTCCAGGAGCACTCGATGGTGCTCGTGCGCGGCGGTCGAGTGAAAGACCTCCCCGGCGTGCGCTACAAGATCATCCGCGGCGCGCTCGACACGCAGGCCGTGAAGAACCGCAAGCAGGCCCGTAGCCGCTACGGCGCGAAGATGGAGAAGAAGTAATGCCTCGCAAGGGACCCGCTCCGAAGCGCCCCGTCGTCGCCGACCCGGTCTACGGTTCGCCCGTCGTCAGCCAGCTCGTCAACAAGATCCTCATCGACGGCAAGAAGGACCTCGCGCAGCGCATCGTCTACGACGCGCTCGAGAACGTCGCCGAGAAGAACGGCCAAGACGCCGTCGCCACCCTCAAGAAGGCGCTCGACAACGTGCGCCCCACCCTCGAGGTGCGTTCGCGCCGCGTCGGCGGCTCGACCTACCAGGTCCCCGTCGAGGTCAAGCCCCACCGCGCCAACACCCTGGCCCTCCGCTGGCTCACCAGCTACGCCAAGGCTCGTCGCGAGAAGACCATGACCGAGCGTCTCACCAACGAGATCCTCGACGCTTCGAACGGCCTCGGCGCCGCGGTGAAGCGTCGTGAAGACACGCACAAGATGGCCGAGTCGAACCGCGCCTTCGCCCACTACCGCTGGTAATGGCAGAGCGGATGCCGCGGCCCACAGCCCGCGGCATCCGCTCACCCCACCCCTTCCGTTCCTGAACCTCCCGGAGGAACCCCCGTGGCACAAGACGTGCTCACCGACCTGAGCAAGGTCCGCAACATCGGCATCATGGCGCACATCGATGCCGGCAAGACCACCACCACTGAGCGCATCCTGTTCTACACGGGCGTCAACCACAAGATCGGCGAGACCCACGACGGCGCCTCGACGACCGACTGGATGGAACAGGAGAAGGAGCGCGGCATCACGATCACGTCTGCCGCCGTGACCTGCTTCTGGAACAAGAACCAGATCAACATCATCGACACCCCCGGCCACGTCGACTTCACGGTCGAGGTCGAGCGCTCGCTTCGCGTGCTCGACGGTGCCGTCGCCGTCTTCGACGGCAAGGAGGGCGTCGAGCCCCAGTCAGAGACCGTCTGGCGCCAGGCCGACAAGTACAACGTCCCGCGCATCTGCTTCGTCAACAAGATGGACAAGCTCGGCGCCGACTTCTACTTCACGGTCGAGACGATCATCAAGCGCCTCGGCGCGAAGCCGCTCGTGCTCCAGCTCCCGATCGGCTCCGAGTCGAACTTCGAGGGCGTCATCGACCTCATCGAGATGCGCGCGCTCACGTGGCGTGGAGACGCCAAGGGCGACGTGCAGATGGGTGCGAAGTACGCCATCGAGGAGATCCCGGCCGACCTCAAGGACAAGGCCGACGAGTACCGTCAGATGCTCCTCGAGACCGTCGCCGAGACCGACGACGTGCTGCTCGAGAAGTTCTTCGGCGGCGAGGAGCTCACCGTCGCGGAGATCAAGGCCGCGGTGCGCAAGCTCACGATCAACTCCGAGATCTACCCCGTGCTGTGCGGTTCGGCGTTCAAGAACCGCGGCGTGCAGCCGATGCTCGACGCCGTGATCGACTTCCTCCCGTCGCCGCTCGACGTGCCGGCCATCGAGGCCCACGACCCGCGCGACGAGGAGAAGGTCATCCTCCGCCACGCCGACGCGCAGGAGCCGTTCTCGGCGCTCGCGTTCAAGGTCGCGGTGCACCCCTTCTTCGGTCGCCTCACCTACGTGCGCGTCTACTCGGGTCACCTCGACTCGGGTGCCCAGGTCATCAACTCGACCAAGGGCCGCAAGGAGCGCATCGGCAAGATCTTCCAGATGCACGCCAACAAGGAGAACCCGGTCGACTCGGTCACCGCGGGCAACATCTACGCCGTCATCGGTCTGAAGGACACGACGACCGGCGACACGCTCTGCGACCCCGACAACCAGGTCGTGCTCGAGTCGATGACGTTCCCCGACCCCGTGATCGAGGTCGCCATCGAGCCGAAGACCAAGGCCGACCAGGAGAAGCTCGGCACGGCGATCCAGAAGCTCGCCGAGGAGGACCCCACCTTCCGCACCGAGCAGAACCAGGAGACCGGTCAGACGGTCATCAAGGGCATGGGCGAGCTGCACCTCGACATCCTCGTCGACCGCATGAAGCGCGAGTTCAAGGTCGAGGCCAACGTGGGCAAGCCCCAGGTGGCCTACCGCGAGACGATCAAGCGCGCGGTCGAGAAGCACGACTACACCCACAAGAAGCAGACCGGTGGTTCCGGCCAGTTCGCGAAGATCCAGTTCGCGATCGAGCCGCTCGAGGTCACGACCGAGAAGTCGTACGAGTTCGAGAACAAGGTCACGGGTGGTCGCGTGCCGCGCGAGTACATTCCGTCGGTCGACGCCGGGTTCCGGGACGCCATGCAGTACGGCATCCTGGCCGGCTATCCGATGGTCGGCGTCAAGGCGAGCTTGCTCGACGGCGCTGCACACGACGTCGACTCCTCGGAGATGGCGTTCAAGATCGCCGGATCGATGGGCTTCAAGGAAGCCGCTCGCAAGGCGAACCCGGTTCTGCTCGAGCCGCTCATGGCCGTCGAGGTGCGCACCCCTGAGGAATACATGGGTGACGTCATCGGCGACCTGAACTCGCGTCGCGGTCAGATCCAGTCAATGGAGGACGCCGCCGGCGTGAAGGTCGTGCGTGCGCACGTCCCGCTCTCGGAGATGTTCGGCTACATCGGCGACCTGCGGTCGAAGACCTCGGGCCGCGCAGTGTACTCGATGGAGTTCGAGAGCTACGCGGAGGTCCCGAAGGCTGTCGCCGACGAGATCGTCCAGAAGAACAAGGGCGAATAGCCTCCGACGCACGAGCCAACCGGTTCGCGTAACATATCAACGAAACCCCGTAGCACACCGGTCGCAATCCAGCGCCCGGGGTTCCTACACGAGTCCTGAGGAGGACCCACAGTGGCTAAGGCCAAGTTCGAGCGGACCAAGCCGCACGTCAACATCGGAACGATCGGTCACGTTGACCACGGCAAGACGACGCTCACCGCGGCGATCTCGAAGGTGCTCGCTGACAAGTTCCCGTCGGCCACCAACGTGAAGCGCGACTTCGCGTCGATCGACTCCGCTCCCGAAGAGCGTCAGCGCGGCATCACGATCAACATCTCGCACGTCGAGTACGAGACGCCGAAGCGCCACTACGCGCACGTCGACGCCCCGGGTCACGCCGACTACATCAAGAACATGATCACCGGTGCTGCCCAGATGGACGGCGCGATCCTCGTGGTCGCGGCGACCGACGGCCCGATGGCCCAGACGCGTGAGCACGTGCTGCTCGCCAAGCAGGTCGGCGTGCCCTACCTGCTCGTCGCGCTCAACAAGTCCGACATGGTCGACGACGAGGAGATCCTCGAGCTCGTCGAGCTCGAGGTCCGCGAGCTGCTCTCGAGCCAGGGCTTCGATGGCGACAACGCTCCGGTTGTCCGCGTCTCCGGCCTCAAGGCTCTCGAGGGCGACGAGAAGTGGACCCAGTCGGTCCTCGACCTCATGGACGCCGTCGACGAGTCGATCCCCGACCCGGTGCGCGACAAGGACAAGCCCTTCCTCATGCCGATCGAGGACGTCTTCACGATCACCGGTCGTGGAACCGTCGTCACGGGCCGCGCCGAGCGTGGCACGCTGAAGATCAACTCCGAGGTCGAGATCGTCGGCATCCGCCCGACGCAGAAGACCACGGTCACCGGCATCGAGATGTTCCACAAGCAGCTCGACGAGGCATGGGCCGGCGAGAACTGCGGCCTCCTCCTCCGCGGCACCAAGCGCGAAGACGTGGAGCGCGGCCAGGTCGTCGTCGCTCCCGGTTCGGTCACCCCGCACACGAACTTCGAGGGCACCGCGTACATCCTCTCCAAGGAGGAGGGCGGACGTCACAACCCGTTCTACGCGAACTACCGTCCGCAGTTCTACTTCCGCACCACCGACGTCACCGGCGTCATCACGCTGCCCGAGGGCACCGAGATGGTCATGCCCGGCGACACCACCGACATGACGGTCGAGCTCATCCAGCCGATCGCCATGGAGGAGGGCCTCGGCTTCGCCATCCGTGAGGGTGGTCGCACCGTCGGCGCCGGTACGGTCACGAAGATCATCAAGTAACACCGCTCACCAGGGAGGCCGCGTCCGCGCGACCTGCCTCGAGCACACCGACAGGGGTCGGGCCTTCGGGCCCGGCCCCTTCGTCGTCGCCCGGCTCCTTCGCCGGCGGGGGAGCGTCGACACTGGACGCTGTGTTACGCCTACACCATCCACAGTTCGCGCCGTACCCCCCGATCGGGTTACGCTGAATCGGATGGCTTCACCGCCCGAGTTGCCCCGATCCACCGTACGGCCCGAGATTCAAGCTCTCCGGGCCGTCGCCGTTTGCGCCGTGGTGCTCCATCACGGGTGGCCCGCGGTGGCGCCGGCGGGCTACATGGGCGTCGACGTGTTCTTCGTCGTGTCGGGGTTCCTCATCACGGGGCTCCTGCTGCGCGACGCCGAATCGGCGCGCCGGGTCTCGCTCAAGCGGTTCTACGAGCGACGCGCCCGACGCATCCTGCCCGCCGCGGTCGCGACGCTGCTCGCCGTGTCGGTGCTCACGCTCGTGTTCGTGCCGCAGCGCGAATGGTCGGGATTCTTCCGCGAGATCGTGACGAGCACGCTCTACGTCGAGAACTGGCAGCTCGCGGCCGACTCGCAGAACCCCGCACGCGACGACCTCCGCTCCACGCCCGTGCAGCACTTCTGGTCGCTCTCGGTGGAGGAGCAGTTCTACCTCGTCTGGCCGTTCCTCGTGGTCGGCTCCCTGTGGTTCGCGCGAGTGCGCGGAGCGAGCGTGCGAACCGTCGCCGCCGTCGCGCTCGCCGTGGTCACCGTCGCCTCATTCGCCTATGGCGTCGCCCTGACGGCAGCCGACCACAACCTCGCCTACTTCTCGACGATCGCCCGCGGCTGGGAGTTCGGCATCGGCGGACTGCTGGCACTCGTTGCGGCGCCGGTGGGGCGCGAGCGGCTGCGCACCGCCATCTCCTGGTTCGGCCTCGCGCTCATCGTCGTGCCGATCGTCACGTTCACCGGCGTGACGGTCTTCCCGGGCTGGGTCGCGATGATCCCCGTCGCCGGAACGCTCGCCGTCATCTGGGCCGGGATGCCGCTGACCTCGTGGTCCACGGCGCGGCTCACGGGGCTGGCGCCTGTGCAGTGGGTCGGCGACGTGTCGTACTCGCTCTACCTCTGGCACTGGCCCGTGTTCATGTTCGTGCCGTACGTCACCGGCGTTCCGAGCCCGCCATGGCTCATGGTGTTGCTCGTGGGGCTGAGCCTCGCGATCGCCGGGTTGTCGAAGCGGTGGATCGAGGACCCCTTCCGGATCGGGACGACGGATGCCCCGGTGCGGCGGCCGGCGGTCATCCTCAGCGGCCTCGGGGTCGCGGCGGCACTGCTCCTCGTCACGGGGTTCACGGCGCCGCAGGTCGCCGCGAGCTCGGTGACGACCCACCACGGATCCAGGTGATGCCGAGTGCCGGTGTCGGCGTCGATGTCGGTGTCAGCGCCGATGCCGGCGCTCAGGCCGGCGTGCCGTCGATGGTGGTCTCGAGGTCGATGCTGTCGTGCACGCTGCGCGCCACGGTGCATGCGCGTTCGATCGCCTTCGACATGATGTCGATGAGCGTGCTGCGTTCCGAGTCGTCGAGTCCTGACAGGTCGACGAGGAGCTCTTCGTCGATGCGGAGATAGCGGTTCTCCTTGGGATCAGACGTCCCGTGCGCCCAGATCGTGATCGCGTAGTCCTCGCCGAGACGCCGAGCTGCGACCCGGTCGGAGCTCATGCCCGCACAGCCGACGAGCGCGAGCTTGAGCAGTTCGCCCGGCGTGAAGTGTCCTTCCGCGTCGACCGGGCCGATGCGCACGGTCGAACCGCGTTCGTTCATCCCCTCGTAGGTGCGGGTTCCGGTGCGCGTCACTGAGACGCTGCCCGGTCCGATGTGCGCGCTGACCTGGTGCGCGTGTTCAGGCATGTGGCCTCCCGTCGGCGGTGTGCACTTCGATTCCATCACGTGCTGCGCGGGGCTGAGGCATCCGCTCGCCTGGGCTCACGCAGGGAACGGCGGTGGCGCGACACGCCCGGGTTGCATGAAGGGCCGGACTGTGGCAAACTCGTTGAGTTCAACATTTCGAACGCGTGCCCGAGTGCGCGCCGATCGGATCACTGCCAGGCAGTGCATAGTCACCCAGCTCCACGGAGCAAAAGGGGTCAGGCTAGGCCGCGGGTAGCAGAACACAACTGAGCCGACAACCACAAGATATGGGCCTTTGCCTGCAAAGGCACTGGTATGTCTGCGCCCGGGCGAATGCCCGAGTGCAGGGGTCGGCGAGGGGGCACGAAGGTCGAGCGTGTCGAGACCACCACGTCCAGGTGGTTTCGACAGGCTCGATCACCGGCCTTTGACAGCAGAACAGTGGTGCTTCACACGGAGTAGCTACGTGGCGTCCAATGCCTTGGAAGGGGTACGACGCCTTGACAGAGAGAGAGTCAGCAGATGGCGGGACAAAAGATCCGCATTCGACTGAAGTCGTATGACCACGAGGTCATCGACACCTCGGCGCGAAAGATCGTCGACACGGTGACCCGCGCGGGCGCCACGGTCGTCGGCCCCGTGCCGCTTCCCACCGAGAAGAACGTGGTGTGCGTCATCCGTTCGCCCCACAAGTACAAGGACAGCCGCGAGCACTTCGAGATGCGCACCCACAAGCGTCTCATCGACATCGTGGACCCGACGCCCAAGGCCGTCGACTCGCTCATGCGTCTCGACCTCCCGGCCGACGTCAACATCGAGATCAAGCTCTGAGGTAACTGATGTCCACCGCTACCAAGAACGTGAAGGGACTGCTCGGCACCAAGCTGGGCATGACCCAGGTGTGGGATGAGAACAACCAGCTCGTCCCCGTCACCGTCATCGAGATCGCACCGAACGTCGTGACGCAGCTGCGCACGCCCGAGAAGGACGGCTACGACGCCATCCAGATCGCCGCCGGCGCCATCGACCCGCGCAAGGTCACCAAGCCTGCCGCCGGCCACTTCCGTGAGGCAGGCGTCACGCCTCGCCGTCACCTCGCCGAGGTTCGTACCGCGGATGCCGCGAGCTACGAGCTCGGCCAGGAGCTCACGGTCGACGCCACCTTCGAAGCCGGCCAGCTCGTCGACGTCGTCGGCACGAGCAAGGGCAAGGGCTTCGCGGGTGTCATGAAGCGCCACAACTTCAAGGGCGTCTCCGCTTCGCACGGTTCGCACCGCAACCACCGCAAGCCCGGCTCGATCGGTGCTTCGTCGACCCCCAGCCGTGTCTTCAAAGGCATGCGCATGGCCGGTCGCATGGGTGGCGAGCGCGTCACCGTGCTGAACCTCCGCGTGCACGCCGTCGACGCCGAGAAGGGCCTGCTGCTCGTCAAGGGCGCGGTTCCCGGTGCTCGCGGCCGTCTCGTTTTCGTCCGCAACGCAGTGAAGGGGGCGTAGTTCCATGGCTACCGTCAACACCCTCGACGTTCTCGACGTGACCGGCAAGAAGTCCGGCACCGTCGAGCTGCCCGCCGAGCTCTTCGACGTGCAGACCAACGTCCCGCTCATCCACCAGGTCGTCGTCGCGCAGCTCGCTGCCGCCCGCCAGGGCACGCACAAGACGAAGACCCGCGGCGAGGTCTCCGGCGCCGGTCGCAAGCCCTTCAAGCAGAAGGGCACCGGTCGCGCCCGCCAGGGTTCGATCCGCGCACCGCAGATGACCGGCGGTGGCATCGTCCACGGCCCGCAGCCGCGTGACTACTCGCAGCGCACCCCCAAGAAGATGATCGCCGCGGCGCTCCTCGGCTCGCTCTCCGACCGCGCACGCGGCGGCCGCATCCACGTCGTCGAGACGTTCGCGGCGAGCGAGGCCCCGAAGACGAAGGACGCCATCGCGCTCCTCGGTGCGATCGCGCCGGCCAAGCGCTTCCTCGTCGTGGTCGCCCGCGGCGAAGAGCTCAGCGAGCGTGCCGTTCGCAACATCCCGACCGTGCACTCGCTGCGCGTCGACCAGCTGAACGCCTACGACGTGCTCGTCTCCGACGACATCGTCTTCAGCACGGCTGCACTCGAGGCGTTCATCGCCTCGAAGGCGAAGAAGGAAGAGGTCTCGGCATGAGCGCCGCGCACAACAAGGACCCGCGTGACATCGTCATCGCGCCGGTCGTCTCGGAGAAGAGCTACGGCCTGATCGACGAGGGCAAGTACACGTTCATCGTGGACCCCCGCTCGAACAAGACCGAGATCAAGCTCGCCATCGAGAAGATCTTCAACGTCCAGGTGGCGTCGATCAACACCCTGAACCGTCAGGGCAAGACCCGCCGCACCCGCTTCGGCATGGGCAAGCGCAAGGACACCAAGCGCGCGATCGTCACCCTCAAGTCCGGCTCGATCGACATCTTCACGGCTGTCGGCTAGGGAGCAGAGGAAACACACTATGGCTATTCGTAAGTACAAGCCCACGACTCCGGGTCGTCGCGGTTCGTCGGTGGCGGACTTCGCAGAGATCACCCGCTCGACCCCTGAGAAGTCGCTGCTCCGCCCGCTGTCGAAGACCGGTGGCCGCAACAACCAGGGCCGCATCACGACGCGTCACATCGGTGGTGGCCACAAGCGCCAGTACCGCGTGATCGACTTCCGTCGCAACGACAAGGACGGCGTGCCGGCCAAGGTCGCTCACATCGAGTACGACCCCAACCGCACCGCCCGCATCGCGCTCATCCACTTCGTGGACGGCACGAAGCGCTACATCCTCGCGCCGAACAAGCTCGCGCAGGGCGACGCGATCGAGTCGGGCCCCGGCGCCGACATCAAGCCGGGCAACAACCTCCCGCTGCGCAACATCCCCACCGGTACCGTGATCCACGCGATCGAGCTCCGCCCCGGCGGCGGTGCCAAGATGGCCCGCTCGGCCGGTGCATCCGTTCGCCTCGTGGCGAAGGACGGCCCCTACGCCCAGCTGCGTCTGCCCTCGGGCGAGATCCGCAACGTCGACGCGCGCTGCCGCGCGACCGTCGGCGAGGTCGGCAACGCCGAGCAGTCGAACATCAACTGGGGCAAGGCCGGCCGCAAGCGCTGGAAGGGCGTCCGCCCGACCGTCCGCGGTGTCGCAATGAACCCCGTCGACCACCCGCACGGTGGTGGTGAGGGCAAGACCTCCGGTGGTCGCCACCCGGTCAGCCCCTGGGGTCAGTCCGAGGGACGCACCCGTCGCCCCAACAAGGAGAGCGACAAGCTCATCGTCCGTCGTCGCACCGTCGGCAAGAAGCGCAAGTAGGAGTAGAAGAAGATGCCGCGCAGTCTCAAGAAGGGCCCCTTCGTCGACGACCACCTGCTTCGCAAGGTCGTTACGCAGAACGAAGCCGGTTCCAAGAACGTCATCAAGACCTGGTCACGCCGATCGATGATCATCCCGGCGATGCTGGGTCACACGATCGCCGTGCACGACGGTCGCAAGCACATCCCGGTGTTCGTCACCGAGACCATGGTGGGCCACAAGCTCGGCGAGTTCGCCCCCACCCGCACCTTCCGTGGACACGTGAAGGACGACAAGAAGGGCCGTCGCCGCTGACGCGGTGACGTGAAGGAGGAGAAGAAATGGTGGAGTCGATCGCACGCGTGCGACACATCCGCGTCACCCCCCAGAAGGCTCGTCGCGTCGTCAACCTGATCCGCGGCAAGCAGGCTCAGGAGGCCTTGGCCATCCTGAAGTTCGCACCCCAGGGTGCGAGCGAGCCGGTGTACAAGCTCGTCGCCTCGGCCATCGCGAACGCTCGCGTCAAGGCCGATGCCTCGAACACCTACCTGGACGAGCAGGACCTGTACATCAGCCGCGCATTCGTCGATGAGGGCACCACCCTCAAGCGATTCCAGCCGCGCGCGCAGGGTCGTGCGTTCCGCATCAACAAGCGCACCAGCCACATCACGGTTGTGCTCGCCACGCCCGAGGAGGGTACGAAGTAATGGGTCAGAAGGTAAACCCGTACGGCTTCCGTCTCGGCATCACCACCGACCATGTGTCGCGGTGGTTCTCCGACTCGACGAAGCCCGGTCAGCGCTACTCCGACTACCTCGCAGAGGACATCAAGATCCGTCGTCTGCTGCAGACGTCGCTCGACCGCGCGGGAGTTTCGCGCATCGAGATCGAACGCACCCGTGACCGTGTCCGCGTGGACATCCACACGGCGCGTCCCGGCATCGTGATCGGCCGCCGCGGCGCCGAGGCGGAGCGCATCCGCTCCGACCTCGAGAAGCTCAGCGGCAAGCAGATCCAGCTCAACATCCTCGAGGTGAAGAACCCCGAGGCCGACGCCCAGCTCGTCGCCCAGGGCATCGCCGAGCAGCTCTCCGCCCGCGTGGCCTTCCGCCGCGCGATGCGCAAGGGCCTGCAGGGTGCCCAGCGCGCCGGTGCCAAGGGTGTCCGCATCCAGGTCTCCGGCCGCCTCGGCGGCGCCGAGATGAGCCGTTCGGAGTTCTACCGCGAAGGCCGTGTGCCCCTGCACACCCTCCGCGCGAACATCGACTACGGCTTCTACGAGGCGAAGACCACTTTCGGCCGCATCGGCGTGAAGGTCTGGATCTACAAGGGCGACATCACCAACAAGGAGCTTGCCCGTGAGCAGGCCAACCAGAAGTCGTCGCGCCCCGAGCGCACTGACCGTCCCCGCCGTGCGCCCAAGGCGCAGGAGCCGGTGGCAGCAGGAGTTGAGGCATAACCATGTTGATTCCCCGTCGAGTCAAGTACCGCAAGCAGCACCACCCCGGCCGTTCGGGCCAGGCAACCGGTGGCACGAAGGTCACCTTCGGTGAGTTCGGCATCCAGGCCCTGACCCCCGCGTACGTGACGAACCGTCAGATCGAGTCCGCTCGTATCGCGATGACCCGTCACATCAAGCGTGGCGGCAAGGTGTGGATCAACATCTACCCCGACCGTCCGCTCACGAAGAAGCCCGCCGAGACCCGCATGGGTTCCGGTAAGGGTTCGCCCGAGTGGTGGGTCGCCAACGTCAAGCCGGGCCGGGTCCTCTTCGAGGTCTCGGGTGTCTCCGAGGAACTCGCTCGTGAGGCCATGACCCGTGCAATCCACAAGCTGCCCCTCAAGGCACGCATCATCAAGCGCGAGGAGGGCGACGCATAATGGCCGTCGGAACCAAGGAGCTCACCCCGGTCGAGCTCGACACGTTTGAAGACGAGCGACTCCTCGATGAGCTGAAGAAGGCCAAGGAAGAGCTGTTCAACCTGCGCTTCCAGTCGGCCACCGGTCAGCTCGAGAGCCACGGCCGCCTGCGCGCGGTCAAGCGAGACATCGCCCGCATCTACACGGTCATCCGTGAGCGCGAACTCGGCATCCGGGCCACGCCCGCGCCGGTCGAGGCTCCGGCCAAGGCCGAGAAGAAGACGAAGAAGGCCAAGGCAACGGCATCCGACGAGGATGCCGCAGCCGAGGCCGCAGAGACGAAGGAGGCCTGATCATGGCTGAGACCAAGAAGGCTGTCGAGGCCGAGGTCGCCGAGTCGGCCGAACTCGTCCGCGGTTACCGCAAGGTTCGCCGCGGCTACGTGACCAGCGACAAGATGGACAAGACCATCGTCGTCGAGGTCGAAGACCGCGTGAAGCACCCGCTCTACGGCAAGGTGATGCGCCGCTCCTCCAAGGTGAAGGCACACGACGAGCTGAACACCGCCGGCATCGGCGACCTCGTCGTGATCAGCGAGACCCGGCCCCTCAGCGCCACCAAGCGCTGGCGCCTCGTCGAGATCGTCGAGAAGGCCAAGTAAGCCTCGCGCTTGCTTGAGAGAAGGAGTTAGAAGTGCTTCAGCAGGAATCACGAGTCAAGGTCGCCGATAACACCGGCGCCAAGGAACTGCTCACGATCCGCGTCCTCGGTGGCTCGAAGCGTCGGTACGCCGGTCTCGGCGACACCATCGTCGCGACCGTCAAAGACGCGATCCCCGGCGGCAACGTCAAGAAGGGCGATGTGGTCAAGGCCGTCATCGTCCGCACCGTCAAGGAGACCCGTCGTTCCGACGGCTCCTACATCAAGTTCGACGAGAACGCAGCGGTGATCCTCAAGAACGATGGTGACCCCCGTGGCACCCGCATCTTCGGACCGGTCGGTCGCGAGCTTCGCGACCGCAAGTTCATGAAGATCATCTCGCTGGCACCGGAGGTTATCTAGTCATGGCCAACATCAAGAAGGGTGACCTCGTGCAGGTCATCTCGGGCCGCAGCCAGGCCCGCGGCGGAGACCGCGGCAAGCAGGGCAAGGTGCTCGAGGTGATCGTCGCCGAGAACCGCGTCGTCGTCGAGGGCATCAACTTCGTCACGAAGCACGTTCGCGTCGGCCAGACGCAGCGCGGCTCGAAGACGGGTGGCATCGAGACCCACGAAGCGCCGATCCACGTCTCGAACGTGGCGCTCGTCGACCCCGAGTCGAAGAAGCCGACCCGCGTCGGCTTCCGCCTCGAGACCGTGACGAAGGACGGCGTCGAGAAGACCGTCCGCGTCCGCTACGCCAAGAAGTCAGGTAAGGACCTGTAATGACCGATACGGCAACGCAGGCTGGCAAAATCCAGCCGCGACTGAAGACCAAGTACCGGACCGAGATCTCGAAGGCTCTCACCGAGGAGCACGGCTACACCAACGTGCACCAGGTGCCGGGCCTCGTGAAGATCGTCGTGAACATGGGCGTCGGTGAGGCGGCCCGCGACGGCAAGATCATCGACGGCGCGATCGCCGACCTCACGAAGATCACGGGCCAGAAGCCGCAGGTCACCAAGGCCCGCAAGTCCATCGCGCAGTTCAAGCTGCGCGAGGGCCAGCCGATCGGCGCGCACGTGACGCTGCGAGGCGACCGCATGTGGGAGTTCCTCGACCGCCTGCTCTCGCTCGCGCTCCCGCGCATCCGTGACTTCCGCGGCCTGTCGGAGAAGCAGTTCGACGGCAACGGCAACTACACCTTCGGTCTCACGGAGCAGTCCGTGTTCCACGAGATCGACCAGGACAAGATCGACCGCGTCCGCGGCATGGACATCACTGTGGTGACCACCGCCAAGAACGACGAAGAAGGCCGCGCGCTGCTCAAGCAGCTCGGGTTCCCCTTCAGGTCGAGCGAAACCCCCAGCTGAACCGGACCGGGGCATCCGCCCCGGCCACACCACAGGTCGGCGTCCGTGGAACGGGCGTCGAAACCTGGTGAACGATAGGAAATACCCATGACGATGACCGACCCGGTCGCTGACATGCTGACCCGCTTGCGGAATGCGAACTCCGCGCACCACGACTCCGTCGCGATGCCCAACTCGAAGCTCAAGGCGCACATCGCCGAGATCCTGAAGAACGAGGGCTACATCGCCGACTTCGAGGTCACCGACGCACGCGTCGGCAAGACCCTCACGCTGCAGCTCAAGTTCGGCCCGAACCGCGAGCGTTCGATCGCCGGCATCAAGCGCGTGTCGAAGCCCGGCCTGCGCGTCTACGCGAAGTCCACCGAGCTGCCCAAGGTGCTCGGCGGCCTCGGCGTCGCGATCCTGTCCACCTCCAACGGTCTGCTCACCGACCGTCAGGCCGAGAAGAAGGGCGTGGGTGGGGAAGTCCTCGCCTACGTGTGGTAGTTCCATGTCACGAATCGGACGACTTCCCATCGACATCCCCGCGGGTGTCGACGTCACGGTCGACGGCCTGGCCGTCACCGTCAAGGGCCCCAAGGGTGAGCTCGCGCTCACCGTCGCGAACCCGATCGAGGTGAAGATCGAGGACAACCAGGTGCTCGTCACCCGGCCCGACGACGAGCGCAACTCGCGCTCGCTGCACGGTCTCACCCGCACGCTCATCGCGAACCAGATCATCGGCGTCACGCAGGGCTACACCAAGGGCCTCGAGATCGTCGGCACCGGATACCGCGTCGCCCAGAAGGGTTCGTCGGTCGAGTTCGCGCTCGGCTTCTCGCACCCTGTGGTCGTCGAGCCCCCGGCCGGCATCACGCTGACCGTCGAGGGCAACAACAAGATCACGGTCGCCGGCATCGACAAGCAGGCCGTCGGCGAGACCGCCGCGAACATCCGCAAGATCAAGAAGCCCGAGCCCTACAAGGGCAAGGGCATCCGCTACGCCGGCGAGGTCGTGCGTCGCAAGGCCGGAAAGTCAGGTAAGTAATCATGGCTGTGAAGACCAAGACGGCTGCGCGCTCGCGCCGCCACACCCGCCTTCGCAAGAAGGTCATCGGAACCGAGCAGCGTCCGCGCCTCGTCGTCACGCGTTCGGCCCGCCACGTCTTCGTGCAGGTCGTCGACGACGCCGTGGGTCGTACCCTCGCGTCCGCATCCACCATGGAGGCAGACCTCCGAACCTTCGACGGTGACAAGACCGCCAAGGCCAAGAAGGTCGGCGAACTCGTCGCTGAGCGTGCGAAGGAGGCCGGCATCGAGGCGGTCGTCTTCGACCGCGGTGGCAACAAGTACGCCGGTCGTGTCGCAGCCATCGCTGATGGCGCGCGAGAGGCGGGGCTGAGCCTGTGACCGACAACAAGAAGGAGAACGAGGTGGCTGCAGTGGCAGAGGCACCCGTGGAGACCGCCGCCGCGAGCGAGGTCCCCCAGAACGAGCCGCGCGAGGCCCGTCGTGGCAGCCGCGAGCGTGGACCGAGCCGTGACCGCGGTGGCCGTGACGCCGAGAAGAGCCAGTTCCTCGAGCGCGTCGTGACCATCAACCGCGTGTCGAAGGTCGTCAAGGGCGGCCGTCGCTTCAGCTTCACGGCGCTCGTCGTCGTGGGCGATGGCAACGGTCTCGTCGGCGTCGGCTACGGCAAGGCGCGCGAGGTCCCGACCGCGATCTCGAAGGGCGTCGAGGAGGCGAAGAAGAACTTCTTCCGCGTGCCTCGCGTCGGTGGCAGCATTCCGCACCCCGTGCAGGGTGAAGCAGCCGCCGGTGTCGTGCTCCTCCGTCCGGCCGGCCCCGGTACCGGCGTTATCGCCGGTGGACCGGTGCGCGCCGTGCTCGAGTGCGCCGGCATCCACGACGTCCTGAGCAAGTCGCTCGGTTCGTCGAACACGATCAACATCGTGCACGCCACGGTCGCGGCACTGTCGCAGCTCGAAGAGCCGCGCGCAGTCGCAGCACGTCGTGGCCTCGACTACGACCAGGTCGCCCCCGCGCGCCTGATCCGTGCCGAGGCGGCGGCGGCCGAGGCGGCCGCAGCAGCGAAGGCAGGTGCGTGATGGCACAGCTCAAGGTGACCCAGATCAAGTCCAAGGTGAGCGAGAAGCAGTACCAGCGCGACACGCTGCGCAGCCTCGGACTCAAGCGGATCGGCCAGTCGGTCGTTCGCGAGGACACCCCGCAGAACCGCGGCTACGTGAACACCGTCGCCCACCTCGTGAAGGTTGAGGAGATTGACTAATGGCTGACGAGAAGAACGACGTCGAAGCCGTGGCCCCCAAGAAGGCCCCGGCCAAGAAGGCCCCGGCCAAGGCCACCGCCGACAAGGCCGACACGGCACCCGCGAAGAAGGCACCTGCCAAGGCTGCTGCCGCGAAGACCGACGACGCGAAGGCCGACAAGGCTCCCGCGAAGAAGGCTCCCGCGAAGAAGGCAGCCGCCAAGGCGGATGTCGCGGAGAAGCGCGAGCAGGTGCTGAAGGTGCACCACCTCCGCCCGGCTCCCGGCGCCAAGAAGGACAAGACCCGCGTCGGTCGCGGTGAGGGTTCGAAGGGCAAGACCGCCGGTCGCGGCACCAAGGGCTCCAAGGCCCGCGGCAACATCCGTCCCGGCTTCGAGGGCGGGCAGCTTCCGTACCACATGCGTGCGCCGAAGCTCCGCGGCTTCAAGAACCCGTTCCGTGTCGAGTACCAGGTCGTGAACCTGCAGAAGCTCGCCGAGCTCTACCCGAAGGGCGGCGACGTCACCGTCGCCGATCTCGTCGAGAAGGGCGCCGTCCGCAAGAACGAGCTCGTCAAGGTGCTCGGAAACGGCGACATCGCGGTGAAGCTGAACGTCGCGGTCGACAAGGTCTCCGGCTCAGCAGAGCAGAAGATCGTCGCCGCCGGCGGCTCGGTCAAGTAGGACTGCACCACCGATTGCCCGAGCCTGTCGGGACCTCGCGTATGATTCACGGGGGTCTCGACAGGCTCGAGCCGCATATGGACTGACTCCACGACGGAGCAACAGGAGGACGAGTGTTCAACGCCATCGGGCGGATCTTCCGCACGCCGGATCTTCGCCGCAAGATCGGATTCACGCTGGGCATCGTCGCCCTGTTCCGCCTCGGTTCCTTCATTCCGGCGCCCTTCGTGGACTTCGGCAATGTGCAGGCGTGCCTCGCGGCCAACCAGAACGGCGCGGCAGGTCTCTACGACCTCGTCAACCTCTTCTCGGGCGGCGCGCTGCTGCAGCTTTCGATCTTCGCGCTCGGCATCATGCCGTACATCACCGCGTCGATCATCGTGCAGCTGCTGCGTGTGGTGATCCCACACTTCGAGACCCTCTACAAAGAGGGCCAGGCCGGCCAGGGCCGTCTCACGCAGTACACGCGCTACCTCACGATCGCGCTCGGCGTGCTGCAGTCGACGACCCTCATCACGGTCGCCCGTTCCGGAGCACTGTTCCCGCAGGGCGCCACCGAGTGCACGCAGCTCATCACGAACGATGCCTGGTACGCGATCCTCCTCATGGTCATCACGATGACCGCCGGCACCGGCCTCATCATGTGGATGGGCGAGCTCATCACCGAGCGCGGCATCGGCAACGGCATGTCGCTGCTCATCTTCACGTCGATCGCCGCGACCTTCCCCGGTTCGCTCTGGTCGATCGCTCAGCAGCGCGGCTTCGAGATCTTCGCCCTCGTGCTCGCCATCGGCCTCCTGATCGTCGTCGCCGTGGTGTTCGTCGAGCAGTCGCAGCGGCGCATTCCGGTGCAGTATGCGAAGCGCATGGTGGGTCGGCGAACGTACGGTGGCAACAACACCTACATCCCGATCAAGGTCAACATGGCCGGCGTCGTGCCCGTCATCTTCGCCTCCTCGCTGTTGTACCTGCCGGCGCTCATCGCCCAGTTCAATCAGCCGGCCGCCGGCGAGACGCCGCAGGCGTGGGTCACGTGGATCACGAACTACCTCACGCAGGGCGACCAGCCGTTCTACATGCTCCTGTACTTCCTCCTCATCGTCGGGTTCACGTACTTCTACGTCGCGATCACGTTCAACCCCGACGAGGTCTCCGAGAACATGAAGAAGTACGGCGGGTTCATCCCCGGCATCCGTGCGGGCCGTCCGACGGCCGAGTACCTCGACTACGTGCTCACCCGCATCACGCTGCCCGGCTCGCTCTACCTGGGTGTCGTCGCGCTCATCCCGCTGATCGCGCTGGCCTTCGTGGGAGCAAACGCGAACTTCCCGTTCGGCGGCGCCTCGATCCTGATCATCGTGGGTGTCGGCCTCGAGACCGTGAAGCAGATCGACGCCCAGCTCCAGCAGCGGCACTACGAAGGACTCCTCCGATGACGGCGTCGGGCGCCTCGGTCCGATTGCTGATCGTAGGCCCGCAGGGCTCGGGCAAGGGCACGCAGGGCGTGCTCGTCGCCCAGGCGTTCGGGGTTCCGCAGGTCGCCACCGGCGACATCTTCCGCTCCAACGTCGCCGGCGGCACCGAGCTCGGCAAGCGGGTGCAGGCCATCATCGAGTCGGGTGACCTCGTGCCCGATGAGCTCACCAGTGAACTCGTGCGCGATCGGCTTTCGCAGCCCGATGCAGCGCGGGGCTTCCTGCTCGACGGCTACCCGCGCAATCAGGGCCAGCTCGACGATCTCGACGAGTTCCTCCGCTCTCGCGGCGAGTCCCTCGATGCGGTCATCGAGCTCATCGTCCCTCGTGACGAGAGCATCCGCCGGCTCCACCAGCGCGCGGTCGAACAGGGCCGCAACGACGACACCGAAGAGATCATCGCCAATCGCCTCGCGATCTACGAACGCGAGACGGCGCCGATCCTCGGCATCTATCGCGATCGCGGGATCGTCGCCGAGATCGACGGCGTCGGCTCGCTCGACGAGGTCACGGCTCGAATCTTCGCCGCCCTCGCCGACCGCGGAATCCTGCCCGACGCGCCCACGGCTGCAACGGCCTGACCCGCGTTCGTGTTCAAGCGCTCCGTCTACAAGTCGCCGGTCGAACTCCGTGCCATGCGCGCGGCGGGCGCCGCGACGGCCGCGGCGCTCGCTGAGGCGCGGCGCCTGCTGCAACCCGGTGCCACTCCGCTCGAGCTCGACGCCGCCGCTGAGCGCGTCATCCGCGATCTCGGCGGCCGGCCGAACTTCCAGCTCGTACCCGGCTACCGGCACACCCTGTGCGTCTCGGTCGACGACGACGTCGTGCACGGCATCCCCGGCGAACGTCCGTTCCGCCCGGGCGACATCGTCTCGGTCGACGGCGGTGCCGAGCTCGACGGCTGGAACGGCGATTCGGCGTTCACCGTCGTGCTGGCCGATCCTTCGAGGCCCCAGGTGGTCGCGGCACGAGAGCAGCTCTCCTCGGTCACGGAGCGCGCCCTGTGGCGGGGCATCGCCGCTCTCGCCGGTGCCACCCACCTGAATGAAGTGGGTGCCGCGATCGAGGACTCCGTGCGTGAAGACGGCGAATACGGCATCCTGACCGACTACGTCGGCCATGGCATCGGTCGATCGATGCACGAGGAGCCCCCCGTCTTCAACTACCGGGTCGACCGGCGCGGCATCCCCGTGAAGCCCGGGCTCGTCGTCGCGATCGAGCCGATGATCGTCGCGGGCGCCGTCGAGACCTTCGTGCGCGACGACGAGTGGACGGTCACCACCGCCGATGGTGCGGATGCCGCGCACTGGGAGCATTCCGTCGCCGTGCACGGTGACGGGATCTGGGTGCTCACCGCCGAAGACGGCGGCGCTGCGGGGCTCGAGCCCTACGGCGTGCGTCCCGTTCCGATTCCCTGAGCCGGACGACGCGACCCTGAGCCACTGCGACGAGGCTCAGGGCTCCATGAGGTGCGCGAGCTCGACGAGCAGACCGGGGTAGTCCCGTGCGCCGTGCACGAGCCGCTGCACATTCTCGCGCTCGGAGAAGGCCTCGACGAACTGGTCGAACACGTCTTGGAACTCGGCCCGCCCCGCTTCGGAGAACGCGATGAGCGCGACGACGTTCACGCGAGCCCCCGCCCAGTCGAGCGGCGTCTCGTCGATCGCGATCGCGATGGCGGTGCGCTTGGCCGACATGGTCATCGCGTGCGGCACGGCGAGCTGCTCGGTGAACGCCGTCGACGACATGCGTTCCCGCTCGATTGCTCCCTCGACGTAGGTATGGTCGATGACGTCCTCGGCGATCATGCGGTCGCCGAGTGCCCGGATGACGCCCTCGCGGTCGAGGCCCCGCATCCCACGCACGAACAACTCCGGGGCGATATACCGGGAGAGCGATGCCGCGAGTCGGCCGCGCCGCCGCGCCCGCCGGATGCGCCCGATCTCGCCGCGCACGCGGTCGAGGTCGCCCTCGGTCGGGAACGGCGAGACCAGCACGAGGTGCTCGACCGGCACCGCCGGCTCGACCACTGAGATCACGAGCTCCGCCTGCAGCGAGGCCCATTCGACGTCGGCACGGTCGATGAGCGAGACGAGATCGAGGTCGTCGCCGAAGGCCGCCCTGATGCGCGCCGCAAGGGCGGTGTGCACGTCGTGGTAGGCGGGCGCGACGATCGCGGCCCGGACTCGCTCGTCGACCGCCCTGCGCCGGTCGAGGTTCGCACCGACGTGCATGGCGATGTAGGCGATCTCGTCGTCGTTGACGGCGATGCCCTCGGTGCGCGCCAGCTCGCTCGCGATGTAGACGGCGAGGTCGTAGATGAGCGGATACGCCGACTTGATCGTGGTCGTCAGGGGGTTGCGGGAATAGCGCTGTTCCTGGGCCCTGGCGACGAGGTTGTCGACGTGCAGTGCGAGGCGTTCGACGAAGTCGCCGTCGTCGAGCTCGATCAGGTACTCGGCGGCTGCTCGCGCGACGATGGCCCGCACGAGGCCGACGCGGGCGGATTGCGGCGGTGCCGGGGCATCCGTCGTCGCCGTTGACGCTGTTCGCGTCGCCGCGCGCGTCTGCAGGAGGCGCGCGAGGTGGCCGAGCTCCGCCTCGCCGATCGAGCGGCCGAAGTGCTCGGCGATGAGCCGGTCGAGCAGGAGCATGAGTCGCCCGCGGTCGTCGGCGGCTGCGTCGGCATCCGCCCGAGCGGCGCGGTCGGGCACGGCGTCGTCGGCGTCGAGCGGATGGTCGCGAGCCACGCGGTCGAGTGCGATCGCGATGTGCAGGAGCACGTCGTTGAGCCCGTACTCGTTGGGCGCGAACCCCGCCTCGGCGAGGCCCGCCACAAGCGCGCCGCGGAACGCGGGCAGTTGGGGAAACGTCGCACGCAGTTCATCGAGCTCGATCATGCCGCGAGCGGACTCCTCGCGGAACAGCACGCCGAGCAGCCGCCGCCTCGCGGACTCCGGCCCAGTGAGCGAGACCCGCGGCCCGCTCCGCACGAGGTTGAGCGCCGATCCGTCGAGGCGCGATCGGATGCGGCCCAGGTCCGACTCGATCGTCGACTCGCTCACGTGCAGGTCGCCCGCCGTCTCGAACACGTCGATGCCGTCGTCGGCGTCGATGAGCGAGCGGATGACGCGAGCCGTTCGAGCGGCGGGGGAGACGTCACTCGGGGCGAGTGCACCACGTGCAGCCCAAGCCGAACGGTCGAGCCGATAGCCGAGCGGGCCCGACACGACCACCGGGCCGCCGGCGGCGTTCGCCTGCGCGACGTAGCTGCGGATCGTGCGCGCCGTGACGCCGAGCCGATCGGCGAGCGCCCCGGCCGTCGTCCAGTCGTGCTCGCGAGCGAGGACCTCGACGAGTCGCTCCCACTTCTCGGCCACGCAATGCTCCAGGGTCGGCGCCCGCGCCACGCGGCGCCGAGCGGTGCTGCCAGTCAACCACCCGGCGCGGGCCGAGGGCGCCTCCTGCAGCGGATTTTCCGGGGGAGCGGAAGCGGATCTGCTGGAGGCCGGCCGTGCCGGGGCGCAGAATCGACAGTGATCGCGGCGCACGCCGCGGCCGACACGATCAACGGAGACCGCGAAGCGGCCGGGGCGAGGAGGTGCAGGGTGCGAATCATCGTCGTCTGCGGTGCCGGCGCGTCGAGCACGTTCGTGGCACACCGGATCCGCACGGCCGCAGCAGCCCGCGGGCTCGACGTCGAGGCGAAGGCCACGAGCGAGTCCGCGCTGGATGCGGCGCTCGCCGGGGCAGACGTGCTGCTCATCGGCGCGCACCTCGCGGAGCGTGTCGACCGACTGCGTGAACGCGCTGCGGCGGCATCCGTGCCGATCGCGATCCTGCCCGAGAGCGCCGCAGCTGCGCCCGACGGCGAGGATGCCCTCGACCTGGCCCTCGAGTTCGCTGGGGCCGGATCATGAACCAGTACGCGGCAACCGCCGCCCCCTCGTCACCTGCTGCATGGGGATATGGTGAACGAGGGAACGGACGCCAGCGACGGAGACCGGAATCATGGTGGAACGCACAGTTCGAATCGGATCGACGCACGGCCTGCACGCGAGGCCTGCCAAACTCTTCACCCAGGCCGTCGCCTCGTCGGGGGCCACTGTCACGATCAGCAAGTCCGGTGGCAACCCCGTCAACGCTGCGAGCATTCTCGCGGTCATCGCACAGGGCATCGACCACGGCGACGACGTCACGATCGTCGTCGACGGCGGTGACGAGCACGTCGTGCTCGACCGGCTGGTCGAGCTGCTCAGCACCGACCACGACGAGTAGCGCGGGGCATCCGTCTCCCTTCGAACCGCTCGAGGAAGGCGAATGATGAACATCACGGGTACGGGCATCGGTCAGGGTGTCGCAGTCGGGCCGGTCGTGCGAATGGCCGAACGACTGCCCGAACCGGTCGACCGGCCGAGCCACCTCGACCCCGAGCGCGAGGGCGAACGGGCGAGGGCATCGCTCTCGGTCGTCGCCGCGGAGCTCGCGAGCCGCGGGGCGAAGGCCGGCGGCGCCGCGAAGGACGTGCTCGAGGCGCAAGCCATGATGGCCGAGGACCCGAGCCTCATCGACGAGGTCACGACGCGGCTCGCGACGGGCAAGACCGCCGAGCGCGCCGTGTTCGAGGCCTTCGCCTCGTACCGCGACCTGCTCGCCGGCATGGGCGGTTACATGGCGGAACGCGCCACCGACCTCGACGACATCTCGCAACGGGTCATCGCCCACCTGCTGAAACTGCCGGCGCCGGGGGTGCCGAGCCCGGGGCATCCGTTCATCCTCGTGGCCCGCGATCTCGCGCCGGCCGACACGGCCACGCTCGACCTCGACCAGGTGCTCGGCCTCGTGACCGTCGACGGCGGCCCCACCTCGCACACCGCGATCCTCGCGCGTGAGAAGTCGATCGTCGCGATCGTGGGAGCAGCGGATGCCGCGAGCCTCGCCGACGGCGACACCGTCATCGTCGACGCCGCAGGCGACCTCGTGGTCGCCGCACCGACCGCCGAGCAGATCGCCGACGCGAAGGCTCGCATCGCCGAGCGCGCGGCCCTCGAGGCGGCCCCCGTGACACCCGGTTCGCTCGCCGACGGCACGCCCGTGCCGCTCCTCGCGAACCTCGGTTCCGCCGACGGCGCCGCCGAGGCGCTGAAGCTCGGCGCAGAGGGCGTCGGCCTCTTCCGCACCGAGTTCCTCTTCCTCGACGCCGACAGCGCGCCGAGTGTGCGCGAGCAGCAGGAGCACTACACGCGGCTCCTGACGGCATTCGCCGGCAAGAAGGTCGTGGTGCGCGTGCTCGACGCGGGCGCCGACAAGCCGCTCTCGTTCCTGAACGACGCTCCCGAGGAGAACCCGGCGCTCGGGCTCCGCGGCATCCGCGCGCTCCGACACGCCGAGGTCATCCTGCGTGAGCAGCTCACGGCGCTCGCCGCAGCGGATGCCGCGACCTCGGCCGAGCTCTGGGTCATGGCGCCGATGATCGCCACCGTAGAGGAGACTCGCTACTTCCACGCGCTCGCGACGGAGCTCGGCATCCGGGTGACCGGCGTCATGGTCGAGACCCCGTCGGCCGCACTCATCGCCGACCGTGTGCTCGCCGCCTGCGACTTCGCCTCGATCGGCACGAACGACCTCACCCAGTACACGATGGCCGCCGACCGCCTGCTCGGCACGGTCGCGAACCTGCAGAGCCCGTGGCACCCGGCGGTGCTGCAGCTCATCGCCGACGTGGGCCGGGCCGGGGCCGCAGCAGGCAAGCCCGTCGGCATCTGCGGCGAGGCCGCCGCCGACCCGCTGCTCGCCGTCGTGCTCGTGGGCCTCGGCGCCACGAGCCTGTCGATGTCGCCATCGGCACTCGCAGATGTCCGCGCATCCCTCGCGCGGTACAGCCAGGACGACGCCAAGGCGCTCGCCCAGGCAGCCTTGGCCGCTGAGGGAGCGGCCGAAGCCAAGCAGGCGGCACACGCCGCCGCATCCGAGATCACTGCGACGCGGGCTCCCGCGCCGTAACCATGAGAGAGGCATCACCATGACAACGACGTCTTCGAACACGAAGCGGCCTGGGGGAGGGCGCGTCGCGGTCCAGAGGTTCGGCACGTTCCTCAGCGGAATGATCATGCCCAACATCGCGGCGTTCATCGCGTGGGGGTTCATCACTGCGCTGTTCATCCAGGTCGGGCCGATCCCCGTTCCCGAGCTCGGCGGGTTCCCGAGCCCCGACGGCACGGAGAACATCGGCCTCGTCGGTCCGATGATCACCTACCTGCTGCCGCTGCTCATCGCGAATATGGGTGGCCGCATGGTCTACGACACCCGTGGCGGCGTGGTAGGCACCATCGCGACCGTCGGCGTGATCGTCGGCGCGGGTATCCCCATGTTCATCGGTGCGATGATCATGGGCCCGCTGGCCGCGTGGGTCATGAAGCAGCTCGACCGCCTGTGGGAGGGGAAGATCAAGGCCGGCTTCGAGATGCTGGTGAACAACTTCTCAGCCGGCATCGTCGGCATGCTGCTCGCGCTCGTCGGCTTCTATGCGTTCGCTCCGGCGGTCACCGTGGTCAGCAACGGGCTGGAGGGCGCGGTCAACTGGCTCGTCACCCTCGGGCTGCTGCCGCTCGTGTCGATCCTCGTCGAGCCCGGAAAGATCCTCTTCCTGAACAACGCCATCAACCACGGCGTCTTCACCCCGCTGGGCATCCAGCAGTCCGAGGAGACCGGCAAGTCGATCCTGTTCCTGATCGAGGCGAACCCCGGTCCCGGCCTCGGCATCCTGCTCGCCTTTACGTTCTTCGGCGTCGGCATGGCCAAGGCCAGCGCGCCCGGCGCGATCATCATCCAGTTCCTCGGCGGCATCCACGAGATCTACTTCCCGTACGTGCTCATGAAGCCGCTTCTCATCATCGCTGCGATCGCCGGCGGCATGACCGGTGTCGCGACGAACGTGCTGTTCCAGACAGGCCTCCGCGCGCCGGCCGCTCCGGGCTCGATCTTCGCTGTGCTGATCCAGACTGCTTCCGACAGCTACGTCGGGGTCATCCTCTCGGTGGTGCTCGCAGCGGCGGTCTCGTTCGTCATCTCCGCGGTGATCCTGCGCGCGAGCCGCAAGCGCGACCTCGAGAAGGAGGACGCCGGCGACCTGTCGGCAGCCATCGCGAAGACCGAGGCGGCCAAGGGCAAGAAGAGCGACGTGCTCCAGGGCCTCCAGGCAGAGGGCGTCGCCGCCGGTGCCGGACTCGTCGAGGAGGGCGAGGAGGCCGCATTCGAGCGGGAGCCGATCCACACGATCATCTTCGCCTGCGATGCGGGAATGGGCTCGAGTGCGATGGGTGCGACGGTGCTCCGCAACAAGATCAAGAAGGCCGGCATCGACAGCGTCACGGTGACGAACAAGGCGATCGCGAACCTCACCGACGACGTCGACCTCGTGATCACCCACCAGGACCTCACCGACCGCGCGAAGCTGCAGTCGCCGAACGCGCTGCACGTGTCGGTGGAGAACTTCATGAACTCGCCGAAGTACGACGAGATCGTGAACCTCCTCCAGAGCGAAGGGGTGCGCTGATCGTCGTTCCGCGACGATCGACCGCACGAGAACGGCGGCAGCCCGAAGCCGCGGCAGCCTCTGAAAGGGGGTTGCCGCCGGCTTCGGGCCGACGTCATGTTGGAGACGACGAGTAGAAGGAGAACCCCATGACCGAAGAGATCCTCCCCGCTGGCAACGTGCGGCTCGCGCCGCGCGCCGCACACCGCGACGACGCGATCCGCGAAGCCGGTTCGATCCTCGTGGAGGTCGGCGCCGTCGACCCGGCCTACGTCGATTCGATGCTCGAGCGCGAGAGCTCGGTCTCGACGTATATGGGCAACTTCCTCGCCATACCCCACGGCACGAACGAGGCGAAGGACAAGATCCGCCGTTCGGCGCTCTCGGTGATCCGCTACGACGACCCGGTCGACTGGGGCGGCGAGGAGGCGCGATTCGTCGTCGGCATCGCCGGCATCGAGAACGAGCACCTCGAGATCCTCTCGAAGATCGCGATCATCTTCTCCGACGACGACGCCGTGCAGCGCCTCGTCGACGCAGGGTCGGCCGATGAGCTGCACTCCCTGCTGTCCGAGGTCAACGAACCGTGAAGGCCGTGCACTTCGGCGCCGGCAACATCGGGCGCGGCTTCGTCGGCCTCCTCCTCCACGAGGCGGGCTACGAGCTCGTGTTCGCCGACGTCAACGCGACGCTCATCGACGACCTCGCGGCATCCGACCACTACACGGTGCACGAGGTGGGCGCCGGTGCGCGCGACCGCGTCGTTGACGGGTACCGGGCCGTCAACAGTGCCACGGATGCCGCGTTGCTCGCCGCCGAGCTCGCCGACGCCGATCTCGTGACCACCGCCGTCGGCCCCACGGTCCTGCGCTTCATCGCCCCGCACCTCATCGCCGCGCTGCGGGCGAGGCCCGCGGATGCCGCACCGCTCGCGATAATGGCGTGCGAGAACGCGATCAACGCCACCGACCTGCTCCGCGACGAGATCGCGTCGCTCTCGAGCGCCGAGGAGTGGCCGTCGATCGCCGCCCGCGCGGTGTTCGCGAACACCGCCGTGGACCGCATCGTGCCGGCACAGGCGCCCGACGCGGGTCTCGACGTGACCGTCGAGACGTTCTTCGAGTGGGCGATCGAGCGGCCACCGTTCGGCGCGGTCGCTCCCGAGATCCCGGGTGCGCACTTCGTCGCCGACCTCGCGCCGTACATCGAGCGCAAGCTCTTCACGGTGAACACGGGCCATGCCGCGACGGCGTACTTCGGTCGCGATGCCGGACACGAACGCATCAGCGAGGCGCTCGCCGATCCCGTCGTGGCCGTCGCGGTCGAGCAGGTGCTCGGCGAGACGTCGACCCTCATCGTCCGCAAGCACGGCTTCACCGACGACGAGCAAGCGGCCTATCGGGCGAAGATCCTCGAGCGATTCCGGAATCCCGAGCTGCCCGACACGGTCGAGCGTGTCGGACGCCAGCCGCTGCGCAAGCTCGGCCGCCATGAGCGGTTCATCGGCCCGGCGGCGGAGCTCGCCGAGCACGGGCATCCCGTCGACGGCCTGCTTGCGGCGGTCGGCGCGGCACTGCGTTTCGACCTGCCGTCCGATCCCGAGAGCGTCGAGTTGCGGGAACTGCTGCGCTCGCGCGACGCCCCGGCGTTCGTGCATGAGATCACCGGAATCCCCGCGGGGCATCCGCTCGAGCAGGGGCTCGTCGCCGAGGTCACGCGCATCAAGACCGCCGGGTGACGGTCGGAGCGCGGCATCCGCGGCGCCGACTGGCGAACCCGCCCGGAATCACCTATAGTTGATCCTTGGTGTTTGCACGCCTACTTCGGCATGCCCGACGAGCGATCGTCGGTCGCGAACACATCGCACGACCAGCATCCCAACTCCAAGCGATAGTGAGGCTATGGCCAAGAAAGACGGCGTCATCGAGATCGAAGGTTCGGTCGTCGAGGCCCTCCCGAACGCGATGTTCCGGGTGGAACTCACGAACGGGCACAAGGTCCTCGCGCACATCTCAGGAAAGATGCGCCAGCACTACATCCGCATCCTCCCCGAGGACCGCGTGATCGTGGAACTGAGCCCATACGACCTGACGCGCGGCCGCATCGTCTACCGCTACAAGTAAGGGCTGCTCGGAAAGTAACGGCCTGCGGCATCCCGCGGGTACGAAGACAGCGAATCCTAGGAACAACAATGAAGGTCAACCCCAGCGTCAAGCGCATCTGCGACAAGTGCAAGGTCATCCGTCGCCACGGCAATGTCATGGTGATCTGCGAGAACCCGCGCCACAAGCAGCGCCAGGGCTAATCGCCAGACGTCGGGGTGCGCCGCGTGCGCGCCCCGCTTTCCACAACTGAACACCGCATTCGGCAACACCAGAACCGCGGCATCTCCGATGCCTCGGGGACACCTCGGGTTGGAGGCCCGGGCACCGGTGTTGCTCCACACCTCCACTTCAATTCAGGAGAAGCCAACATGGCACGTCTGGCAGGAGTCGACATCCCGCGCGAGAAGCGCGTGGAGATCGCACTGACCTATATCTACGGCGTCGGCCGCACGCGAGCGCTCAGCACGCTCGCTGACACCGGCATCGACGGCAACATCCGCGTGAAGGATCTCAGCGACGAGCAGCTCGTCGCCCTCCGCGACTACATCGAAGGCAACTTCAAGGTCGAGGGTGACCTTCGCCGTGAAGTCGCGGCCGACATCCGCCGCAAGGTCGAGATCGGATCGTACGAGGGCATCCGCCACCGTCGCGGCCTCCCGGTCCGCGGCCAGCGCACCAAGACCAACGCTCGTACCCGCAAGGGCCCGAAGCGCACCGTTGCCGGCAAGAAGAAGCCCGGCCGCAAGTAACCGCTCGTTCGCCAGAACTAGGAGATTTCAATGGCAGCACCCAAGGCGGCTACTCGCAAGCCGCGCAAGAAGGAAAAGAAGAACATCGCCGTGGGCCAGGCCCACATCAAGTCGACGTTCAACAACACGATCGTCTCGATCACCGACACCAACGGTGCCGTGATCAGCTGGGCCTCCTCCGGTGGCGTCGGCTTCAAGGGTTCGCGCAAGTCGACCCCGTTCGCCGCACAGCTCGCCGCCGAGTCGGCCGCCCGCCAGGCGCAGGAGCACGGCATGAAGAAGGTCGACGTCTTCGTCAAGGGCCCCGGCTCAGGCCGTGAGACCGCGATCCGTTCGCTTCAGGCCGCTGGCCTCGAGGTCGGCAGCATCAACGACGTGACGCCCCAGGCGCACAATGGATGCCGCCCGCCCAAGCGTCGCCGCGTCTGATTCTCCGCTCCGGTGGTCGAACGCTGCGAAGGCATCGTTCGGCCCCCGGGGCATCCGTTCTCTCCACAACTCAAGATCCTCGTACCTCGCAAGTGTCATATAGCGGACACTCTGCCGAAAGGAATCAACAGTGCTGATCGCACAGCGCCCGACGCTCACCGAAGAGAACATCTCGGAGTTCCGTTCGCGTTTCGTGATCGAGCCCCTCGAGCCGGGCTTCGGTTACACCCTGGGCAACTCGCTCCGTCGCACCCTCCTCTCCTCGATCCCCGGCGCAGCCGTGACGAGCATCCGCATCGACGGCGTGCTCCACGAGTTCTCGACCGTTCCGGGCGTGAAGGAGGATGTCACCGAGATCATCCTCAACATCAAGAGCCTCGTCGTCTCGAGCGAGCACGACGAGCCGATCACCGCCTACCTGCGCAAGCAGGGCGCCGGTGAGGTCACCGCCGCCGACATCTCGGCTCCCGCCGGCGTCGAGGTGCACAACCCCGGTCTCGTCATCGCGACGCTCAACGACTCGGCGAAGTTCGAGCTCGAGCTCACGATCGAGCGTGGCCGCGGCTACGTCTCGGCCAGCCAGAACCGCAACGAGTACAGCGAAGCCGGCCAGATCCCGGTCGACTCGATCTACTCGCCGGTCCTCAAGGTCACCTACCGCGTCGAGGCGACGCGTGCCGGCGAGCGCACCGACTTCGACCGTCTCGTGGTCGACGTCGAGACGAAGTCGGCCATCACCCCGCGTGACGCGATCGCGTCGGCCGGCCGCACGCTCACCGAGCTGTTCGGTCTCGCCCGCGAGCTCAACACCGCGGCAGAGGGCATCGAGATCGGCCCCGCGCCGGTCGACGCCGTGCTCTCCAGCGAGCTCTCGATCCCGATCGAAGACCTCGACCTGTCGGTCCGCAGCTACAACTGCCTGAAGCGCGAGGGCATCAACACGGTGTCCGAGCTCGTCGCGCTCTCGGAGTCGCAGCTCATGAACATCCGCAACTTCGGCCAGAAGTCGGTGGATGAGGTCAAGGACAAGCTCACCGAGATGGGGCTGTCGCTCAAGGATTCGGTTCCCGGATTCGACGGCGCCCACTTCTACACGGGCTTCGACGACGAGAGCTGACGCCGGCCGAGCCGGCCGTCGCACCAACCCCCCTGACTACTGGAGATAACGAACCATGCCGAAGCCCACGAAGGGCCCCCGCCTCGGAGGCGGCCCCGCCCACGAGCGGTTGATGCTCGCGAACCTCGCCGCTGCGTTGTTCACGCACAAGCGCATCACCACGACCGAGACGAAGGCCAAGCGCCTGCGTCCGCTCGCCGAACGACTCGTCACCTTCGGGAAGCGCGGCGACCTGCACGCGCGCCGTCGCGTGCTCGGCGTCATCGGCGACAAGACGGTCGTGCACGAGCTGTTCACGGTCATCGCGCCGCAGGTGGCCGACCGTGAGGGCGGCTACACGCGCATCACGAAGATCGGCAACCGCAAGGGCGACAACGCCCCCATGGCGGTCATCGAGCTCGTGCTCGAGCCCGTGACGCCGAAGCAGCGCGCGGCGAAGCCCGCCGCTGCCGAGGCGCCGGTCGTCGACGAGGCGCCAGTCGAGGAGACCGCCGCCGAGGCGACTCCCGCCGAGGTCGTGACCGAGGCTGAGGCCGCGGTCGACGAGGCTGCGGGCTCCGAGGCGTCTGCCGAGGAGTCGGCCGAGGCCAAGTAGCCTCGACTCCCACTCACGAAGGGCTCCGGTGCACCAGCACCGGGGCCCTTCGCCATTCCTCCCGCCCCTGCTGCACTCGTGCAGGCAGGGTCAGGTCGTGTGCTCCGCTTCGATGGTCGAGGCTTCGAGCGCGCGTCGACCGATGAGGCGGATCGCGATGGCGATCACCCAGATCCAGAAGATGAAGTAGGGGATGGTCCAGACCCAGCCCTCCCAGGCGTAGCGGACGGCGATGAGCCCGACCCCGCCGACGATCGCCCACCAGCCCCACCACGCGGGCAGTGCACGGCTGACGAGGAGCACCCATCCGCTCGCGATCGCGAAGCTGCCGAGCGCGAGCCAGGCGTTCGCGAAGCCGAGGTTGCCGAGGTCGAAGGCGAAGGCGGCAACGGCCGGGTCGAGATCCTGGCCGCGGTTGCCCGCGGCGTCCCAGCTCGCGTCGATGACCCCGTAGGCCGCGACGAGCGTGCCCGAGACGAGGGCCACCGTGGAGCGCCAAGCCGGCTCCCCCTCGACGCGCCGCAAGAGGGTCGTGAAGCCGACCACGAACCACAGGAAGGCCAGCATGCCGATCGAGGCGGTGGCCTGGGCCGCGGCGATCCACGGGGTATCGGTGTTGCGGAAGAACTCCGCGGCTTCCTCGTTCGTCGCGTCGAAGGGCGGCTCGCCCACGGCCGAGATCGCGATGATCGGACCGAAGAGGAGCACCACGGCGACGATGGCCGTGACTCCGGTGGTCCTCGCGAGGCCGCGCCACCGCTCGGGCGTGGTGCGTGGAATGGAGTGATCGGTCATGGCGATCTCCTGTCGTCGTCGACCTCTCCAGTATGGCGCGACAGCCTAGGCTGGTGCGGTGAACGATCGAGCGGATGCGGCAGTCGACACGGATGCCGCGGGCAACGGCGACACCGCGGCATCCGTCGTCCGACTTCGCCTGGGCATCGCCTACGACGGCACCGACTTCAATGGCTGGAGCAGCCAGCCGGGGCTGCGCACGGTGCAGGGAGTGCTCGAGGCGGCGCTCGCGACGCTGTTCCGTCGCTCAGGCGTGGCACCGCGACTCACCGTCGCCGGCCGCACGGACGCCGGGGTGCACGCGCTCGGGCAGGTCGCGCACGTCGACGTGCCGCTCGAGGCGCTCGCCGCCGTGACTCGCTCGAGGCACGGCCGCCCGGCTGAAGCGGCAAGCCCCGAGGGAGTGCTC
This sequence comes from Agromyces albus, assembly GCF_004134825.1. Classification (GTDB taxonomy): domain Bacteria; phylum Actinomycetota; class Actinomycetes; order Actinomycetales; family Microbacteriaceae; genus Agromyces; species Agromyces albus. The sequence continues at coordinate 65,218 of NZ_SDPN01000018.1, forward strand.
GCCCGGCGCGTCAACGGAATCCTCGGCAGCGACGCCGACGTCGTCGTGACCGGCATCGATCGGGCGCCGAGCGGGTTCGACGCCCGGTTCTCGGCGGCGTGGCGGAGGTACGAGTACCGCGTGGCCGACGCATCCGCTCGGCGCAATCCGCTCGACCGTCGTCGCACGGTCGTCATCCATCGTGCCCTCGACGAGTCGGCCATGAACGCCGCGGCCGACACGCTCGTCGGTCTCCACGATTTCGCGGCCTACTGCAAGCCGCGCGAGGGAGCCACGACGATCCGCACGCTGCAGTCCTACCGGTGGGCGCGGCGTGACGATGACGGTGTGCTCGTGGCGACGCTGCAGGCGGACGCGTTCTGCCACTCGATGGTGCGCGCGGTCGTCGGTGCGATCGTCGCGGTGGGGGAGGGCCGGCTCGACGCCGGCGCGCCGGCCGAGCTGCTGCAGGCAGGGGAGCGAACGAGCGCCTTCACGGTGATGCCCGCCAAGGGGCTCGTGCTCACCGAGGTCGGATATCCCGACAACGACGAGCTCGAGGCGAGGGCGGCGCAGACGAGGGCTCGTCGCCGACTGCACGTGCAGCTCGACCTGCCCGACTCCGACGAGCTCGAATGATCGCGTGCACGAAGTGCGAAGCGCCGCGATTGGACGCCTGTCGGTCTGTCGGCTAAGCTTGCACTTTGGTGTCGTCGACTGCGTCGGCATCCGAAGATGAGCCCTCCACCCGGGCGTTCGTCTCGCATCGCGAACGAACTCCCGAACGGAGTGGGATTCACGAACCCCTCACTCGATCAGAAAGCAGCACTTCCGTGACGCGCACCTTTACTCCCAAGTCGAACGACATCCAGCGCGACTGGGTCGTCATCGACGCAACCGACATCGTGCTCGGTCGTCTCGCGAGCCACGCGGCGACCCTGCTGCGTGGCAAGCACAAGGCGATCTTCGCGAACCACGTCGACACCGGCGACTTCGTGATCATCGTGAACGCCGACAAGGTGGCCCTCACCGGCCAGAAGCTCGAGCAGAAGAAGGCCTACCGTCACTCGGGCTACCCGGGTGGTCTCACGGCCGTCAGCTACGCCGAGCTCCTCGAGAAGAACCCCGTCCGCGCCGTCGAGAAGGCGATCCGCGGCATGCTCCCGAAGAACTCGCTCGGTCGCGCCCAGCTCAAGAAGCTGAAGGTGTACACCGGCCCGGAGCACCCGCACGCGGCCCAGCAGCCGAAGCCGTACACCCTCACCCAGGTCGCCCAGTAATTCCGGCGCACTCGACGTTCTCGAAATAAGGATTCACACCACCATGGCGAAGATCGCAGACCAGATCGAAGCGGCTCCCGAGAGCTACACCACCGAGAGCACCCCTGAGGCTGCTCCCAGCACCCCCCGTCGCGTGCTCAACGTCGGCGGCGCGGCTGTCGGCCGTCGCAAGCAGGCCATCGCCCGCGTGCGGCTCGTTCCCGGCGCCGGGAGCATCACGGTCAACGGCCGTGAGTTCGCGGCCTACTTCCCGAACAAGCTGCACCAGCAGCTCATCACCGACCCCTTCACGGTGCTCGAGCTCACCGGCTCCTACGACGTGGTCGCGAAGATCACGGGCGGCGGCCCCTCGGGCCAGGCGGGCGCCCTGCGCCTCGCGATCGCTCGTGCGCTGAACGAGATCGACCGGGAGAACAACCGCGCCAGCCTGAAGAAGGCCGGCTTCCTCACGCGCGACGCGCGCGTGATCGAGCGCAAGAAGGCCGGCCTCAAGAAGGCGCGCAAGGCTCCTCAGTTCTCGAAGCGCTGACGCGCTCGGGTTCGGTCCACTCGATGCCTCGGCTCTTCGGAACCGACGGGGTCCGGGGCCTGGCCAACCGTGAACTCACGGCTGACCTGGCCCTGGGCCTCGCCCAGGCGGCCGCCGCCGTCCTCACTCGCGGTCGCCACGCCGACGAGCTCCGCGCCGCGGGTCGACGTCCCGTCGCCGTGGTCGCGCGCGACCCCCGCGTCTCGGGCGAGTTCATCACCGCCGCGGTGTCGGCCGGCCTCGCGAGCTCGGGTGTCGACGTGCTCGACGCCGGCGTCATCCCCACGCCCGCGACGGCATACCTGATCGACAGCATCGGTGCCGACTTCGGCGTGATGATCTCGGCGTCGCACAACCCCGCGCCCGACAACGGCATCAAGTTCTTCTCGTTCGGTGGCACGAAGCTCCCCGACGAGGTCGAGGACCGCATCGAGTCCTTCCTCGGGCGGCCGAAGCTCGCGCCCATCGGCGACGGAGTCGGCCGCATCCGCCGCTTCGCCGATGCTGAAGACCGGTACGTCGTGCACCTGCTCGGCACGTTGCCGCATCGGCTCGACGGCCTCCATGTCGTGCTCGATTGCGCGAATGGCGCTGCCGCCGGGGTTTCGCCCGAGACGTTCCGCGACGCCGGCGCCCGCGTCACCGTCATCGGCGCCGATCCCGATGGCATGAACATCAACGACGGAGTCGGTTCCACGCACCTCGGGCAGCTCCAGGCCGCCGTGGTGGAGCACGGCGCCGACCTCGGCATCGCCCACGACGGCGACGCCGACCGCTGCCTCGCGGTCGACGCGAACGGCGAGATCGTCGACGGCGACAAGATCATGGCGATCCTCGCGGTGTCGATGCACGAGCGCGGAAAGCTCACCGATGACACCCTCGTGGTGACCGTCATGTCGAACCTCGGCCTCCGGCGCGCGATGGCCGAACGAGGCATCCGGGTCGTCGAGACGAAGGTCGGCGACCGCTACGTGCTCGAAGCACTCGCTGCCGAGGGCCTCGCGCTCGGCGGTGAGCAGTCGGGCCACGTCATCATGACCCAGTACGCGACCACCGGCGACGGCGTGCTCACCGGACTCCACCTCGCTGCCGAGATTGCGCGCACCGGCAAGACCCTCGCCGAGCTCGCCTCGGTGATGACGGTGTACCCGCAAGTGCTCGTGAACGTGCGCGACGTCGACCACCACGCTCTCGGCGAAGATGCCGAGATCGCCGCGGCGGTCGCCGCCGTCGAAGCCGAACTGGGCGACTCGGGTCGCGTGCTGCTTCGCCCGTCGGGCACCGAGCCGATGGTGCGGGTGATGGTCGAGGCCGCCGAGCAGGCGGTCGCCGAGCACCATGCCGCGGTCCTCGCCGACGTCGTGCGTGTGCGACTCGCGAACGGCAGCGCCGCCTGACCTGCGCCTAGAGCTTGCGCAGCAGCACGCTCGACACCGAGTGGTCTGGGCTCTTGCGGAGCACGAGCGTGGCTCGCGACCGGGTGGGGCGGATGTTCTGCAGCAGGTTCGGCTCGTTGATCGCGTGCCAGATCTCGCGTGCGCGATTGCGCGCCTGTTCCTCGGTGAGGCTCGCGTAGCGATGGAAGTAGGAGCGCGGGTTCGCGAACGCACCCCGCTGGAGCTTCAGAAACCGCTCCTCGTACCAGCAGGCGATGTCGCTCGTGCGCGCGTCGACGTAGATCGTGAAGTCGAAGAGGTCGCTCACGGCGAGGCGGTGACCAGGGCCGGGGGGCTGCAGCACGTTGAGCCCCTCGACGATGAGCACGTCGGGACGGCGCACGGTGACCTGGGCATCGGGAACGATGTCGTAGGCGAGGTGCGAGTAGAACGGCGCCTTCACCTCGGCGGCCCCGGCCTTCACCTCGCTCACGAAGCGCAGGAGGGCCCGCCGGTCGTAGGACTCGGGGAATCCCTTGCGGTCCATGAGGCCGCGCCGTTCGAGCTCGGCATTCGGGAAGAGGAAGCCGTCGGTCGTGATGAGCTCCACTCGTGGCGTGTGCTCCCAGCGTGCGAGGAGCTCGCGCAGGAGCCTCGCGATCGTGGACTTGCCGACGGCGACCGAGCCGGCGACGCCGATCACGAAGGGCGTCGACTCGAACCGCTCGCGAAGGAACTCGCTCGTGACCTTGTGCAGCGACTTCGTGCCGCCCACGTAGAGGTTGAGCAGTCGGCTGAGCGGGAGGTAGACCTCGTTGACCTCGCGAAGGTCGAGCGGCTCGCCGAGGCCGCGGAGTTGCACGATCTCGGTCTCCCGGAGCGGCGCGGGCATCGATGGGGCGAGGGCGGCCCAATCGGCTCGATCGAGTTCGATGAACGGCGAACTCTGGGGTGCCTGCGACGACGACGTGTTCTGATCGGGCACCACGTCAGTCTAGTGTCGCTCTCTCGCCTGCGCGGCGGGCGCCCAGCTCCCCACGGATAGAATCGAGCGCATGTGTGGAATCGTTGGATATGTCGGTGAGCGAAGCAGCATCGACGTTCTCATGGGAGGCCTCCGTCGCCTCGAGTATCGCGGCTACGACTCGGCCGGCGTGGCGATCGTCGACGACGACGGAACCATCGAGACCGCGAAGCGCGCCGGAAAGCTGAAGGTCCTCGCCGACGAGATCGAGGCGCACCCGCTGCACCGCGGCGGCACGGGCATCGGCCACACCCGCTGGGCGACGCACGGCGGCCCCACCGACGGCAACGCGCACCCGCACCTGGGCGACGAGGGCCGGCTCGCCCTCATCCACAACGGCATCATCGAGAACTTCGCCCAGCTGAAAGACGAACTGCTCGCCGAAGGCTACGAGTTCGCGAGTGAGACCGACACCGAGGTCGCCGCCGTGCTCCTCGGCCGCGAGTACCGCGCGAAGGGCGACCTGCGCGAGGCGTTCCGCACGACGGTCGCGCGCCTCGACGGTGCCTTCACCCTCCTCGCCGTACATCAGGACGCACCCGGCCTCGTCGTCGGAGCGCGCCGCAACTCACCGCTCGTCATCGGTCTCGGCGAGGGCGAGAACTTCCTGGGCTCGGATGTCGCGGCCTTCGTCGAGTACACGAAGCGGGCCGTGGCCATCGGTCAAGACCAGATCGTCGCGATCACGGCCGACGGCGTCGACGTGACCGACTTCGACGGCGAGCCCGTCGAGGTCGAGCCGTTCGACGTGGCATGGGACGCTTCCGCCGCCGAGAAGGGCGGCTGGTCGTCGTTCATGCGCAAGGAGGTGTCGGAGCAGCCCGAGGCGGTCGCCAACACGCTCCTCGGCCGCATCGTCGACGGTGCCGTCGTCATCCCCGAGCTCGAGGACTTCGGCGATGAGGAGCTCCGCGGCATCCGTCGCATCACCGTGATCGCGTGCGGGACCGCCGCCTACGCCGGCATGGTCGCGAAGTACGCGATCGAGCAGTGGGCCCGCGTGCCCGTCGAGGTGGAGCTCAGCCACGAGTTCCGCTACCGCGAGCCGGTGCTCGACCCCGAGACCCTCGTGGTGTCGGTCAGCCAGTCGGGCGAGACCATGGACACGCTCATGGCCGTGAAGTACGCGCGGGAGCAGGGCGCTCGCACGATCTCGATCTGCAACACGCAGGGTGCCACGATTCCGCGGGAATCCGACGCCGTGGTCTACACGCACGCGGGCCCCGAGGTCGCCGTCGCCTCGACGAAGGCCTTCGTCGCGCAGATCGCCGCCCTCTACCTCTTCGGCCTGCACCTCGCGCGGGTGCGCGGCACGCTCTCACCCGAGAAGCTCGCGGCCCAGCTCGCCGAGCTCCAGGCGGTGCCCGACAAGCTCCAGACCGTGCTCGCGCAGGGCGAGCGCGTCGGCGAGCTCGCGCACTGGATGGCCGATACCCGCTCGGTGCTCTTCCTCGGCCGCCACGTCGGCTACCCGATCGCGCTCGAGGGCGCGCTCAAGCTCAAGGAGCTCGCCTATATTCATGCCGAGGGCTTCGCGGCCGGCGAGCTGAAGCACGGGCCGATCGCGCTCATCGAGCCCGGCCAGCCGGTCTTCGTCGTCGTGCCGAGCCCGCGAGGCTCTGCGGCGCTGCACCCGAAGGTGGTCTCGAACATCCAGGAGATCCGGGCTCGCGGTGCGCGCGTCATCGCGATCGCCGAGGCGGGGGATGCCGCGGTGCTGCCGTACGCCGACGAGGTGTTGCGCATTCCGCTCGCGGCCCCGCTCTTCGAGCCGCTCCTCGCGGTCGTGCCGTTGCAGCTCTTCGCGATGGAGCTGGCCCAGGCCAAGGGACTCGACGTCGACCAGCCCCGCAATCTCGCGAAGTCCGTGACGGTCGAGTAGCACGGCGACGAGGCCGGAGGCAATCGTGATCTCGGGAATCGGCATCGACGTGGTCGACATCGGGCGTTTCGAGCGCTCGCTTGCCCGTACTCCCGCCTTGCTCGAGCGATTGTTCGCTGAGAGCGAACGCGGGCGTGCGCCTCGGTCGCTCGCCGCGCGGTTCGCCGCGAAGGAGGCGCTCATCAAGGCGCTCGGCGGGCACGCGGTCATTCGCTGGCACGACATGCAGATCGTGCAAGACGACGAGGGCAATCCCGACTTCCTGCTCGCCGGTGCCCTCGCCGCGCACGTCGAGGCGCTCGGCATCGCACGAATCCACCTCTCGATGAGCCACGACGCGGGCATCGCGAGCGCTTTCGTCGTGCTCGAGGGGGTCGAGACCGCCGGTCCGCCCGTGCGCGCGAGTGCCGGCGATGAGTGAGATGTCCGACGCGCCGCACCCGTTCCGGGAGGCGGTCGTCGATCTCGCCGCGATCAGGGCCAACGTCGCCGCATTGGCGGCGCAGGTCGCGCCCGCGCTCGCGATGGCGGTCGTCAAGGCCGACGCCTACGGCCACGGCGCCTTGCCGGTCGCCAGGGCGGCCGTCGACGGCGGAGCAGACTGGCTCGGAGCATCCGACCTCGATGAGGCGATCGCCCTCCGAGACGCCGGCATCACGGCGCCGCTGCTCGCCTGGCTCCACGATCCCGGGGCCCGGTTCGCGCCCGCGATCGAGCGCGACGTCGACCTCGGCGTCTCGTCGCTTCATCAGCTGAACGAGATCGCGCAGGCCGCGGCATCCGTCGACCGCATCGCCGCGGTACACCTGAAGATCGACACCGGGCTCAGTCGCAACGGCGTCGCCCCCGCCGACTGGGAGCGCGTCGTCCGGGCCGCGGCCGAGCTCGAGCGCGACGGCCGGTTGCGCGTTCGCGGCGTGTTCAGCCACCTCGCGAACACCTCGCCCGCAGAGGATGCCGCGCAAGTCGCCGCCTTCGAGCGAGCGCTCGACGTGGCATCCGCAGCGGGCCTCACCCCAGAGCTGCGTCACCTCGCATCGACCGCAGCGGCACTGCGCAGGCCCGAGGCGCGGTTCGACCTCGTGCGGCTCGGCATCGGCATCTACGGGGTGCCGCCGTTCGGAGACGGCACCACGGCCGCCGATCTCGGCCTCGTACCGGCGATGACGCTGCGTGGCAGGGTCGCGGCCGTGCGGCGCGTCGAGGCCGGCACCGGCGCCTCCTACGGCCACGCCTGGCGCGCCGAACACGCCACGACGCTCGCGCTCGTGCCGCTCGGCTACGCCGACGGAGTGCCGCGGCAGGCGTCGAACCGGGCGGAGGTGTGGCTCGCTGGCGCGCGCCGGCCGGTCGTCGGCCGCATCGCGATGGACCAGTTCCTCGTCGACGTGGGCGACGCGCCCGTCGCCGTCGGCGACGAGGTCGTGCTCTTCGGCGACCCGTCGTCGGGGGCGCCGTCGGCCGATGACTGGGCGGATGCCGCCGACACGATCGGCTACGAGATCGTCACCCGTATCGGCGTGCGGGTGCCGCGTCGCTACGTGGACGACAGATGATGCGCATCGAGGTGCCGACGGCTGAAGACATGGAGGCGTTCGGCCGTGAGCTCGGCGGTGCGCTCCGCACCGGCGACCTCGTCGTGCTCAGCGGCCCGCTCGGGGCGGGCAAGACCACGCTCACGCGAGGCATCGGGGCAGGCCTCGGCGTGCGAGGGCCGGTGCAGAGTCCCACGTTCGTGCTGGCTCGAACGCACCCGAGCCTCGTCGGCGGGCCGCCGCTCGTGCACGTCGACGCCTACCGGCTCGGCAGCGCGGCACAGCTCGACGACCTCGACCTCGACTTCGACCACGCGGTGGTCGTTGCGGAATGGGGCGCGGGCCTCCTCGACGACGTGAGCGAGTCATGGCTCGAGATCACGATCGATCGGCCGACCGGTGCGAGCGCGGCGATCGAGGTGGTCGACGATCTCGACGATGACGATCCGCTCGACGCCGACGAGCCGCGCACGCTGACAGTGGCCGGCCACGGCCCGCGCTGGGCGGGCACCCCCTACGCCGACGGGCCGTAGGCTGGATCCATGCTCCTCGCCATCGACACCTCGACGGGCACGAGCGTCGCCGTCGTCGACCGCGAGGGCGGCATCCTCGCCGAGGTCGGCACCGACGACTCCATGCGGCACGCCGAAGTCGTGGGCGGTTTCATCCGCGACGCGCTCGCCGAGGCGGGTGTGACGCCGAGCCGGCTCTCCGGGGTCGCCGCCGGCATGGGGCCCGGGCCGTTCACGGGGCTCCGCGTCGGCATCGCGGCCGCGCACGCCTTCGCGCTCGGCATCGGCCGGCCGTTCGTCCCCGTCGTCAGCCACGACGCCGTGGCGTGGTCGTGGTATCACGACGGTGGCACCGGCGGGCTGCAGGTCGTCACCGACGCGCGACGACGCGAGTTCGCCGTGAGCGAGTACGACGGCCTCGACGCCGACGACCTGCCCGTGCGACTCACCGGGCCCGAGCTCGCTCCGCGCGACGAGGTGCCCGCCGCCCGCGGCATCCGCTTCGACGCCCACCTCGTGCCGGCGGGCGCCATCGGCATGCTCGCCGAGCTCGCCTTCGCCGCCGGGCGCCTTCCGCTCGCGGGCGATGCGCCGCTGTACCTCAGGGCCCCCGACGTCACGCCGTCCGCTCGAAAGCGGGTGCTGCGATGAGCGTGCTGATGCGCCGCGCGAAGATCGAAGACCTCGACGCGATCATGCGCCTCGAGCGCGAGACCTTCGTCACCGATGCCTGGCCCGAAGACGCCATGCGCCGAGAGCTCGAGAGCCCCCACGGCTACTACCTCGTCGCCGTCGACGACGCGCCGGCGCCCGTGCCAGAGACCGAAGAGGGCGACGCACCGGATGCCGCGGGCGCGACCATCGACGGAGCCGGTGGTGCCGCAGCACCGGAGTATCCGCCCGTCGGCCTGCTCGGGTACGCTGGCCTGCTCGCCCCGGCCGGAAGCGGCCAAGGCGACATCCAGACCATCGCGGTCGCTCCCGCCGCTCGGGGCATGGGTCTCGGACGCGGCCTCATGCACGCGCTCATCACCCAGGCCCGCCGCCGCCACGTCGCCGAGCTGTTCCTCGAGGTACGTGCCGACAACGCGATCGCGCGGGCGCTCTATGCCTCGCTCGGATTCCGCCAGATCGGCGTGCGGCGCGGGTACTACCAGCCCGACGGCGTCGACGCGATCACGATGCGACTCGAGGTGCCGGCCGCGGTGACGCGACCCGCGGCATCCGGTGCCCACGCAGCGCTCGGAATGCAGCCGCGTCGCGCCGACGCTGGGGAGGCGCGATGAACCGCACCCGGCCGCTCGTGCTCGGCATCGAGACCTCGTGCGACGAGACGGGCGTGGGCATCGTGCGCGGCACGACCCTGCTCGCGAACACCATCGCGTCGTCGATGGAGGAGCACGCGCGCTACGGCGGCGTCGTGCCCGAGGTCGCCGCGAGAGCCCACCTCGAAGCGCTCGGCCCGGCGATCGGCACCGCGCTCGGCGAGGCCGGCGTCACGCTCGGCGAGATCGATGCGATCGCCGTCACCAACGGTCCGGGCCTCGCGGGCGCCCTCATGGTCGGCGTGGGAGCGGCGAAGGCCCTCGCCCTCTCGCTCGAGGTGCCGATCTACGCCGTGAACCACCTCGTCGGGCACGTCGGCGCCGACCTGCTCGACGACGAGGCGCCGCTCGAGACGCCCACCGTCGCGCTGCTCGTCTCGGGCGGGCACACCTCGTTGCTGCTCGTGCGCGACCTCGTCTCCGACGTCGAGTTGCTCGGCGAGACGATCGACGACGCCGCGGGGGAGGCGTTCGACAAGGTCGCGCGCGTGCTCGGCCTGCCGTATCCCGGAGGACCCGAGATCGACCGGGCCGCGATCGGCGGCGACCCGGCGGCGATCCGTTTCCCGCGAGGGCTCACGCACCCGAAAGACCTGGCCGCTCATCGCTACGACTTCAGCTTCTCGGGGCTGAAGACCGCCGTCGCCCGCTGGGTCGAACAGCGTGAGGCGGCCGGCGAACCCGTGCCACTCGCCGACGTCGCCGCCAGTTTCCGCGAGGCCGTCGTCGACGTGCTCGTCGGCAAGGCCGTCGCCGCGTGTGCCGACCTCGGCGTGCCGAGGCTCCTGCTCGGCGGCGGCGTCGTCGCGAATTCCCGGCTCCGCGAGGTGGCCCGATCGCGGGCGGATGCCGCGGGCATCGCGCTGCGCGTGCCGCCGCTCTCCCTCTGCACCGACAACGGCGCCATGATCGCTGCGCTCGGCGCCCAGCTCGTGATGGCGGGCCACGCACCGTCCGAGCTCGGATTCGGCGCCGACTCGACGCTGCCCGTCACCGAAATCCAAGCCTGACCGTGCCGACCGCGATCCTGTGAATCGTGCCATCGCCGCGATAGTGTGAACTCGAAGATGCCGGAGTCGCCAGTCGACGCCGTCGTCGCGCCCGCCGCAGACGGCGGCGCGCATGACCACAGCATGAGGGGGACGACCATCGTGACCGATCCGAACACTCCCGAGCCCCGACGAGACGTGCCGCCCGTGCCGCCGACGGGGCCCTCCGCACCCGGTTACAGCACGCCCCCCGCCGGCCCGCCCGCCTACGGCCAGGCCGAGAGCGCCTACGGCCAGCCGGCGACCGGGAAGACCAACACGCTCGCGATCGTCTCCCTCGTGGCATCCCTCGTCGGTTTCGCGACAGGCATCGGATTCATCGCGGGCATCATCTGCGGACACATCTCACTCGGCCAGATCAAGAAGACCGGCGAGCAGGGCCGCGGCCTCGCGGTCGCCGGCCTCATCATCGGCTACATCGGCATCGTGCTCTCGATCATCGTCGTCATCGTCGTGATCGCGGGGCTCGCCGCCCTCTACTCCACCGGTGTCACGACGTACTGAGCGCGTGCCAGCAGAACACGACCACGAAGAAGGGCGAATGCCAATGAGTGATCCGAACAGACCCGACGACGTTCCCGAGGTGCCGAAGACGCCCGAGGAGCCCGAAGTGGCGGCCGCGCCCGAGTCGCCGGTCTCGGCCGACGAGGCCGGCGCGACGGCTGAGCCGTTCGCCAGCGAGCCCGAGGTGCCGTCGGCTCCCGAGCCGCCCGCAGCGCCCGAGCCGCCCG
>NZ_SDPN01000019.1 GCF_004134825.1 Agromyces albus
CCGTCGGCGGAAGCGGCCTCGCGATCGGCGTGGGCGCCGGCGCGCTCGCGCTCGCCGCGGTGGCGGTCGCAGCGATCATCGTCGTGCCCGCGCTCTCGGCCGCCGACCAGACGGCGCCGCCCGCCGTGATGGCACAAGCAGATCCTGAATCCGGGTCGGCCGAGATCATCGAGGCTTCGGATGCCGCCGCGCCGGTGCTCCCCGAGCCGCAGGTGCCGCTCGCGCCGTTGCCGCCGCTCGAGCCGGTCACCGATCCCAAGCCGGTCACCGATCCCGGGCCCGGCATCGTCGCGCCGCCGCCGGGAGCGCCCGCGCCGAGTCCTGCGCCGGCTCCCGCCCCGAATCCGGCTCCGGGCGCTGCACCGAGCCCGTCTCCAAACCCCGCGCCCCAGCCGGTACCCGATCCCGAACCGGATCCGACGCCCGATCCGAAGCCCGATCCCGCGCCTGATCCCAAACCCGATCCCGGGCCCGATCCCACGCCCGATCCCGATCCCGTCGACACCGTGGCCCTCCCCCCGATCGTCGCTGACGTCGACACGGTGGGCGGCCTCGTCTTCCCCATCATCAGTGGCACCGCCGAGCCCGGAGCGACGGTGCTCATCGCGTCACCAGGCGGCGACAGCACCGTGACGGCGGATACGACCTCCGGAGCCTGGCGCATCGAGGTCTCGGGGCTGGGCGCGGGCGCGACGACCCTGATCGTGACGCAGACCGATCTCGCGGGCAACCGCTCCGAGAGCGTGTCGATCCCGGTGTCGCTCGCGAGTCCGTCGATGGCGGTGCACAGCGCGCCGCTCCTCTTCAACCGCGCCGACTTCGAGGGGGTGCCGTCGACCGGCATCGAGGTGCTCATCGACTCGCGTCCGTGGTTCACGCGCACGCTCGACCGCCGCGGGGAGGCCCGAGTGTGGATCATCCCGCCGCTCGACAGCTCGCGAACGGTGGAAGTGCGCTACGCGGTCGACGCACGCGTCGGGCCGGCCGCGGCCGCGACCATCTCCGGAATGGCCGACGACCTGCTCGGCGGGGTGCCGGGCACCACTCCCAACGGGATCGACCTCGTCTCGGTGCCGCCCGTGATCCCCGCCGGCTGAGCCCGCACCCGGCCACGCCCGGCGGCTTGCATCACGACGAGCGCGGCCACGACGAGCACCGCGGCGTAGAGGAACGGCAGCACCTGCACGCCGATCCATCCGAAGACGACCGCGCCCACGAGCGCGCCGCCGCCGATGCCGATGTTGAACGCCGTCGTGTAGAGCGCGCTCGCGGCATCGCGGTGGCTCTCGGGCGTGGCGTGCAGCAACCGGGTGTACAAGAGCGGCGGGATCGCCCCGAAGGCGAGTCCCCACACCGCGAAGGCGATGAGCGAGGGCACGTCGCCGAGGGACGCCCCGAGCGCGAGCAGCGCTGCCGCGGCGAGCGCCATCGCCGCCACGATCGCGCGCGTGGGGTTGCGGGCGATCGCAGAGCCCGTGACCGCGAGCCCCGCGGCTCCCGTGACGCCGTACACGAACAGGAGCGGCCCGACGAGACCGGGGTCGAACCCGAGCACGACGATGAGGAGCGGGCTGACGTAGGTGAACACGGCGTACTGGCCGAGCATCGTGACGGCCGTGACCGCGCAGACGACGAGCACCGGTCGAAGCCCAGGGTCGCCCAGCCGGAAGCGCGCCGCCGCGGCCGGCGACCCGGCGGAGTCGACCCTCGGCAGGATCCGCCACACGAGCAGGGCGCCGCCGAGCGTGAGCGCAGCGACGATCGCGAACACGGGTCGCCAGCCCAGCAGCTGGCCGAGCGCGGTCGTCGCCGGCACGCCCGCCACGAGCGCGAGCGTGCCACCGCCGAGGGTCACTGCGACGGCCCGCCCGATCTGGGCAGGCCCCACGAGCCGCGCGGCATAGGCCGCGACGAGCGCCCAGAACACGCCATGGGCGATGCCGCCCGCGATGCGCACCACGACGAGCATCCAGTATTCGGACACGAGCGCCGATGCCAGTGTGGAGCAGCCGAGCACGACGAGCACGGCGACGAGGAGTCCGTGTCGCGGCATCCGGCTCGTCAAGGCCGTGAGCGGCGCGCTCGTGACGACGACCGCGAACGCGAACACGGAGACGAGCAGGCCGACGAGCGGTTCGGCGACGCCGAGGCCGGCGCTCATCTCGGGCAGCAGCCCGGTGGGCAGCATCTCGGTGGTGATCGAGAGGAAGACGGCCGCGGCGAGGGCGAGCAGCCCAGGCCAGGGCAATCGTGGCGCGCGCGAGCGCGCGGATGTGATGACGGACGTACGGAGGTCTCTCCGACGGCGTTACCCGGCGCGGGATGCTTCACCGCCGCGGGCCGACTACGCGCTCATGTGCGCGCCCAGGGCCGCACGAGAACCGACGACCGAGATCAGTGTACCCGACGCAGTAATCTGGGCGGATGACCACCCAAGCCCCAGCAGCGCCCACCCACTTGTTCCACTGGGTGCTGACCCTCAGCTGCATCGATGGTCCCGGCATCGTGCACGCGGTGAGCGGGGCGATCGTCGCGGCCCGCGGCAACATCACCGAGAGCCAGCAGTTCACAAGCCTCGACACCGGGCGCTTCTTCATGCGCCTGCAGGTGGAGTCGCCCGCCGGCCGTTCCGAGCTGGAGGAGGCGCTCGCGCCGGTCACCGATCGATGGAACATGTCGTGGCATCTCGACGAGGTGGGGCGGCCGCTGCGTACGCTCGTGCTCGCGTCGACCGCCGGCCACTGCGTGAACGACATGCTGTTCCGCCAGCGGGCCGGGCAGCTGCCCGTGGAGATCCCGCTCGTGCTCTCGAACCACGGCACGCTGCGCGATCTGGTCGACTTCTACGGCGTGCCGTTCGAATCGGCGGCGGTCACGTCGCCAGAGGCGAAGGCGGCGTTCGAGGCCCGCGTGCTCGAGGCCGTCGACGAGCACGACATCGAGCTCGTGGTTCTCGCCCGCTACATGCAGATCCTCTCGCCCGAGCTCTGCGCGGCGCTCGAGGGCCGGTGCATCAACATCCACCACTCGTTCCTGCCGGGGTTCAAGGGCGCGAATCCGTATCGCCAGGCGCATGCGCGCGGCGTGAAGCTCATCGGCGCGACCGCGCACTTCGTCACGAGCGATCTCGACGAGGGTCCGATCATCGAGCAGAACGTCGTGCGCGTCGATCACTCGCGCAGCCCGGCCGAGCTCGTGGCCATCGGGCAAGACGAAGAGAGCCGCACGCTCAGCCAGGCGGTGAAGTGGTTCGCCGAGCGCCGGGTGCTCGTCGACGGCGCCCGCACGATCATCTTCCGCTGAGCTGCGCCGGTAAACTGGCCCGATGACCGAAGCACGAACCGAGCGAACCGAGCGAACCGAGCGAACCGAGCGAACCGAGCGAACCGAGCCGAGAATCGGGCCGAACGACATCCTCCGCTTCTTCCTCGAGCTCTTCGCGTTCGTCTCGCTCGGCATCTGGGGCTTCATGGCGTTCCCCCTCCCGTGGCCCGGCGTGCTCGTGGGCCTCGGCGCTCCCGCACTCGCGATCCTCGTATGGGCGCTCTTCGTCTCGCCGAAGGCGGTGTTCCGCATCGACGTGTTCGGCAAGGCCCTCGTCGAGATCGCGGTGTTCTCGTCGGCGGCGATCGGATGGTGGATGCTCGGCCAGGCCGTCGTGGCGATCGTGTTCGCCGTGACGGCCGCCGTCAGCGGCATCCTGAACGGCCGCAGGCAGCTCGCCTGAAGCCCGTGAGCGGCTGACCACGCCCGACGTCAGCCGTCAGCCGTCAGACGACGACGCGTGCCTCGGCATCGGGTTCGGCGACGCGGGCGACGGATGCCTCGGCATCAGGTTCCGCGCCGCCAGCCGTGCGGAAGTGGCCGACGACCGAGAGCAGGATGCCACCCGCCGCCCACGCTGCGAGCACGAGCCACGGGAACGCCGGGTCGGCGGCCGGGAAGTACGACAGCTCACGCAAGAGGGTCGCTGCCGCACCGGGCGGGAACCACTGGCCGACCTCGCCCCATGGCTCCGCGATGAACTCCTTCGGCAGTGCGGCGGCCGAGATCGGATTCGCCACGAGCATCATGACGATCGCACCGACCCCGATTCCGGCGCGTCCCATGAGCGCGGCGAAGCCGGTGATCGGCGCCGCGATCGCGGCGAGGGCGAGCGCGATCGCCGCGGCATTCGCCCAGTAGTCGCCCTGCAGCGAGCCGAACCAGCCCTGCAGGATTCCCGTGAGCACGAGCGCGCCGATCGCCGAGTAGACGACGACCGCGAGCACGCGCCGCATCGCCCCGATCACGGTGAGGGAGACGACGATCCCTCCGAGGAGCCCGCCGAGCACGAGCGGGAACATCGCCGACGTGAGGCCCGTGCCCCGCTCGTCGCTCTCGGCGAGCGGCACGACGTCGGTCACGGCCACCTCGATGAGCGGGGGTGCGGGGACGCCTTGAGCGGATGCCGCGGCCTGGGCCTGCGCGTTCACGCCCGCCTGGAGCTGCGCCGCGACGCCGCCGAGCAACTGGCTCACGACAAGGCTCGAGGCCGACGACGTGAGCACCTCGGGCTCCTGGCCGAGCACGATGGCGCCGTAGGCCTCGCGCGTCTCGATCGCGGAGACCGCCGCGTCGCGATCGTCGACCTCCTCGAAGGCGATCACGCCGGGCGCCGAGTCGTCGACGGCGGCTTCGGCGGCCGCGACCGCCTCGGCGTGGCCGGTGATCGCGATCGGCAGGTTCTTCGCGTCGGCGGTGACTGCCGGCCACGAGAAGGCCAGCACGACGATCGCGACCACGGCCGCGAGGGCGACGCCGAGCGCGAGCACCCGGACGATCGGAGTGTGTGCCGTCGTGGCATCCGTGTGGATCATTTCACTCCTCCAAAAAAACGAATGTTCGTTCTTTATCAGTGTGAGAGACCCGCCCTATGCTTGTCAAGAACGAGCGTTCGGTTTGCGGAAGGGGTCGAGATGCCGAAGGTCACCGAGGCGTACCGCACCGCACGTCGCGACGAGATCATCGATGCCGCACTGCGCTGCTTCGCCGTCAAGGGGTACCAGCGCACGTCCATGGCCGACATCATCGACGAGTCCGGGCTCTCTGCCGGCGCCATCTACGGGCACTTCGCGGGCAAGAAGGAGCTCTTCGCGGCGGTGGCGAGCCGCGTGCTCGATACCCGGCGCGGTGAGCTCGATGCGCGCAGTGGCGCCGCCGACCAGCCGCTCTCCCCCGGGCAGGTGATGGCGACTCTCCTCGACGGCATGCGCCGCGAACCGTTCGCGGGCATCATCCTGCAGCTCTGGGCCGAGGCGGCCGTCGACCCCGACATCCTCGACCTCGTCCAGGGCATCTTCGGCCGCCTTCGCGAGACCGTGCACGCGAGCCTGGCCGCGTGGGCGGCAGCCGAGCCCGGCCGTGTCGACGGTGATCCCGAAGCCTGGGCCGCTCGCCTCACCCCCGTCGTGATGGGCGTCGGGCCGGGCTTCATGGTGCAGCGCGCCATCATCGCCGGCTTCGACGAGGAGGCGTACCTCGCCGCCCTCCCCGAGGCGCTCCCCCACTGAGTGGGCCGGCGGATGCCGCGGCGGCATCCGCTCGGGTCAGATGCCCTGCCAGTCGGGCTTGTGCGCCCAGGCGTGCCGGTAGTAGTCGAGATTGGCGAGCCCGGATGCCGCGGCCTCGTCGACGATGACCGTCGCGTGCGGGTGCAGCTGGATCGCCGAACCCGGCTGGCTCGCCGAGACCGGGCCCTCGACCGCGGCGGCCACGGCGTGCGCCTTGGCCTTGCCGAACGCGAGGAGCACGAGGTGCCGGGCGCGCAGGATCGTGCCGATTCCCTGGGTGATGCAGTGCATGGGCACGTCGTCGGGCGAGTCGAAGAAGCGCGCGTTGTCGAGCCGCGTCGATTCGGTGAGGGTCTTCACTCGTGTGAGCGAGGCGAGCGACGAGCCCGGCTCGTTGAAGCCGATGTGGCCCGAGCGGCCGATGCCGAGGATCTGCAGGTCGACTCCGCCTGCGGCGGTGATCGCACGCTCGTAGTCGTCGCCGGCGGTGCGAATGGTCGCCGGGTCGCCATGCGGCACGCGCACCAGCTCGGGGGTCAGGCCGAGCGGCTCGACGACCTCGCGCGTGATCACGGCGCGGTAGCTCTCGGGATGCCCCGCCGGCAGCCCCACGTACTCGTCGAGCGCGAATCCGCGCACACCCCGCACGTCGATGCCGTCGTCGGTGATGCGACGCGCGAGCGCACGGTAGCTCGCGAGCGGCGTCGAGCCGGTCGCGAGGCCGAGCACCGCGTCGGGCTTGGAACGGATGAGGGAGACGATCGCGTCGGCGACGACGGCCCCTGCGGCATCCGCATCGGCGACGATCACGACTTCAGCCATTGGTGTTCTCCTACGAGGGCGGCACCCACGGCGGCCGCGGGAAATCCGAACGGGATGACCTGCACCCGTGCGGCGAGGTCGAGCGAAGCGAGAAAGGCCGAGTCGAGGGCCCACTCGCCCAGAATACGGCGAGTGCCGGCCAGGAGCGGACCGCCGAGCGCGGAGAGCCCGCCGCCGATCACGACGTCGTCGACATCGGTCGTGAGCACGAGCAGCCGTACGGCCGCCGCAACACCGGTGAGGAACCGCTCACGCACCTCGATCGCGCGCTCGTCGCCGGCATCGGCGGCGTCGAATAGCGCCCGCGCGGGCAGCGCGTGCGCGGTCGGCCACATCCGGGCGATCGCCGAGCCAGAGGCGAACGTCTCGAGGCAGCCACGCTGGCCGCACCCGCACACGACTCCGCCGGGGTCGACCGGGAGGTGGCCGATCTCGCCGGCGACGCCATGGCCGCCGCGCAGCAGTCGCCCGTCGAGCACGATGCCGGCCGCGAGGCCCGTGCCGAGGTTGAGGTAGGCCATCGAGTGCGCCCGGATGCCGTCGGCGACGCCGAGCAGGTGGTGCGCGCCGACGGCCGCCGCCTTCACGTCGTTCTCGACGCGAACCTCGACGCCGAGCGTGTCGGAGAGACGCGAGCCGAGGTCGAGCCCCTCGAGCCCGAGGTTCACGGCGTGGGCGACCCTGCCCGTGTCGCTGTCGACGGCGCCGGGGATGCCGATGCCGATCGAGATGAACGACGCGGCACCCACGCCCGCCAGCTCGGTCATCCGCTCCACCGTGCGGAGCGCCGTCGCGACGACCGCCTCGGCGCCGAACCCGGTCGGCATCCGCACCTGGTCGGTGAGCTCGCCGTCGGCGCCGATCGCGACCGCCGCGGTCTTCGTGCCCCCGATGTCGATGCCGAGCCTCACGGCACCTCCGCCACAGACTGCGGGGACGGCGTGGCCGGCTGAGCCGGCGTGGCGGGCGTGGCGGGCGTGGCGGGCGTGGCCGCGAGCAAGGCCGCCACGAACTCCACGACCGCTTCGCCGAGGAGCCGCGACGCGCCGAACGTCGCCACGTCGGCGAAGGCGCGATCGTTCGACGGCCAGCCCAGGTCGATCGTCACGACGTCGTCGCGCACGGTGCGCAGCGCCTCGATCGCGGCACGGGCGAACGGATGCCGGTGCAGGTCCTTGCCCACGACGAGCACGGTCCCGGCGAGGGCAGACGGGCCCGCGAGCTCGCGCTCGGCCGACACCGTCACGACCTCGGCCTCGCGGAGCCACGAGGGATCCCCCGCGAGCGCCTCCGCCGCGAAGGGTCCCCACGGCGCGACGCCGACGGCGATGTTCGCGACGGTGTCGATCCGCACCACTGTGCCGATGCGCGCGGATCGGGCCAGGCGCGCGCGAGCAGCATCCGTCACCTCGAACGCGGCGATGACCCTGGCGAGCTCCCGGCCGTCGCGCTCTGGCTCGATCGACGGCGGCAACACCGGGAGCTCGCTCACCGGCGGCGCGGTCGCGCCGAGCTCGCGCACACGTCGTGCCGCGTCGCGCACGCGCTCCGCCGGCAGCCGCCCGGAGGCGATCGCGTGCCCGACGGCGGCGACGAGCTCGTCGAGCTGCGCGTCGGTGTTGTCGGTGCCGATGCAGAGCAGGTCGCACCCGGCGGCGAGGGCCCGAACCGCGGCCTCGGGGATTCCGTGCGTGCCGCTCGCACCGCGCATGTCGAGCGCGTCGCTCACGATGACACCGTCGAATCCGAGCTCGCCCCGCAACAGGCCCTGCAGGATGCGCGGCGAGAGGGTCGCCGGGTTGTCGGCGTCGAGCTGGGGCAACAGGATGTGCGAGGTCATGATCGTGCGCGTGCCCGCGGCGATCGCGGCGCGGAACGGCACGAGCTCCCGCTCGCGGAGCGTCTCGAGCGGCACGTCGACGACGGGCAGTGCGAGGTGCGAGTCGGTCGCGGTGTCGCCGTGACCCGGGAAGTGCTTCGCGCTCGCGGCGATGCCGGTCTCCTGGAGGCCCCGGGTCCACGCGTCGGCGTGCCGCGCGACGAGCTCGGGGTCGGCGCCGAAGCTCCGCACCCCGATCACCGGGTTGTCGGGATTGGAGTTGACGTCGATGTCGGGGGCGAAGGTCACGGTGCATCCCGTCGCCAGCAGCGCCTCCCCCACCGTTCGCGCCACGCGCGCGGTGAGCTCGGGATCGTCGACACGGCCGAGCACGGCGTTGCCCGGATAGGGCGCCCCGCGGTCGTAGAACAACCGCGTGACGTCGCCGCCCTCCTCGTCGATCGCGACGATCGCGAGCGGGTTCGCCGTGCGCAGCGCGGTGCTCATGGCACGCAACTGCTCCATTGAGCGGATGTTGGGGCCGAAGACGCACACGCCGCCGAGGCCGTCGGCGAGGCGGCGAAGCAGCCACGAGGGCACCTCCGCGCCGGCGAAACCCGGAAGCAGTGTCGTGAGGATGTCCCGGCGCAGGTCGGTTCCCGCGCCGGTCTCGTCGAGCGCGGTCATCCCTTGACGGCCCCGCTCACGAGTCCACCGGTCATCCGGCCCTGCACGAAGAGGAAGAAGATGACGACGGGCAACGCGATGAGCGTCGAACCGGCCATCACCGCGCCCCAGTTCGTCGCCTCGGTCGCGGACTGGAACGAGTTCAGCCACGGCGGGAGCGTGAGGTTGTAGCCCTTCAGGAAGAGGAGCGCCATCAGGAACTCGTTCCAGCTCTGGATGAACGCGAAGATGCCCGTCGAGACGAGCCCAGGCGCGAGCAGCGGGAAGGTGACCCGCCAGAACGCCTGCGGCTTGGTGCATCCGTCGATCTGTGCCGCCTCTTCGAGGTCGGCCGGCACGCCCTTGACGAAGCCGCGGAGGGTCCAGATCGTGAACGGCACGACGGATGCCAGGTGCACGATGAACAAGCCGACGAGCGTGTTCATGAGCCGCCAGTCGTCGACCATGTTGTAGATCGTGAACATCATGGCCTCGCCCGGCACCATCTGCACGACGAGCACGCTCACGATGAACACGATCCGGCCGCGGAAGGCGAACCGGGCGATCGCGATCGAGGCGAGGAAGGCGAAGAGCGCGCAGACGATCACGACCGTGATGGCCACGCCGAGGCTCGAGGCGAGGGCGTGCGGGAAGTCGGTCTGACCGGGCGCGGCCTCGCGGGTCCACGCGGTGACGTAGTTCTTCCAGGTGAACTCGAGCGGGAGGAGGCTCGGATTGCGGCTGATGATCTTGTTCGGCGGGGTGAACGACATGTTCACCATCCAGTAGACGGGGAAGACCGAGCAGACGAAGACGACGATCGCGATGGCGGCGTAGCCGGCGCGACTGAGGCGCTTCCCGCCCGGACGCCGGGCACCGCGCAGTGCACGCGTGCCGACGATGCCGAGGTCGGTGCGGGCGGGCTCCTCTGCGCGCTGGACGGCGGGGGTGATCTGCGTGCTCACAGCTCCTCCTCCTTCAGGGTGTTGCGGACGTTGAAGTACGAGATCCCCATGAGCAGGATCACCATGAAGACGCCGATCGCGGCGGTGACGCCGAACTCGCCGAGCCCCTGGCGGAACAGGTAGGTGCCGAGCACGTTCGTCTCCGAGGCGATGCCGCCCTGCTGCTGGAGTGCGTAGACCTGGGTGAAGATGCGCAGGTTCCAGATGGTCTCGAGCACGAGCACCGCGGTGACGACGTTCCGCAGGTACGGCATGACGATCAGCCGGAAGCGTTGCCTCGCGTTCGCGCCGTCGAGCTGTGAGGCCTCGAGCACCTCGTCGGGCACTTGACTGAGGCCGGCGTAGAACGTGAAGGCCGCGAACGGGATGCCCTGCCAGACGATGATGATCGTGAGCACCATCATGAACGACCACGGGTCGATGAGCCACGAGTGGCTGTTGAAGTCGTTCGTGCCGGTGAGGGTGTTCAGGAACCAGTTGACGAGCCCGTACTGGGTGTCGAAGATCCAGCCCCAGACGACCGTGGCCGACAGTGGCGGCATCGCCCACGCGAGGAGGAGGCCGATCGAGACGAGCAGGCGCCATCCCTTTGCGAGCTTCGTCATCAGCAGCGCGATGAGCATGCCGCCGACGATGATCAGCGCGGTCAGCACGACCATGAGGCCGAGGCTCCGGGCGAGCACCGCCGGGAAGTCCGATTTCGTGAAGACCTCGATGTAGTTGTCGAAGCCCACGAAGTCGGCCGGGGTGCCGAGCATCTTGTTCTTGATCTCGAGGTTGGTGAACGAGTTGATCACCATGACGATCGAGGGATAGACCACCATGACGCCGAGCAGCACGATGCTCGGCGCGAGCAGGAGCCATGGGGTGATCGGCTGGCGCTTCCTGCGGCGACCGGCCGAAGTTGTTCCGGGGATGCCGGGCGGTCGTGAGCTGGGCGTGCGCGGCGCTGCGTCAGGCTCGGTGAGGGTTGCGCTCATCGGCTGCTCCCTGGATGGGCACCGCGGGGGTCGCGGTGGGAATGATGGTACGTCGTGCGTGCGGACGCGGTGCCGCCGGGATGGACGAGGGGCGGGGACCCGTGGGCCTTCCGCCCCTCGCCTGGCTCAACGGATCAGCCGTTGAGGATCTCCTCGATCTGCGCGTCGAGCTCGGCGGCGATGGTTGCGACGTCGCCACCCTGCGCGATCTTCACGAGCGCCTCCTGGATGATCTGCGCGGCCTCGACCTCGGCCCACTTGGGCGTCGTCGGGGTGACCTTCGAGTTCTCGAGCGCGGTGGCCTGGGCCTTCGCGATCTCGGTGTCGGGCAGCGCAGCGGCAGCGGAGATGATGCCCGGGGTCAGGCCGTTCTCCGCCATGATCTCCTGGTACTCCGACGAGGTGATGATGGCCAGGGCCGCCTTCGCCTGCTCGGGGTTGGCACTCTTCGTGGCGACGGCCATGTTCGAGCCGCCGGCGAAGATCGGAGCGGTCTCGCCCGCCTCGAGCCCGGGCAGCGGGAACGCGCCGAGATCGGAGCCGAAGGTGTCGGGGCAACCCGGCGCCTCCGCGTCGGCCGGAGCCGTGATGCTCCACTGCACCCATGCGGGCGCCGAGAGGAACGCGGTCTCACCGGCGCAGAACGGAACCTGCGGGTCGGTCTCATCGCCGTCCTTCGCCGCGATCGACGCAGTGAGGTAGACGTCCTGCAACTGCGTCAGGCCCTCGATGCCGCCTTCGCTGGAGAATCCGGCCGTCCACTCGTCGCCGTCCTGCTCGGCGATGAAGCCGCCGTGCGCCCAGACGTAGGGAAGGGCGTTGTACCAGTCGCGACCCGGCGCCCAGATTCCCGAGCGGGTGTCGGTCTTCAGCGCCTTGCCCGCGGCGACGTACTCGTCGAGCGTCGTGGGAAGGGGCGTGTCGCCGAGGACCTGCTGGCTGTAGAACACGATGCGTCCGCCCGCGTAATACGGCACGGCGTACAGTTCGCCGTCGTAGGTCGCCGACTCCTCGAGACCCGGGAGGAAGTCGTCGCCGCCGAGGTCGTCGCGGAGGTCGGTGATGGGCAGGAACAGGCCCTGGTCCGCGAAGCTCGCGGTCTGGGTGTTCCCGACCTCGACGACGTCGGGCGAGTCGTTCGACTGGAGCGCCGCAGCATACGTGTCGCTGACGTCGGCCCAGGTCTTCTCCTCGACGGTGAGGGTCCACCCCTCGTTCTCCGCTTCGAACGTGTCCTTGAGGTACGTGCGGGCGTCATCGGGGGTGTCGGTGCCGACGACCCAGACGGTGATCTCTCCGCCGTCGGCGGATTCGCCTCCACCACCTGTGCCACAACCGGCAAGGGTCAGGGCAGCGGCGGCGCCGAGCGCCACAATGCCGAGTTTCCTCATTGTCGTTTCCTTTCATCGGGTGCGGGAAACAGCGGGGGTCGCTGTCACCCTTGGTGCGGTGGAGTCCGTCACGCGACTCCGAGTTGTCCGGACAGGACCATGACGGCCGCCCCGCGCAAGACGATGTCCTGCGCCTGCGCGGTCATCCGGAGCCTCAGATCGCGGTTGTGTTCCGCCATCGTCCGATTCCGGAGCGTTTCGACGGTCGCCTCGTGCAAGGCGCCGTCAAGCAGTTCGGCCGGGCCGCTGAGCACGACCTCGGCGAGATTGAGCGCACCGACCACGGGGGCGAGCACGATGCCGAGCCGCCGGCCTGCTTCGTGCAGGATGTCGTCGCGAGCGGATGCCGCGTCGGGCGACTCGGGGTCGATCGCGTCGAGCCGGGCGGTGAGCCGCGGCACGGCGAGCCACACCTCGAGGCAACCGTGCTTGCCGCACGCACAGCGCGGGCCGCCGTCGGTGCCGACGACGACATGGCCGATCTCGCCGGCCGCGAAGCCGCCGCCGATGACCGGACGACCGCCGATGATGAGTCCGGCGCCGACACCGTGCCCGATCTTCACGAGCAGCAGGTCGTCGAGTTGCGAGGCTCCGTGTTCGGCGAGCACGGCGACGTTGGCGTCGTTGGCGACGTGCACAGGCAGCGAGAACTCGTTGGCGAGGCGCGCCTGGAGCGCGACGTCGGTCCACCCGAGGTTCGGCGCCGAGCGCACGACCCCGAGCGGGTCGACGACACCGGGCGAGCCGACGCCGATGCCGAGCACGGGGGTCGTCGTGCTCGCGAGCATCCCGCGCACGAGCTCGATCACGAGGTCGACCGCTCGTTCGCCGGTCGCGCCGGCCCGGTCCACCTCTGCGCGCGAGACGATGCCGCCGTCGAGGTCGATGACCGCGCCGAGGAATCGCTGGTGCTCGGAGAGGTCGACGCCGATGATCTGGAAGGCGGCGCGGTCGACGTCGATGAGGATGGCGGGCTTGCCGGGGCGCGCGTCCTCACGCTGGCCGAGCTCGATGACGAGCCCCTCGGCGATGAGGTCGGCGACGAGGTCGGAGATGGTGACCCTCGTGAGGCCGGTTTCGCGCGCGACATCCGCTCGGCTCTGCGCACCGGCCGTGTAGAGGGTCTGCAGCACGAGTGCGCGGTTGTGGCTGCGCGCGTGTTCGGGAAGCACCTTGCCGGTGGGGCGGAGGGCGCGGGCACGAGTGAAGATCGGAGCGCCGGCGAACGGCACGGTGAGCAGGTCGATGGCCGCACCGTAGGGGGCCGGCGCTGGCTCTGCGGAGTCCGGGCCTCGCTTCGCATCCTGCTCTGTCATGTTTGTTAGTAAAGCTTACGAACAAACCTGACGCAAGAGTTCTCGGACACTTCTTCTCGCCGTTACCGAGTTGTGACCGGTCGAGCGGATGCCTCGCCTGGGCGCGCGCGGCGAGTGCGCGGTGCGCGTCTGCGCTCCGAGGGACGGCTCGCGTTCGAGCCGATCGAGCGGGTCTCAGTCCAGCCGTGTGAGCGCGGTGTACGACATCGTCGACGACTGGCCGTTCTGGCACGTCTGGTACACGAGGTCGTATCCGTGCGGGAGATCGGCGACGCTCGCGGTGGCCTGGTTGAGCATCTTCACGATGCCCTCGACGCGGTAGGTGCCGGCATGCACGCCCGTGAGCGTGATGATCGTGCCGGGATCATCGGGGAAGTTCTTGCCGCCGCACGACCAGTGCTCGGCGATGGCGCCGATGCCGTACTGGGCGCTCAGGTCGACCGACCCGCGGCAGGCATCGAGTTCGGGGATCCACCCCGAGGTCCAGACATGGTTGGTGTAGCGCTCGCGAAGGATCCGCTCCTGCTCCGCCTTCTGCGCTTCGTTCCAGGCATCGACCGCCGCGGCGAGTGCTTCGAGCGGGTCGGCGAGGGCGACGACGCTCTCGGAGAACCGCTCGACGTCGTCGAACTCCTGTGTGCCGAGCTCGGTGGCGGCCTCTCGCAGCGGCTCGCCCAGTGCCATGACGGAGCGGTCCGCGGCGCGAACCCGATCGAGCAGCTCGGCGGCGTCGGCGAGCTCTGCCCGAGCGCCGGCTTCACGCAGGCTCGTCTCGTCGAGCGCGGCAGCGAGCGCGTCGCGTGCCGACTCGTCGGGCACGGTGCCCGCGCTGTCGTCGAGCGCGACCTGCGCCGCCTCATGGGCGACGCGCAACTCGTCGAATGAGCCGCGCGCATCTGCCAAGGCGTCGGTCGCGTTCGGGAGCATCGCGTCGAGCTGCGAGCTCGCCTCGGCGGTCATCGTGACGGCGGCGATCGACAATCCGCCGCCGACGAGCACGACGAGCGCGGCGCCGACGAGTGAGGTCAGGCGCCGTCGACGGCGGAGCACGGACGCGGGAGGCATCTCTTCCAGTGTGTCCCGTGCAACGTGCGAGCGGAAGGGCCAACCGAACGGAACGGGGGTCGGATGCCGCGGCATCCGACCCCCGTTCTGGAGGTGGCGTCGGCTACGCGAGGCGAGCCTTGAGGTTGGCGGCGAGGGTCGAGAGGAACTCCTCGGTCGTCTGGTACGCCTGCCCGGGGCCGACGAGCGCCGCGAGGTCTTTCGTCATGGCGCCCGACTCGACCGTCGTGATGACGACGTCTTCGAGGGTCGTCGCGAAGTCGATGAGCTCCTGGTTGCCGTCGAGCTTGCCGCGGTGCGCGAGGCCGCGCGTCCACGCGTAGATCGAGGCGATCGGGTTCGTCGAGGTGGGCTTGCCCTGCTGGTGCTGGCGGTAGTGGCGCGTGACGGTGCCGTGCGCCGCCTCGGCCTCGACGACCTTGCCGTCGGGCGTGGCGAGCACGCTCGTCATGAGGCCGAGCGAACCGAAGCCCTGAGCGACGGTGTCGGACTGCACGTCGCCGTCGTAGTTCTTGCACGCCCAGACGTAGCCGCCCTCCCACTTGAGGGATGCCGCGACCATGTCGTCGATGAGTCGGTGCTCGTAGGTGAGGCCGGCGGTCTCGAACGCCTCTTTGAACTCGGCGTCGAAGACCTCCTGGAACAGGTCTTTGAAGCGGCCGTCGTAGGCCTTCAGGATCGTGTTCTTCGTCGAGAGATAGACCGGGTAGTTGCGCGCGAGGCCGTAGTTCAGGGAGGCGCGGGCGAAGTCCCTGATCGACGCGTCGAGGTTGTACATGCCCATGGCGACGCCGGAGCCCGGCGACTGGAAGACCTCGAACTGCTGGGGCTCCGAGCCGTCTTTCGGGGTGAAGGTCATCGTGAGGGTGCCTTCGCCCTCGAAGCGGAAGTCGGTGGCGCGGTACTGGTCGCCGAACGCGTGGCGGCCGACGATGATCGGCTTGTTCCAGCCGGGCACGAGTCGCGGGATGTTCGAGATGATGATCGGCTCGCGGAAGATCACGCCGCCGAGGATGTTGCGGATCGTGCCGTTGGGCGAGCGCCACATCTTCTTCAGGCCGAACTCCTCGACGCGGGCCTCGTCGGGCGTGATCGTGGCGCACTTGACGCCGACGCCGTGCTTCTGGATGGCGTGGGCCGCGTCGATGGTGATCTGGTCGTCGGTCTCGTCGCGCTTCTGGATCGAGAGGTCGTAGTACTCGAGGTTCACGTCGAGGTACGGGTGGATGAGCTGGTCCTTGATGGCCTGCCAGATGATGCGCGTCATCTCGTCGCCGTCGAGCTCGACGACGGTGCCTTCAACCTTGATCTTGGACAAGACGGTCTCCTTGGATCTACTGGGGGAAACGGGAAGCCTGCGGGGCGGGCGGACGCCGTCTGCCAGCTTAGCGCGTCGGCGGAATATCTCGACATCGAGACAAACGCGTATGCGCGTCAGGACTCGGCTACCAGCGGCGGCCGTCCACCGGTTAGCCTTGGCTGCATGGCTGAGCTGAGACTCGAAGAACTGTCGGCATCGAACATCGTCGCCGCGAACAACCTGTCGCTGAAGCCCGGCCAGGAACAGTTCATCGCACCCGTCACGTACTCGGCGGAGGCATCCGTCGTGAACCCCAACACCGCGTGGCAGCGCGTCGTGCTGCTCGACGACAAAGTGGTCGGGTTCATCCACGGCAACTTCGATCCCGAGAACTCCCACGAGGAGTTCCGCGCGTGCATCTGGCGCATCAACGTCGACGCCGAAGTGCAGGGCAAGGGCGTCGGCCGCTTCGCCGCCGAGGCGCTCGCGGGCGAGGCCAAGCGCCGCGGCTTCGACCGCATCACGGTGCTGTGGGAGCCAGGCGAAGAGGGCCCTGAGGCGTTCTTCCACCGCATCGGGTTCAAAGACGTCGGTGAGACCGCGTACGGCGACGTGATCGGCGCGCTCGAGCTCTGACCGTGACGCCGTCGCCCGAAGGCCACGATCTCCCACGGCGACGGCAGCCGCAGACGGATGCGACGACCCCGGCCCCGATGAGCTTCGTCGACGCGGTGCTCGCCGTCGTCGCCGACATCCCCTCCGGTTGCGTGATGACCTACGGCGATGTCGCCGCCCTCCTCGGCTCGCGCGCTGCTCGCGCCGTGGGCCAGGTGATGGCACGGTACGGGTCGGATGTCGCCTGGTGGCGCGTCGTCCGGGCAGGAGGGCGCCCGCCGCCCGGCTACGCGGATCGTGCCCGCGAGCACTACGAGGCCGAGGGCACGCCGCTGCGGCCGAGCTCCGACGACGACGGGTACCGCATCGACCTCGCGTCCTGCCGCTGGCGACCCTAGGAGGATCGTCGGGGTCGCGGCCGCCAGTACGTCGGCGCTCAGGGCACGCCGGGTCGAAGGGGAACTCGAAGCTCGGCGCGACACGCGGCGGGCTCTCACGCGGCGGGCTCTCACGCGGCCGGGTTTCTGGCGCGACGATCGCGCCGACCGCCCGGGTGTGGTTTCGATACGCATCGGGCTGCGCCCGGCGCTACTCAACCACCGGGGTGTGTGGTTTCGATACGCATCGGGCTGCGCCCGGCGCTACTCAACCACCGTGGTGCTCAGGCTGCCGGCCTTCGGTCGTGCTGGTCGGCGAGCCGGGTTGGGGATTTCGTGACGGGTCGCCAGCCACCGCCGGGATCGAGCCACGCCGGCGGACGGATCTGCGGCACTCCCCGGAGCATCCGAATGCCCCAGCCCGAGGTATCGATGGTGCGGTGATGGAACCAGCACAACAGCACCCCGTTGTCGGGATGGGTGGGGCCGCCGTCGGCGTCGGGGATGACGTGGTGAATCTCGCACCAGGCGGCAGCGACCGAGCATCCGGGGATGAGGCATCCGCCGTCGCGGAGGGTGATCGCGCGCCGCTGGTGCGGGGTGAAGCAGCGCTCGGGGGATCCGAGGGTGATGATGCGGCCATCGTCGTCGAAGACCACCTTCTGCGTGCCCCCGGTGCACATCATGTGCCGCGCCGCGCGGTGCGAGATCGGGACCTCGACACCGTCGGCGTGCGCGACACCACGCCCCGACTCGATGTCGGAAGCCCTGACACTGACGAGCACCGTCGGTGCGGCGCCGCCGATCATCGGATGCTCGCCCGAGCGCGCCGCGGTGTCGATCGCGGCCGCGAGCACATCGTGGCGCTGCTGATCGGCGGTGCGGGTCTCACCGAACTCGGCGATGCGCGAGCGTTCCTCATCGGTCATGAACCCGCCGCCCGAGCGCGGCGCAAGATGCGCGTCGAAGAGCCGGGTGAGCTTCGCCGCCACCTCGGGCATGAGCTCACCGGTCACCGGGATCAGCCCGTCGCGGGCTCGCCCGAGCCGGAACCCTCGGCGCCGCATCGCCCGCTCATCGTCGGGCTCGCGGCCGTCTTGGTCGAGGAACACCGACCACGCCTGCGCCTGCACCCGCAACTCATCAGCAGTGCACCGCACCGGCCCGCCGTCGCCGCCACCGGTCGCCTCGGCAACGAGCGCCTGCTCCGCGGCGGCGAACACCGCGGGGTCGGCCACCGGCCGGGCACGGCCCAGTTCGCGGATGATCGTGCCCGCGGCATCCGCACCCAACTCGCCGGCGGCCAGCGCCGCCGCAATCCGCGGGAACTCCGGCGCGAGCGGCTCACCGGTGAACCCGAAGCGCGCCCGCGTCGCGCCGCCCAGTGCGATTCGCCGCCGCGCCTCGGCGCCCGACACGAGGGTCACACGCTCGATCAACTCGGCGGCCGAGCGGCATCCGCGCCGGGTCGAGAGCCGCTGATCGCCGAGTTCGACACGCGACCGCTCGGCGACCTCACCCGCGAACGCCACCCGGCTGGCGTCGACAAGTCGACCGACCGCCTCGAGCGCGCCCATCGCGGCGAGCAGCTCGTCGTCGGTCAGCCGCGCCGCCTCCTCGGACCAGGGCACCCCGGCTAGCGCCGAGCGGAGTTGCTCGAGCGGGTCGCGGGTGCCGGTCATAGATCCATTCTCGCGGCACCCACCGACATTCCACGCGGCCAGAAATGGCTGATCAGGCTGTGAATAACTCACCGCACGAGAAGGCTGTGGAGGACCAGTCAGTAGGCCTGCACCAGCCGCCCAACCCGCCGCGCGGCGAAGACACCCGATCGCAGTTCCGAGCTCCGGCCAAGCTCAGGCGGTTCCGGTCGCCTTCGAGAGCTCCGCGTCGACCTCGGCGATCCAGGCGGCCTTCTCGTGCTCGGTCGCGAACGCCGACTCGAACGAGTTCCTCGCGAGCGTCGCGAGTTGCGCGGCATCGAGCGAGAGCGCCGACTCGATCGCGCGGTAGTTCTCGGCGACATCCCCGCCGAAGTAGGCCGGGTCGTCGCTGTTGATCGAGACGAGCAGCCCCGCGTCGATCATCGCCCCGAGCGGATGCTGCGCGAGATCGCTCGGCGCAGTTCGCAGCGCGACGTTCGACAGTGGGCAGACCGTGAGCGGGATTCGCTCGTCGCGCAGTCGGCGAACGAGCGCGGGGTCTTCGAGGGCCCGGTTGCCGTGGTCGATGCGCTCGACCTTCAGCAGATCGAGCGCCTCCAGCACGTAGTCGGGCCCACCCTCCTCCCCCGCGTGCGCGACGCGATGCAGACCCTCGGCGGCGGCCTTGGCATACACCTCGGTGAACAGCGACGGCGGGTAGCCGACCTCCGTGGAGTCGAGTCCGACGCCGATGAAGGAGTCCCGGAACGGCAGGGCTGCCTGGAGCGTCTCCATCGCCGCATCGGCGCCCAGGTCGCGCAGGAAGCACAGGATGAGGTCGGCGGAGATCCCGGTGGTCTGCGTCGCCTCGGCGATGGCCGCGTCGAACCCGCCGATGACCGCCTCGAACGGCACGCCGTTGCCGAGGTGCGTCTGCGGGTCGAAGAAGATCTCAGCTCGACGCACCCCTGCGTTCGCGGCGCGTCGCAAATAGGCGCTCGCGAGGTCGTGGAAGTCCTGCTCCGTTCGCAGGACGGCGAGGTTCGAGTAGTGCACGTCGAGGAACGACTGCAGGTCGGCGAAGTCGTACCTCGCCGTCAGCACGTCGGGGTCGTAGCTCGGAAGCCGCACGTCGTTGCGACGGGCGAGCTCGACGAGAAGCCCCGCCTCGATGGTGCCCTCCATGTGGATGTGGAGTTCGGCGGTAGGCCAAGTCGTCATACAACGGGACACTACGGTGCGCCCGTTTCCCGGGTGTTACGCGTCGACGAGCGCGGCGCCGAGGGGCATCCGCACCGTGATGGTCGTGCCCGCCCCCGGTGGGCTCTCGATCTCGATCCGGCCGCCCACCGCGTCGACGCGGTCGGCGATGCCCACCATGCCGCTGCCCTCGGGCGAGGCCCCGCCGACCCCGTTGTCGCGCACGACGAGCTCGAGCTCGCCGTCGCGCACGTGCGCGCGCACCCATCCCCGCGTCGCTCGCGAGTGCTTCGCGACGTTCGCGAGCGACTCGGCCACCACGAAGTACGCGGTCGACTCGATCACCTCGGGCAAGCGCCCCTCGGCCTGCACGTCGATCTCCACCGGAACGGGGCAGCGACCCGCGAGCTCGGGAACGGCGAGCGCGAGCCCGCCCGAGCTGAGGAGGCTCGGATGGATGCCGTGCGCGAGCTCGCGAAGCTCCTTCAGCGCCAGGTTGAGCATCGCGATCGCGTCTTCGAGGTCGGCCGCGAGCCCGTCGTCGCCCGCGCTGCGCGCGTGGTTCGCGGCGAGCCGCAAGCGCATGCCGAGTGAGACGAGCTGCTGCTGCGCGCCGTCGTGCAGGTCGCGCTCGATGCGGCGCCGGGCCTCGACGCCCGCCTCGACGATGCGGCTTCGCGACTGGCGCACGTGCTCGAGGGTGCGCTCGATCTCCGACCGGAGGCGGCCGTTGTCGACCGAGAGCCGGAGCGCGCTCGAGACGCCGTCGAGCAGGCGCATGTTGTCGGTGAGCACGCGGTCGTGCCGGATGAGGGCGATCGGCATGCCCGTCGGCGACGCGACCGGGAGCAGGCTGTGGTCGCCACGCCGGTCGGCCGGGTCATGGTCGATCGGTTCCCCCGCGGCATCCGCGTACCTGCCGCGCTCCTCGTCCCACCAGTACACGCGCACCGACGCGTCGCGCAGGGTGCGGGCGAGCGATTCCGCCCAGAGGCCGCGGTCGGCGCCCTCCCTCGTGATGCGCATGAGGTCGGCGACGCGCGCCCGCATGTTGCGCGCATGCGCGATTCCCGCGACGAAGCTCACGGGAATCGATGCGATCGCGATGAGCGAGACGGTCGAGAGCACCTCGTCAGCCGTCGCCGCGGCGGCGTAGCTGACCGCCTGGGCCGCGAGCGTGATGACCCACGCGAGCAGTGCGAGCGGCATGAGGAAGGCCACGGTGCGTGCGGGCACGCTACCGCGCATCCAGCTCACGAGGAGCCGCGCCGCGATCACGAGGGCGAGGGTGACGCCGACGATGCGGTAGCCGATGTCGATGAACCCGAATACGGCCGGAAGCTCGGCGATGCGATAGGGATTCGGCGCACACTCGCACACGGCGGGATCGGGGCCGGCGAGCAGCAGCACGGCGAGGAGGTTCACGATCGAGGCGGCGAGCGCGATGCCGGCGATCCACCGGTCGACGCGGCCCATCAGCCACCCTCTCGGGTAGAGGAGCACGAGGATGCCGGTGAGCACCGCCCAGGCGAGGTCGACGCCCCGCACGAGCGGCCAGAGCCATCCGAGGTCCTCGATGACCCGGTAGAAGGTCTGCGGAATCCAGAGCAGGGGGAAGATCACCATGAGGCGCGCCGGCACGAGCGCCGAGCCGATGCCCCAGGCCACGCCGGCGGATGCCGCGAACACGAGCGGCACCATCGCGTGCAGCGTCGTCCACGACGCCTCGGGCCGCTCACCCTCGGGCGTCGCGAGGAATCCCGAGATCTCCATCGCGAGGCTCACCGCGACGACCGCGGCGATCACCGCTGAACGCTTGACGATCCGGCCCTTGCGGCCGGGAGCCATCACCTCGCGCCGAGGAGCGTGAGCACAGCGAGCACGCGGCGGTGGTGCTCGGGCGACTCCTCGAGGTCGAGCTTCTGGAGGATGCTGCGCACGTGCGTCTCCACGGTCTTCAGGCCGAGGAACAGGCTCTGGGCGATGCCGCCGTTCGAGTAGCCCTGCGCCATGAGTTCGAGCACGGAGCGCTCACGCTCGGTGAGCCGGGAGAGCGGGTCGTCGGCGCGCGTGCGCTTCACGAGTTGCTCGACGACCTCGGGATCGACGACCGATCCGCCCGACGCGACGGTCTCGACGGCACGCACGAGGGTCTGCGGCTCCGATACCCGCTCCTTCAGGAGGTACCCGGTGCCGCTGCCGGCTCCCATCACCCGCAGGGCGTACTCGGGAGTTGCGTACATCGAGAGCAGGAGCACGCCGATCTTCGAACCGCCGGCTCGCATCTGCTCGAGCGCGACGATGCCCTCGTCGCGGAAGCTCGGCGGCATCCTGATGTCGAGCACTGCGGCGTCGAGCCCGCCGCGATTCGCGACCTCGAGCAGCTCTGCACCCGTGCTGACGGAGGCCACGACCTCGATGCCGCCGTCGGCGAGCACCTTCGCGATGCCCTCTCGAAGAAGCAGGGCGTCATCGGCGATCGCCACGCGCAGTGGTTTCGGGGCCCCTTCCATCGCGTTCTCCGTTCAGGGCGTGCGGGATCCTGTCGGGTCAGGCCCGCTTGTCGTGACTCTACCGCTTTCGGCGGGAGGCGCGTCTGCCCAGTTCAGGGGGTACCCTGATGCGTCGGCACCGGTGTTCATGCCACGCTGGACACGCCGCGTGCGCGCCCACACGAGCGCACGCGCACCTGCCCCCGCCCCTCGTCCGCGAAGGCCCTGATGGCCGACCGCGACGTGCATGCCCGACCGAGGAGTCCCGATGCCGCGAACCGATACCGCCGGGTCAGTGCCGGCCGACGACGTACGGGCGACGCCCGCTCCGCCGCGGTCGATCCGCCTCATCACCGTCTCCGCCGACCAGCGGCTCGACGACGTCGTACGCGCCCACGACGCGACCCCGGCGTCGGGCCGTACACTCCGCGTGGCGCTCGCCATGCGCGGCGGCGTGAGCCTCGCCGTCTGGATCGGCGGCGCCGTCGCCGAACTCGACCTGCTGCGCCGCATCCGCCTCTACGATCACGGCGACGAGACGCTCGCGTTCGTGCTCATGACGGCGAAGTCGCCGCTCACCCCGCCCGTGCTCGAACGCATCAAGGTCTACGCGCGGCTCATGGACGCGGCGCGCTACGACCGGGTCGAGTTCGACCTCCTCGCCGGCGCGAGCGCCGGGGGCCTGAACGCCGTCGTCTACTCGGTCGCCCAGCGAGCCGGCACCGGACTCGACTCGCTCCTCGACACCTGGAGCGAGGTCGGCGGCTTCTGGGGCCTGCTGCACCCGCCCGGCTCCCGTGGCATCCGTGCGCTCATGCAGGGCGAGGCCTACTTCCGTGCACGCACGCACGAGAAGCTGAGCACCTTGTACGAGACGACCGACCGCCATCCCGACCTCGTCTCCGAATACACGAGCGTCGACCTGTCGGCCACCGTCATCGACGCGAGCGACGAGTTCGAGGAGGACGTCAACGAGGGTCGCGGCCACT
This sequence comes from Agromyces albus, assembly GCF_004134825.1. GTDB lineage: Bacteria > Actinomycetota > Actinomycetes > Actinomycetales > Microbacteriaceae > Agromyces > Agromyces albus. The sequence goes on from NZ_SDPN01000019.1 coordinate 23,193, forward strand.
TCCGCTTCGTCGGCTCCGACGATCATGCCCTCGACAACCTCATCCCTCGCCGGCACAGCTTCGACTACCCCGGCAAGGCGCACGACGACGACGTCCACCTCGGCCATCTCGCCCTCGCCGCCCGCTCGACGTCGTCGCTGCCCGGCGGATTCGAGCCGGCCGAGATCGACTCGACCGTCGGACGCGCGGGCGTCGAGCCCCGCGACATGCGCTTCGCGTTCGGCGTGCACCGCACCGCACCGCTCACCCCGTATCGCATCGTCGACGGAGCGGTGTTCGACAACGTGCCGATCGAGCGAGCACTGCGTGCGGCGAAGCTTCGCCGATCCGATCGCCTCGCCGATCGCGCGATGATCTTCCTCGACCCCGAGCCCGATGCGCCGCTCGGCGGCACGGCGCCGTGGGACCCGAACGCGAACCGGTTCTTCCGGGCGATCGGCGCGATGCTCTCGCGGCAGTTCCGGCGCGAGTCCGTCGCACGCGAAGCGGCCGAGCTGCAGCGATTCAACGCCGCACGCCTCATCGAATCTGGCCGGCGGGAGAGCGCCGCCTCCCTCATCGCGACGGCCCCATGGGACGCAGAGGTCCGCGTCGCCCGCAGGCGTGCCTACCTCCGCTCCCTCGGCACGACGCTTGCCGATCATCTCGCCGAGGCCGTCTCACTGCCCTCCGCCTGGCAGTTGCAATCGTCGCTCTCCGAGCGCCGGCGCTACCTGCCGATCGACCGGGTCTCGCTCGCGGGGCTGCCCGCGCACGCGGTCGCCCGGTTCGAACGCGCGTCGGCAGAGAATTCGCAGGCCGCCTCGCGATCCGTGCTGGCGCTCGCGGATGCCGCGAACTGCGTGCTCTCGTGGGCGCGCGCGCTCGAGGCGGTGCCTGAGACGCCCGACTCCCGGCGGCACCTCGCCCTCACCGAGGTGCGCGAGCCCGCCTACGCGGCACTCGCCGACGCCACCCGCTCCCGCGACGCCCTCACCGCGCTCGTGCTGGATCGCACGCAATCGCTCGCCGAGCGCAGAGCCGTTCCGCGAGGCGAGGACTTCGACGACTGGCTCGACGCGTGGTTCGCGGCATCCGACGCGATCGACACCGATGCGCACTGGCGAGCGCTCGATGCCGCGATCTCGCGGCTCGCGATCGCCACGAAGAAGCTCGACCGCACCATCCGCTACTACGACCACGCCACTCGCCGCACGTGGACCGAGTCCCCGTGGAGCGCCCTCGGCCGGGTGCCCACCCTCTACGCCGTCGACCTGCCCCCCGTCATGAACGCGGGCGGCATCCCCGCCGCGCTCTCGAGCATCCGGTACTGGAGCATCGGGGTCGACGAGGAGCCCGACCGCCCGGCGAGCTTCGCGACCCTCGTCGCCGACCGCAAGTACGCCGTGCTCCAGAAGCTGATGCGCACCTCGACGCTCAAACCCGACGACGTCGCCGAGCGCCTGAACGCGGCGGCCGACCACGTGGTGCTCGACCGCCAGGCGAAGCTCGCCGGCTACGGCTTCGGGAACTTCCTCGGATTCCTCGCCCGCGAGTGGCGAGTCAACGACTGGTGGTGGGGGCGGCTCGACGCGTCGGCGGGCATCGTGCGCTTCCTCACCGCGACGGTGACGGGAGCGCCCGATCCGGCACGTGACGTGCGCGTCGTGCAGGATGCCGTGCTCGAGGAGTCCGACGATCCACGCCACGTCGAGGCTCACGTGTCTGCGCTCGAGGCGGAGGCGACCGGGCCCGATACGTCGTCCTCATCTCACGCGCCGGCCGCGTCGGCGCACCCGGCGGCCGGCCGCTGGGCCACACCCGCCGCCGTCGCCGATCATCGAGCCGCCCTCGAAGCCGCTCGCGCACGCCGCAGGCTGCGCTTGCGCGCGGGCACCGACACCATCTGGAACCTCGACCCCGGCTATCGATTCGCGATCGCCTCGCGCGCCGTTCGTCTCATCGACCGCGTGGCCGTATCCCCGGTGAGTCGCGTGATCGCCATCGGTGCGGGTGCCGTGCTCGCCGCGCTGCGCCCCATCCTCGTCGCGCTGCCGACCCTCATCGACCCGCCGCGGCTCGCACTCATCGCGGGCTTCGTCGCCGCGGCCGCGTGGCTCACGAGCTGGAAGGCCGTTCCGCAGGAGATCGCGTGGGTGCCCTTCGGCATCGCGATGGCGATCTGCGGCGTGCTGCTCGCCCTGCTCGTGACCGGCGTCGTGCAAGCGAGGCTCCGGTGGAGCGCCGTCAGGCGCGCGAGCGACGGCGAGCTCGCTGATCTCGTCGGGCACGCCGCGCTGAGGGCGTGGCGGCCGACCCTGCTCTACGGCGTCGTCGCGATCCTGAGCCTGTTCCCGCTCGCGTTCTCGATCTACCAGTCGAACACGCTCATGACCGTGCTCTGCCTCGGCGTGAGCGGCGCGCTCGTCGCGACGACGAGCCGCGCCGCGACGTCGGTGCGGCGCACCGATGTGCCGGGCCGACGGCTGCGGGTCTGGCTGATGCTGGGCACGTTCGCCGTGCTCGGCGGCCTCCTGCCGCTCACGCAGTTCCTCGTCGGGCAGACGTCAGGGCTGCTCGATCCCGGGCCGGAATGGTTCCTGCCGATCCTCGTCGTGAGCGGCAGCGCCGTCGCGATCGTGCTCACGTACGACTGGCTGCCGATCACCGGCACCCCGCTCTCGGTCTCGCGCGGCGTCAACTGGCTCACGATCACGATCGCCTCCGCCCTCGGCGGCTGGGCGGCGTGGTTCCTCGTCAACCAGCTCGACGCGCGGCTCGAGCCGTTGCTCCAGCACACGCTGGAGGCGGCTGCGTTCGTCGTCGCCTGGGCGAACATCGTCTGGTGGCTGCCCGAGGCCCGCGCCGCCGAGGCGGAGATCGACGAACGCGATCGCGTGGTGCGCGCGCCGCTCGACTGAGCAGGCACGCGCACCACACCTCAACTCACCTCACACGAGCGAATCGCGCCAAGCGGCGTGCAGCGCCGCGAATCGGCCCGATCCTCCGATGAGGTCGGAGGGCGTGCCGTCTTCGACGATGCGGCCGTGCTCCATCACGAGCACCCGGTCGGCGATCGCGACCGTCGAGAGGCGGTGCGCGATGATCACTGCGGTGCGATCGGCGAGGAGCGTCGTGAGCCCCTCCTGCACGAGCCGTTCGCTCGGGATGTCGAGCGACGACGTCGCCTCGTCGAGGATGAGCACCGCGGGGTTCGCGAGGAACGCCCGCGCGAACGAGATGAGCTGGCGCTGACCTGCGCTCACCCGCCCGCCGCGCTTGTTCACGTCGGTGTCGTACCCGTTCGGCAGGCTCTCGATGAACTCGTGCGCACCGACGGCCTTCGCGGCGCGCACGATCTCGTCGGGCGTGGCATCGGGCTTGCCGAGCGCGATGTTGTCGGCCACCGATCCCGAGAACAGGTAGGCCTCCTGCGTGACCATCACGATCGCGCGCCGCAGGTCCTTCGGGTGCAGCGACCTGAGGTCGATGCCGTCGAGCTCGATCACCCCGTCGCTCGGGTCGTAGAACCGCGCGAGGAGTTTCGCGAGCGTCGACTTGCCGGCCCCCGTCGAGCCCACGAGCGCGATCGTCTGCCCGGCCGGCACGTCGAGGTCGAAGCGCGGCAGGATGACGCGATCCTTCGTGTACGCGAACTCGACGGCCTCGAAGCGCACGTGCCCATCGGCGTTCCACAGGTCGACCGGATGCCGCGGCTCGGGCACGCTCGGCTCCTCTTCCAGCACGCCCGAGATCTTCTCGAGCGCCGAGGCGGCCGACTGGTACCCGTTGTAGAACATCGCCATGTCCTCGATCGGGTCGAAGAACCGCTTCGTGTAGAGGAGCGCCGACAAGAGCATGCCGATCGCGAGCTCACCCTCGACCGCGCGGAATCCACCGGCCACGAGCACCGCGGCGACGCACGCGTTGCCGATGAGCAGCAGGCCCGGGTCGTAGATGCCGAAGAGCTGGATCACGCGGGCGTTGACGTCGCGATAGTCCTCGACGAGCTCGCCGTACGCCCTCTCGTTGCGCCGCTCCTTGCGGAACGCCTGCACCGCCCGGATGCCCGTCATCGACTCCACGAAGTGCACGATGAGCTTCGCCGAGGCGACCCGGGACTGGCGGAACAGCTTCTGCGAGCGCACCTGGAACCAGCGTGTGAGCACCGTGAGCGGGATGAGGGCGACGAGCAGCACGAGCGCCGACCTCCAGTCGACCAGCACGAGGGCGATCGCCGTGAACGACATGTAGAGCACGCCGCGCACGAGCTGGTTGATGCCCTCGTCGAGCAGCTCGCGGATCGCATCGAGGTCGCTCGTCTGTCTCGAGATGATGCGCCCCGAGGTGTACGACTCGTGGAACTCGAGCGAGAGCTTCTGCGTGTGCAGGAACACCCGCGTGCGCAGGTCGAGGAGCACCGCCTGGCTGATTCGAGTCGAGAGCCGGATGTACCACGCGATGAGCAGCGCTCCCGAGGCGGCCGTGAGCAGGTAGGCGACCCCGGCGAAGCCCACCGGCAGCCAGTCGCCGTCGAGCAGGGCCGGCAGGCCGCGGTCGATGCCGAATCCGATGAGCGCGGGCCCGGCGACCTGCGCGGCCGTCGAGACGAACACGACGAGCATCGTGAGCCACAGTCGCAATCGCAGGGGCCGCAACAGGGAGCCGAGCAGGCGCAGCGATCGTGCACGCACCTGCTTCGACTCGGCTTTGGTGAAGTCGTTGCGCTCCTCACCTTCGACGCCGATGACGCTCATCGGTTCGCCTCCTCTCGTTCGATGGGTCCGGTGTCGGACGATGTGTATTCGGCGGCATCCGCTTCGATGGGATCGGATGCCTCAGCGGCATCCGTCACGAGGAGACCGGATGCCTCGGCAGCCTCGCGTTTCACTTCGTCTTCGAGGCTCGAGATGACGAAGGCGTAGTGCTCGTTCTCTCGCAGCAGCTCGGAGTGGGTGCCGACCGCGGTGATGCGGCCATCCTCGAGGAGCGCGACGCGATCGGCGAGCATGACGGTCGACGGGCGGTGCGCGACGATGAGGGCGGTCGTCGAGGCGAGCACTCGGCGCAGCTCGGCCTCGACGCGCGCCTCGGTCGCGACGTCGAGCGCCGAGAGCGGGTCGTCGAGCACGAGCACCGCTGGGGATGCCGCGACCGCGCGAGCGAGCGCGAGCCGCTGACGCTGCCCGCCCGAGAGGCTCATGCCCTCTTCGCCGACCTTCGTGTCGACGCCGTCGGGCAGGTCGTAGACGAACGACGCCTGCGCGATGCTCAGCGCCTCGTCGAGCACGCGCTCGGCCTCCGCGGCGAGTGCCGGGTCGTCTTCGCCGAATTCGGGACGGCCGAGCAGAACGTTCTCGCGCACGGAGGCGCTGAACAGCGTGGCGTCCTCGAACGCCATGGCGATGTGCGTGCGGAGCTCCTCGCGCGTGAGCGCCCGGATGTCGACGCCGTCGAGCGTGATCGAGCCTCCCGTGACGTCGTAGAGCCGGGTGGTGAGGGCGGTCAGCGTCGTCTTGCCGCTCCCGGTGAGGCCCACGAGGGCCATCGTCTCGCCGGGCTCCACGACGAGGTCGATCCCGTCGAGGAGGTCGCCGAACCGCTCGGGCGAGTCCTGGTAGCGGAAGCGCACGCCTGAGAACGCGAGCTCGCCGAGCGGCTGCTCGACCGAGACGGGGCGTTCGGGGTCGGTGATCGCGTTCTCGCTGTCGAGGATGTCGAAGAAGCGATCGGTCGCCGTGCGTGCGTCGAGTGAGAACGCGAGCAGGAACCCGATCGACTCGATCGGCCAGGCGAGCACGGTGGCCGTCGCGAAGAACGCGACGAGCTCGCCGACGGTGAGCACGCCTTGCGACGCGAGCCACACGCCGAGCACGAGGCATCCGGCGAGCGCGACGGCCGGGACCAGGATGATCCACGCCCAGATGCTCGCCTCGAGGCGTGCCTTCTCCATCTCGGTGCTGCGCAGCGACTCGGCTCGGACGCGGAAGCTCGACAGTGCGTGCTTGCCGCGGCCGAAGGCCTTCAGCACGCGGATGCCGTGCACCGACTCCTCGACGGCGGTTGCGAGGTCGCCCGCCTGGTCCTGGCTGCGCCGGGAGACCTCCGAGTAGCGGCCCTCGAACCGGAAGCCGATGATCCAGAGCGGGATCGAGCACACGAGGAACACGACGCCAAGCATCCAGTTCATGGAGATGAGGATGCCGAGGCCCACGACGATCACGATGAGGTTCACGACGAGCAGCACGAGCCCGAACGACAGCCACCGGCGGATGAGGCCGAGGTCGCTCATGGATCGCGAGAGCAGCTGCCCGCTCGGCCAGCGGTCGTGGAAGCTCACCGGCAGGTCCTGCAGCTTCGCATAGAGCGCGTTGCGCATGCTCGCCTCGACCTTGGTGCCCGGCGTGAGCACGAACCAGCGGCGCAACGCGATCATCACGGCCTCGAGCACGCCGAGTCCGAAGACGAGCCCGGCGAGCGGCCAGATCGCGCTCGCGTCGCCGTCGGAGAGCGGTCCGTCGACGACGGCCTGCAGCACTTGCGGAATCGAGAGCGCGATGAGCTGCGAAGCGAGCGAGGCGCCCATGCCGGCGGCGATCGCGGGCAGCGCCGGCCGCGCGTACTCGCGGAGCCGGAACAACGCCCGCACGGCGCTCGTGCGCTCGGCGGGTTGATCCTTGTTGTGAGGGGTGGCTGACAAAGCCGTTTCCTTCCGGAAGGGGCGCCGAGCACGCAAGAAGCGTCGATCGGTCGAGATCAGAATGAGTGGACGCGTGAAGTCGCGTCGGATGCGGGGCTACCGCGAGACGGGCCGGCTGAGCCGGCGGACGGGCCTGGTGCTACCCGGCGATCCGATCGGAGAGGAGCGCCGGGCTGGCAGCGCCGTCGACCGCGATCGTGCGGGCGTTGGTGTCTGTCTGCATGGTGTCCTCCTGCGTCGTTGACTGATCATCCCCAAGGCGACCGGATTTCTCACGGCAGCCAGCCCTACAGCCTATGGGTACAGCTTCGTCGCGTGCAAGAGTCTCGGCGAGACTGTGCCGAATCAGTGTGCGAGCAGGCCGGACTCGCTCAGCGCACCCGCACCGACAGGCACGTGACGCAGCCCTCGAGCTTCTCGAACTCACTGATGTCGACGGTGACCACGCGGTAGCCGAGGCTCGAGAGCATCGCCGCCGTCTGCGGCGCCGCCGCCGACATGAGCAGGGACTCTCGGGAGAGCTCGACAACGGCGACGCCCTCGGGTTCGGGAACCGAGATGAACCGCGGGAAGAGGCTCTCCACCTCGAGGAGCGCGGGGTCGCCGATGATCGTGCCGTCGGGCAGCGCCGTCGCGGCGCTCTTCAGGTGCAGCGCCTTCGTGATGGGCACCGCGACCACGGTGTAGCCGTGGGGGTTGAGGAGTGACCGCAACTGGCGGATGCCCTCGGCATTCGTGCGCGACGACGCCCCCACGTACACCGTGGATTCGACCTTCAGCACGTCGCCGCCGTCGAGGGTGCCGGGCAGCTCGATCCGCTCCACCGTGACGCCGGGGATCGCCCGCACCGCGCGCTCGACCGCCTCGACCTCTGGGCGCCGCGACACCGCGCCCGGGTTCGCGATCACGGCGAGGTCGCCGAACATGACGACGGCGTCTTCGACGAAGACCGAGTCGGCGAGATCGGGTGCGGCGTCGACCTCGATGGTCTCCCAGCCCTCGGCGACGAGCGCCGCGCAGTAGTTGTCCCATTGCTCGTCGGCACGCGCCTTGTCGACGGGCTGCCGCTCGAGATGCGTGAGCTCGCCCTCGTCGAGGTTCGAGGCGGGAATGCGCACGAGCGCGATCTGCCGCGGCGGTCGAGCCGGCGCGAACGCCAGGATTCCATGCAGCACCCGCGGAGCGAGGAAGACCTCGGCGGCGATCGTCGCGAGGATGAAGATGAGGTTGAAGCTCACGAGCGAGGCGAGCACGGCTTCGAAGATGCGCGGAGTGAACGGATTGCCACCGGCACTCACGGTGGCGGTCGTGGCGAACAGGGCAGCGAGGCACGCGGAGGTGAAGCCCGCGATGGCGGCGAGGAACCACGCCCGGGTCGCGCCGATTCCGTTCGCCACCGAGAGCAGCACCCACACCACGAGCGCCGCGAGCCCGAAGTGGCCGAACAGTTGCGGCACGATCTCGGGCGACTGGCCGTTGCCGATGAAGAAGGCGAGCACCGCGACGGCCATCGCCGTGATCGCGACGACGCCCGCCGAGATGAGCACCGCCACCGTCTGCCGCCACGGTGTGATGGCCGGCGTGTACCGGGCCGTGGCGGGCAGAGGCGGCGAGGCGGGGGACGTCATGGCACGAGCCTATCGGCCGGTGCCGACCCGTCAGCGCGCGGCGTCGAGGCGATCGCGGGCGAGCAGTTCAGCCGCCTCGAGGGGTGTCGAGCCGTTTGCACCGGCGCTGCGGAGCACCGCGGCGACGGTGTCGCCGATGCCCGCGATGCGTGCGTCGAGGCTGGCCTGGTCGGCGCCGGGTGTACCGGCCACGTCGAGGTAGATGACGCCGCCGGCGTTCACGACGAAGTCGGGTGCCCAGACGATGCCGCGGCGCTGCAGCATCGTCGCGACGTCGCGAGAGGCGAGCTGGTTGTTCGCCGCACCGACGACGGCGCGCACGCGAAGGCCGCGAGCGACGTCGGGCGTGAGCACGCCGCCGAGTCCGCACGGCACGAACACGTCAGCCTCGACGAGGTGCGCGTCGCCGGGCTCGACCCAGTCGGCGCCGAGCTCGTCGGCGAGTGCCCGCTTGCCGTCGGCGACGTCGGTGACGGTGAGCCGGGCTCCGGCCGCGGCGAGACTGCGGGCGAGGCGTCCGCCGACCTGGCCGAGGCCCGCCACGACGAAGTGCCGGCCGGCGACCTCGGGCGAACCGTAGACGTGGTCGAGGGTCGCGATGATCGACGCGTGCACGCCCGCCGCGGTGGCATCCGCAGGCTCGCCGACGCCGCCCTCCTCGGGCGGAAGCCCGCAGACGAACTCGGTGCGCTCGTGCACGACCGACATGAGTTCGGCGCTCGTGCCGACGTCTTCGGCGGTCATGTAGGCGCCGCCGAGCGACTCGACCGCGTCGCCGAGGTCGAGCATGGCGTCGCGCGTGCGCGCCTCGTCGAGGGTGACCCCTGCGGGAATCGCGATCACTGACTTGCCGCCGCCGCGCGCGAGCCCCGCTGCGGCGTTCTTCAGCGTCATCGCCTGCGAGAGGCGGAGGGCGTCGGCGAGGGCGTCGGTCCAGTGCCCGTAGCGCCAGAGCCGGGCGCCGCCGAGAGCCTGGCCGAGCCTCGTCGAGTGCACGGCGACGATGATGGTGAGGCCGGAGCGCGGACCGTGGGTGATGAGCACGCGTTCGTGCTCGGGGGCTTCCGTCGGCAGTTCTGCGCTGACCTCGGGCGCAGGTGCCGGGGCATGGGTGATCGTCATCGATCGTTCTCCTTGTTCAACCGCCTCGTGAGCGGAACCGGTGCCCGCGCCTCGTGAGCGCGGGTTCGCTTAAGGGTACCTCTGCACGAATGCGTCCACGACGCATGAGCGCGAGCCCGGAGCAGGGCGCGCGGCGATCAGTGGAAGAAGTGCCGCTCGCCCGTGAAGTACATGGTGACGCCAGCGGCACGGGCCGCGTCGACGACCTCCTCATCGCGCACCGAACCGCCCGGCTGCACGACTGCGCGCACGCCACCGTCGATCAGGATCTGCAGGCCGTCGGCGAACGGGAAGAAGGCGTCGGATGCCGCGACCGACCCCGCGGCCCGCTCCCCCGCACGCTCCACCGCGAGCTTGCACGAGTCGACGCGGTTCACCTGGCCCATGCCGACGCCCACCGAGGCGCCGTTCGAGGCGAGCAGGATCGCGTTCGACTTCACCGCGCGGCAGGCGCGCCATGCGAACTCGAGGTCGGCGAGCGTCGCCTCGTCGGCGGGTTCCCCCGCGGCCAGGGTCCAGTCTGCCGCCGGCGCGAAGTGCCGATCTGCCTGCTGGAGGAGCATCCCGCCCGAGACCTGCCGCAATTCGATCGCGGTCGGGACGAAGCCCTCGGGAAGGGTCAGCAGGCGCAGGTTCTTCTTCTTCGTGAGCACCTCGAGCGCCTCGGGCTCGAAGCCCGGGGCCACGAGCACCTCGGTGAAGATGCCGGCGACCGTCTCGGCCATCGACCGCGTGACGATGCGGTTCGCAGCGATCACGCCGCCGTAGGCCGACACCGGGTCGCACTCATGGGCTCGCTGGTGCGCGGAGGCGATGGGGTCGGATGCCTCGGGCGACGCGACCGCGATGCCGCACGGGTTCGCGTGCTTGATGATCGCCACGGCGGGCTCGTCGAAGTCGAAGGCGCTGCGCACCGCGGCATCCGCATCGACGAAGTTGTTGTACGACATCTCTTTGCCGTGGAGTTGCGTCGCCTGGGCGATGCCCGGCCGGCCGCCCTGCGAGGCGTAGAGCGCCGCGCGCTGATGCGAGTTCTCGCCGTAGCGCAGGTCGGCGTCTTTCGTCCACGTGCCGCCGACCCACGCGGGGAAGGGCGACTCCTCGGCGGGCTGGTCGGGTGCGACGACGCTGCCGAGGTACGACGCGACCGCGATGTCGTAGGTGGCGGTGTGCCGGAACGCCTCGCGAGCGAGGTCTTTGCGCTGCGCGAGCGTCGTGCCGCCGGCGGCGACCGCCGCGATGATCTCGTCGTACCGGCCGGGTGAGACCACGACGGCCACATTCGCGTGGTTCTTCGCCGACGCCCGCACCATCGCAGGCCCGCCGATGTCGATCTGCTCGATGACGGCGTCGGGCGCCGCACCCGCGGCCACGGTCTCGGCGAAGGGGTACAGGTTGACGACGACGAGCTCGTAGGGCCTGATGCCGAGTTCGGCGAGCTGCGTCTCGTGGTGATCGAGTCGCAGGTCGGCGAGCAGGCCGGAGTGCACGGCCGGGTGCAGCGTGCGCACTCGCCCGTCGAGGTGCTCTGGATAGCCCGTGACCTCGGACACCTGGGTGACGGGGAGTCCGGCGTCGGCGATGGCCTTGCCGGTGCCGCCCGTCGAGACGATCTCGACGCCGGCGCCCACGAGCGCGGTGGCGAGCTCGACGAGCCCGCTCTTGTCGCTCACGGCGACGAGCGCCCGCCGCACGGGCACGAGGTCGCGATCGCGATAGAGGCTCGGGTCGTGGCTGGGGCCGCTCATGATCGTGCGATTTCCTTCAGGTCGAGGTGCGAGTTGGCGATGTCGAGCACGACCTGGATGAGCAGGCGCCGCTCGACGGGTTTGATGCGGTCGTGGAGGCTCGACTCGGTGTCGCCCGGGAGCACCGGGATGCGCTCCTGCGCGATGATCGGGCCGCCGTCGACGGAGTTGTCGACGACGATGAGGCTCGCGCCGGTCTCGGTGACGCCGGCGGCGAGCGCGTCGCGCACGGCGTGCGCGCCCGGGAACTCGGGCAGATAGGCCGGGTGCGTGTTGATGAGGTACGGCGCGAACGCGTCGACGACCGCGGGCGGCACGAGCCGCATGAGGCCCGAGAGCACCACGAGGTCTGGCTCCCACTGGCGCACCTGCTCGATGAGCGCCGCGCCCCACGCGTCGCGATCGGGATACGCGGTGAACGGCACCGTGAACGTGGGGATGCCGAACTCCTCGCCGAGGGCGAGGCCGTCGGCTTGGCGGTCGGCGCCGATCGCCACGACGCGAGCGGGGAACTCCGCGTCTTCAGAGGCTTCGAGCAGGGAACGGAGGTTCGACCCTCCGCCCGAGATCAGCACGACGAGCTTCTGCACCCTCAGAGCCTACCGGCTGGCCGGAGGCCGCTCAGCGCTCGGCACCCCAGATGAACTCACGCGGCGGAGCCGGCTCCTCGGGGTCACCGGGCCGGCCTTCCCGTTCGCGCGGACCGGGTTCGTCGCCGGGGGCGATTCCGCGCGCCCTGGCCGCGTAGCTTCCGACGATCGCCCCGACGCCGACCGTCGCGGCGGCGACCCCCGCGACCGCCCACGCGTTGGGACCGACCTCGGCGAGGCGACCCGGTCCGGCGGCACCACCCGACCACCACGCGAGCACCCCGAGCACGAGCGCAGCGACCCCGCCCGCACCGGCGCCCACGGCGAGCGGATGCCACCACGAGACGCCGGCGCCGTGCACGGCTCGTGGCCCGTGAACCTCGTGACCCGAGGCAGCGTCTGGGAAGGCGAGCCATGCACCGACGAAGCCGAGCAGCACCGGCGCGATGAGCCAGAGGCCTCCGAGGGCCACGACATCGGTCGGCAGCGCACCGAGGAGCGGGATGCCGGGAACGGGCCCGAGCAGGGTGCCGCCCGGTGACACGGCCGTTCCGGCGCCGATCGCGAATCCCGGGCCGAGCAGCCACGCGGTCGCCCAGACGACGAGGTTGGGCACGAACGCGAGCTCGCCGACCGTGAGGGCGATGCCACCGTCGATGCCCGCACCGAGCGACTGGTAGAGCCCCGCGATCGTCGCGTAATCGATGGCGACGAGCACCGCCACGAGCACTGCACCGAGCGCGAGCACGCCGAACGCCGCTCCGGCTCCGATGCGCACCGCCACCCGCGCACCCGCGACGAGGGCCGGCGGGATCGCGGCGAGACGGCCGCGCACGACGACGCCCGCGGCATCCGTCACGATGCCCGCTCGATGCGACTCGGCAGCAGCGCCGATGACGACGCCGAGTGCCATCGCGAAGGCCGGGAGGAGCGCACCCTGCCACAGCGAGGGCCGAGCACCGTCGATTCCGGCCGCGAGGGCGAGCCCGGCGCCGACGAGCGCGTAGACGAGCGTCGCCGACAGCCCGCCCGTGACCGAGTGCCCGCCCGCGGCCGCTCGCCGGCCGATCCGGAGGCCGAAGACGACGGAGAGGAGCGCGAAGCCGAGCAGCGCGATCGTGATCGTGAAGGGATCGCCCGCTGCGGGCAGTCCGGTGCGCGCCGCGGTCACCGCGTCGAGCTGCAGCTCGAGGTCGACCCCGTGGCCGAGCAGCCACACGTCGGCCGCGGTTCGCAGGAACACCGACACGTCGACCGAGAGCCCGAAGTGCACCGCCCAGAGCAGCATGAGGGGCACGAGCACGATGCCCAAGCCGATGAGGGCCGCGACGGATGCCTCGAGTGCGGCCAGCAGGGCGATCGTCGTGCGTCTCATTCCTCCGGGAGCTTAGCCCGGCTGACGCCGCTCAGTGGGCACGACGTGCGGCAACCGGCACTCCGGTGGTTGAGTAGCGCCGGGCGCTGCCCCGGTGGTTGAGTAGCGGCGGGCGCAGCCCGACGCGTATCGAAACCACCCTTCAGGGCAGAGTGGTTTCGATACGGTCCTTCGGTCCTACTCAACCACCGGGCAGAAACGCGCTCACAGCGCGGCGTAGACCTCGCGGAGCAGCGTCGCGGTCTCGGACGGCGTCTTGCCGACCTTCACGCCGGCGGCCTCGAGGGCCTCCTTCTTCGCCTGGGCGGTGCCCGCCGAGCCGGAGACGATGGCGCCCGCGTGACCCATGGTCTTGCCCTCGGGGGCGGTGAAGCCCGCGACGTAGCCGACCACGGGCTTCGTGACGTTGGCCTTGATGAAGTCGGCCGCGCGCTCCTCGGCGTCGCCGCCGATCTCGCCGATCATGACGATCGCCTTCGTCTCGGGGTCGGCCTCGAACGCGGCGAGCGCATCGATGTGAGTCGTGCCGATGATGGGGTCGCCGCCGATGCCGATGGCCGTCGAGAAGCCGAGGTCGCGCAGCTCGTACATCATCTGGTACGTGAGGGTGCCCGACTTCGAGACGAGGCCGATGGGGCCCTTGCCGGTGATGTTCGCCGGGGTGATGCCGACGAGCGACTCACCGGGGCTGATGATGCCCGGGCAGTTCGGCCCGATGATGCGGGTCGTGCCGCTCTTCTCCTTGGCGTAGGCCCAGAACTCGGCAGAGTCCTGCACGGGCACGCCCTCGGTGATGATGACGAGGAGGGGGATCTCGGCGTCGATGGCCTCGACGACGGCGTCTTTCGTGTACGCCGGCGGTACGAAGGCGATGGAGACATCCGCTCCGGTCTGCTCGATCGCCTCGGCGACCGTGCCGTAGACCGGGAGCTCGACGGGGTTGCCGTCTTTGTCGGTGTGCAGCACGGTGGTGCCGGCCTTGCGTGCGTTCACGCCGCCGACGACCTGGGTGCCCGCGGCGAGCATGCGTGCCGTGTGCTTCGAGGCCTCGCCGCCGGTGATGCCCTGGACGATGACCTTGGAGTCCTTGTTCAGAAAGATCGTCATGTCTTCGAATCCCTTACTACGCGGCGTTCGCCAGCTCGGCGGCCTTGTCGGCGCCCTGGTCCATGTTCTCGGCGAGCGTCACCAGCGGGTGGTTCGCCTCGGCGAGGATGCGGCGACCCTCTTCGACGTTGTTGCCATCGAGTCGCACGACGAGCGGCTTGTTCGCGGCGTGGCCGAGCTCGGCGAGCGCGCCGACGATGCCCTTCGCGACCTGGTCGCACGCGGTGATGCCGCCGAAGACGTTGACGAACACGCTCTTGACCTGCGGGTCGCCGAGGATGACGTCGAGGCCGGCGGCCATGACCTCGGCCGAGGCGCCGCCACCGATGTCGAGGAAGTTCGCGGGCTTCACGCCGCCGTGGTTCTCGCCTGCGTAGGCGACCACGTCGAGCGTGGACATGACGAGGCCCGCGCCGTTGCCGATGATGCCGACCTCGCCGTCGAGCTTCACGTAGTTGAGGTCGGCGGCCTTCGCCTTCGCCTCGAGCGGGTCGGCCGCGGCCTTGTCTTCGAGGAGGGCGTGGCCGGCGTGGCGGAACTCGGCGTTCTCGTCGAGCGTGACCTTGCCGTCGAGCGCGACGATGTTGCCGTCTTCGTCGAGGATCAGCGGGTTCACCTCGACGAGGGTCGCGTCCTCCTTGTCGTACACCTCGTAGAGCTTCACGAACACGTCGGCGACCTTGTCGACGAGGTCGGCCGGGAAGTTCGCGGCCACGGCGATCTCGCGGGCCTTCTCGGGCGTGATGCCCGCAACGGGGTCGACCTCGATGCGAGCGAGCGCCTCGGGCTTCTCGACGGCGAGCACCTCGATCTCCATGCCGCCCTCGACGCTCGTGAGCGAGAGGTACGAGCGGTTGGCGCGATCGAGGAGGACCGAGAAGTAGAACTCCTGCGCGATGCGCGCGCCGCCGGCGACCATGACCCGCTTGACCACGTGACCCTTGATGTCGAGTCCGAGGATGGCCTTGGCCGCCTCGTACGCCTCGTCGGGGTTCTTCGCGACCTTGACGCCGCCGGCCTTGCCGCGGCCACCGGTCTTGACCTGCGCCTTCACGACGACGACGCCGCCGAGCTTCTCGGCCGCTGCGCGCACCTCGTCGGGGGTGTCGGCCACGATGCCCGGAAGCACCGGAACCCCGTAGTGCTCGAACAGGTCTCTGGCCTGATACTCGTAAAGATCCACGCTCTCTACTTCCAATCGATCCGCACGCGCGGTCGCGCACAGGGGCTGTTGGGTGGTGGCGGCCCGGGCCGTGCCGATTCATCTCGACGTCAAGATACGCGGGCCGACGACCATGGTACTCCCCCTCAACGAGGGGTCCGAACCGGATTGCACAGCCGCCGGGCTGCTGGCGACGCCGCGAGCCCGGTGCGAGACTGGCCGCATGACGCACCCGCGGGAACCGACCCACCGCACCGACCCGCACGAGGCCGCGGTGCACGTGAAGCTCAACTGGTTGCGCGCCGGGGTGCTCGGCGCGAACGACGGCATCGTCTCCGTCGCGGCGCTCGTCGTCGGCGTCGCCGCTGCGACGACGGATGTCGGGGCCATCCTGGTGGCGGGCGTGGCCGCCGTCGTGGCCGGTGCGATCTCCATGGGACTCGGCGAATACGTCTCGGTGTCGAGCGCACGCGACACCGAGCGCACGCTCATCGCGAAGGAGCAGTGGGAGCTCGAGACCATGCCGCAACAGGAGCTCGCCGAGCTCGCCGCGCTCTACCGGGGCAAGGGACTCTCCGCCGGCACCGCCGAGACCGTCGCGCGAGAGCTCACAGAGCACGACGCGCTCGCCGCGCACCTCGAGGTGGAACTGCACATCGCCCAGGACGAGGTCGTGAACCCGTGGCACGCCGCCGGGGCATCCGCTCTCTCATTCCTCGTCGGTGCCGTGCTGCCGATGCTCGCGATCCTGCTGCCACCGCCCGAGTGGCGGATCGCGACGACCTTCATCGCGGTCATCCTCGCCCTGGCGATCACCGGCTGGCTGAGCGCGTGGATCGGTGGCAGCCCGAGGCTCCGCGCCATCCTGCGCGTGACCGTCGGCGGCGGGCTCGCGCTCGCGGTGACCTGGGCGATCGGCGCCCTGCTCGGCGTGGCCGTGTAGCGATGTCCGACCGGGCCGAGGTGCGGATCGGGATCTCCGGCTGGCTGTACCCGCCGTGGCGCGGGAAGTTCTACCCGAAGGGCGTGCGTCAGGCCGACGAGCTCGAGTACGCGTCCCGACACGTCACGTCGATCGAGGTCAACGGCTCGTTCTACTCGCTGCAGAGGCCGGCGAACTGGGTCAGGTGGCGCGACGCCGTGCCGGCCGACTTCGTCTTCGCCGTGAAGGGGCCGCGGTTCATCACCCACCTCAAGCGCCTCCGCGAGGTGGACGCGCCGCTCGCGAACTTCTTCGCGTCGGGCGTGCTCGCCCTCGGCTCGAAGCTCGGACCGGTGCTCTGGCAGCTGCCACCGAACCTCGCGTTCGACGAGGGGCTCCTCGACGCGTTCCTCGCCAAGCTGCCGCGAACGCACGGCGCGGCCGCGGCACTCGCCCGGCACCGCGACCGGCGGATGACGGGACGCAGCGCCTTCGCCCTCAACGCCCCGGCCGATCGCATCCTCCGGCACGCGGTCGAGGTGCGGCATCCGAGCTTCGAGACGGATGCCTGGCGGTCGCTGCTCGAGCGTCACCGCGTGGCATCCGTCATCGCCGATACCGCAGGCAAGTTCCCGCGACTCGACTGGGTCACCGCCGACTTCGCCTACGCGCGCCTGCACGGCGAGAAGGAGCTGTACACCTCGGGCTACGACGAGGAGTCGCTCGAACGGTGGGAGGCCTGGGTGCGGTCGCACCTCGAGGCCGGCCGCGACACGTTCGTGTACTTCGACAACGATGTGAAGGTGCGGGCGCCGTTCGACGCGATGGCGCTCATCGAGCGGCTGTCGGCGTGAGACGCTGCCCGGCGAGCGGCGGCGTCGGTCTCGGCGACCGTCAGAGCTTCTCGATCGGCGCGATCTTGATCAGAAGCTTCTTCTGCCCCGCGGTGTCGAAGCTCACGTGCGCCACCTTCTTCGAGCCCTCGCCCGTGACCTGGGTGACCTTGCCCTCACCGAAGTCGGTGTGCCGGATGCGGTCGCCCGCCGCGAGGGTGAGGTCGCCGTTGTCGCGCACCGTGCCGGTGACGCGGTTGGCCCATTCGGTCTTGGGCTTCGCGGACTTCGTGACGCTGAAGCGTTCGAGGTCGCGGTCGCGCGTGCCCCACGCGCCGCCCTCGCGACGTGCGTTCAGCGCCCGCGGCTGGGTGCCGCCGCGCGACGTCGCCATGCCGGGTGACTGCCGCCAGTCGATGAGCCCTTCGGGGATCTCCTGCAGGTAGCGGCTCGGCATCGCGACCGCCACCTCGCCGAACTGGGCGCGGCTCATCGCGAGCGAGAGGTAGAGGCGCTTGCGCGCCCGCGTGATGCCGACGTAGAACAGGCGGCGCTCCTCGGCGGGGCCGCCGGGCTCGGAAGCCGACATCTGGTGCGGCAGCAGGCCCTCCTCGATGCCGGTGAGGAACACGGCGTGGTACTCGAGGCCCTTCGCGGTGTGCAGCGTCATGAGCGAGACGGTGCCCGACGCGTCGTCGAGCTCGTCGGCCGCGGCCACGAGCGAGACCTGCGTGAGGAAGTCGACGAGCGTGGCGTCGGGGTTCTCCCGGTCGAAGTCGCGCGTCTGTGCGACGAGCTCCTCGACGTTCTCGGCGCGGGTCTCGTCTTGCGGGTCGCGACTGTTGCGGAGCGTGTCGAGCAGGCCGGATCGCTCCATCAGGAACACGAGCACGTCGGAGACCTTCGCGGCGCCCGCGTTTGTGCCCGCGGCGAGCCCCTCGGCCGAGGGCACGAGCATCGCCGCCGCCTCGTCGAGCGTCGTGGCGAGGCCAGAGATCGCCCCCGTCACCTTGGGGCCGAGGCCGAGGCCGGATGCCGCGCGCATCGCCTGCCTGAACGAGATCTCGTTCTGCTCGGCGAAGCTCGCGAGGGCGGTCTCGGTGGCGGGCCCGATGCCGCGTTTCGGCGTGTTCAGGATGCGCCGCAGCGCGAGCTCGTCGAGCGGGTTCGCCACGGCGATGAGGTAGGCCATCGCGTCTTTGATCTCGGCGCGCTCGTAGAACTTCGTGCCGCCGACGACGCGATAGGGCAGCGCCGAGCGCACGAAGATCTCTTCGAGCGCTCGCGTCTGCGCGTTCGTGCGGTAGAACACGGCGATGTCGCGGTAGGCGACGCCCGACCGGTGCAACGACTCGATCTCGTCGGCCACGAACTGCGCCTCGTCGTGCGCCGTGTACCCCGTGTAGCCGGTGATCTTGTCACCGTCGCCGTCGGCGGTCCAGAGCTTCTTCTCTTTGCGGTCGAAGTTGTTCGAGATGACGGCATTGGCGGCCGAGAGGATGTTCTGCGTCGACCGGTAGTTCTGCTCGAGCAACACGACGCGGGCGCCGGGGAAGTCGCGCTCGAATTCCACGATGTTGCGGATGTCGGCGCCGCGGAACGCGTAGATCGACTGGTCGGAGTCGCCGACGACGGTGAGGCTCGCGCCGGGTATGCCGCCAGCGGCATCCGTCAGCGCCCGCACGTTGATGCCGTGCGACTCCATCTCGCGCACCCGCTCGGCCGGCACCGGCCGCGTGAACTCGCGGATGAGGGAGTACTGCGCGTGGTTCGTGTCTTGGTACTCGTCGACGAGGATGTGCCGGAAGCGCCGCTGGTAGAGCGCGGCGACCTTCGGGAAGGCACGGAAGAGGTAGACCGTCTCGGCGATGAGGTCGTCGAAGTCGAGCGCGCTGGCATCACGGAGGCGACGCGTGTACTGGCGGAAGATCTCGAGGAACATGACCTCTTGCGGGTCGTTCGTGTTCGCATTGCGCGCGTACGACTCGACGTCGGCGAGCTCGTTCTTGAGTTTCGAGATCTTCGCTTGCGCGCTCGCGGGGGTGAACCCGAGGGTGTCGGCGTCGAGCTCTTTGATGATGCGCTTCAGGATGGTGCGCTGGTCGGCCGAGTCGTAGATCGTGAACGTGCCCGAGAGGCCGATCGACTCGGCTTCGCGGCGCAGGATGCGCACGCACGCCGAGTGGAACGTGGAGATCCACATGCCGCTCGCGCCCTCGCCGAGCAGCGCCTCGACACGCTCGCGCATCTCGGCCGCGGCTTTGTTCGTGAAGGTGATCGCCAGGATCTGGCTCGGCCACGCCTCGCGGCTCTCGATGAGGCTCGCGATGCGGTGCGTGAGCACGCGGGTCTTGCCGGAGCCGGCGCCCGCGACGATGAGCAGCGCCGGGCCGCGGTACTCCACCGCTTCGCGTTGCTCGGGATTGAGCCCGTCGGTGAGGCGAGAACCGCCCGTGGTCACGCCGTGCGCGGGCGGCGCCTCGCGCCAGCCGGCCGGTTCGTCGGGGTCGAGGATCAGCGTCATGTCACCGTCAAGTCTAGGCGCGGCATCCGACACCCGGCCCCGCCTGCAGACGGCCAGCGGATGCCGCCGTGTAGGGCGCGACCGGCCGAAACTCGTGACTCGATGCCGAATCAGCCCGAAGCGGATGCCGCGAAGACGGCATCACGCGCCTCGACGCCGAGGTCGGGATGGTCGACGAAGATGCCGTCGACGCCCGTGCCGACGATGAGGGTGAACTCTCCGAGCCAGTCGCCGTAGGCGGCACGCGCCGTGCCGCGGCGGAACCCCTTGGAGAGGAAGCGGTTCTCGGGCCGGAGCGTCCACGTGAAGATCTCGAGGCCCGCGGAGTGCGCCGCGTCGACGAGCGCCGAGCCGACGAGCGGCAAGTGCGCTGCACGGCGATCGACGGGGGCGCCCGAGGCATCCGTCGCCGCAGCCGCAGCCCCTGCCGCAGCCCCCGGTTCGCCGATCAGGCGCGCCTTGTCGACGCTCACGCCGTCGACCCGGTCGGCGAGCCCGAGCAGCCCCGCCTCGGTGACGAAGTCGTCGTAGCGCGTCGCCCGCGTTCCATCGGCGAGCACGAGATCGTAGGGCGAGCCGGTCGCCTCGATGAGGAAGATCCGGGAACCACGGATGCCGCGCGCGCCGAGCCGGTCGAGCAGCCCGGGTTCGAACGACTCCATGATGAGCCGCTCATCGCCGCGACCCCAGCCGGCCTCCTCGAGCTCGGCCGCGAAGAGCTCGTCGAGCGGCAGGCCGAGCGCGTCGAAGTGGCTCGCGTGCTTGAACTCCGCGACCATGCGGATGAGGCGGCGCTGCTCGTCGGCCGCGGTGTCGATCAGCGCGAAGAGGTCGCGTAACCGGATGATCGGGTAGCGGTCGTTGAAGCTCGAGCTCGATTGGCGTATCGCGCCCAGGCGCTCGCGCGCTCGCATGGTCGACAGCTCGGCCCACGTGAAGTCCTCGGTGAACCAGCCGGTGAGGGGCTTGCCGTCGACCTCGCGGGTCGTGCGCTTCGCCGCGAACTCGGGTCGCTTCGCGACATCCGTCGTGCCCGAGATCTCGTTCTCGTGCCGCAGCACGAGCACACCGTCGCGCGTCGCGACGACGTCGGGTTCGACGGCGTCGGCGCCGAGCGCGAACGCGAGCTCGTAGGCCGATCTCGTGTGCTCGGGGCGGTAGCCCGGGGCGCCGCGGTGGCCGATCACGAGGGGCCGTTCCGCGCGGACGAGCTGCATGTGCCCCAGCGTAGCCACGCGGTCGCGGCATCCGCGGGAATCCGCCGGAAACTCAGGGCGTTGTCACTGATATCTCGGGTAAGTTGGATCTCGGCACGGATGCCGCATCCGGCCACCCGTCCCCCGCACCGACGCCAGCCGAAAGCAGAGGAACACCATGGCTCTCGACAATCCCGCCTTCAAGCGGAATTCCGCCTTCTCTTCGCAGGGAGCCGTCGCCGCCGCGCAAGACGTGTCCGCACAGCAGCTGCAGGAGATGTACAACCAGCCCGCGACGCTGCCCAACCGCGACCTCATGACGATCGAGACGACGCTCCAGAAGTCCGCCGCGAGCTTCGGCCTGCTCGTCGTGGGTGCCGCGCTCGGCTGGCTGACCGCCGAGTCGCTGCCGTTCCTGTGGATCGGCGCCGGCATCGTCGGGTTCGTGCTGGCCCTCGTCAACATCTTCAAGAAGGAGCCGTCTCCGGCGCTCGTTCTCGCCTACGCCGGCGTGCAGGGCGTCTTCGTCGGCGGCATCTCGGCCTGGTACGAGCTGGCCTTCGGCGGCGGCATCGTCTCGCAGGCCGTCATCGCGACGCTCGTCGTCGTGGGCGTGACGCTCGCGCTCTTCGCCTCGGGCAAGATCCGCGCCTCGAAGAAGGCGACGAAGATCTTCCTCGTCGCGATGATCGGCTACGCGGTGTTCTCGCTCGTGAACTTCGGACTTATGGCCTTCGGCGCCACCGACGACCCGTTTGGCCTGCGTTCGGTGCCGATCATGGGCATCCCGCTCGGCGTGATCCTCGGCGTCTTCGTCGTGATCATGGCGGCGTACTCGCTCGTGCTCGACTTCGACTTCATCCAGCAGGGCGTGCGCAACCGTGCCCCGCGCAAGTACGAGTGGACCGGCGTCTTCGGCATCATGGTCACCGTCATCTGGCTGTACCTCGAGATCCTCCGCATGCTCGCGATCATGCAGTCGAGCGACTGACCACTCGCGCACCTCGCTCCAACGTCGAAAGGCCGCCCTCGGGCGGCCTTTCGTGTTTCCCAGGCCCGGCCCCGTCACATTGACGCCGGACTTCCCTCTCCGCCCCGGATGTGGTCAAATCATCCTCGAGCCCACACCCGAGTTGCGTACAACGAAGCCGGGCGAACGACCCGAACCTCGCCCGGAGACCCTATTGCCCCCTCGCACCGACGCGCCTCGTCGAGCAGCGCTGTTCCTCGCTTCGAGCGGCCGTCGCTTGGCCGCAACCGTGATCGTGCTCATTCTTGCTGCGACGATCGGGATCCAGCCATCCGACGCGGCGTTCGCAGCGTCGGGATCGTCTGTGGTGGCCGGCATCGTTACCGGATCGGATGGCGCGCCCGCCATCGGGATCCGAGTGGAGGCCCGGGACGACGATGGCGGTTGGTTGCCCCCCGCCGACACCGACGAGTCTGGCGCCTACCGGTTCGAGAATATCGCGGCGAACCGGTACACACTCACCTTCACGTGCTGGAACACCTGCGTTGGAAACTACGTCGCGGAGTATTGGAACGACACACGGAGATTCGATTCCAAGGCATGGTTCGATGTAGGGGTCGGGGAGCGTGTGGACCTCGAGACGGAGTTGGAGCTCGCCGGGGAAATCTCCGGAGTCGTTCGGGGAGATGATGGCGCGACCCTTGAGGGGGTCAATGTGGACATCACGTCGGACACCGCCGGGGTGGTCCCGCCCCAAGACTTTGCCACCACCGACGCCGAGGGCAGATACCGGTTCCGGAATCTCCCCGAAGCCGGATATATCCTCAGGTTCGCCCCGCAGACAGCATTCGCGCACGAGTACTTCAGCGAATTCTGGAAGGACCAGGCCAACGCAGGCACGGCGGATGTCGTCCGGGTCACGGCGGGCGAGGCGGTCAGCGGCATCGATCCGGCACTCACCCCTGCCGCGTGGATCTCTGGTCGAGTCCTCAACGAGGACGGGATTCCGGCCGGTTGGGACGCGGATGTCAACATCTTCCTCTACCGGGTCACGGATGCAGGGACGTCCTGGGTCTGGACCGGATCCCTTGGCCACTACCCGCTCGGACCGGGGGAGTTCCGATTCGACGGTCTCACGTCCGGGACGTATGTGCTGAAAACGCGCGCTCTGGGCTGGGGTATCGCGGAGTGGTGGCAGGACAAGTCCGATCTGGCGTCGGCAGACCGGATCGTGCTCGACATGGGCGAGCGATTCGACACGACGATCGTCCTCGAGGACGGGCCCGTGAGCCTCACCGGTCCGCGGATCTCGGGGGTCGCGCGCGTGGGAGAGACGCTGACCGCCGCGGCATCCTCTCCCACGCCATCCGTGACCCTCGCCTACCAGTGGTTCGCTGATGACGTGCCGATCGACGGAGCGAATCAGCCGACGCACGCGCTCACCGCCGCGGATCTCGGCGCAGGCATCGCCGTCGAGGTCGCGGCTTCCGCGCCGGGCCGCACGTCCGTCACTCGCAGATCGAGTATGACCTCCGACGTGCAACCGGCCGTGCTGACTTCCGGGACACCGAGGATCATCGGTAGTGGTTTGGGCCTCGTCGGCTCCACCTTGACCGTCGATCCTGGCGTTTGGACCGACGGAACCGCACTCACGTATGAGTGGCGCGCCGACGGGGTCCCGATCGAGAGTGCGGATGACCCGAGCCTCCTCCTCACGCCATCCGAAGTCGACAAGCGAGTCTCGGTTGCGGTGACCGGGTCGAAGCCGGGATACGCCTCCGTGACGAAGGTCTCGAACTGGTTCGCCGTCAGCTTCGGTCCCACCGACCTGACGACCCCGGTCATCCTGGGGACGCCAGAAGTCGGGTCGACACTGACGGCTTCCGCCTCGTCGACGACGCCGGGAGTGAGTCTGTCCTACCACTGGCATGGGAACGGCCTCATGTCAGTCATCGGACAGGACCAGACGCTCGTGCTCACGGACGAACACGCTGGGTACGAGATGTCTGTGGAGGTCTTCGCCACAGCTCCGGGCTACCTCAACACACAGAAATCATCGAGCGCGACCTTACCCGTGAGATTCACTCCCCAAGACGATGTGACACGGCTGGCGGGCACCGACCGCTATGCGACCTCGGTCGCCATCTCGAAGTCGCAGTTCAATCCCGGGGTTCCCGTCGCGTTCGTCGCCAGCGGCGTGAACTTCCCCGACGCACTCGCCGGCGCACCGGTCGCCGGCATCAGCGGCGGCCCCATGCTCCTGACCGACCCCAACGGCCTACCCGACTCCGTCAGAGCCGAACTCGAACGCCTCCAGCCACAACGGATCGTGGTCCTCGGCGGGACCGCCACCGTCAGCTCCAGCGTCGAAGCCCAGCTCGACACCATCCGACCCGGCGCCATCACGCGACTCGCCGGTCCCGATCGCTATGCGACCTCCGTCGCCATCTCGGAGTCGCAGTTCGAGCCCGGCGTCCCCGTCGTGTTCATCGCCAGCGGCGCGAAATTCCCCGACGCCCTCGCCGGCGCACCGGTCGCCGGCATCACCGGCGGCCCCATGCTCCTGACCGACCCCAACGGCCTACCCGACTCCGTCAAAGCCGAACTCGAACGCCTCCAACCGAAACGCATCGTCATCCTCGGCGGCACCAGCACCATCAGCGACGCCGTCGAAGCACAACTCCAGGGCCTACAGCCCGGCGCCTTCACACGCCTCGCCGGTTCCGACCGGTACGAGACCTCGGCGCTCATCTCGGCGTCGCAATTCCAGCCCGGCGTCCCCGTCGTGTTCATCGCCAGCGGCGCGAAATTCCCCGACGCCCTCGCCGGCGCTCCGGTCGCCGGCATCACCGGCGGCCCCATGCTCCTGACCGACCCCAACGGCCTACCCGACGCCGTCAAAGCCGAACTCGAACGCCTCCAACCGAAACGCATCGTCATCCTCGGCGGCACCAGCACCGTCAGCGACGCCGTCGAAGCACGACTCGACGCCCTCTGGTGAGCTTGCCGCAAGCTACGAAAGGGCGCTGACCCCACGGCCAGCGCCCTTCAGCTCACTCCCACTCGATGGTGCCCGGCGGCTTCGACGTGACGTCGAGCACGACCCGGTTGACCTCGCGCACCTCGTTCGTGATGCGGTTCGAGATCTTCGCGAGCACGTCGTAGGGCAAGCGGGTCCAGTCGGCGGTCATCGCGTCTTCCGACGAGACGGGTCGCAGCACGATGGGGTGTCCGTAGGTGCGGCCGTCGCCCTGAACGCCCACGGAGCGCACGTCGGCGAGCAGCACGACGGGGCACTGCCAGATCTCCTGGTCGAGGCCGGCGGCGGTCAACTCTTGACGGGCGATCGCGTCGGCATCACGCAGGATCTCGAGGCGCTCACGGGTAACCTCGCCAACGATGCGGATCCCGAGGCCTGGCCCCGGAAACGGCTGGCGGCCCACGATCGCCTCGGGCAGGCCGAGCTCGCGACCGATCGCGCGCACCTCGTCTTTGAAGAGGGTGCGCAGCGGCTCGACGAGCTCGAACTGCAGGTCTTCGGGGAGGCCGCCGACGTTGTGGTGGCTCTTGATGTTCGCCGTGCCCGTGCCGCCGCCCGATTCGACCACGTCGGGATAGAGCGTGCCCTGCACGAGGAACCGGATCGGCTCGCCGTCGGCAGCGGCCTCGGCGACGAGGTCGCGCTCGGCCCGCTCGAACGCGCGGATGAACTCACGCCCGATGATCTTGCGCTTCTCTTCAGGGTCGCTCACCCCGGCGAGCGCGTCGAGGAAGGTGTCGACGGCGTCGATCGTGACGAGCCGGATCCCGGTGGCGGCGACGTAGTCGACCTCCACCTGGCGTCGCTCGTCTTTGCGCAGCAGCCCGTGGTCGACGAAGACGCACACGAGCTGGTCGCCGACGGCCTCGTGCACGATCGCCGCGGCGACCGCGGAGTCGACGCCGCCAGAGAGCCCCGCGATGACGCGCGCAGAGCCGACCTGCTCGCGGATGCGCGCGACCTGCTCGGCGATGACGTTGCCCGAGTTCCAGTCTGCGGGGATGCCCGCGGCGCGGTGCAGGAAGTTCTCGATGACGCGCTGGCCGAACTCGGAGTGCTTCACCTCGGGGTGCCACTGCACGCCGTAGAAGCCCTTCGCGTCGTTCGCGAACGCGGCGACCGGCGTCGTGGCCGTCGAGGCGAGCACCTCGAAGCCCTCGGGAGCGACCGCGACCGAGTCGCCGTGGCTCATCCAGACCGTCTGCGCCTGGGGCTGGCCGTCGAGCAGCTTGTTGCCGTCGTCGGTGCGCGCCGTGACGGCGGTGGAGCCGTACTCACGATGCCCGGTGTGGGCGACCTCGCCGCCGAGCTGCTGGGCCATCACCTGGAAGCCGTAACAGATGCCGAGCGTCGGCACCCCGAGCTTCAGGATGCCTTCGTCGAGGGCGGGCGCACCCTCTTCGTAGACCGACGACGGCCCGCCCGAGAGCACGATGCCGACGGGGTTCTTCGCGGCGACCTCTTCGGCGGTGATCGTGTGCGGCACGATCTCGGAGTAGACGGATGCCTCGCGCACGCGCCGCGCGATGAGCTGCGCGTATTGCGCGCCGAAGTCGACCACGAGCACCGGGCGCTGTTCAGTGGACTGCACGGTCTGCACGGGCTGCTCGGGCTGCTCGGTCTGCTCGGTCACTGCTGGGCCTCCACGGTGTCGGCGGTGCTGTCGGATGCGGGCTGCGCGCTCTCGTGCTCGCGGCGATCGAGGTATTCGCGCACCTCCCGGCCGTTGCGCACCTCGAGGAAGAACGAGAGGAAGGGGATGACGCCGCCGAGGGCGATGACGATGAATCGCACGAACGGCCAGCGCATGAGGCTCCAGAGCCGGAAGTCGCTGAAGAGGTAGACGACGTAGAACCAGCCGTGCACGATGAGGATGCCGGTCGAGAGGTTGACCGCCGTGACCGTGTCGCCCGGCACGAACGCGAGGAAGCCACGCTCGCCGCCGAGCTCGAGCTCGAGGCCGAACGCGTACTTCATGATCATCTCGGCGCACAGCGCGAGGAGCAGCACACCGGTGATGATCGAGGCGACCTGGTAGAAGCGGAGTGCTCCGCGGATGCGCGGCAGATCGGCGAGTTTCGGCTCGAGGGGCATGCGACCAGTCTACGGCGCGCGTTTCGGGGAAAGGCCCGAGAGCAAGCGGGCGAGGGTGTCGATCGCTGCATCGATCTCGCCGGCGGCATCCGTGGCCGTGGCGTTCGCGATCGCCACCTCGTTGAGCGCGCCCGAGATCATCGTGGTGACGGTGCCGAGGCGCTCCCCGCCGATCACCCCGGCCTCCGCGAGCTCGGCGACGCCCTCGTCGAGCAGGCGCACGCTCGTGTCGAGGTCGCCCTCGCGCCAGTCGTCCCAGCCGAGCACGGCCGGGCCGTCGACGAGGAGGATCCGCCGAACCTCCGGGGCGAGGCTCGCGTCGAGGAACGCGCGGCAGCCCGCGAGGAACGAATCGAGCGGAGCCTCGACTCCGGATGCCGCGACTTCGACGGCCTGGGCGACCTCACGCTGCGCGTGCTCGACGACGGCACGGAACAGACCGGACTTGCTGCCGAAGTGGTGGTAGAGCGCACCGCGGGTGAGGCCGGCCTCGGCGACGACGTCTTCGAGGGCGACCCCGGCGTAGCCGTGCTCGGCGAATCGGCGCGCGGCGATCTCGAGGATCGCGACGCGAGTGCGCTCGCGCTGCTCGGCCTTCGTGGGCATTCCTCTCCGATCCTCGTCGCCGGTGCAGCCAGTCAGCCACGCTGCCCCGGGGCCGCGGCTTCAATTGACATACACACTGTACGTCAGTGAGAATGCATACACACTGTATGTATCCCTGAGTGGATGATTCGAAGGAGCCTCCGTGAACCTCTACCCCGTGCTCGGCACCACGGATGTCGCCGGCAGCGCCCGGTTCTACCGCGAGCACTTCGGCTTCGAGCCGACGTTCGAGACGGACTGGTACGTGAGCCTGCGGCATCCGTCTCCCCCGCACGCCGAGCTCGCGCTGCTCGATGCAGCGCACGAGACGATTCCCGAGGGATACCGCACGCCGGCGCGCGGCGTGCTCGTGAACCTCGAGGTCGACGACGTCGATGCGATCGCCGCGCGACTCGAGTCGGCGGGCGTCGAGCTCGTGCAACCGCTTCGCGATGAGGCGTTCGGCCAGCGGCATCTCATCGTGCGAGACCCTGGCGGGGTGCTCGTCGACGTGATCACCGAGATCCCGCCTGCGCCCGAGTTCGCCGCCGCGTTCCACGCCGCAGCCGGGTGAGGCCGGCCGCCTATCGCGGCGCGTCGACGAGCTCGCGGGGAACGACGAACACGTCGACGAGCGCACCGTTGCGCCAGAGTGTCATCTCGACCTGCCGATCGATCGCGTCCTCGACCATGAGCTTCTGGATCGACGTCGAGGTCACGATGTCCTGACCGTCGAGCGAGACGACGATGTCGCCGCGGTGCACTCCGGCGAGCTCCGCCGGGCTGTCGGTGGCGACTCCCGCGACCTGCAGGCCCGTCGGCGAGCCGATGCGTGTCGCGAGCGACGGTTCGAGCTGCACCTGCATCCCCACGATGCCGAGCCAGGCCCTTCGCACGCGCCCGGTGCGCACGAGCGTCTCGATGATGCCGCGCGTGGCGAGGTTGATCGGCACGGCGAGGCCGAGGCCGATGCCGGCGACCGCGGTGTTCACGCCGACCATTCGCCCGTTGCCGTCGGCGAGCGCGCCGCCCGAGTTCCCGGGATTCAGCGCGGCATCCGTCTGGATCACCTCGTCGATCACCCGACCCGACGCCGTGGGCAGCGATCGCCCGAGGTTCGAGACGATACCGGCCGTCACACTGCCGGCGAGGCCGAGCGGGTTGCCCACCGCGACCACGAGCTGGCCGACGCGGAGCCCCGCTGCGTCGCCGAGCGTGAGGGGCGGCGGCACCGGTCCGCGAGCGCGCAGCACCGCGAGGTCGGAGAGCACGTCGCGGCCGACGACGTCGACCGTGACGGACGTGCCGTCGCCGAAGGTCGCCTCGGCCGATCTCGCCCCCACGACGACATGCGCGCTCGTGAGCAGGACGCCGTCGGCACTGATGACGCTCGCGCTCCCGGCGCCCTCGCCGCGAGCAGTGCGGACCGCGAGGCTCGCGACGCTCGGCAGCACTGAGCTCGCCACCGCGGTGACGACGGCCGAGTAGGCGTCGAGCGGATCTTCGATGGTCACAAGGGAATCATGACCCTCGCGAGGCGATGCGCACCCCGAGTTCGCCGCGAGCGGAAACCGGGTCAGCGGGCCGGAGTGCCGGTTTCCTTCGACGCCCGACCGGACGTCTCGCCGGCCTCGTCGGCCTCGTCGCGTTCCCGCTCCACGGCGTCGCGCACCAGGCGGTACCAGAGGAAGACCGCGAACCCGGCGAACACCACCCACTCCACGGCGTAGAAGATGTTCAGCCAGTTGAACTCCACGGCCAGCTCGGGCGGCGGCGAGACGATCGCCTCGAGCCCCGCGACGGGCTCGGCCGCCGTGACGTAGCCGAAGTACACGGGCCGGTCGTCGTAGTCGGCCCAGATGTTCACGAGTTGGGCGACCGCGACGGTCGTCATCGCGAACGGATCTCCGTCTTCGGGGGGAACGACGGGCGCCTCGCTCGGCAGGAACCGGCCCGTGATGGTGACCTCCGCGCCGGCGTCGGCTTCGAACCGCTCGGCGGCGGCCCGGGCGGTCGCCTCGTCGGCGACCCAGCCGAGCGCGACGGGGAGGCCCCCGGCTGCGCCATCCGTCACCTCGAGGTGTGCAACCGGCCAGAAGCCGGCCACGCCGTCGTTGAGCCGGCCCTCGACGATGACCGTGTCTCCGGGCACGACGACGCCCGTGACCTCGACCATCTGCGCCGTCGCCGCTTGCTCGGTCGGCACGTCGGGCTCGGCGACGCCGGCGAACGGCCGGACCTCCTCGGTCGGCCGCTCGATGACGACGGATGACTCGACGGCGCGTTGGAGCTGCCATTGGCCGAGCAGGGCGAAGCCCGCGGCGATGCCGAGGGCGAGCAGGAGCGCGAGCACCCACTTGGGGCGCACCATCATCCGGAACATCAGGCGCCGGGCCTCCCGGCGAGGCCCACGCCCTGATGCACCGCGCGGAACACAGTGGCGATGCCCTCGGGCGGGCCGACCGCCACGATGGTGTCGCCGGCGCGCACGACGAAGTCGCGGGCGGGCGACGGGTGCGCGTGATCGTCGCGCACGACCGCGACGATGGCGACGCCGGAGGCCACGGGCACCTCGCCGAGCGCGCGACCGGCGATCGCGTCGTCGGCGTCGACGCTCACCCAGTCGATCGGCACGCCCGGCAGTTCGTCGAGCTCGGTGATCGACTCCACGATGCGCGTGCCGCCGAGCAGCTCGGCGAGGGTGTGCGCCTCGTCTTCACGCAGCCGGATCGTCGACGCGGCCGTGTCGTCGTCGTCGCCGGCCGGGCGCGTGACGAGATCGCTCGAGCCCGTGCGGTGCGCGACGACGGCGAGTTCGACGCCGTCGGCATTCGTGAAGGAGTGCAATACCCCCACCCCGGGGAGGGTGACCCGGCGGACATCAACCATGGCGCGGACTCCTCGGTCTCGAGTGCGTCGCCCCAAGTCTATCCGCGCGTCGTCACTCCTCCTTCCCGATGCCAGTCAGGCCGCGAGCCGCGCGCCGCGCGCCGGCCGCCGGCTCACGAGCCGCCCGTGATCGGGACGACCTGCCCGGTGATCCCGGCGTTCGCAGCCGACGCCAGGAAGACGATCGGACGCGCGACCTCTCGAGCGTCGAGCAGCCGCTTGATCGGCGCGAGGGCGCTGTAGTGCTCCCCTTCGGCATCGGTGACGAATCCGTTCGTGTCCGTGCGGGTGAGCCCCAGCATGGCGACGTTCGACAGGATCTCGCCGCTCGCCCCGAGACTGAACGCCGCCGACCGGCTGAACCCGTGCAGGGCTGCCTTGGACGCGGCGTAGTACTCCGCGCCTGCAGCGCCGTCGCGCGCGAGGCTCGACGACAGGTGCACGATGCGTCCCCACCCGCTCGTGCGCATGACCGGCGTCACCGCACGCGTCAGCCGCACGGCGCCCTCGATGTTCACCTGCAGGGTCCGCGTCCACTGCGCGTCGAGGATCGTCTCGAACCCGTCGGCCGTCCAGTCGTCCTTTCCCCACATCACCGCGCTGTGCACGAGGACGTCGACCCGACCGGTCGAGCGCACCGCGGCGTCGACGAGCTCGTCCGCGGAATCCGGATCGCCCATGTCATAGCGCACGGCGCTCGCTCCGTCACCGAGCTCGCGCGCGAGCTCTTCGGCCTGCTCACGCCCGCTGCGGTAGCTCAGCACCAACCTCGCTCCCTCTGCAGCGAAGGCCCGGGCGACTTCGCGCCCGATCCCGCCCGATGCTCCGGTCACGATCACCGTTCGCCCCTGCACTCCGAGATCCATGCTCATTCCTCTCATTCGCGGCGGCCGAACGGCCGCCCATCGCCCACTCTCGGCTGCGGGGGCGGTGTGTGGGAGACCGGCTCGAGGGTGGTCCCGGCAGGGCCACGATGAACGGCTCTCGCGTGCGTAGTCTGGGTGGGTGAGTGAGACAGGACTCGGCGAATTCATCCGTGAGCGGCGCGAGGCGATCACGCCCGCAGAGGTCGGACTCCCGGCGGGCAGCCGGCGTCGCACCCCCGGCCTGCGCCGGACGGAGCTCGCGATGCTCGCCGGCATCAGCGTCGAGTACCTCACCCGACTCGAGCAGGGGCGCGACCGGCACCCATCGGCGCAAGTGCTCTCCGCGCTCGGCGAGGCGCTGCTCCTCTCGCCCGCCGAACGGTCGCACTTGCGACTGCTCTGGAAGTCGGCGGGCGGGGGCGACGTGCTCTGCGCTGCCGCCGAGCCTCCAGCTCGCGACGTCCGTCCGACCGTGCGCGCCGTGCTGCACCGTCTCGACCCGATGCCGGCCTTCGCGATGAATCGGCTCGGCGACATCCTCGCCGCAACGCCGGGCTTCGAGCGACTCGTCGCGCCACTGGGCGTGCTCGACGAGGACGTGCCCAACCTGCTGCGCTATGCCTTCACCGACGAGCGGGCACTGCAGGCCTTCCCGCAGTGGGCGTGCGTGGCCGACCATCTCGTCAACCGGCTCCGCACGATCGCTCCGTCCGACGTGCACACCGACGAACTCGTCGAGGAGCTCACGGTCACCGCGGGCTCCGCCTTTCTCACGCGCATGGCGGCGCCGATCGTCGTCGCTCGCGTGGCGGGCGTCATCGAGCTGCACCAGCCCGACGTCGGCCCGCTCAGGTTGGCATTCGAATCGCTCGAGCTTCCCTCAGACGACGCGCTGCAACTCGTTGCCCTGCTGCCGGCCGACGAGGCCGCTTCGGCAGCGCTCGATCGCATCGCCGAGCGCGGGCCACGGCGGTTGCGCGCGGTCTGAGCGGAGTCAGTCCACCTTCACGATGTCGGGAGCCTCGAGCCGCACGCGGTCGGCGGACTCGTCGTCGGGCTGCAGTTGCGAAGCTCGCTCGGCAGCCACCCGCTCGAGGTAGCGCTCGACCTCGAGCGCCTCTCGCGCGGCATCCCAGCCGAGCACGCCGGCCATGAGCCTCGCCGCGACCGGTGCCGCGGAGACCCCGCGGTCCCACGCCTCGATCGAGATGCGGGTGCGGCGCGCGAGCACGTCGTCGAGGTGCAGTGCTCCCTCGTGCGAGGCCGCGTAGACGACCTCGGCCTCGAGGTAGTCGTCGGCGCCCGGCAGGGGCTCGCCGAGCGAGGCATCCGACCTGATGATGTCGAGCAGTTCGTCGGTCATCGTGCCGTAGCGATTGAGCAGGTGCTCGATGCGCACCTTGTGCACGCCGAAGGCGCGGGCGATCTTGCCGCGCTTGTTCCACGCGGCCTGGTAGCCCTCGGCGCCGAGCAGCGGGATGTCTTGAGTCGTGGAGGCGGGAACCTTGCCATCGAGGGCGTCGGCGGCCGCGTCGATCGCGTCTTTGGCCATCACCCGGTAGGTGGTCCACTTGCCGCCGGCGACGACGACGAGACCCGGCACCGTGTGTGCCACGACGTGTTCACGCGAGAGCTTGGAGGTCTGCTCGCTCTCACCTGCGAGCAGCGGTCGGAGCCCCGCGTACACACCCTCGACGTCTTCGCGCGTGAGCGGCACGCCGAGCACGGCGTTCACATGCTCGAGCAGGTAGTCGATGTCGGCCGCCGTCGCCGCAGGGTGCGCCTTGTCGAGGTTCCAGTCGGTGTCGGTCGTGCCGATCAGCCAGTGACGCCCCCACGGGATGACGAAGAGCACGCTCTTCTCGGTGCGGAGGAGGAGCCCCATTGTCGACTGGAAGCGGTCGCGAGGCACGACGAGGTGGATGCCCTTCGAGGCTCGCACGTGGAACGTGCCACGTTCGCCGACCATGCGCTGCGTGTCGTCGGTCCACACTCCGGTGGCGTTCACGACCTGCTTGGCGCGCACCTCGAAGCGCTCGTCGGTCTGCAGGTCGTGCGCCTTCACGCCCACCACTCGCTCGCCGACCTTGATGAAGCCCTCGACCTTCACGCGGCTCGCGACGTGCGCGCCGTAGAACGACGCGGTGCGGGCCAGGGAGGCGACGTACCGGGCGTCGTCGACCTGCCCGTCGTAGTAGGTGATCCCACCGATGAGCGCGTTCGGCGCGAGCGACGGAATCGCCTTCATCACCTGGCGCTTCGAGAGGTGGCGGTGGTGCGGCACGCCGGGCGGGCGACCGCCCGTGTAGCTGAAGAGATCGTAGAGCAGCATGCCGGCGCCGACGTAGAAGCGTTCGATGAACCGCGTCTTCAACGGGTAGAGGAATCGCACGGGTTTCACGAGGTGCGGCGCGATGCGCTGCAGCAGCAGACCCCGCTCGATGAGCGCCTCGCGCACGAGCCGGAAGTCGAGCTGTTCGAGATAGCGGATGCCGCCGTGCACGAGCTTCGACGAACGACTCGAGGTGCCCGACGCCCAGTCACGAGCCTCGAGCAGGCCGACGCTGAGACCACGCGTCACGGCGTCGAGCGCGCTGCCGGTGCCGACGATGCCGCCTCCGACGACGAGGATGTCGAGCTCTTTCTCCTTCAGGCGAGCGATCGCCGCTTCTCGTTCCTCTGGTCCGAGCTTCGTCGAACGCGTCACCGTATTGAGTCTCGCCATCGTCGTTCCCCATCCTCACGGCCGGGCGCCTGCACGGCCGCGCGCTCGCGTTCCACGCTACCCGAGGGGTGGGCCTCGCGCTATGAAGCGCGCGCGTTCAGGCGCCGCTGTACGGCGCGACGATGACCTCGACGCGCTGGAACTCCTTGAGGTCGGAATACCCCGTGGTGGCCATCGAGCGCTTGAGCGCCCCGATGAGGTTGGCCGTGCCGTCGGCGGCCGGCGCAGGGCCGTAGAGGATCTCCTCGAGGGGGGCGACCTGGCCGACCTTGACCCGCTGGCCGCGGGGTAGCTTCGCGTGGTGCGCCTCTGCGCCCCAGTGGAAGCCGGCGCCCGGGGCATCCGTCGCCCGAGCGAGTGCCGCGCCGAGCATGACGGCGTCGGCGCCGCACGCGATCGCCTTCACGATGTCGCCGGACTTGCCGACGCCGCCGTCGGCGATGACGTGCACGTAGCGCCCGCCCGACTCGTCGAGGTAGTCGCGGCGGGCGCCGGCGACATCCGCCACCGCGGTGGCCATCGGCGCGTGGATGCCGAGCGTCGCCCGCGTCGTGGACGCCGCTCCCCCGCCGAAGCCGACGAGCACGCCCGCTGCGCCCGTGCGCATGAGGTGCAGCGCGGCCGTGTAGGTGCCCGCTCCACCGACGATGACGGGCACGTCGAGCTCGTAGATGAACTTCTTGAGGTTCAGCGGCTCCTGGTTCCTCGAGACGTGCTCGGCCGAGACCGTGGTGCCGCGGATCACGAAGAGGTCGACCCCTGCGGCGACGACGGTCTCGTACAGCTCTTGCGTGCGTTGCGGCGAGAGCGCGCCCGCGACCGTGACGCCGGCCGCGCGGATCTCGGCGAGGCGCTCGGTGACGAGCTCGGGCCTGATGGGCGCCGAGTAGAGCTCCTGCATGCGCGTGGTCGCCTTCTCGGCGGACAGCCCGCGGATCTCGGCGAGCACCGACTCGGCGTCGTCGTACCTGGTCCACAGGCCCTCGAGGTCGAGCACGCCGAGTCCGCCGAGCTGGCCCATCATGATCGCCGTGCGAGGCGAGACGACGGAATCCATCGGGGCCGCGAGGAACGGGATGTCGAACTGGTAGGCGTCGATCGACCACGTCGTCGAGACGTCTTCGGGGTCGCGCGTGCGGCGGCTCGGAACGATCGCGATGTCGTCGAAGGCATAGACACGACGGCCCCGCTTCGAGCGGCCGATCTCGATCTCCTGGGTCACGAGTCAACCCTACCCAACCTCCACGGACCCGCTGGTTGAGGAGGCGCGTCAGCGCGCTCGCGCCACGCGCCCCTCGTTCCACACCGGGGCATCCGACTCGACGACCTCACCGTCGGCACCGAACACCACGAACCGGTCGAAGCTGCGCGTGAACCAGCGGTCGTGCGTCACGGCGAGCACGGTGCCGTCGAATCGCGAGAGCGCGTCCTCGAGTGCCTCGGCCGAGACGAGGTCGAGGTTGTCGGTGGGCTCGTCGAGCAGCAGCAACGTCGCCCCCGACAGCTCGAGCAGCAGGATCTGCAGCCGCGCCTGCTGGCCGCCCGAGAGCGAGTCGAAGGTCTGCTGCGCGGATGCCGCGAGCCCATACCGATCGAGCGCCGAACTCGCGGCCTCCCGCGCCATGCCGTCGCGGTTCGCGTCACCGCGATGCAGGATGTCGAGCAGGGTGCGCCCGCGGAACTCGGGGTGCTCGTGGTTCTGCGCGAACCACCCCGGCACGACTCGCGCACCGAGCACCGCGCGTCCGGTGTGCGGGATCCGGGCGAGCTTCTCCCCGGCCGTCGTGACGTGCCCGAGCGTGCGATCGGGGTCGGTGCCGCCGCCGGCGAGCAACCGGAGGAAATGCGACTTGCCCGAGCCGTTCGATCCGAGCACCGCCACCCGGTCGCCGTACCAGACCTCGAGGTCGAACGGCTTCATGAGGCCCGTGAGCTCGAGGCGCTCGCACACCACCGAGCGCTTGCCGGTGCGCGCCCCGCGCAGCCGCATCGCGACGTTCTGCGACGGCGGGCGCTCCTCGGGCGGCCCGGCCTCCTCGAACTTCCGCAGTCGCGTGACGGCGGCCTGGTAGCGCGACGCCATGCCGTCGTTGTAGGTGGCCTTCACCTTGAGCGTCGCCACGAGCGTTCGCAGTGCGGCGTGCTGTTCATCCCAGCGCCGGCGCAACTCGTCGAGCCGCTCGAAGCGCTCCTCGCGCGCGCGGTGGTATCCCTCGAAGCTGCCGCCGTGCACCCACGCGGTGTTCCCTGCGGCACCGAGCTCGAGCGTCACGATGCGGTCGGCGGCTTGCGCGAGCAGCTCGCGGTCGTGCGAGACGAGGAGCACCGTCTTCTGCGTCGACCGCAGTTGCGCCTCGAGCCAGCGCTTGCCGGGCACGTCGAGGGAGTTGTCGGGCTCATCGAGGAGCAGCACCTGCTCGGGCCCGCGGAAGAGCGCCTCGAGCGCCAGGCGCTTCTGCTCACCGCCCGAGAGCGTGGCGAGCTCACGCCACCTGGCGCGCTCGAAGGGAATACCGAGTGCCGCGCTCGTGCAGTGATCCCATACGACCTCCTGCTCGTAGCCGCCGGCCTCGGCGTACTCGGCGAGCGCCGTCGCGTAGCGCATCTGCGCCGCCGTGTCGTCGCGCTCGATGAGGGCGTCCTCGGATGCCTCGAGCTCGATCGCCGCGGCCCTGATGCGGGCCGGTGCGACCGACACGAGCAGCCCAGCGACCGTCTCGGCAGCCCCGTCGACGGTGCTGCCGGTGCCCACGAACTGGTCCATCACGCCGAGTCCCCCATCGACCTGCACGCTGCCCTCGTCGGGGCGGACGTCGCCGCGGATGATGCGCAGGAGCGTCGACTTGCCCGCGCCGTTCGCGCCGATGAGCGCCGTCGTCGCGGCATCCGTCACCCGGAATGCGAGGTCGGAGAGCAGCGGCCTGCCGTCGGGCAGCGAGAACGAGACGCCGTTGACGTCGATGAAGCCCATGCGAGTGTCCGATCGGTCGGCGGCCGTGCCGCGCCGCCCCCCGGGCAGCCGACCAGACTACACCGCACCGCGAGTTCCCGTGCCACCCGACCCGATCTGCGGCAAGCTGGAGGCATGCAACGCATCGCCGCTGAACCGCTCGACGCCCTCCGCAACCGCACGAGCGCGAAGTGGCGCAGCTACCCCGCCGACGTGCTGCCGCTGCCCGTCGCCGAGATGGACTACCCGCTCGCCGAGCCCATCGCCGCGGCGCTCATCGACGCGGTGCGGCGCTCGGACACGGGCTACAACCAGGGCAGCCGCACCGTCGCCGAGGCGTTCCAGGGCTTCGCGGCGACGCGCCTCGGCTGGGACGTCGACCCGGCCCGCGTCACGTGCACCGCCGACGTGAGCATGGGCATCGTCGAGGTGCTGCGCCGGGTCACGAGCCCGGGCGACGGCGTCGTCATCACGCCGCCGATCTACCCGCCGTTCTTCGACCTCGTGACCGAGAGCTCGGCCCGGATCGTCGAAGTGCCGATGCTCGGTGGCATCGACGAGGGCTGGTCCCTCGACCTCGAGGGCATCGAGGCGGCGTTCGAGGCGGGCGCCCGGGCGATGGTGCTCTGCAACCCGCACAATCCGATCGGCATGGTTCCGGATGCCGCGACGCTCGCGGCGCTCGCCGACATCGCCGCGCGCCACGACGTCACAATCGTCGCCGACGAGGTGCACGGGCCGCTCGCGCAGCCCGCGACGCCCTACACGCCGTTCCTCACGGTCTCGGACGCCGCGCGCGAGCATGGCATCGCGATCACGTCGGCCAGCAAGTCGTTCAACATCGCCGGACTGAAGTCCGCGCTCGTCGTCACCGCGAGCGATCGCGGCGACCGGGTCCGTGCCGCCCTGCCCTACGAAGTCGAATGGCGCATGGGGCAGTTCGGCGCGATCGCATCGGTCGCGGCGTTCCGGGCCGGCGGGCGGTGGCTCGACGGCGTGCTCGCGAGCCTCGACGACAATCGGCGTCTGCTCGCCGACCTCCTCGCCGACGAGCTCCCCGGGGTGCGCTACCGGATGCCCGACGCCACGTACCTCGCGTGGCTCGACCTCTCAGAGCTCGGCTGGGGCGACGACCCGGCGGCCTACGCCCTCGAGCACGCGAAGGTCGCGCTCGCCAACGGGCCGACGTTCGGTGCCACCGTGGGACGTGGACATGCGCGACTCAACTTCGCGTGCACGCCCGAGGTGCTCGACGAGGCGATCACGCGGCTGGCGGAGGCCGCCTCCCCGGTGGTCGAGTAGCGACGCGCGCAGCGCGACGCGTATCGAGGCCACCCTCACCTCGTGTAGTTCGGCGCCTCCACCACGATCTGCACGTCGTGCGGGTGCGACTCCTTGAGACCGGCCGGCGTGATCCGCACGAACTTGCCCTTGGCCTTCAGCTCATCGATGGTGCGGGCGCCCACGTAGAACATCGACTGGCGGAGCCCGCCGACGAGCTGGTAGGCGACGGCCGACACCGGGCCACGGTAGGGCACCTGGCCCTCGATGCCCTCGGGGATGAGCTTGTCGTCGCTCGGGACATCCGACTGGAAGTAGCGGTCTTTCGAGTACGAGGTCTTCTTGCCGCGGGTCTGCAGCGCTCCGAGCGAGCCCATGCCGCGGTAGGTCTTGAACTGCTTGCCGTTCTGGAAGACGAGTTCGCCCGGACTCTCGGCGGTGCCCGCGAGGAGCGAGCCGAGCATGACCGTGTCGGCCCCGGCGACGAGCGCCTTCGCGATGTCGCCCGAGTACTGCAGGCCGCCGTCGGCGATGAGCGGAACCCCGGCGGGCCTCGTCGCCTTCGACGCCTCGTAGACGGCCGTGACCTGGGGCACGCCGACACCGGCGACGACACGCGTCGTGCAGATCGAACCCGGCCCGACGCCGACCTTCACGGCGTCGGCACCCGCGTCGACGAGCGCTTGGGCGCCCTCACGAGTGGCGACGTTGCCGCCGATGACGTCGATGTGGGCGAACGTCGGGTCGGCCTTGATCCGCCGGATGATGGCGAGGACGCCGGCGCTCTCGCCATTGGCCGTGTCGACGACGAGCACGTCGACACCGGCATCGCGCAGCGCCTCTGCGCGCTCCCAGGCGTCACCGAAGAAGCCCATCGCGGCACCGACGCGCAAGCGACCCTCGGCGTCTTTCGTCGCGTTGGGGTACTGCTCCGACTTGTCGAAGTCCTTGACCGTGATGAGGCCCGTGAGCCGGCCTTCGTCGTCGACGAGCGGCAGCTTCTCGACCTTGTGCTGCGCGAAGATCGCGATCGCCTCGTCGGGGTCCATGCCGACGCGGCCCGTGATGAGCGGCATCTTCGTCATGACGTCGGCGACCTTCGTCGACGACTTCTCGAAGTCGGAGACGAACCGCATGTCGCGGTTCGTGATGATGCCGACGAGGATGCCGTCGCTGTCGATGACCGGCAGGCCGCTGACGCGGAACGTGGCACACAACTCGTCGACCTCGGCGACGGATGCGTCGGGCGTCGTGGTCACCGGATTGGAGACCATGCCCGACTCGCTGCGCTTCACGCGGTCGACCATCTCGGCCTGCTCCTCGATCGAGAGGTTGCGGTGCAGGATGCCGATGCCGCCCTGGCGGGCCATGGCGATCGCCATGCGCGACTCGGTGACGGTGTCCATCGCGGCCGACAGGAGCGGCGTCGCGACGGTGATGCGTCGGGTGAGACGCGAGGCCGTGTCGGCTTCGCTCGGGATCACATCGGTGTGACCTGGCAGCAGCAGGACGTCGTCGTACGTGAGTCCCGTGAATCCGAACGGATCTGCCTGATCCATGTCTTCCCTTCAATCTGTGATGCCCCAGTGGCCGCGCGAAAGTGAATCGTGCGATCACTCAATGTTAAGCGAGTTTGCATAGAGGGCATTCCCCGGATAACAATCGAGGGCCATTGTGGACCGCGCATGAAACACTTGGGACATAATCGGCACGTACTGTCGACGACGATGTCGATAGGAAGACCGGACCCGGGCGGCCATAAGCCCCCGGGCACCCTTGGAGGTGCAGTGGAACCCACGCAATCAGTCGCCAAACGGTCGCCCCGAAGGTGGCTCGTCCTCCTCGGAATCCTGTTGTCCGCACTCACTCTGTCCGGCATCGCAGCGTCCCCTGCGATGGCGGACACCGTGAGTACGGAGGACAGTACCGAGGAATTCGAGTACTTCTTCACGGGCAACGTGACCTTCGATGATGAACCGCTCGAGGGCGTTCGCATCACGGTCGAAGGCGCCGACGACTTCGAAGCCGAGACAGAGACCGACGCCGAGGGCAGGTGGCGCATCGGCGTGCCCGAGAAGGGCGAGTACGAGCTCACGCTCGACGAGGACACCCTTCCTGAAGGCGTCGTCGTGGCGGAAGGCCAGGCGACCATCACCTCGGAGTTCGGGCTCACGAAGCTCAAGGCGGTGAACTTCTTCCTCGGCGAGGGCCAGCGCACCACGACCGACTTCGGCGCCCAGGTGCTCATCCGGTTCATCAACGGTCTGAACTTCGGCCTCCTGCTCGCACTCGCGGCGATCGGCCTCTCGCTGATCTTCGGCACCACGGGCCTGTCGAACTTCGCGCATGCGGAGATGGTCACGTTCGGGGCGCTCATGATGCTGACCTTCGGGGTCGACCTCGCGTTCCCGATCTGGCTCGCCATCATCATCGCGATCGTCCTCAGCGCAGCGCTCGGCTGGACGCTCGACGCCGTGATCTGGAAACCGCTCCGCAGGCGCGGAGTGGGCCTCATCCAGCTCATGATCGTCAGCATCGGCCTCTCGCTCGCGATCCGCTACATCTACCAGTTCATCTACGGCGGATCGACGCGGCAGCTTCCAGGAGCGACCCTCGCCTCCGACATCCACCTCGGGCCCGTCTCGATGTCGTGGGTCGACCTCGCGAGCATGATCACGAGCGTCGTGGTGCTCGCGGCCGTCGCCTACTTCCTGTTGCGCACGCGCATCGGCAAGGCGACGCGCGCGGTCTCCGACAATGCGAGCCTCGCCGCAGCGAGCGGCATCGACGTCGATCGCGTCATCCGCATCGTCTGGGTGATGGGCGCCGCCCTCGCCGGACTCTCGGGCATCCTCTGGGCGTACTTCCGACCCGGCGTCAGCTGGGACATGGGCTTCCAGATCCTGCTGCTCATCTTCGCAGCCGTCACCCTCGGCGGGCTCGGCACCGCGTTCGGCGCACTCGTGGGCTCCATCATCGTGGGGCTCTTCATCGAGATGTCGACGCTGTGGCTGCCATCCGACATGAAGTACGTGGGCGCACTCGTCGTGCTCATCCTCGTGCTGCTGTTCCGACCGCAGGGCATCCTCGGTCGCCGCGAGAGAATCGGCTAAGGAGGACCGACCATGATCGACTGGATTCAGATCTTCTCCAACGCGGCGCAGGAGCTCATCAGCCCCACCACCGCGGCATACGCCTTGGCCGCCCTCGGCCTGGCGATCCACTTCGGCTACACGGGCCTCCTGAACTTCGGTCAGGCGGGCTTCATGGCCCTTGGAGCATACGGGTACGCGATCTCCATCCTGAGCTTCGGATTCCCCGTGTGGGGCGCCGTGCTCATCGGAATCGCGGCATCCGTGGTGTTCGCCCTGATCCTCGGTATTCCCACCCTGCGGCTCCGCGCCGACTACCTCGCGATCGTCACGATCGCGGCGGCAGAGATTCTGCGGCTCACGTTCACGACGAACACGTTCGCCGACATCACCGGTTCGGCGAGCGGCCTGCAGGGCTACAAGGGCGGCTTCGCCGACCTCAACCCGATCCCATCGGGCACGTACGGTTTCGGACCCTTCACGTACAACGCGTACGACTGGTGGATCCGCATCGTCGGGTGGGGGCTCGTCGTGCTCCTGGCCCTCGTCACGTGGCTCATCATGCGCAGCCCGTGGGGCCGCGTCATCAAGGGCATCCGTGAAGACGAAGACGCCGTGCGCGCGCTCGGCAAGAACGTCTACTCGTACAAGATGCAGAGCCTCATCCTCGGTGGCGTCTACGGCACGCTCGGGGGCATGATCTTCATCCTGCCCCGATCGGTGGTGCCGGCGAACTACCAGACGTCGCTCACCTTCTTCGTCTACGCGATCCTGCTCCTCGGCGGGGCCG
Organism: Agromyces albus; assembly: GCF_004134825.1. Lineage (GTDB taxonomy): Bacteria > Actinomycetota > Actinomycetes > Actinomycetales > Microbacteriaceae > Agromyces > Agromyces albus. The sequence continues at coordinate 65,361 of NZ_SDPN01000019.1, forward strand.
CCACGATCCTCGGGCCGGTCATCGGCTCGGTGATCTTCTGGGTGCTGCTCTCCTTCTTCTCGGGCTTCGTCGCCCGGGCGGTGGAGGCGGGCTGGCTCCCATTCATGTCGCAGGTGCAGGCCGGCCAGCTCCGGTTCATCCTCGTCGGCATCGCGATCATGCTGATCGTGATATTCAGGCCTCAGGGCATCTTCGGAAACAAGAAGGAGCTGGCCTTTGTCAAGTAACGTCACTCCCACGTCCAAGCCGGTGAAGACCACCGGCCTCCATGTCGGCGAAGCCGCACCGGGTTGCCGCAAGGTCGACCCGATCCTCATCGCCGACAACGTCCGGCGCACCTTCGGCGGTCTCACCGCCGTCGATGTCGCGCACGTCGAGGTCCCCCGGGGTGCGATCACCGCACTCATCGGACCGAACGGCGCCGGCAAGACGACCCTCTTCAACCTGCTCACGGGCTTCGACAAGCCCGACAGCGGGAAGTGGGAGTTCGACGGTCGGTCGCTCGCGCATGTGCCGGCCTACCGGGTGGCCCGCATGGGCCTCATCCGCACCTTCCAGCTGACGAAGTCGCTCGCGCTGCTCACCGTGCTCGACAACATGAAGCTCGGCGCGAAGGGCCAGATCGGTGAGAACCTCTTCCGGTCGTTCCTGCCGTTCCTCTGGCGCAAGCAAGACGACGAGATCGAGGCGAAGGCACTCGAGATCCTCGCGCGCTTCAAGCTCGACACCAAGAAGGACGACTACGCGGCCAGCCTGTCGGGCGGGCAGCGCAAGCTCCTCGAGATGGCGAGGGCGCTCATGAGCGACCCGACGCTCGTCATGCTCGACGAGCCGATGGCCGGGGTCAACCCGGCCCTCACGCAGTCGCTGCTCGACCACGTGCTCGACCTGAAGTCCCAGGGCATGACGGTGCTCTTCGTCGAGCACGACATGCACATGGTGCGCCACATCGCCGACTGGGTCATCGTGATGGCCGAGGGCAAGATCGTCGCCGAAGGCGATCCGCACCTGGTCATGCAAGATCCCGCCGTGATCGACGCCTATCTGGGCGCCCATCACGACGCCGACATCGGCACAACGGACACCGAGCACGTCGAGGTGTTGAAGGAGCTCATCGATGACGAACAGTGAACCGACCGGCAGTGCGGTCCTCGAACCCGTCGCAGACGCGGTCGTCGAGGCCACGAATGTCACGGCGGGCTACCTGCCCGGCGTGAACATCCTGAACTCGTGCTCCCTCATCGCGAGGAAGGGCGAGCTCATCGGCATCATCGGCCCGAACGGCGCCGGAAAGTCGACGCTCCTGAAGGCCATCTTCGGTCTCGTGAAGGTGCGCGACGGGTCGATCCGCCTGAACGGCGAGGAGATCACGAACCTCAAGGCGAACAAGCTCGTGGCGAAGGGCGTCGGCTTCGTGCCGCAGACGAACAACGTGTTCCCGTCGCTCACCATCCAGGAGAACCTCGAGATGGGAATGTTCCAGAAGCCGAAGGGTGTCAAGGAGCGCCTCGAGTACGTCACCGCGATCTTCCCCGAGCTCGGCAAGCGACTCGGCCAGCGTGCCGGCTCGCTCTCGGGCGGTGAACGGCAGATGGTCGCGATGTCGCGTGCGCTCATGATGGGCCCGCACGTCATGCTGCTCGACGAGCCATCCGCCGGGCTCTCCCCCGTGCGGCAGGACGAGGCCTTCCTTCGCGTGAAGGAGATCAACCGCGCCGGCGTGACCACGATCATGGTCGAGCAGAACGCGCGGCGCTGCCTGCAGATCTGCGACCGCGGCTACGTGCTCGATCAGGGCCGCGACGCCTACACCGGCACCGGACGCGACCTGCTGAACGACCCGAAGGTGATCGGCCTCTACCTGGGCACGCTCGGCCAGGACTGATCCACCCGAACGAACGGGGGCGGATGCTGCGGCATCCGCCCCCCTTCTGCGTTCGCCTCAACCGCGTCATGAGTCCTTGCTGACGCAGGCACACCCAGCAAACCGCCCTCCGCGCCACTCTGCGGCCAGCGCAGGTCTCGGCGGATGAGTCAATGTCGGCGGACACGCCGGTGCCGGCGCCGCGGATCGCCGCGGGGGCCCGGTTCCCGCCTCATCCGCGACGGCGCGCGAAGGCGTGAGCGCCGCAGGGAGCTCCCAGAAGGGCCGCGACGGGGCGAGGACTCCTGCGCGCACGCCGCGAGGGCGCCTGCGCGCACGCAAGGGCGCACGCGGGCACGAGAAAGGGCCCCGGCCGAAGCCGAGGCCCTTCCAGGCGGAGAACCGTACTAGCCGATGCGCGAGTACGTGTTGTCGTCGCCGTATTCGTAGATTCCGATGGTCGCCTCGGTGGGGTCACCGTGCTCGTCGAGCGTGATCGGGCCGGACGGGCCGTCCCAGTCGATCTGCGAGCCTTCGGAGAGCGCCGTGAAGGCGTCGCCGAGGTCGGTGACCTTCTCGCCTTCACCGGTGCCACCCGACACCTGACGCAGGTACTTGGCGATGTCGACACCTTCGGTGCTGTTCGCCGCATACGCCGCGAGGGCGATCAGGACGGTCGCGTCGTACGACTCGGGACCGTAGCTGAAGTCCGCCAGGTCGGGGTCGACGGCGAGGATCCGCTCACGGAAGTCGTCTTCGAGCTCAGGACCGGGCAGCGTGCCCTTCGCGCCGGTGATGAGGCCGGGTGCGAAGTCTGCGCTGTAGTCGGACAGGTTGCCGTCGACGAAGTAGAGCTGGTCGCCGGGGTAGCCCGAGCCGACGAGCGCCGGAACGACGACCTTGGCCTCATCGAAGGTGATGACGGCCACGGCGTCGGGGTTCGCGGCGTTGATCGCCGAGAGCTGCGCGTCGAAGTTCGAGTCACCCGTGTTGAAGAGCTCTTCGGCCACGACTTCGCCGCCTGCCGCCTCGAACGACGCCTTGGTGGCCTCTGCGAGGCCGGTGCCGTACGGGTCGTTCAGGACGAGGAGACCGAGGGTCGAAGCGCCGTCTGCGGCGATCTGGTTGCCGAGCACTTCACCCTGCAGGAGGTCGGACGGCGCAGTACGGAAGTACAGGTCGCTGTCCTCGTACTCGGTGAAGTCGGGCGACGTGTTCGCCGGCGAGAAGTGCACGACACCGGCCGCGGTGATCTGGTCGATGACCGTGAACGACACACCCGACGAAGCGGCACCGATGATCGCCGAGACGTCCTGCGAGAGCAGGTCGGTGACGGAGACGGTGGCGATGTCGGTCGTGGTGTCACCGGAGTCGCGGTAGATGACCTCGATGTTGAGGCCCATGTCGGCTTCGTTGATCTCCTGTGCGGCGAGCGCCACACCGGCCTCCTCGGGCGGGCCGAGGAAGGCGAGCGTTCCACTCTGCGGAAGGATCGTGCCCACCTTGAGGGTGAGGTCGCGTTCGCCTTCCTCGATGGGCAGGGCGTCGCCGGCGTCGGCCGGCTCTTCCGTCTCGGCCGGCGGCGTGCCACCCGTTGCGCACGCAGAGAGGATGAGGGTGCTGACGCCAGCGATGGCGAGACCCGTCCAGGCTGCGCGAGCCGAGCGCGAGGCCTTGGCCTTCGCGAATACGCTCATGTTGCTCCTTGGGACTGAAGGATTGGTACACAAAGCAGCGTCTGGTGACGCCGTTGTTTGACAGTATTGCGCCCCAATGGCGGAAACAAGTCGCGCCGGTCACAACCGTGTAACACCGCAGGAATCGTTACCTCGCCGACACCTTGCCCACCGAAAGCGCACAGAATCGTCGTGCAGCGCGACCTCGACGCGCAGAACGCGCGTCGCGGCATCCGCTCGCCTGGAGCCCCTTTTCGAGCCTGATCCGGGCCTCCAACAGGCCTGACCGAGACCTCAGATGAGCTCTGTCGGAACGCGTCGCGAGGCACGGACGCCCCTCACGAGGTCGAACGTGAGCACCGCGAGGGCGACCCACACGAGGGCGAATCCGATCCACCGTTCGAGCGGCATCGGCTCTTGGAGCACGACGACGCCGACGACGAACTGGATGAACGGCGCGAAGTACTGGATGAACCCCATGTAGATGAGCGGCAGCCGGCGCGCCGCGGCCGCGAACAGGAGCAGCGGCACCGCCGTGATGGCTCCGGCGAGCAGCAGCAGCGTCGTGTGCCAGCCGCTCACCGCGCCGATCGTGAGCCCGGTGGTCATCGACACGAACACGAGCTGCACGACGGCGAGCGGCGCGAGCCAGGCGGTCTCGAGGGTGAGCCCGGAGACCGCGTCGACCTTGGGCCCGACGCGCTTCTTGATGAGGCCGTAGAAGCCGAACGAGAACGCGAGCACGAGGGCGATCCAGGGCAGCTGCCCGTAGCCGAAGGCGAGCACGACGACGGCGACGATGCTGATGCCGACGGCCACCCACTGCGTCACGTTGAGGCGCTCGCGCAAGACGAGCACGCCGAGGAAGACCGTGACGATGGGATTGATGAAGTAGCCGAGCGCGGCCTCGACGACCTGCCCGGTCAGGGTGGCGTAGACGTAGGTCTGCCAGTTGACGAAGATCAGCACGCCCGCGATGCCCATCGTGAGCACCGCGCGGCGGTCGCGCAGGATGGTCGCGAACGGACGCCAGGCGCGCGTGACCGTGATGACCAGGGCGCAGAACACGAGCGAGAGCAGCACGCGCCATCCGACGACCTCGAAGGGCCCGGTCGGCGCGAGCGCGATGAAGTAGATGGGGAGGATGCCCCAGAGACTGTAGGCGCTGATCGCGAAGACGAGTCCGGAGCGGCTCACGCCCGATGCGGGCGTGAGGTTCGCACCGGCCGAGACATCGGAACGGGTTGACACCGGCTCAGACTACGCCTGGCCACAGACATCCGCCGCCCGGCATACGAAGAGGCCCGGATGCCGCAGGGGCATCCGGGCCTCGAACGAATCGTGTCGACTAGCGAACCACGACCGCGAGCACGTCGCGGGCCGAGAGCACGAGCAGGTCGTCGCCGCCGAACTTGACCTCGGTGCCGCCGTACTTGGAGTAGATCACCTTGTCGCCGACTGCGACGTCGAGCGGGATGCGATTGCCGTTGTCATCGATGCGACCGGGGCCCACGGCCACGACCTCGCCCTCTTGGGGCTTCTCCTTGGCAGTGTCGGGGATGACGAGACCTGACGCGGTGGTCTGCTCGGCGTCGACCTGCTTGATGACGATGCGATCCTCGAGCGGCTTGATGGAAACCGACACGTTTGACCTCTTTCTTGACGAAGACTGTTTAGCACCCTCAAAGCGAGAGTGCTAAGACGAGTCTAGGCAGGATTTGGCACTCATGCAACGCGAGTGCCAGCGCACGGATGTGGGTGCTAGCGTGGCCGGGTGGATCGCGCCGAGCTCGTCGAACTGCTCTCGCCAGAGGGCCTCCGGCTCCTCGACGGCCTGCCCGCCTGGGATTCGAAGGCCGACATCGTGAAGACGGTCGCGCTGTTGCGCCGCGAGGGGCATCCGTCGGGTCTCGTGGCCACCGTGCTCAGCCAGTCGAAGCTGCGCGCGAAGGCCCGTGCGAAATTCGGCGAGTTCGCCTCGCGCATGCTCTTCACCGAGGCGGGCCTCGAGCAGGCGACGCGGCTAAGGGTCGCTGCGCTGCACGCCGGCCGCTTCTCTCGAGCCGGCATCACGCACGTGGCCGACCTCGGCTGCGGCATCGGCGGCGACGCGCTCGCGATGGCCGCGATCGATCTCGAGGTGACGGCCGCCGAAGCCGACGAGGTCACCGCCGCGATCGCCGCGTACAACCTCACGCCGTTCTCGCGGGTCCAGGTGCTGCACGCGCGCGCCGAAGACGTGCCGCTCGGCGGCATCGGCGGCGCCTGGCTCGACCCGGCACGCCGCACGACGACCGGAGGCACCACGAGGCGCATCTCGGATGCCGCCGACTACTCCCCCTCGCTCGACTTCGCGTTCGGCCTCGCCGAGCGGATGCCGGTGGGAGTCAAGCTCGGCCCGGGCACCGACCGCGATGTCATCCCCGCCGACGCCGAGGCGCAGTGGGTGTCGATCGACGGCGAGGTCGTGGAGCTCGGCGTCTGGCTCGGCCAGCTGGCACGCCCGGGCATCCGCCGCGCAGCGCTCGTGATCCGCGGCGACGCCGCGCACGAGCTCACGGCCGCGGCCGACAGCGAGGATGCTCCGACCGGCCCGATCGGCGACTACCTCTACGAGCCCGACGGCTCCGTCATCCGCGCCCGCCTGATCGGCGACCTCGCGCGTGCGAACGGCGCATGGATGGCGAGTGCCGGCATCGCCTACCTCACGGCCGACGCACCGTTCGAGTCGCCCTTCGCGCAAGGGTTCCGGGTGCTCGAGCGACTTCCCGCCGATGAGCGCCAGTTGCGCCAGGCCCTGCAGGCGCGCCGCGTCGGCACGCTCGAGATCAAGAAGCGCGGGACCGACGTCGATCCGGCGGCGCTCCGCACGCGGCTGAAGCTGCGCGGCGACGAGTCCGCGACGATCGTGCTCACCCGGGAGCTCGGCCGGCACGTCGCGCTGCTCGTCGAGCGACTCTAGCGACTCGCCCGAAGGGCGTGCCGGCCGGCTCTGGTGTGGCTGGCTCAGGCGGGCAGCGCGCCGAACACGATCGCGTAGTAGCCGATCCACACCGCTGAGAACACGAGGCCCGCCAGACCGGTGCCGATGCCGACGAACGCGAGGGAACGGCCCTTCTCCTCCCGGCGCAAGCCGAGCACGCCGAAGATGATCGCGGCGATGGACAGCGGCAGCATCCACCCGACGAACAGCGATGCGATGGCCCCCATCGTGCCGACCACGGCGGCGATCCAGCTGTACACCCGGCGCTGGGTCGCCTCCTCGACAGCATCGGCCACGTCACCGCCGGGCCGGTGCACGATGAGGAGCTGGCCGGTCGAGAGCGATTGCAGCTGCCCGGTGTCGAAGGGCACCTCGAACTCGCGCACGGCCGGGTCGACACGAAAGGTCGGCTCGGCCGGCTGGTAGGGCGCGAGCGGATCTTCCGGTTCGAAGCGATCGGGGGCCCCGCCCTCAGGCGAAACCCCCTCACGCTCGGTCATGAGTGCCTCATCAGTAGGTGCTGTAGTCCATCGATCCGACGGTCGCAGCGAAGATGCCCCACAGCAACAGGGAAAGCAGGCCGATGGCGACCCCGACGAAGCCGAGGATGATGCCGGTGAGCCACATGCCCTTGGCTGCCGGCTCCTTGCGCTTGCCGATGAAGCCGAGCACCACGGCGGCGGCGGGGATGAACAGCTGCATGATGCCGCCGACGAACGGGATGAAGACCACGAAGAAGCCCACGAGGCCGATGATGCCGGCGATCAGCGAGATGAGGCTGAACACGGGCGTCGGCTTGCTGGGCGTCGTGCCGTATGCAGGCGCCGCGTAGCCGGGCTGTGTCGGTGCGCCGTAGGCAGGGGCGGCGGGCGGCTGGTCGGACGGCATCCCGTAGCCGGCCGAAGGTGGCGGAGGCGGAGGCGGCGTGGCCGACCCGTAGGTCGGCGGCTCCGGCGGAGCCGGAGGGGCCGGCGGCGCGGGCGGCTC